>JANQWS010000023.1 GCA_030729785.1 Algoriphagus sp. | reverse complement strand
GGCCTCCATCGTTTCCATCAATAAGTAGCGATGGATCGTTTGGATTGATGTACCACGCATGGTGGTCAGGGTGCACTCCTGAATAGGAAAGCAATTCTCTGAAGCTCTTTCCTCCATCTTCAGTGATTCCTACACGAGAATACAAGGTGTAAACCCTGTTTTCATTTTTAGGATCGGCATAAATTTCAAAATAATAAAAAGGGCGATCTCCAATTTCTCCTTTGTCATTGATCATGGAGAATTTTTCTCCTCCATCTTCGGAAACATAGAGTGCGTTTTTGGAAGATTCTATCAATGCATATATTTTGCTGCTATTGGCTTTGGAAATGGCTAGACCCATTCTTCCTAGATTTCCTTTCGGGAGTCCATTTTCTTCAGCGGTTAATTTCTTCCAAGTATCACCACCATCTTGAGTAAGGTAAAGGCCAGATCCAGAGCCGCCTGATTCGAAAAACCAAGGATAGCGTCTGTGCTCCCACATGTTGACAAATATCTTGTTGGGATTGTTGGGATCCATGATCATCTCGCCTACACCAGTTTTTTGATCTACAAACAAGATTTTTTTCCAAGTTTTTCCACCATCAGTGGTCTTGTATACGCCACGATCCTCTTGAGTACCCCAAGGAGATCCAATTGCACCAACAAATACGGTATTGGGATCATCCGGATGAACGATAATGCGGTGAATGGCCCTCGTTTTTTCAAGGCCCATCAGTTGCCAGGTTTTGCCTGCATCCATGGACCGGTAGACTCCATAGCCCATGTTGAGTGAGTTTCTTGGATTTCCTTCTCCAGTACCTACCCAGATAATGTTTGGGTTTTTCTGATAAATGGAAATCGAACCAATGGAGTGTACGCGTTCGTTATCAAAGATAGGCTCCCAAGTGATTCCTCCAGAAGTAGACTTCCAAAGGCCTCCAGAGGCAGAACCGGCATATATTGTGGTTGGATCATCGTCCACAGCATCAATTGCTGTTATTCTTCCGCTCATTGCACCAGGGCCGATACTCCGAGCTTTCATGGACTTAAAAACGTCCATGTTGACCTGCTGTGCATGTACGCTTAGTTGCAGCATAGCTAGGAAAATAAAGAGAACTAATTTTTTCATGTGACTAAGGATGGGTTTCAAATTTTTTAAATAAAACCAATTTTTCTGATTTTATAGATTGAATTTACTTCAATGGAATTCAATTAAGTACAAGAGCTTTATTTTTTTCCGTAGGATTTGGGGAAAGCTTGCTTTTTGATTTTCTTTAAGAAAAAATAAATATGGCAAATTATATATTTAGGTCCTGGTTAGGACTTTTCTTTTTTATGGCAATTAGCCTTGGCTATGCCCAAAATGGTCGTTTTCAACAGGCTGTTGCCTATCAAATGGAAGTGGCTATGGATGTGTCTACCAACCGGTATCAAGGTACTCAAGTGCTTGCCTACACCAATAATTCCCCAGATACGTTGACTCGGGTATTTTACCACCTTTACTACAATGCCTTCCAACCAGGGAGCATGATGGATGTGCGCTCCCGAACGATTGCAGATCCAGACCAGCGTGTTAAAGACCGAATAGCGAAACTGGCTCCAGAAGAAATTGGCTACCTGCATCCCACGCGTCTGACCATGAATGGAGGGCCAGTGAGCTTTAAGGAAGTAGGTACTGTTTTGGAAGTGGACCTAACGGAGCCCATTTTACCGAATAGCTCCGTAAAATTTGAAATGTCTTTTGAAGGTCAGGTTCCTTTACAAGTAAGACGCTCTGGAAGAGATTCTGAAGAAGGAGTTCGCTATTCCATGTCACAATGGTATCCCAAGATGGCGAATTACGACGAGCAAGGATGGCATGCAAATCCCTATGTAGGAAGAGAGTTTTATGGAATATGGGGTAATTTTGATGTGAAAATCACCATCGATAAATCCTATACGCTTGGGGGGACAGGTTACCTCCAAAATCCCAATCAGATTGGTCATGGATATCAAGATGAAGGAGTGAAGGTTCCTGAGCCAAAAGGGAATACGCTGACTTGGCATTTTGTAGCTCCACAGGTACATGACTTTATGTGGGCAGCTGATAATAAGTACCAGCACGATAAAGTACAGATGGCTAATGGCATAACGGTACACCATTTTTACATTCCTGGGGAGAAGACTACCGAAAATTGGGAAAAGTTGAAAGAGTTTACGCCTAAGGCAATTGACTACCTGTCAAAACAGTTCGGTCAATATCCTTATAAGCAGTTTTCAGTAGTTCAAGGGGGCGATGGGGGTATGGAATATGCGATGTCTACCCTAATTACCGGAGAGCGGTCTTTGCCAAGTTTAGTAGGGGTAATGGTGCATGAATTGGCCCATAGTTGGTTTCATGGTGTCTTGGCTTCCAATGAATCCTTGTATCCTTGGATGGATGAGGGCTTTACTTCTTATGCTTCAAATTTGGCGATGGCATCTATATTTCAAGCAAATGCTTCCCCACATCGGGGTTCTTATGGGGGCTATTATCGATTGGTTAAGTCTGGCTTGGAAGAACCCATGTCTACCCATTCGGATCACTACCAAACCAATTCAGCCTATGGTGCAGCAGCGTACAGTAAAGGAGCTGTTTTCTTGGCACAGCTGGGCTATGTAATCGGTGAGGAAGCCCGTGATCGGGGGATGTATCGCTATTGGAATACCTGGAAGTTTAAGCATCCCAATGTCAATGACCTGATTCGTGCCATGGAGAAAGAAAGTGGATTGGAATTGGATTGGTATAAGGAATATTTTGTGTATTCTACGAAAACAATTGATTATGGAGTGAAGGAGGTAAATGCATCTGTGGATGGTACTTCTATTACTTTGGAGCGAATAGGAGCGATGCCTATGCCAATAGATTTGGTGATTACCTATAAAGATGGAACCAAAGAGTTAGTTTATCTACCTTTAGAAATTTTGCGTGGAGCAAAAATGGAAGAGCCAAATGCTCCCAAACTTGTATTGACTCAGGATTGGCCTTGGGTATATCCAACACTAACGATTAGTTTAAAAAGAGAACTTGATACTATTAAATCGATAGAGATTGATCCAAGCAAGCGAATGGTAGACATACAGGTAGAAAATAATAAAGTGGAGTTTTAAGCTCCACTTTATTTGTTACGTCAAAAAAAAAGGTGGGTTAACCACCTTTTTTATTTAGAATCAACCAGCGTTTTTCTTGTCCTGTACTTCAGTACGGATAGCTTGTGCTAGGTTTTTCAAATCTTGCATACCTTTTCTTACGCGGGTACCTGCAGCTTGATTTCCTTTGTCGTAGAACTTTTCGAAGTCAGCTTCCAAGCTCATTACTAGATTTTTTACGTCGCTAAATCTGCTCATAGTAAAAGTTTTTAGGGTTGATGATAAGTTTATAGGGTCTAATATAGGCCAAATACTAACTATTTCAATTCTAAGGCGCTTTTTTTTACTTTTTTTTTATTCTCCGAATGAAAGTGCAAGCTCAGAATTCTTGTAAACTCCCGAAACGAGCTTGTCTTTTACCGCAGCAAAGGCTTTTACAGTCAAATTCACATCTTCCAATGTATGTACTGCTGTAGGGATTAATCGTAAGATAATCATGCCTTTAGGTATAACTGGGTAGATCACGACAGAGCAAAATATTCCAAAATTCTCCCTTAAATCCATGGAAAGAGCTGCTGCTTCACCTACAGTACCATTCAATACCACAGGGGTAACTGGAGAATTGGATTTTCCTGTACTAAATCCATTTTCAACCAATCCTTTGCGCAAGGCATGCACGATTTTCCAAAGGTTATCTTTCAACTCTGGCTGACTTCTCAACAAGTCGAGACGTTTGAGTGCTCCTTCTACGAGCAGCATGGGCAGGGATTTGGCGAAAATTTGAGAGCGCATGTTGTATCTCAAAAACAAGATCACATCCGCATCACCAGCGATGAAGGCACCTATAGAAGCCATGGATTTCGCAAAGGTCGAGAAATACAAATCAATTTGATCCTGCACACCTTGCTCTTCACCTGTACCAGCTCCAGTAGTACCCATAGTTCCAAAACCATGAGCATCGTCTACCAACAAGCGGAAGTCAAATTTCTTTTTTAATGCTACAATTTCTTTCAACTTACCCTGGTCACCGGTCATTCCGAATACTCCTTCTGTGATTAGGAGGATTCCTCCGCCTGTTTCTTCTGCTAATTTGGTAGCCCGTTGAAGTTGCTTTTCGCAATTTTCAATGTCGTTGTGTGGAAATACATAGCGTTTGCCCAGATGCATGCGCAAGGCATCAATGATGCAAGCATGACATTCGGAATCGTATACCACCACGTCTTTTCTATCAAGTAAGGCATCGATCACAGACATGATACCCTGGTAGCCATAGTTCAATAGGTAAGACTTTTCTTTGCCTACAAACGCCGCAAGTTCATCTTCCAACTGCTCGTGAAGGTCGGTTTGCCCAGACATCATCCGTGCACCCATCGGATAGGCTGCACCCCATTTGGCCGCTGCATCTGCATCTGCTTTTCGTACTTCAGGGTGGTTGCCTAAGCCTAGGTAGTTGTTCAAACTCCACGTTAGGACTTCTTTACCCTTGAAATGCATTCTAGGAGCTATTTCACCTTCTAGTTTGGGAAATGACCAATAGCCATCAGCAAACTCAGAGTGCTTGCCTAGAGGGCCCATATTCGTTTTTAACTTTGCAAATAGATCCAACGTCTTAAGAATTTAGAGTGTTTGGGGAAATGGGTTCGGTTTTAAAACACCCAAAAATAAGACTTATCTTTCTTGGATGCAAAAAACAGTTTTTATACCCAGGCTTGACTTCGAAAGCTCGGAATAAATACCTTATTTCGTCTTAGTTGTTTTCAATTACCCAAAATATATTTTAGTGAATTAATGAAAAAAATCACCAAACTATTGGTAGCCAATCGAGGTGAAATTGCACTTCGAATTATGCGTACTGCTCGTGAGATGGGTATTCGCACTGTAGCAGTGTATTCTGAGGCCGATCGACTTTCGCCACATGTTCGTTTTGCGGATGAAGCCTGTTGCCTAGGACCAGCTCCTTCCAATCAGTCCTATTTGGCTGCCGACAAAATTTTGGCAGTTTGTAAGAAGTTGGGAGTAGATGCAATTCACCCGGGGTACGGTTTTCTATCAGAAAATGCTGCTTTTGCAAAGCAAGTGCAGGAAGCTGGTATTTTATTTATTGGTCCCTCCCCAGTTTCTATTGAGGTAATGGGATCCAAGCTTGCTGCAAAGCAGGCGGTTGCTGCCTATGCAATTCCTCTCGTACCCGGTACGGATGAAGCTATTTCTGACGTGGCAGTTGCCAAAGTCAAGGCAAAGGAGATTGGGTATCCCATTTTGATTAAAGCTTCAGCTGGAGGAGGAGGTAAAGGGATGCGTGTGGTGGAATCAGAAGCAGAGTTTGATGAACAAATGAATCGAGCTGTCTCTGAAGCGATCTCTTCCTTTGGTGATGGGGCGGTTTTTATTGAAAAATATATTTCCTCTCCTCGTCATATTGAAATTCAGATTTTAGGGGACCAACACCAAAATGTAGTTTATTTATTTGAACGGGAATGTTCCATTCAAAGGCGTCACCAGAAAGTGATTGAGGAAGCCCCCTCTGCTGTCGTAAGTCCCGCCATGCGAAAGGCGATGGGAGAGGCCGCCATTGGTGTTGCCAAGGCTTGCAATTATTACGGTGCAGGGACCGTGGAATTTATTGTGGACGAGCACCTCAATTTCTATTTTCTTGAAATGAATACCCGACTTCAAGTAGAGCATCCTGTAACAGAGATGATTACAGGTAAGGACCTCGTTCGGGAACAAATCTGGATTGCTGAAGGAAGACCACTTTCCTTTGCTCAAGAGGATTTAACCATCCAAGGACATGCCATAGAAGTTCGCGTGTATGCCGAAGATCCGAAAAATAACTTTTTACCAGACATTGGAAGGTTGCTCACCTACCGTCGACCCCAAGGAGCAGGGATACGGGTAGATGATGGATTTGAGGAAGGTATGGATATTCCGATTTATTACGACCCCATGATTGCCAAGCTGATTGCGCACGGTGCTACCCGTCAGGAAGCTATCACTCGGACAATTCGTGCCATTGACGATTACCAAATTTCGGGTATCCAAACTACCTTGGATTTCTGCCGCTTTGCCTTGTCTCACGATGCCTTTCAATCGGGGCAGTTTGATACCAAGTTTGTGGATCGGTACTTTAGGCCCGAATTCCTAGAACCTCAGTTTACTGAAGAAGAAAAAATACTACTTGCTGCCTTAGCTGTGGAATTTTTTGAAGTTGAAGATAAGCAGGTAAACCCAACCACTCCGCTAAGTCCTGCCAATACCACCCACTGGACCAATCGATTGACCTGATGGCTGAACTTTTACCCGTTAAAGCTTGGCGTTATTCCAATGAGCTAGGAGAGCAATTGGAAAAATTAACAGCCCCTCTTTTTGATGTGGTGTCGACAAAGCAGCGTGAACTGCTTTACCAAAATCCTTTGAATAGCATTCACTTAGCTGTACCTGAGGGAGAAAATGGGGCTTTACAGGCAAAATACCTTCTTGAAAAATGGAAATCCTCCGGTATTCTGAAACAGGATTCTGTTCCAGGGATTTATGTGTATTACCAGTACTTTCGACTTCCAGGGGAAAAAGGAGAGCAGTGTAGAAAAGGATTCATTGCACAGATCAAAGCTACTCCTTGGGAGGAAAATAAGATTTTGAGACACGAAAACACCTTAGAATCGGCAGTACATGATCGGGTGGATTTACTTCGTGCTACGGAAATTCAAGCAAGCCCTACGCATGGATTATACGAAGATGTAAACCAGGAACTAGCCCCATGGATGGATCAGGCGATGGAACAGCCCTTGTATGAATTGGAGGATTACCAAGGGATTCGTGAAGTAATGGCTCGAATTACAGATCCAATAATCATCTCAAAATTCCTAAATACCCTATCCGATAAAAAAGTAATTCTGGCCGACGGGCACCATCGACTTGAAGCAGCCATTCACTACCGGAAAGAGCAGGAGGCCCAGCAGGTATCATCCCCTTGGAAGGCATCAGACTATCATTTAATGTATTTGACCAATGTAGTGGGGAATCATTTGGAAATTCTTCCTACTCATCGATTGTACTACGGGGAATTGCTTGCAAAAGAAGTTTTCTTCGGAGCCCTAGAATCCTGGTTCGAGATTCGACCGATGGGAGAAGCCGCCGAACTTGCTGCCTACACCTTTCAAAAGAAACATACTTTTGGTTTAATTTGGGAGGATGCTGCTTACATAATTAAGTTTCGCCAAGAGAATTTCGATCAAGTAGCTCCGGCCTTGCCTGAGGTGCTACGTCAATTGGATTTGGTTTTGTTACATGACGTATTGTTTGACAAACTACTTGGAATTTCTCCAGGGCAACAGCGGAGCACCACCGTATTGGCTTACGAGCGAAATTTTTCTAAGTGTGTGCAAGAGGTACAATCCAAAAAAGCCAAATTTGCTATCATTACCCGTGAGATTGACTTGGGTCAGGTCATGGAGGTGTGTAATTCAGGGCAGCTTATGCCCCAAAAATCCACTTACTTTTATCCTAAAGCAGTAGGGGGAATGTTATTCGCTACCGTTAACCAAGAAGAATTTGACTACGACTATGCCCAGTTTTTTAGCTAACCTAGCTTCTAAAAAAATCATTTTGGGTTCTAATTCACCTAGAAGGCAAGAGCTTCTTCGCGGATTAGAACTCGATTTTGAAGTTCGAGTGCACCCAATTGAAGAAGATATTCCTACCGACCTTCCCGCACAGTATGCTGCTGCATACCTTTCCAAATTGAAGGCAGATGCCTTCTTATCCCTCCAAGAAAACGAGCTCTTAATTACTGCGGATACGGTAGTGATTGATGGTGATAAAGTCTTGGGAAAACCTATGGATGAGGAGGAAGCCTTTGAAATGTTGAAAAGATTATCCGGTGCGACCCATACGGTGATCACTGCGGTGACGTTAAAAGACAAAAAATACTCGATTACCCTTGAGGATGAGGCAAAAGTGACTTTTCGTCATTTAGATCAGGAAGAAATACGCCATTACCTAAAATACTACCAGCCTTACGATAAAGCTGGTGCCTATGGGATTCAAGAATGGATTGGCTTTGTTGGAGTGAGTAGTATTACAGGCTCTTATTTTACTGTAATGGGCTTTCCACTTCACTTGGTCTATGCCCAACTCAAAAAATGGGGGTAAGCGTTTTTTATCGGCTAGTAGACTTATTTATATGCTTGACGTTTTAGTAAAAAAAGAAGGCGGGAAAAATCCCGCCTTCTTTTTTTACTTTTTCACTCGCTTGCCTTCTACGGCGAAGGAGTCCATCAATATTCCTGTCACATTTTCCTCACCTTCAGGTTGGAGTGTTAAATAAAGGTCATACCCTTCAGCAAAGAAATAAAGAGTCACCGTATTTTCACCTTCAGTGATTTGTGACATGGTGGTTTCGGTACTTGTAGCAGCATCGATAAATTTACCAACCAGTTTGCCTTCAACGCGCTCAAGAGACAATACAACGTTTACCGTTCCATTTGGCGTGTCTTTGATGGTTACATCCCATTCGCCAACAAAAAAGTCTGTGCTTTGTGCTTGGGTGGTTGAGGACATTAAAAGGAGTGCTAATCCGAAAAGGAGGGAGGAAATCAGTTTCATGGTTTTTTTGTTTTAGATCATTTTGGTAAGAAAGATAGAAAAAGGTTTTCAAATTTTTTAGTTGACTTTTTAAATTTCAATGTGCTATCCGAACATAAAAAAAAAGAAATCTTGAATGGATTTCTTGTCAAACTCTTGGTGGAAGAAGCTTGTAAAGTACAGGGGTGACTATCCTAGAAAGAAGGGTAGAACTAATTAATCCTCCAATCAGTACGATAGCTAGGGGAGAAATCAATGGATTTGTACTCAATGCGATTGGAATCAGTCCACCTATGGCAGTAATGGTAGTCAACACGATGGGTAAAAAGCGGATTTCACCAGATTGTTGGATGGCGGTATCTAAGTCCACGCCTTCCTTTCGTAATTGATTGGTAAAATCCACCAAGAGTATAGAGGTTTTTACCTCGATCCCTGCTAGAGCTATAAGTCCAACAATGGCGACAAAGGAAAGAGAATTACCCGTAATCCAAAGTGCAATCAGGGCACCAACCATACCCAAAGGAATTACTGAGAGGACAATGATCGTACTTTTGAAGGTGCGGAAAAGCAAAATCAATACTGCAATGAAAAGAAACACAGTGATGATAATAATGGTGTTGAAACCTGCAAAAGATTCTTGTTTGGTTTCGTACTCCCCACCTAAACTCAAGCGATAGCCCTCGGGCAAGGCTATTTGATCTAATTTGGCGATAACTTCGCTTAGCACTCGATCTGTTAGGTAATTGGCATCTACAAAAGAAGATACAGATACCGACCTATTTTTATTGTAGTGGTCTATGGTTAGTGTGCTACTTTCAAACGTCAGGTCAGCGATTTGGGAAAGGGGAATGCCCTTTCCTTGGTTATTATAAATATAGATGGGTTCGAAGGTTTCTAATGTGGCACGATCCTCTTTTGGCGTTGTGAGCAAAATGGAGCGCTCATTACCCTTCGGATCTGTAAATGAACCTAAGTTTAAGCCTGCAAGCGCCAATCGAACGGTTTGATCTATCTCTGAAGTAGCAATGCCCAACTGCCGTGCTTTTTCTTTTTGAATAGACACGCGAATGTCAGTTTTTAAGTTGGCTACCGGATTGTTGACATAAATCGTCCCCTTTGTTTGGTTGAGCAGGTCTTCTACCTTTTTTGCTAGGTTACGTAGCGTGTCCAAATTTTCACCGGCTAGCCTGATTTCAATGGGAGCAGTAACTGGTGGCCCCTGTTCAAAATTTTTGACCTCCACTTTTGCACCGATAATATTCGCGAAATTGGTTTTTAGTGATTGGATAATCTCTAATTTTCGCGGAGCAGAAGTCTCAGGCTCCAGTTGCACAAAGAGTTGACCGTAATCGCTACGCTCGTTTTCAGGAATTTCATTGTAGTAGATGCGCGGATTGCCTTTGCCCACGTTGGTAGCGAAGTTTTGTAATTCCGGGATTTTGGCCACCTCTTGTTCTACTTGCTTCACCACAGTATCTGTATTGGGCAAGTTGGATTGAAGTGGAGTGGTTATGTTGACCAGAAACTGTGGTTTTTCCGAGGAAGGAAAGAGGCTAAAGCCGATTATAGGGAATAGACCTAGTGAGATGAAGAATATCGTGCCAGCAAGTACAAGCGTAGCAACAGGCTTCTTCAATGCTTTTTCTAATAGAGGGGCATAACTCGCATGAATTCCCCTTTGGAAAAGGTCGTATATCTTGTTGGAATGACCTTCGGCCTTGTTCTTTAACAGCCAGGTAGAAAGAAAGGGAATGATGGTGAGAGAAACCACCAAGGATGCGAGCACGCTCGTGATCACTGACATGGGTAGGCTTCGGACAAAATCACCAGAGCTTTCTGGCAAGAACACCAAGGGAAGGAATGCAATAATTAAGGTGACCGTACATCCAACCACAGAAATTGAAATCTGTTGGGTGGCTTTTAGCGCAGCTTCTTTCTTGCTGTACCCATCCCGGATCCATCGTTCGATGTTTTCTACCACTACGATACTATCGTCTACCAATAAACCTAGGGCTACTACCAATCCGACAATGCTGAGTTGATTTAGTCCATAGCCCAGCGCATTCATCAGAATTAGCCCAATGGCCAATGACAAAGGGATGGAAATCATGACAATGATAGCCGCGCGATTTCCCAGGGGTAGTAACGTTACAAACACCAAGGCAATCGCAATCAAAAAGTCCATGCCCAATCCACCCAGACGTCTATTGACATAATCTGCCTGATCAAATGCAACAATCAAATCGATGTTTTCAGGCATCTTTTCAGTGCTTGCGGCGAGTAGGGGACTGTATTTTTCTTGTACTTTAGAGATGTTGGTGCCTTCTTTTAAGGCAGCAGTGACAAATATGGCTCGATAGCCATTGAGTCTTGTGATGTACTTGGAAGCCTCAAAGTCATCACGAATCATAGCTACATCTTTTAAATGGATATTTCTTCCTTGCAGAGAGTATACCACTGTCTCGGCAATTTCTTCGGCTGAACCGTAGTTCCCACTTGTCTTTACATTGAAGGTTTTGTTGCCCGCATCGACTTGTCCTCCGGGAATATTGCTCAGTTCACTTTTAATGCTGCCTATGAGGGCTACTAGAGGAATATTTAGGCTGGCAATTTTATCCAGTTGTAATTCAATTTTCACAACTTGGGCGGGTAGGCCATGAATTCGTACATTCTTTAATTCTGAGATGCTCTCGAGATCTTTTTGTAGGCGATCAGCCTCAGTTTTTAGCGTTTCACGAGAAGCATTTTCGCTGACTAAAGCGATTTGAAGGATGTTGACATCTGAAGGGCGAACCTTCTTTACTTCTATTGAAAAAATTTCTTCTGGCAGCTGGGGTCGAAGGGTATTGACTTCCCGTACGAGTTCTTGGTACTTTTCATCTACATCCTCGTTGTATTGGTATTCCACCTTAAGAATAGCAGCCCCATCTTTGATCTCGGTTTCAATGCGCTTGATGTTTTCGAGTGCATAGATTGTTTTTTCCAGGGGATCCACCACCAATTCTTCCAAATCCTCAGGACTTGCACCAGGATAGATGACTATTATGGGGAATTGTGGCGCATCAATTACCGGATCTTCACTCCGGGGCATATTCAAAAAAGTAGTCAGTCCAAGAACCACCGTCATGAGAAAGATGACGAGGGTAAACTGGTAGTTTTTTACTGCGAATTCAGAGATTTTCATCAGTTCTTCACTTGAATAGTGGAACCATCCGTTAAGTAGGCACTTCCAGATACAATCAAGCTGCTGTAATTTTCTAGACCTGCCACCACCTGAATTGCAGTAGGCGTGATTTTGCCTAGTTGAACAGAAACTTTCTTCGCTTTTTGTCCGTCTACGACAAAAACAAATCCGCTGGTTCCATTGGCATCCAATACCGATTCAAATGGTATTTCCCATCCCTGCACTGTTTGGGAAGGCTTAATGCGCGCTTTTCCAAACATGCCTGAGGCGAGGGATACCCCTGCAACCGATGCTGGGCTGAGTTCTACCCAATAGGTACCGGTAATGGGATCTGCTGATTGACTTTTTTGGGTTACTTTGGCAGGAATCCAATTTGATGATGCAGCAGGATTGATTTCGGCCGAGTCACCGATTTGTGTGGCAGCCCATTGCTGATCGCTTAGTGTAACTTTCAGGATCCAAGCACCAGAAGCTGCGCCATTGATTTGTAGGATTGGGGTACCTGAAGCCACCAGCTGTCCTGGGTTAACAAATTTTTTGAGTACAAATCCATTTTTTGTTGCTCGGATTTGAGATTGGGCTAAGTTGAAATTAGCCGTATTTAATTGTTGCTCAGCAATGTCTAGTGCTGTTTTTGAGTTTTCAAACTGCTCCAGCGTGGCCACACTGTCTGTATAGAGGCGAGTCGCACGCTGGTGATCTCTTAAGGCTTTTTCGTAGGCGAGTTTGGATTGACGAACGCCAGCTTGAATCTCAGTCAAATCTAGGCTGGCTACGATTTGCCCAGATTTTACAGCATCACCTTCCTCCACGTGTACTTTGGCGACAATTCCACCCAGTTTAAAGGATAGGAGTGTTTCGTCTTTGGTACTAAAGGTGCCACTTGCAGTAATGTCCGACGTCATGGCAGTAGCATTTAGCGGAAAAAGGCTCACAGGAATGGCCTGACCTGTTTGAGGCGTATTTGTGTCTGCAGGTGTATTGCTGCTGCATCCC
The DNA here is from genome assembly GCA_030729785.1 of Algoriphagus sp. GTDB lineage: Bacteria > Bacteroidota > Bacteroidia > Cytophagales > Cyclobacteriaceae > Algoriphagus. The sequence goes on along the minus strand of JANQWS010000023.1, from coordinate 198,858 downwards.
AGCAGAAAAAGAACTGATAGTACAGTTATAAGTGAATAGTACTTTTTCATGGCTTAGTTGGTTTCGGTAGTGAGTTGACGTTCGAGCTGTGCAAGTGACATCTGTAGTTTGTAGGAACTGATGTTTTTAAGAAGCGCAGCTTGGGTATATTGATTTCTTGCGTCTATGTATTCGAGTAAAGATTGGCTTCCATCCTTAAAGGCTTTATCAACTAGGTTCAGGTAAGCTGTAGCTGATACGAGTTTCTTCTCAGCAGATTGAAGTGCAGCGAGTAAGGTTTTTACCTCATTCCGTTGAAGTTGAAGGTTTAGGTTCAATTTCTGGTTCACCAATTCTTTTTGTCGTTGTACAGCTTGTAAGCCCAGCATATTCCGTTGGATTTGGTTTTGGTTTCTTCCTCCTTGAAAAACCGGTACGCTGAAGTTTAATCCCCATAGTAAGTACCTGGATTGCGTATCGAAATTCCAGTCAAATCCCTGTGATCCCAGATCTGCGTAGGTTGAAAGCTTGGGGATCCAATAGTTCTTTCCTGATTTAAGTACCGTTTCTTGAATTCTTTCCATGCTTTGCATGGCTCTGAGTTCTGGATTTTGTGCATTTAGGTCTTCAAGAAGCAGTTGATCCACCCGGCTGATATTGAGTGGAATTTGTTCAAAAGCGACTTCCTGATCTAGTGGTCTATTGACGAGGAAATTCAGGTAGTACGCGGCATTGTTTGTTTTGAGTTTAGCTTCGGTAAGTAGTGACTTTACCTGTTCGAGTTCACTTTCGGCCCGCAACACCGCCGCTGGAAGTCTTTTTCCATTTTCCACCAAAGACCGAGTGTCTTTCAAGTTTTGTTCTACCAGTTGTAGGCTTTTGGTAAGGATTTCGATTGAAGTATGGGCAGCACAAAAGTTGAAGTAGGCTACTCGGATGTCTTGAATGAGCGAAGCGCGGTAGATTTCAACTTGGTTATTGGTCCAATTGACTTGTTCTTTCCGAATTTGATTTTGGTAAATCAAGTCTGTATTGAGAACTGGGACGGTAGTTCGAAAGCGAGTATCGTAAAAGTTGTCAGGAAGTAATTGCTCCGATACGTTGGCGATTTGAGGGAAACTGTTGGAAGCCGTGAGCTTGTTCAACGTCGAATAGACGGGGTTGAGTAGGTCGCCAACAGGAAAGGCGATTGTTCGGCCACCTTCGGCCAAGGTATAACTTGCTCCAAAATCTACTGATGGGAGGAAATAGCTTTTTGCGTCTCTCAGTGCCACTAGGCTTTGTTCCAGGCTTGCATTTTTCTCCTGGAGTACAAGGTTGTTTGCTAATCCCTCCTTGATATAGGTATCCAAAACCTGCTGTGCCTGAATAGGAGTTGTTTGAAGGCCAATCAGTAGGAAGAATCCTTGAATTAGGATTCGAATGGGCCTATTTGAATGTTTAATCGGAAACATACTTTTCATTGCGAAAGTCTATCTAGAATGCTGAAAAATTCGTTTAACCCGTCTTTTACAATGGTGCTTTGGCGTTGGGCCAACACCACTTCACAGCGTCGGCGGATATGGAGGGAGACCATGCCATGTACGGTGGACCAAACCAGAAAGGAGAGGGCTTCTTCATCATGATTTTGGAAATGGCCTACCTGTATACATTCTTTGATTGTTGCACGTAGGAAGTTGAAGGTGCCGAAGCCTTCTTTCCATTCCTCATCGTTGGAACTCGACACGTGAGCCATAGGAGCTTCTTTGATAAACATCAAGTCGTACATGTCGGGATTTTGCAAGGCAAACTCCACGTAGATGGCCCCCATTTTTTTTAGTCGTTCCATGGGGTTTTGCACAGGTGCCAGTACCTCCATGCGGCTCATCAATTGCTGAAAACCTCCTTGGTGTAGTGCATGAAAGATTTCGTTTTTGTCTTTGAAGTAGTGGTAAATGCTTCCAGGACTGTATTCAATCAAGTCGGCAATATTCCGGATAGAGGTTTTTTCCACTCCTTTTTCAAGGAATAGGGCCTTAGCAGCAATCAGTATGCGCTCGCGTAATTCTTCCTTATCTCGTTCTTTTCGTTCAGCAATACCCATGGCGTAATTTGAATAGTCAAATATAATTGAACACTGTTTAATTAGTAGGCCCAATAGTGTTATTTTTTTGTACCAGCCAAAAAATCGTGTTGGATGAATCTAAAAAATCACTTTTCTATAGTGTATCCCTTGATTTTTTACTCCTTAAACTAACTAAGAAGTAAAAATCAAACACTTTTAAAATTCTTGACAGATGCGATCGACGCTATGCTTTGGGGAATTTTACTTAGTTAAATCAAAAATTTCAATTCCGCCCAAACCTTGCTGTACCGTTAACTTCTTCCACGGTGAGCTTGGAAATAGGAGCGAGGTGATTACGAGTTCACCCTCATTAACAAAAAGCTCCAAGGATGAACCATCCAAAAATATTCGTAGTGTCTTTGCCTCCCAAGACATTGGAGCCGCATGTGCTGCCGCAAAATCCGGATGAAAGGATGCCTTTCCTGCTTTTCTTCGATCAACAGTAACCAGCCCCATTTCTTTGCTAATGATAACTTCTTCTCCCAGTTCGTTGGACAGCATCATAGAAAAGTTATCGTCTCTAGTGACTTCAGCCAAAATCTCTACTGCAGTACTAGGCAACAAGGATTCCTTTCCTGACAGGTCGTAGCTCTTGACTCTCAGCTTTTCTAGCTCCTTGGCAGGTGCCGATTTTAGCAAAAGTGTGCCGTCCACATCGAAAAGAAGGAGTTCCCGCGGAAGCGTGAGCGCTGACCTCCAGGTAGGTGTAGGAACTACTTGCGCATATAGCCAGTTGCTCATCCAGCCAATAAAAAGCGTGCGGTTTTGCGTACTAGGTAAATTGGCCCAGGTCACCCCAGCATAGTTGTCGGGACCATAATCCAACCATCGGATCATGGTGTCGTCTGGTGTAAATACACCTTGCTTGAAGTCCCCAATGAAGTATTGTGTTGCCGACCCTTTTTGTGGTCCTCCTGGATTAATGCTAACAAGCAATACCCATTTTTGACTTCCATCTGGAGCCTTCATCGATAGTAAGTCTGGACATTCCCAAACGCCACCATGTGCACCAATACCCTGCCCAAATTCGCCAAGTAGGGACCAATCCTTCAAGTTGGCAGACTGGTAAAATTGCACTTGATCGCGCGCAGCAAGTGTCATCACCCAAGTGGTATTGCCGTCTGCTGTGGTGACTTGGGTAACTTTAGGGTCGCGGAAGTCACGAATTCCTGGATTGTCAAGCACAGGGTTCCCTTCGTACTTCCTCCAGCTCCGTCCTTTGTCTACCGAATAGGCGAGGCCTTGCGTTTGAAAATCGATTGTCCCCGCTTTTTCTCCTTTGAGGTTGTGGTAGGTATAAAGTGCTACAAGAGGAGGATTTGTTGTACTGCCTAGGCCAGAACTGTTTTTTTCGTCGTAGACGGCACTGCCTGAAAAGATATATCCGAGACTATCTGGAAATAGGGCGATGGGTAACTCTTCCCAAGTAATCAAATCTTTGGACACCGCATGTCCCCAATGCATGGGGCCCCAAACCGTGCTATCTGGGTAATGCTGGAAAAATAAGTGGTATTCTCCATCTAGGTAAACCAGTCCATTTGGGTCATTCATCCACCCTTTGGCAGGAGAGAAATGGTAGCTGGGGCGGAATTGTTCCAAATTATTTTCTTGAAATGAAGGAACTGATTTCGTTGTACAAGAAAGTAGTGAACCAATGCTCAGAAAAATCAAAATGAGGCAGTTTGATTGATGGGAATTCAACCAAATCGAAAATTGTTTAATGTTCATGTTCAATTTTTAAGGCTATTTCTGCTGCTTTCTTTTTAAATTCTTTCCTATTCCAAAATTCTAAGACCACTTTTTCAAAGGACTTTGGTTTTAGGTTTGAAATGGGAATCCCAAGAGGACCCAAACCCAAGTTTGCTACCAAACGATTCCAAAAATACTGATCCATGATATGAGGAACAAGCAATTGGACATTGCCTGCTTTTGCAGCACTGTGCGTGGTGCCAGATCCTCCATGATGGATGATTCCATAGAGTTGAGGGAGAATCCAGTCATAAGGGATTTTTTCGACGAAAAAGAAAAGGTCAGAGCTAGTTTTGGTCCTCACCAATCCTCCCCAAGACAAGTTGACAATCGTTGGAATCTGATGTTTCTCTAAGGTATTCAAAATAACCTCAGAAATTTGCTCTGGGTGATGATTTACCATCGATCCAAAGGTTAGTAGGATGGCCTTGGGGTATTTTTTTAACCAGTCAACTAATTCATAATCAGGTATATAGTCCTGTTTTTGGTTTCGGGTTATATAACCTGTTACCAAAGCATTTTCTGGCCAATAAGTTGGTTTGGGAAATAATGTAGGAGAGATCTGGTACCAGGTGGTCATTCCATTGCATTCAAATGCTGCAAGTGATTTTTTACTGATCGATAATTCTGAAAAATCAGATCTATGTGGTTTGAGATATTTCCAAATGGCCAGGTATTTTATCTGTTGAATAATTCGATAACTTAAAATATTCCATTTTGAATTGAAGGGCTTGAATTTGGATAAGCCAAGGTGAGGAAAATCTTGATGCGCGTGAAGAATGCAGGGTAAAGGGCTTAATTGGATAAATTTTGTTGGAGCAGTGAAGGCAGCAAGCAGGCAATAAACAGCCTTGGGATGAAAGAATACTCTATCTGGATCTACCTCAAACAATACCTGCTTCTGTTGATTGATTAGGGTTGCTTGCAGCTTGAAGGATGCTTTAATGAGTTTAAAAAAGTTTCTCCCTTTTTCTAAAAAACTCCCTTCTCCTCCTAAAAAGGCCTTTCCAAAATCCGAGGTAAGCAATTCTAGAAATCTCGCATCAAAACCCGAGAAGCCATAACCCAATTCAATAACTAGCGTTCTAAATTGCTCTGGAAAAAGACAATGGATTTCATGACCTTCCGCTTCTAGCAAAGCTGCTTGGGATAAAAAAGGCTCGATATCGCCCTGAGTTCCCAAGGAAATGAGCAGTATTCGCATGATTGATTTTTTTAATCTAGATTGGACCTTACTTTTGCGTATTCAAGTTTAACATTTTTAGTTAGTATGAAAGGAATCATTTTAGCAGGAGGCTCAGGAACACGTTTGTACCCCCTTACCATTGCCGTGAGCAAGCAGCTCATGCCGGTCTATGATAAACCCATGATTTACTATCCGCTGTCTGTCTTGATGATGGCGGGCATTCAGGAAATCCTCATCATTACCACTCCAGAAGATTCGGCTGCGTTCCAAAAGTTGTTGGGAGATGGATCTCATGTGGGCTGTCAGATTAGCTATGCAGTGCAACCTAGCCCTGATGGATTGGCTCAAGCCTTTATCATCGGAGAAGAGTTTATCGGAAAGGATAAAGTAGCCTTGGTGCTTGGTGATAATATTTTTTACGGTTCTGGCTTGTACAAGACCTTGCAAGAAAACACCAATCCGGATGGGGGAGTGGTATTTGCTTACCATGTCAATGATCCCGAACGCTATGGAGTGGTAGAGTTTGATGTCAATCAAAAAGCGATTTCTATCGAAGAAAAGCCTACTCAACCTAAATCAAATTATGCTGTACCAGGCTTGTATTTTTACGATAATCAAGTGGTTGAAATAGCAAAAAATATCAAGCCTAGTGTTCGTGGGGAATTAGAGATTACTGATATAAATAATGAATACCTCAAGAAAGGCCAACTTCAAGTAGCCATCCTCAACCGGGGTACCGCATGGCTGGATACTGGTACGCATCAATCTTTGCTTCAAGCGGCTCAATTTGTGGAAGTCATTGAAGAACGGCAAGGATTGAAAATTGGATGTATCGAAGAGGTTGCTTATAGAAGTGGGTTTATTGGAAAGGAAAAACTGCTTGAAGCGGCAGCCAAACTAGGAAAAAGCGGTTATGGTGCCTACCTAAGGCGCCTTGTGCATTAATTTTTACTTAAAGAAAAAAACCTCTTTTTGGAGATTTTTAAGGGATGTTGTTTGTCTTTAAATGATTTTCCTTCGTTTAAACCAAAAGAAAATTAGTGTTGAAATTCCGAACATAGCACCCCAAGTGAGAAAATATCCATATTCCCAACCCAATTCAGGCATAAACTTAAAATTCATTCCATAGACACCGACCAAAAAGGTGAGGGGAAGAAAAAAGGCGGAAAAAATAGTCAGTAACTTCATGACCTCATTTGTTTTCTGCGAAGTACTCGACAAATAAGTATTTAAAAGTGAATTTGCTTCTTCTAAAAAATCTTCAAATTGAAGCAGTAGACTAGAAGCACTTTCTTTTACATCTTGGAGTTGGGTTTGATTTTTGGAATGTACTATGAAGTGGTTCAGTACGGTTTGTGTGAGTTGAATTACTTTTTTACAAGATCTTGCTTTAGTCTTGGCGAAATATAGGTTTTCGACAGAAAACCGATTTCCATTGTTTAAGAATATATCTTCTTCAAACTGGTCCATTTCTTCAGAAAGCCAATTTGCGGGGCTTTCATATGTAGCAATCATTTCCGCAAGTATTTTTAAAATCAATTCTTCGGGACTCTCATAATGACCAGGTAATTCCTGTAAAAAAGCAAAGGATTTTTGGTGTACGGTTACCAAAATTTCTCCAGTAAAAAAGAAGCCTATCTTATTACTTAACTCAGGTATGGTAGTTTGTTTATCATTGGGATTAGCACTAAAGGCACGCAAAATCATAAAATTAAACTCCCCCACTTTTTCAATTTTTGGAAGGTGTCCAATCTGAACTAGGTCCTTGATGAGGTGTGGGCTCAATCCATAAGGCTCAATGATAGTGGACAATTCAGTTGAGCTTGGTTTTTCAAGATCTATCCATTGAAAATTGGCAAAATTAGTTTTTTGGGTTCTCATAGTGTACAATTTTTGCTCATTGGATATTTTTTGGGATCACTTGATCACCAGGGATAGACTTTTTCGCAAGAGTTCCCCCATGGATTTACACTGCAAAAACGAATCAACTTGGTAGTGTTTTGCAAGCTCGTTTTTTAATTGATCCACGTTAGTAGCTGGCGCAAGCTGGTCTTTTTCCATCGTCTGTAAAATATCTTCTAATTCTAGGTGGGAGGATTTGACTCGTGTGGCAATGAGTGCACGTTCTTCTCGTTGGTATTGTCGCATAGATTCAGGGGTGATGTATTCCATTCCTAGCTGAATCAACGCATTATTCTCCTTGAAATACTGGGGAAGATAAATGGATTTTTTGCCTTCATAAGATTGTTGATCAAAATCAATGGCCCGGATTCGGTAGTGCGTTTCTTCAAAGTCAGGAGTTACATCAATGACAAAATTGGAGGAATGCATGTCCCCTAATAATCGAACAAAACAACGCTCGTTGAATTTGACAAATTCCTTGGCCAAGCGGATTGGATTTAAATTCGGGTCTTCCATGTGAAGCCGCATAAATTTTTCTCCTGGAATACCCGCAATATGCTCTTCGATAAGTGTGTTCTTATGAACTAGGTAGCTAATTCTATTTGGAGAAAGCAAATCTTCTAATTCAAGACCATACACACGTGAGGCATCCGCATTTTTGATGTAGAAATAGTCGAAGTTATCGTTGATTCGATTCACCATTCGTACACGGAAAGGTTGCGTATTTCCATAAACACAAAGGTCAATTCGGTCGATGTAAAGGTGATCCATTACCGACATGTCCCCACCTGCCTTGAGTAGTGCGTAGATCTTTTTTACGTTTTGATGGATCTCTTCCCGGTCACTTTGTTCGTAAAATACAGTTTCCCAATACGTATCTTGTTCCTTGGAGTCGTATAGCGCAATGGAATTAGAATAGCGAAGTAGCTCGTGGTAATGAATTGGAATATCTACCTCTCTGCCGTAGTTGGTGAGGTAAGTTCTAAGGCCAGAACCAATTGGATAGATGATCTTTTTTTTACTGATCAGTGCCATCTTAAAATTTGGTTTGTTGGCTTTTTTTCAAATTACGATCAAATAGGAAGGGACCAAAAGGTAAAACAGAAGCCGCAAGGGCGAAAAAAGTTCGGCCAAAACTCCACTTAAGGTGCCTAGCTGTAGGGAATACCACATACCCATACCCCACAAAAAGTAGTCCGTGAAGCCATCCTAAGTATTTCACAGCTAAAGGCATATCCAATCCATATTTTAAAGGCATTGCAATCCCTAAGAGCAGAATAAATGAGAGGCCTTCTGCCAAACTTATCCATTTGAATCGTTTGGCCCATAGTAGTTGTTTCGCATTCATTTTACTCAAGAACTTAGGTTAAAAAGGAGTTGTAGTGCTCCCCAAAGTTGTCTTTTTAAGACTTTATCCTCCGCAATGGTGCTAAGTGCATCTGCAAAGAGGTATTCTGTTTCACCTTCTACATGAATTTCATACAAGGAGAAGGGGAGTTGTTGAATGGGATGTTTGATTCTCCCAAATTTTAGGACCACATGCCCATTCAAATTTTGAAAATCTTCCATATTTCTAGTTGCCAGAATTTCTGAGCCAACTAAGCCTACCTCCGACATGGAATATCCGCAAGCATTCAACATTTTGACCAACATATCCATCACCTCAGGAGATAAGGTTGATTCCTCATGAACAATTAATATCCCTTTTGAAAAACCTCCCTGAACTGGTATGGGGGTGGTATTGATGTTTTTGAGTTCGTCGAGTTCTTCAGTAGCTACATGTATAGTTGGTTCAGCTCCTTCTTTTTGTTTGGCATCAGGTGAGATGAAGAAATTTTGAGAAGGTTCGTTACCTAATTCTTCCAGTAGTTTCAATCGGTCTGAGGGCAGTAAGTAGATAGGGTCCTCTAGAAAAAGTTGCAATGACTCAAGACTGTCGTTTTCCATGGTTAAAGTTGGTGAAATTTTAAGCAATGGCAAAGCAGAAATCTGCTTCCAAATTCCAAAGAAAAAAAGGGTTGTTTCTGTCTAATCAACCTTTTCAAGGACATTCTACTGCGAAACATATCCATTGAAAGAAACAAAGTAAGATTTTACCGATTTAATAGGGGTGTTTCATCGCAGTTAACCTCTCCAACCACATATTGAAGTCCATCCAACATAAATTGAAGTAGGGCAGGATTTTCAAAACTCTGCGCATTGTGAGAAGGGGAGATATACATCACCTTTCCCTTTCCTTCAGGTCGAATCCAAGAAACATAGGTTCTTCCTTCGGTCAATTCTTGGTTTTTTCGTTGTCCTTGGATTTTAGCATTGTCAAAATAAAGTAAGGGTGTAAAATCCAATTCAGAATAGGCGCTTTTATAAAAATAAGGTTCGTCTACATGGTTAAATGAGTTTCCTGAAAATGCCGCAACTAAGGGGTGATTTGGGTTGACTAGCTCCACTTGAATTTCTTGCTGCTTGGGGTGGTAGTCAAAACTTGCCCCCAAAAGGGAGCTGAATTGACTTGAATTATTGAGTAGGGTTACTGCACCATGAAGTACTAGAAGTCCTCCACCCTGCTGCACAAACTCACTTAAGTTAGTTTCTAATTCTTGGGCTTTGAGCATTATTTCTGCAGAGTCTGCTGCTGATTCTAGACGTAGTTGATCCCAAAATAAATTCCGATGGTCCGGTTTTGAACAAGTGTTGTTGAGCACAATGGCATCGTATTGGCCGAGTGATTCTTTTTCAAATTGATGGATATCTTTGCTAGCAACGACCTCAAATTGTTTGGATTTAGTTCCCAACACCTTAATTACCTCATCTGTGTGAGGGATCACCCAATGCTCAAAACCAGTATGCAGGGAAAAAAGAAGGACTTTCTTGGTTCCAGAACTTGGAAAGCGAGTTTGCTGTGGTGCCAAGGATTCAATTTTTTGAATCCACGCTGAATTAACGGGGATCACAGGAAGATTTTGGCCAAAAGTGGCAAAAGCTACCAGCATGAAGCAGGCGTTCAGGAAAAAGTTTTTCTTCATCGTTTTAGTAAGAAGGGTTGACATTAAACGTAATTTAAATCTATATTCATTGCTGATTAACGAATAACCAAAATTTATCATGTGTCTCAAAAGGAATGTCCTAATTTTATTTTTATCCTTAGCTAGTTTAATTAATTCTTTTGCACAGCAGGTAGCCATGCGCGAATCGGCTAAAGGAATTGACTTTCTTTTGGATGGGTCACCAATCCTCACTTATCAAATGGTGAAGGAACCTGTTCCTGCAGGAATTAAAGAAGCTTTTAGTAAATCGGGATTTATACATCCTATAAAATCTCCAAGCGGTGTGGTCTTAAGTAGAATTCAGCCTTCTGATCACTACCACCATTACGGCATTTGGGGCCCCTGGACCCGAGCTACTGTCAGTGGTCGAGAAGTAGATTTTTGGAATTTGGGGGACGAAAAAGGTCGTGTAGAGTTCTCCCATATTTTGTCCAAAAAACAAGCGGGTGGAGCAGCAGAACTGACGGTAAGGCAAAATCATTACGACTTAAAGGCCCCCGAAAAAGAGCAAATTGCACTTGCAGAGGACCTTCGTATAAAAGTTAAGCCTGCAGCCAATGGACGTTATATGGTAGACTACACCACTACCATCCAAACGAATAATCCAGGAGGAATACTTTTAGACGACTACCGTTATGGTGGAGGAATAGGGTTTCGCGCAACGGAAGTTTGGGGAGATGCCAATAGTACCATCCTTACTTCAGAGGGAAAGGATAGGGCACTGGCTGATGGAACAAATGCGCGTTGGATTATGGTCACAGGACAATCAGAACATGCCTCAGGAAAGAGCGGAATTTTATTTTTAAGTCACAACACCAACCAAGCACATCCCGAGCCACTTCGGGTTTGGCCGGTAGGACAATACAACGGTAAAGGAAATGTTTTTATCGAATTTTGTCCAATTCGGCACCAGTCTTGGGAAATCCTCCCCAATCAGCGGTACAGCCTAACTTACCGATTAATTGTTTTTGATGGAGAGTTAAGCGTGCAAGAAGCAGAATCTTATTGGAAATCTTTTGTCAAATAATAAACCCATGAAAAGAAGAAATTTTATTAAAAAATCAGCTTTAGCAACGGCAGCATTTGGGATTCCTACCCTTGTTCCTGCTTCCGTATTTGGAAAAAATGCCCCATCCAACCAAATTCAAGTTGGGCAAATAGGCTGTGGCCGAATTGCAAGGGATCACGATTTACCTGGAGTATTTAGACATGCGCAAGCTCGAGTAATTGCAGCGGCAGATTTGGATAGCAATCGTGTAGAATTAGGGAAAAAATTTATTGAGGACCATTATTCAAAAAAGATGGGATCTCCCTATTTAGATGTGAAGACCTATACCGATTACAGGGATTTATTACAGAATAAGGAAATTGATGCAGTAGTCATTTCTACACCAGACCATTGGCACTCGCAACCTGCAATGGAGGCAGCCTTGGCAGGAAAGCACGTCTATTTACAAAAGCCAACTTCACTCACCATTAAGGAAGGTAGACAGTTGGTGCAGGTAGTTGAAAAAACGGGTGTAAAATTGCAATTAGGAACGCAACAACGCTCAAGTGAACAGTTTAGGTTAGCTGCTGAGCTAGTTCGAAATGGGAGAATTGGAACTCTGCACACGGTTCGGGTAGGTCTACCTGGAGACCCTCCAGGACCAGATGCCCCAGCCATGCCCATTCCTGCCAATTTAAATTTTGATATGTGGTTGGGCTCCACTCCAGAAATGCCCTATTCTGAAATTGGGGTACACCCCCAGCAAGATTTTAGCCGACCGGGATGGTTGCGCCATGAAAATTATGGTGCGGGAATGATTACAGGTTGGGGACAACATCACTTTGATTCAGCAGCCTGGGGGATGGATACTGAATTTACTGGTCCAACAAGCATAGAGGCAGTAGCAGAATTCCCAAGAGCTGGTTTTTGGAATGTACATGGGGACTTCATGGTTAAAGCTACGTATGCCAATGGGGTCGATATGTATTGTTCTGGAAATTACCCCAATGGCATTCGTTATGAAGGGACAGAAGGGTGGATATGGGTATCTAGAGGAAGTTATGTGGCCTCCACATCCGATCCAGTGGCTCAAGGGAATAATGCAAAGGCCTTAGATGCCTCGGATCCCAAATTGTTGTTGTCGCTCATCGGAGAAAATGAAATCAAGTTCACCAAAAGTTCTTCCCACCATGGCAATTGGTTGGAAGCCATTCAAGGGAATGCCGAATTACTATCTCCGGTTGAAATTGGTCACCGTGCTTGTTCGGTTTGTCTCCTTAGCCACATTGCTATGAAACTCGGGCGAAAATTAAATTGGGATCCAACTCGAGAGGAATTTGTGGGTGATGCGGAAGCCAATACGTACCTCAGTAGAACACAACGAGGACCTTGGGGAACTGATAAGGTGTTTGCTTCCAGTAAGTTGATGAGTTCTATTTCCTAAGAAGATGAATTTAATATTCCGTAGATTAGGGTTCTGCTGCCTGCTCAGTGTGCTTGCCTGTTCCCCTCAAAAAATAGAGCAACTACCCTCAAAAAAAGCAAGTATGTTTACATTCATGACCTTAGATCCAGGTCATTTTCATGCTGGGTTGGTACATAAATCCAGCTATCCTTCTGTAGACTCTTCCCTGTATATCTATGCTCCCAAAGGACAAGAGCTTCAAGATCACTTGGCTCGAATTACCTCCTACAACGAGCGCAATGAAGGACCTACTAACTGGAAACTCAATGTATATGAAGGAGAGGATTACCTTCAAAAAATGTTGGAAGAGCGTCCTGGAAATGTGATGATGGTAGCAGGTAAAAATGATAAAAAGATAGAATACATTTTATCGGCACTTGGGCAGGGAATACATGTGTATGCAGATAAACCTTTGGTCATTGATGCGGAAGGATTTCAAAAATTAAAAAAGGCTTTCCAAATAGCTGAGGATAAGCAGGTATTGCTTTACGATATTATGACTGAGCGATTTGAGATTACCACCTTACTTCAGCGAGAATTGTCAACCATACCTTCGGTTTTTGGTGAGTTAGAGGATGGATCTCCAAGCCAACCCGCGATCACCAAAGAATCGGTTCATCATTTCTTCAAAGAAGTTTCTGGAGTTCCACTTGTACGACCAGATTGGTTCTTTGATATTGAGAAGGAAGGAACGGGTATTGTGGATGTGACCACACACTTGGTTGATTTGATTCAATGGGAGGCATTTCCAGAGCAAATTTTAGACACTACTGAGGTGCAGGTTTACGACTCAAAAATTTGGGCTACAGGACTTTCTTTAGAAGAATTTCAGCGTGTTACCCAAAAGCCACAACTGACCCAAGAATTAAAAAAATACAAAGTAGGAGATAAGCTAGAAGTGATGAGCAATGGGGAATTTAGTTATTCCTTACGTGGAAAGCATGCCAAGGTAAGTGTGATATGGAATTTTCAAGCTCCTGAAGGTACCGGAGATACTCATTTTAGTCTTATGCGTGGTACCAAGGCAAATTTGATTATTCGGCAAGGTGAAGCTGAAGGATTTAAACCTGTATTATACGTGCAACTGCTGGGGTCCACACCTGAAGAGTTGAAAAAAGCACTTACAGAAACACTAGCTACCCGCTATCCTGGCCTTGATCTTCAATTACTGCCCACAGGAGAATTCAAAGTGCTAATTCCTGCTCAGTACCATACAGGTCATGAAGCTCATTTCGCACAGGTTACAGCGCGTTACTTAGATTATTTGCAAAGTGGTACACTTCCTAGTTGGGAAGTACCCAATATGTTGACTAAGTATTACACGACTACTCAAGCGCTCCGATTAGCTAGAAAGGGGAATTAAACCTTAGTTGGTCTAAAGCAGTTGTCATTTGGAAACTCCTTCTGTTTGATGACCAATTCAGCCACCTCATCCTCAAAGCTTACAGTTGCCCTAGCAGGGGCTGGAGGCTATATTGGAAGTTGGTTTATAGAGCAATACAAGGAAAAGTACCAAGTAATTGGCTTGAGTCGAGGCAAGGTAATTTCCAACCCTTATTCAGATGTGGAATGGAGGCAGGTAGAGTTGTATTCAATTACCTCTACCGCTGAGGCCCTTCAAGGTGTAGATGTAGCCATTTACCTAGTACATTCCATGAGTGCCTCTACGCGACTCAATCAGGGAACTTTTGAAGATACGGATCTGATTCTAGCGGACAATTTTAGTCGTGCAGCTGAAATTGCAGGAATAAAACAAATCATCTATTTGGGAGGATTAATTCCAGATGAACCCGAAGAACATCTTTCGCGGCACTTAAAAAGCCGTCTAGAAGTGGAACAAACCCTCGGTTCAAGAACTGCTAGACTGACGGCAATCCGCGCTTCTATCATCGTTGGGCCTGGGGGATCAAGCTTTGATATGATCAAGAATTTGGTTGAGCATTTACCAGTGCTGATGTGTCCAAAATGGACCAACTCGTTGACCCAGCCGATCGCTTTGAGCAATACTTTGGAAATTTTAGATAGTTGTATTGGCAATGCTAATGCATATGAACGAATTTTTGAGATTGGAAGTCCTGAGGTGATGAGTTACCGTGATATGCTCATCCGCACGTCCAAGGTGATGGGAAAAAGAAGACTTATTTTTTCTGTTCCAGTATTTTCATTAGGATTTTCTAAGTTTTGGGTAGGTCTTTTTGGAAAAACTCCCCCTCAGCTAGTATCTCCTTTGGTCGAAAGTTTAAAACATACGATGGTTGTCAATCCGAACTATGCATTTACCGAAAAGGAAATCGATTACCTTTCCTACGAAGATGCAGCCAAATTGGCATTGAATGTCCAAGAAAGACCAAAATTACCTGTTTTCAACTATTCGAAAGGCTTGAAAAATACAGTTAGGTCTTTACAAAGGATGCCCAACTTGGGAAAGCACGATGCAATTTGGGTTGCTTATCGGTATGCACTTTGGCTTCCATCTTTCTTTCGATATATCATTAGAGGAAGGCTTCAAGGGAATAGTGTTCTGGGTTTTCATTTGTTATGGGGCAAAAAACCCATGCTGGAATTGACGCATGTACCCGATCGAAGCGATAGCCAGCGACAGCTATTTTATATAACAGGCGGCTGGTTAGTCAAGCGATTCGATTACGGATGGCTTGAATTCAGAGAAGTTTTACAGAGTAAGTACATTATTTCTGCGATTCATGAATTTGCCCCGCGCTTGCCTTGGTTTATTTATGTCAATACCCAAGCACGATTACACCTCTGGGTGATGAATCGTTTTCAAAAATATCTTGAAAAAAAAGCTGAACTTTAACCTTGATTTTTAGTAATTCCTACGTCATAGACCAACAAATTTTTAAAACCATGAAAAAATTAACTTTCAAAAATGGAGATCAGCTACCTATTCTTGGACTAGGTACTTGGAAAAGCAAACCAGGGGAAGTTCGAAAAGCAGTTTATTGGGCGATTCAAGCTGGATATCGTCATTTGGACTGCGCAGCAATTTATCAGAACGAACGTGAAGTCGGTCAGGGCATCGCAGACGCATTGGCAGAAGGGCTAGTCAGACGAGGTGAACTTTTTGTGACCTCCAAACTTTGGAACAATGCACATCGATTTGAAGATGTTCGGCCGGCCTTAGAAAAAACACTGGATGATTTACGCTTGGATTACGTAGACCTTTATTTGGTCCACTGGCCGATTGCATACAAGGCAGGGGTGGGTTTTGCTACCCAGCGGGAAGAATACTACACCTATCAGGATGTGCCTTTAAGTCAAACTTGGGAAGCGATGCAGGATCAAAAGGAAAGTGGGTTTGCCAAGCATATAGGGGTATCAAATTTTAATCAAGCAAAGCTAACCGAACTTTTTGCAGTAGGAGGGCAGCGTCCTGAGATGAATCAAATAGAATTGCATCCTTATTTACCTCAAGAGCACTTGGTTTCTTTTTGTACGAAAAATGAGCTCCTAGTAACGGCCTACTCTCCTTTGGGATCTCCAGATTCTCGGTCTGAAAAGCACGATCAAGATCCCAAGCTATTGGAAGATGGGGTTGTAAAATTGATTGCGGAGAAACATGGGGTGACGCTAGGTCAAGTCCTAATTGCGTGGTCTATTGCTAGAGAAATTGCAGTAATCCCAAAGTCAATCAATGAAATGCGAATTCGTGAAAATTTTGCTGCTGCCAATTTGCTTTTAGATAGCGAAGACCTCGAAAAGCTCAAGGCAATTGGGACGAAGCATCGATTTGTGGATGGTAGTTTCTTTACTGGTTCCAAAAGCCCGTATCGTTTGACAGATTTATGGGATAGTTGAGGAGTAGGCTAGTGGGCGATTTAATTTTGTTTGCTTAAATTTTTTTCAATCGGCTACTTCCAATTTTTCAAGAATGCTACCGAGTTGATCAAAGTCACGGAGTCCCGGTTTGATTTCATCTCCACCGTCTAAGGCAAATCCAACTAGTCCAGGAATTGTAGCGAGTGAGGACGCGTTTTCAGAGGTAATTCCATATCCTAAAAGTAGGGTTACTTTACTTGCTAAATTTTCTATAAAATCCTTATTATCAATAGTTAGTAGCTTATTTGTTGAAGTTAAGTGTAAGGTAATTTGATGATCGTTTAGAAGGGAAAGCCGGGGTAAAAATGAGTCAATAGCCTGATAATCTAAGCGATAAATCAATCCCTTGCCAAGTGATTTGAGTTGAATTAGTGTGTCTAGATCTATTGATTCAATCCAACTTATACTTGGATAATCTGCTAACCGCCTTTCGATGGTATAGGCATCTGAATCCGTAAACTCTGCTGCAAAGTCTATTCCGGCTATCCATCCTGTGATTTCTTGAAATTGTATTGGGGAAATATAGTTTGGAGCTCCTTCTTCTAAAGAAAATCCCAAGATATCTACATACATTCCAGAGCAATAGCGCGCATCTGTCAGGTTGGTAATTCGATTGATTTTTACTTTTGTCTTCAGGGCCATGTCGGTTCTAGTTTGATCCTGCGAAGGTAAGGAAGCCTGTAATTCTCCCCAAGTATTTTTCCCAAGCTTTATTTTCCATGGGTGATACAACACGATTTTCTGCTTTAAGGAATAGTCAAGCCTTATTTCTGGTTCGTATCATCATGCATAACTATTTTAGATTTGGTATCTTCGAATCGCTTCTGAGCTTTTCAAGTAGTAAACCTATGTTAAGAAGGCCCTTTTTACGCTATTTTTTACTGTTTGTACTTACCTTCTTGGGTTCCCAGGTGGGGATGGCTCAAGATCGCTATGCTGTTTTTTTCAAATACAAGCCCCAGCAAGAATTCTCCTTAGCCAATCCAAGCCAATTTTTGACCAGCAAAGCACTTCAACGAAGGGATCGGGAAAAACTGGCCCTAGATAGTTTGGACTTGCCTGTAGCAGCTTCGTACCTCCAAGGCATTCGTCCTGCGATTGTGGAACTGCTTTATTCAAGTAAATGGCTCAATGCAGCGGTAGTAGTGGCAGATACCACTGGAAAGAAATGGATGGAAGCCTTGCCATATGTTGAAAAAGTAAACTGGATAGCCAAGGGTTTTATTCCAAAGGAGGGGAATAGGCAGTTTAGCCAAATCTTAAATCCATGGGAGGTAGATAGTTTTTCTAAATGGGAGATAGAAGAAAACTATCGACAGGCAGAAGCGTATGATTTTCAAAATCACTTGCTTGGAATTGAGAAAATGCATCAGGCTGGGTTTACTGGCAAAAATAGAACCATTGCCATTTTTGATTCTGGCTTTCCAGGGATGGATACAATTTCAGCTTTTGCGCCTGTGTTTAAAAACAAGCAGCTTGTTGGACAGCTAAATGTCGTTCGACCTTGGATTAAAGGGGTTTTTCGGGATCATGAACACGGAACGCAAGTTGCCTCATTAATTTTGGCCTACCAACCGGGTTCCCTGGTATCGGGAGCTTATGGAGCAAAAATCATTTTGGCTACCACAGAAGATGTGACTTCCGAATATCCCATTGAAGAATTCAACTGGGTTCGGGCTGCTGAATATGCAGATAGTTTGGGAGTAGATATTATCAATAGTTCTTTGGGCTACTTGGATTTTGATGAACCAAGTTTGACTTATTCCAATTCCCAGTTAGATGGTAAAACAACCTTTATTTCACGAGGAGCTACCATCGCCGGAAAAAAAGGAATTTTAGTAGTAACCAGTGTAGGGAATTATGGGTCGGCTGGTGGGAGTAGTTTAGTAGCTCCTGCTGATGCCGCGGGTATTTTGTCGGTAGGGGCTGTCACTTCGACCGCTGCAGTTGCTGCTTTTAGTTCCCGTGGACCTACAGCGGATGGGCGTACCAAACCGGAGCTAGCTGCTTTTGGACAGAATGCAGTCGTAATTCGTCCTTCAGGGCAAGTAGTTGCGGTATCAGGAACTTCCTTTTCTGCCCCTCAAATCACTGCGCTTGCAGCAGGATTATGGGAAGCTCGACCGGATTGGACAAAAGAGGAATTGTTGAACAACCTGTTTCAAAGTGGAAGTCAGTATACTTCTCCTGACCAAAATTTGGGCTATGGTATTCCAAATTTTAGGGAGGCATTGTATGGAGCACTTTTGGGTGTAACGGAAGAAGAAGTGAATGGTACTTTGATCTATCCAAACCCCATTATTTCTACTAATTTATTTATTCAAGTGGGGAATGATACTCGATTATTTTTCCAACTTAGGGATGGATTAGGTAGACTAATTTTTGAAAAAATGGCCGAAAGACAATCTAGCAATGTTCCTTACCAAATTGATTTGCCAGTACTTGCTACCGGGATCTACCTCATTCAAGCTTCAGATAGCAATGAAATTGTAACAAAGAAATTGATCAAACGATAAGTAGTTACCTTGAAGTGATTAAGTTTGCTAGCTTGGATAATCTGCAATGATACTTGGTTTAAAATCGGATAAATCCCTTACTTTAACTACAATTTTCATCGAACCAGTTATGCCACAAATAGCACCTTCCATACTAGCAGCAGATTTTGCCAACCTTCAAAAAGAGGTGGAGATGCTCAATGCATCCGCTGCGGATTACATCCATGTGGATGTAATGGATGGGATTTTTGTTCCCAATATTTCTTTTGGTCTTCCTGTGACAGAAGCCATTCATCGCCATGCTACCAAGCCTTTGGATGTACATTTAATGATCGTTAATCCCGAATTGTATTTAGAGGATTTTGTAAATGCAGGAGCAGCAGTGCTCACGGTCCACGTGGAGGCATGCACCCATTTGCATCGAACGCTTCAAGAAATTAAGCGCTTAGGTGTGAAAGCGGGGGTTGCTATAAATCCGCACAGCCCAATTGAATTACTTAGTGAGATTTTGGAAGAGATCGATTTAGTTTGTCTGATGTCGGTGAATCCTGGATTTGGTGGACAGAAATTTATCGAACATACCTATTCCAAGGTGGCCAATTTGAAAAAACTATTGCTCCAAACAGGAAGTAATGCTTTGATTGAAGTGGATGGTGGAGTAAGCGATCAAAACGCGAGACGCTTGGTGGAAGCGGGAGCAGATATCTTGGTGGCTGGTAGTTTTGTGTTTGGTGCATCCGATCCCCTTGCTACCATCGCTTCGCTGAAGTCCATTTCTGTTTAAATTTCAAAGGGATTGGAAAGTGATCAAAACCACTTTATAGTGTTTAATAGCTAGTTAAATTTTCTGATTGTCCGCTAGGTAAACAGTAACCAAAGAAAAATAAAGTTTGTAGTTGATTTTAAAGAGCTGTGGTCTGTGAACTGATGTTTATCGACGATTTTCCAAGGAAATTCAAATAAATTTTTAGCTACGGGTAAGGTTGCGGATAATCAATAAATTTTAAATTGACAGGTAAACTCAGCGAATTAAGAGCACCAAAATTTAAAATTCTGCGTTAATTCATCATGTTGAAATTAAGAGGTATCCTTTTTATGGTTGTTTTTTTTGGACTGGTGTTCCAGTCTTTTTGTCAGGAGGAGGATATTTTTGGAATTACTCGTAAAGCTAGACCACTAAAAAGTGAATCGAAGGTAGGGAATGCATTTCGATCTATTCAAGAACTTTTTTCTTTTCAGGTTGCGTCTGGGGGCGCATACTACGCGATGAATACTAGTTTTTACAAAGGAGATGGTCAAGTGTATCCCATCACGCACTATCAAAACGCAGACTATGAGTATTTTCCCTTGCCGGATACCTTGTCGTTACAGGTGAAACAAGTAATTCTACCCACGATTGAGGTGGGTGTGCGAATGAATGTTCTAAATCTTCTCACACTAGGTGCAGGCTATGGGTGGGAATCCACTCGTTTAGCTCCTTTTGAAGGAAATGGGTATCAGTTTGCACTTCAAGGCACAAGTATTCAAGCCACAAATTACTATGCTTCCCTAGGATTAGTGTTGTTCGATGCTACACGGCGTAGATTTTTACTTAAACAAAAATACAAGAGATTTAACCAAGCAAACCCAGATTTGAAGATGCGGATGCAGCGGGAATATAATCAACGCATTCGTCAAAACTATCCATGGACCGTCAGTGTAGAAGGCGAGGTAGGCCGATTGAACCTGATTCAAAATAAGCAGCAGTTGGCCACTACTTACCAAGCTAAATTAAGCAGCTTATCCAATCAATTTACCTATGCTGGGGTGATCCGCGTTGGATATCAGCTTTCTGAGTATGCATCTATTTTTGTAAAAGGGAAATACATGCAGCGTTCTTTTGTAAATGGTTCTTCCGATTTTTCCCCCTTTCCAATGGATCAAGTGATGTATTCGTTGCAAGCAGGGATAACCATGAAGGTGCCAGGGACCAAACGATGTAAGATCAATGGCTGTGGGGTGGTCATGAAGCACCGACACAATGGGATTGAATACAGGGGTAGTTCGATTTTTAATTTGCAAAATCGAAAAATAGGCCAGTGGTACTGATAAAAAATATGCAGGATAAGGATGACTAACTAGGTTTTATTCCCGCTCGCTTTTTACTATCTTGCCACCTCAATTTACGATACAGTACGTAGTATATGGCCCAAGGAGAAAACGAGCATATCATTCCAATTAACATTGAAGAGGAAATGCGTGGTGCCTACATCGATTATTCGATGTCGGTAATTGTTTCCAGAGCACTTCCAGATGTCCGAGACGGACTCAAACCAGTTCACAGACGTATTCTTTATGGAATGCAGGAACTGGGTGTATTACACAACAAACCACATAAGAAGTCAGCAAGAATCGTTGGTGAGGTATTGGGAAAGTACCACCCTCATGGTGATTCAGCGGTGTACGAAACGATGGTTCGTATGGCCCAAGATTGGTCTTTACGCTACACGCTTGTCGATGGACAAGGTAACTTTGGTTCGGTCGATGGGGATAATGCAGCAGCAATGCGTTATACGGAGGCGCGTCTCAAGCGTATTGCTGAAGAGCTATTGGTAGATATCAACAAAGAAACCGTAGACTTCCAATTCAATTTTGACGATTCCTTAAAAGAACCTACAGTCTTGCCTGCAAAGGTGCCTGCACTTCTTTTGAATGGGGCTTCCGGGATAGCGGTGGGTATGGCTACGAACATGGCTCCTCACAATTTGGGAGAGGTCATCGACGGAATCATTGCCTACATTGACAATAAGGAAATCACCGTTGCAGAATTGATGAATTTTATCATTGCACCAGATTTTCCAACAGGGGGAATCATTTATGGTTACAATGGGGTAAAAGCTGCTTTTGAAACAGGTAGAGGCCGTATTGTCGTTCGTGGCAAGGCTAATATTGAAACCAAAGAAGGAGGCAGCAAGGAGATGATTGTCATCACCGAAATCCCTTACATGGTCAATAAGGCAAATATGGTCGAAAAGACTGCCCAATTGATCAATGAGAAAAAAATAGATGGAATATCCGCCATTCGTGACGAGTCTGATCGATCTGGAATGCGTGTGGTTTATGAACTAAAGCGTGATGCAGTTTCTAGTGTGGTTTTAAATAACCTTTACAAGCAAACTGCCTTGCAAACTTCCTTCTCGGTGAATAATGTGGCCTTGGTAAAAGGGCGTCCACAAACCTTAAATCTGAAGAATTTGATTGTTCACTACGTAGATCACCGCCACGAGGTGGTTGTACGTAGGACAGAATTTGAATTGAAGGAAGCCGAGAAACGTGCCCATATCTTGCAAGGATATCTAATTGCTTTGGACCATTTGGACGAAGTGATTTCCTTGATTAGAAGTTCAGCCGATCCAGAAACAGCCCGAAATGGATTGATGGAGCGTTTTGATTTGAGCGAAATTCAAGCACGAGCAATTCTCGATATGCGTCTGCAACGCCTTACTGGCATGGAGCGTGAAAAAATCATTGCCGAATACAAGGAAATCATGGCCCTTATTGAGGAGTTGAAATTCATTCTAGCAGATGAAGGAAAGCGAATGGAGATCATCAAAACTGAGCTCCAAGAAGTGAGAGATCGCTATGCAGATGACCGTCGTACCGAAATCGAGCACAATGCTGAAGATTTCAGTTACGAGGACATGATTCCAAACGAGGAAGTAGTGATCACTGTTTCCCACCAGGGATATGTCAAGCGAACTGCTTTGACTGAGTACCGCACTCAAGGGCGAGGAGGGGTCGGCTCCAAAGGGGTGAGTACCAAGGAAGACGATTGGACGGAGTATTTGTTTACTGCATCTACACACAACTACCTGTTGATCTTCACGGATAAAGGCAAGTTGTTCTGGCTCAAAACCTATGCTATTCCAGAAGGATCCAAGACCTCCAAGGGTAGACCTATTCAAAATTTAATCAACATTACGCAGGACGATAAAATCCGATCCATCATTCAGGTTGAAAACTTGGAAGATCAGGACTACATCAACAATCACTTCCTGGTGATGGTGACGAAGCAAGGGGTAATAAAAAAGACCACTTTGGAGCAATATTCTAGACCTAGAACCAATGGGATCATTGCCCTAAATTTCAGAGAGGACGATCAATTGGTTCATGTGGCTAAAACCAATGGCAATCAGCACATTGTCATTGCTGCTAAATCTGGAAGAGCCATTCACTTCCATGAGTCTGCCGTACGTCCGATGGGTCGAACAGCCACAGGAGTGAAGGCAATTACCCTCACCGATAAGACTGACTTTGTAATTGGCATGGTTTGTGCGTCTGAGCCAAATGCAACGCTATTGGTAGTTTCTGAAAAGGGATACGGAAAACGTTCGGACCTAGAAGAATACCGAATTACCAATAGAGGAGGCAAGGGAGTAAAAGCCATGAATGTCACGGATAAAACCGGGGTTTTGGTTGCGATTAAAGAAGTAGTGGATACGGATGATTTGATGATTATTAATAAGTCAGGCATTACTATCCGAATTTCTATGGACGAATTACGCGTCATGGGAAGAGCTACTCAAGGTGTACGTTTGATCAAAGTAGGAGAAGGAGATGAAATTTCTTCGGTAGAAAAAATTTCAAGAGAGGAGGAAGAACTTTCAGAATCTTCCGATATTGTCACCGACTCCACTGAAATAACGGAATTGCCTGAATCACCTGAGTCACCTGAATCACCCATAGAATCAACTGAATAACAATACCTAACGAAAAACACGAATGAAAAAGCTCGTTTTATCATTAGCAATGGTTGCGACCGTCACCTTTGCTTTTGGACAAAAAAAAGTAGTAAAAGAGGCGGAAAAAGGATTTAAATCGGGCAATTTGGAAGCTGCATTAACGGCTATCGATGCTGCAATTACCAATCCTGAGACAAGTGGCGACCCGGCTACTTTTCTAGTGAAGGCTCAAATCCATACAAAAATTTTTGCAAGAGATTCCTCAAACACCATGGAAACTTTAGCAGTAGGAAATCAAGCATTGGAAACATTCAATACCACTTTTGAAATGGCAGGTAGCAATGCCACTGCTGCTGTAGGTAAAGAAGTATATGCGGAAGAACTTCCAGGAATTCCCGACAACCTAAGACCCTATTCCCTTATTACCCTGAAAAATATTTCTTTCGACAAAGCTTTGGAAAGATACAACGAGGATGATATGGAGATGTCCTACGAGTTTTTCAATCTCGCTGGTGAAATAGACAAAACTGATTCAACGATTCATTACAACGCTGGATTTCTTGCGAACGATTTGGGAAGATTTGAAGATGCTAAAAAACATTTTGGCTACCTTTTTGAATTGCCTAGCTATAACAAAACCAATGCATACTACTTCATGGTGCAGATTTTGAGTACGGAGGAAAAGAATCCAGAAGCTGCCTTTGAATTGGTTACCAAGGCCCGTTCAGAATATCCCGACGATAAAGTTTTGGCAGAATATGAAATTCAGTTGCTTCTGCAATTGAATAAAATGGATGAAGCGATGGCTCAAATCAATGAGGCTCTAGCAAACGATCCAAACAATCCTGGTTTACTTTTAAGATCAGGTTATTTAAAAGAACAGGGGGGTGATTTGGAAGCTGCTTTGGTAGATTACAAGAAATCGGTAGAAGTGGACCCGAACTTCTTTGAAGGAAACTACTACACTGGTGCTTTGATGCTCGAAAAGTCAAGAAGTATTCTTGCTGAGTTGAACTCACTTTCTGATGCAGAGTGGGAGAAGAGATCTAAAGAAATGGGTACCCAGGCTGATGATCTGTACAAGCAGGCGATTCCCTATTTCACGAAGGCCTTGGAAATTAAGCCAGACAATACGGACATTATGATTATTTTATTCCAAGTACATACTCGCTTAAAGAATGATGCTGAAGCAAGCGCTATGGATAAGAAAATTGCTGCTATTCTAGGTGCTAACTGGCAAGAGAATTAAAATTGTGGATATGCTCCATTAAAAGGCCGGGATATCCGGCCTTTTTTTTTGCTAATTTAAAGGCTTCTCAAAAGGGTTTTAACCAATTCATACAATTTCCCATGAATTCATCAAAAATCAATTTTATTTGGTAATGAATTGATTTAGCTTTCAATAAAAGTTCTATCCACATATGTTTTCACTAAGGTTCAGGTACCTGCAGTCCTGTTTTTTCTTTTTCCTTTTTAGCACGTCTTCCTTTGGACAGTCTCTCCCTTCCTCTCAATTGTACCATCAATTGCTACAGTTGAGAGAGACCAAGCGGGTACTCTATGTGGCTGCGCACCCAGATGATGAAAATACACGATTAATTGCCTACCTAGCTAATGGGGAGCATGCTTCAGTCGCTTACTTAAGCCTTACCCGTGGAGATGGCGGTCAAAATTTGATCGGTAAGGAATTAGGAATTGAATTGGGCCAAATCCGTACCCAGGAATTGATCAAGGCAAGAGAAATAGATGGAGGAAAGCAGTATTTCACTCGTGCTCTTGATTTTGGTTACAGTAAAGAGCCGAACGAAACCCTTCAAAATTGGGATAAAGAGAAGGTTTTAGCTGATGTGGTTTGGGCGATTCGTCGGTTCCAGCCTGACCTTATCATCACCCGATTCAATACCAGCCCTGGAATCACCCATGGACACCATACTACATCTGCTATACTTGCTGGAGAAGCATTTTCACTTGCAGGGAATCCCACCGTATATCCAGAGCAATTAGCCTATGTAAAGCCTTGGCAAGCCAAACGTCTATTTTTTAATGCGTACAATTTCCGTGGTGAGTTTGAACCTGAGTCAGGGAAGCGTTATTTCGTGTTAGAAGTAGGAGGCTACAATCCCTTGTTGGGAAAAACCTACCATCAACTTGCAGCTGACAGTCGCACGATGCACAAATCTCAAGGCTTTGGTTCCACAGCTGGAACAGGCAATGCAAAAGACTATCTCGAACAGATTGGTGGTGAAGCTTATAACCTTTCACCATTTGAAGATATTTCTAACCGATGGGAGCAGCTTTCTGGAGGGAAAGAAGTTAAAAGTAGATTGGATGAATTAATTAACACCTTCAATTTTAGCCAGCCTGATCAGCACCTTCCTCAGTTGCTTGCCCTTCGGAAATCAATTTTAGCATTACATCCTTCTACTCCTTGGGTGGATGAAAAGGTTGAAAAGTTAGATAAACTTATTTTTCAATTCATGGGCTTAAAAATGGAGTTTCTAGCCTCAAAAGAATTCGGCTACCCTGGTGAGCAGGTGCCATCTGAATTAATACTCACCAATCCCTCAAAGATACCCGTTTCAGCTATTTCACTTAAGATCTACGATAAGCACTACGCAGGTGGGGATGCCGCCGCAAACGAACCGATTCGGGTGCCTATTCCACTAAAATTACAGGTGGATCAAAAGCTGTCTCAACCTTATTGGCTTCAAAAACCGGTAGAGAATGCCTTATTTCAGGTTGGTAGCCAAGAAAAGATTGGAATTCCCTATGAGCTTCCCAAAGTGGGTGGATTTCTTAGTTTTACCCTAGGTGGTGAAGTCTTTTCGCTAAAGGTACCTTTGGAATACAAGTTCAATGATCCTGTAACAGGAGAAATAAAAGAGCCATTTACGGTGGTGCCTGAAGTGGATCTTTCCTTATCCAAAGAAGTCCTTTTTTTGGTCCAAGGGGCAGATGCAACAGTTTCGGTAACCGTCAATTTCAGAAATACCTTGCTTGAAGGTAGCCTCGATTTTGAAGGATTAACTCGTGATCAGTATACCATAGCGGGTATAGAGGAATTACCTGGTCAAAAACAACGTATTTACAAGGTTATTTTCCTTCGGGAGGATAAAGAAACTCAAAAAGTAGTACATGCACGGTTTACAACGGTATCTGGCCGTGTATTTGACCAAACTACACAGACGATTTCTTATCCACACATTCCTAGTTTAACCTATTTTACTCCTGCCACATTAACCCTCATTCAAGCGGACTGGAAGGTATCAGGGGAGAAGGTTGGCTACCTTGTTGGTGCCGGTGATGAAGTGCCTGAGGTTTTGTCCGCCTTAGGTTATGACTTAAGAATTCTAGGTAAAGATGACTTCCGTCTTGATTTTTTAAATCAATTTAAAGCCATTGTGGTGGGCATCCGTGGGTTCAATACCAACGAAGACCTAGCTCTGCACCAATCCGTTTTGATGGATTATGTACGTGCAGGAGGAAATCTTATTGTGCAATATGCTACTAGTACGCCATTAGTTACCAAAACACTTGGTCCCTATCCTTTCTTGATTGGCCGTGATCGGGTGACAGTAGAAGGTTCACCTGTACAATTTGATGCAAGCCACTCCTTATTTTCCTATCCAAATGTCATCAATCAAAAAGATTTTGAGGGTTGGGTGCAGGAGCGAGGACTTTATTTCGCTACCCAAATTGACGCGCGTTACCAAAGTCCCTTGATGCTACAGGATCCTGGCGAGCAGTCAAATAAAGGAGGATTGATTACAGCCAAGTATGGTGATGGAACCTACGTATATACTGGATTATCATTTTTTAGACAATTACCAGCAGGCGTTCCTGGAGCTATCAAACTATTTATCAATTTGATTGAGCAGTAAAATGGAAGAAAAACAAATTCAATGGTCCAAAATATACCTTGCGCTGATGGGTAGTCTCGTGGTCATGATTGCATTGTTTTATTGGTTAACCCGTGTCTATTCATGAGTAATTTAGATTGGCTTGTATTATTTCTAACATTAGTGTCTATTGTTGTTTATGGCATTTATAAGACCCGTGGAAAAAAAAGCTTAGAAACCTACCTCAAGGGAAACACAGCCAATTGGTGGACCATTGGCCTTTCTATCATGGCAACACAGGCTTCGGCTATTACCTTTTTGAGTACACCTGGACAGGCCTATGAAGATGGCATGCGCTTTATCCAATTTTATTTTGGGTTGCCGGTAGCCATGATCATTATTTCGGTGAGCTTTGTACCCATCTATTACAAGTTGAAGGTATATACAGCCTACGAGTATTTGGAAAATCGTTTTGACCTCAAAACCAGGACCCTAACCGCCTTGTTATTTATCATTCAGCGAGGGCTTGCAGCAGGCATTACGATTTATGCTCCGGCAATAATCTTATCCACCTTATTGGGATGGAATCTCACTTGGACCAACCTATTTATAGGGGTGTTGGTTATCGGTTATACTGTTTCAGGAGGAACTGAAGCGGTATCAATCACCCAAAAGCAGCAGATGGCGGTCATGATGGGAGGGATGTTATTGGCAGGAATTATGGTGATTCAACTGTTGCCTATTTCATTGCAGGAGGCGTTGCAAGTAGCAGGAAAGATGGACAAGCTGAATGTGGTCAACTTTGAATTTGACGTAGCAGATCGTTATTCGTTTTGGTCTGGAATGACCGCAGCAGTTTTTTTATTTTTGAGTTATTTTGGCACCGATCAAAGTCAAGTACAACGGTATCTTTCGGGACAAACCTTGACTCAAAGTCGAATAGGATTGTTAATGAATGGGTTTTTAAAAATCCCCATGCAGTTTTTGATTCTTTTTATTGGTGTTTTAGTTTTTGTTTTTTACCAATTTGTTACTCCACCGGTGCATTTCAATCGGGTGCAAACGGAGGCTCTTCGACAAAGCGAATATGGGTCAGACTTTGCACTATTGGAAAAATCCTACTTAGCTAATTTTGATTCTTCCAGGCAGGTTTATTCACAACTCTTGACTTCAATCGATCAGGAGAAAGTGGAATCTACGGAGAAGTTGACCAGTACGTTGAAAAGTTTGAAGGATGAGCAACAGGAAATCCGAGAAGAAGTAAAGGCTTTGCTAGTTACCCAGAACCCGGAGGCCGAAACACGAGATACAGATTATGTATTTATGCGTTTTGTGATGGATTACTTGCCTAAGGGTGTAGTAGGTTTATTGTTTGCCGTGATTTTTGCTGCGGCCATGTCTTCATCTTCCTCTGAGTTGAATGCACTTGGCAACACGACTACTGTGGACCTATACAAGCGGTCGGTAAAAAAGGAAGGTTCCGAATCTCACTATGTAATTTCATCTAAAATATTTACTGCTTTCTGGGGATTGGGTGCAATTCTTTTTGCCACCTATGCATCCTTGTTTGAAAATTTAATTCAAGCGGTAAACTTATTGGGATCCTTATTTTATGGAACCATCTTAGGAATATTTGTGGTTGGTTTTTTTATTAAATGGATCAAGGGGCGTGCCGTATTCTTAGGGGCTTTATTTTCACAGGCCTTGATTTTGGTCGTTCATTTTTTCAATGGAGATGGACTTTTTGGGATCCATTGGAACATTGGTTTTCTTTGGTACAATGTCATTGGTTGCCTTGCAGTGGTCTTGTTTGGCTTGATTCTTCAGCTCTTTGTTGGAAGTAGCAGTAGTAAAAAATAATTCTGGCGTAAAAATTTGAATGGATTTAAAAAAGAAGCCTTCGAATTTTCGAAGGCTTCTTAATTGTTTATCTGATTCTCCGCTTTTTCATCACTAACTAGAGAAAAGTAGGTGCGAGGTTCAATTAGGTGAGCTGTGGACCGTGGACAGTTAGCTGTCAACGATTATCCGCAGTTTTAAATAGCTGGGCTGTGCTATTGGCATGATTGCGGATAATTCCATTGCTTACTTGATGGATTTGATCAAGCGGTCATTTAACCCCACATAATCTATATTTTTGCCTTCTTCGGCTAATTTCTTAGAATTTTTGGCAGACTCCAAAGCTTCAGTCCTTTTGCCAAGGCTCATTTCAATTTTTGCTTGTAGGTGTAAGGTCCAATATTTTGGATCAGCAACCGTAGATTGCTTGATCCAGGTATAGGCTTGGCCAAGGTCTTTATTGGTGGTGAAGTAATAATTTGCTGCTTGGTAAAGTAAGGCCGGATTAGTCGATTGGGCATCAATTACTTGTTTTTTGATATCTGCCATGACAATAGAGTCTACCTCGGTCAGAATGGTGAATTCCACACGTGTTTGTTCCCACTTAATGGAAAGGTTTGCACTAGCATCGGTCAATTTACTGAAGCCAATTTCGAAGGTATCGTAAAGACGACTTGTTTTGGCTGGTGTTGCTGTAAATCGAAGGAAGTCATCCTTCGGGTCATAGCCTATGGCACCCCAAAGTTTTGTGTTTTTGCTAAGAATCATAGTCCAACTGGATTTACCAGGGATGGAATAAAGTGCATAAGAGCCTGCAGGAACTTTTTTTCCGGCAATGGTAACTTCTGTAGAGAAAGTTACCACGGTTGCTCCATTGGCACCTGTTCTCCAAACTTGTCCAAAAGGTACAAGCTCCCCGAAAATTTTTCTCCCTTTGGTGCTCGGCCGACTAAAATCAACCGTAACATCGGTTAAACCCACCTTTTGAATCAGTTTTGCACTAGGACTAGCTTGTGGCATTTGAATTTGTTGTGCGATTCCATTCATGCTTAGGCATAAAAGGGCTAGGAATAAAAGTTTGATTTTTGTGTTCATAGTTCAATTGAAGTGTTTAAAGGAGATTGAAAATAAATTAGTATGATTATCCGCTTGGTCACCAGTTACCAAATAAAAATAAGGTTTGAAGTTCATTTTAATGAGCTGTGGCCTATCGTCTGCCTGTGGGCCGAGGCCTATCGACGATTATCCGTAAGTTTTAGTACTCCGTTGGGCCTATTGGCATAATTGCGGATAATCATATAGGTTAAACTGGATTTTGGTTAGAAAGATGGTTTATCTTGCAAGATCACTGAATAATCTCTTTTTTTCCGTGAATGTAGAAGGAATTTGATAAAGTAATTTTTTCAGCTTGAGGAATGGTCTATTTTTATTATCCAATTAGCCCTTATGTATGAGTATAGCCATTGTAAGCCCAGGTAGAGATCCACAAGTTTGGATCGATGCATTACGGGTACATTCTCCAGAAATAGATTTACAAATTTACCCTGCAATAGAACATCCTGAATCAGTTGAAATGGCCTTGCTTTGGCAGCATCCCCCAGGGTATTTGTCCTCGTTTCCTAATTTAAAATTAATCAGTTCGCTTGGAGCGGGTGTGGACCATATTCTTTCCGATTCGGCCATACCTACCGACTTGCCTATTGTCCGAATAGTGGATGAAAAATTAACTTGGTCAATGACTAATTACGTGATCATGGGCGTTTTGAACTATCATAGGCAGTTTGTTCGTTACCAAGAAGACCAGAAACAAACGATTTGGGATATGTCTAACCCAGAGATTCCGGTACGGATTGGTGTGATGGGGGTTGGGGCTTTAGGGGGCGATGTTCTTGACAAATTAAATGGACTTGGATTTGAGGTAGTAGGTTTTGGACTTTCGCCAAAGGAAGACTTTCGTTACTTGTATTTTTGCAAAGAGCAATTGGAGGAGTTTCTTTCCCAAGTCAATGTTTTAGTTTGTTTGCTTCCCTTAACTCCTGATACAGAGGGTATTTTAAATTTGCAGCTTTTTGAAAAATGCCATCCAGGCACGTATTTGATCAATGTGGCAAGGGGAAAGCATTTAGTTGAAGAAGACTTGCTTGTGGCATTGAATAAAGGGTACCTTAGGGGGGCATTACTGGATGTGTATCAAGTAGAGCCTTTGCCAAAGTCTCATCCATTTTGGACGGAAAAACGAATTCAGGTGACTCCCCATATTGCTTCCGTGACCAATCCTAAAGCTGCCTCACCTCAGATAATTGAAAATTACAACCGGCTAAAAGCTGGAGTCCCTTTACTAAATCTCGTGAATCGCACGAGAGGTTACTAAATTTCAACCATGGCAGCTAACTTCACTATTTTATGTCCGATTGACTTTTCTAATTGTTCACTAAATGCTTTGGAGTATGCCTCCAAAATAGGTGAAAAGTACCAAGCACGGTTGATTGTATTTCATGTATTGAATAAGCAGGACTACCAAAAAATTGCACCTTTGGATTTAGAAGGCCACTTCCAACTTGAATTTGTAAATCAAAAATTAAAACAGCTTCAAGAAGCAGTCCTCCGAGAGAGTGTTCCCAATGGGCTTGAAGATTGTGTAATCGAAATTTCGGAAGGCCCTATTGTACAACGAACCCTCGAGTTTTCGCAAAAAGTAAATGCGAATTTACTGGTGGTCGGAACAGAGGGGATGAATGATTTTAAGGAACAGGTATTCGGGAGTCGATCTAGTAAGCTGGTTATGCAAACTGATCGTGATATTTTAGTCATTCCAAGGAAGGTGTATTTTAAGCGTCCACGAAAATTAGTCTATGCCACCGATTACGTGGAAGAGGATAAGGTAGCCATTCAAAAAGTGGTCGAGTTTGCTCGTTTTTTTGATTCAGAGATTGACATTGTGCACGTTTCTTCTAGATCGCGAGTAATTGATAAAGCGTTGCATAAAAACATGACTGAAGAAATCAAACCTTTTGTGAATTACGAATTGGTCAACTACGTTCTTAAATCTTTTCGAGATGATTTGGCATTGGGATTGGAAAATTACCTACAGCTTGCAAAAGGAGATATGCTAGTGACTTTGAGCAAAAAGAAGGACTTTTTTGATCAATTGTTTGCAAAAAATCTTTCTCGAAAAATGTCTTATTTCCTTACCAAGCCCTTTTGGGTGATTAAAAGCTCCTAAATTCTTTTTTTGTCAAAAACGGCTTTCAAGAAACTTGAAAACTCCATTCGGATTTCGGGCTTGGTAACCAGTGCTTTAAGGGTAGAAAAAAAGTAAGCAACCGTCATTTTTTGAGGTTTAGAGACTTTTTTGACAGGATTAGCCGAAGTAGGGGGGTGTTTGAATTCTGTTGGACTCGTCTGTAGGATAGTTTCTTTTTTGGGAGGATAAGCAGATAGGTCGTCTGCTTTGGTAAAATACGCGTTCGCTTTTTCCTTTCTTCCCAGTTTCTCCTCCACTAAACCTAGGTTGTTGTAGGCAACTGCATCTTCAGGATCTAATTCGATGGCTTTTTCATAATCAGCGATTGCGCCCAAAAGATCACCCATTCTATCTTTCAAATAGGCTCGGCTACTGTAGCGGTAAGGATTTTTAGGATCTAAGTTGGCCGCTCGATCGAGTTCTTCCAAAGCGGCATCATTTTTACCCAAGAGATGGAGCACTACCCCGCGATCACTGATGTAATCGGTATTGTAGGGCTCTAGCTCTACCAGTCTATCAAAGTCAGCCAATGCCTCTATTCCCTTTCCAAGTCGAGTTAAAGTCCGACCTCTGTAAAGGTAAAGCATCGGGTTTTCAAGTTCTTGCAGGATTAATGTGGTAAAGATTGCCAACGCAGCCTCAAAATCACCTTCTTTGTACTTCAGTACTCCTTGTTCAAAATTCATGGCTTTAAAAATAGACTTGCAAATTAAACCCCGATGATGGGATTTAAGTTTATTTGATTTGAAATTCTGTTCCGAATGCCTTCATCTATTATCTTTAAGAACAAGAGAAATTTAAAGTATGCCCCTCCTCCCTGAAGCAGTATTAAAAGATTTAAAAGCGAAAAAAATTGCTCCAATTTACTTTTTGCAAGGAGATGAACCCTACTTCATTGACTTGATTAGTGATTTTTTGGAGAAAAATGCTATTCCAGAAGTTGACCGTGGATTCAATCAACTGGTACTCTATGGCAAAGAGGCAACAGTAAGCACGATACTTTCGCATGCGCGCAAATTTCCGATGATGGCGGATAAGCAATTGGTTCTTGTCAAAGAGGCACAAAATATTCCAGACTTGGGAAAAGAAGATGCCCAAAAACTGTTGTTGAGTTACTTAAGTAACCCGCTTCCAAGTACCATTTTAGTTTTTGCTTACAAACATAAAAAGCTGGATGGAAGAAGTAGTTTGAAGAAAGAACTAGAAAAAAAAGCTGTTTTTGTTGAGGCAGAAAAAATCAAGGACTGGAAGTTAAACGATTGGATTGAAAGTTATTTTAAGGAATTGGGTCACCAGATTGACCCCAAGGCTAGCCAACTATTGGCAGACTCCATTGGAAATAATTTGGAAGTGATGACCAATGAAGTAGGTAAGATGATGCTGAATTTCAATGAGCTTACTCGTTTTACAGTAGACCATATCTCCAAATACATAGGGATTCATAAGGAATACAACAATTTTGAATTGACAAAGGCGATAGGCTATCGAGATGTCAATAAAGCCAATCTTATTGTGCATTATTTCATTCAAAACCCAAAAAATCACCCAGTTATTCCTATTTTTTCCTTGTTGTATAGCTACTTTTCAAGGATTGCCTTAGTGCATCGAGCAGGGTCAATTGCTGAAAGTCAACTTGCTTCAGCCATCGGTGTCAATCCTTATGGAGTAAAAGAATACGTGATTGCAGCGAAAAATTACAAGTTAGGCAAGGTAATTGATGTATTTGGATACCTAAAAGAAGCAGATCTTCGTTTTAAAGGAGTGGATTCAGGGAATATGAGCGAGGGTGAAATTCTCCGAGAACTGGTCTTTAAAGTAATGCACTGAAATTTAAACCTCCCATGAAATATTACTTGGTTTTGTTTGCAGGACTAGGATTCACTATGAATTCCTTTGCACAATCTTCGCTTTATCAAACCAGCCCACAAGCAATTTTAGATCATGCCAGAAGTTTGTACGACCAAGAGGTATTTGCTGCTACTTTTTTTGACAATGCCCAGTTATTAACCTCTGATTTGCCCATTTTTCAACAAAAACAAGCAGAGTTGCATCGTGCGTTGGCGGCGATTCAATTGGAGCGGGAAGATGGACTTGGACTTTTGAAAGCCTTTTGTCAGGATTATGCAGGACAGCCAGGCGTGGTCTATGCAGCCAACTTTCTAGGTGACTATTATTTCCAACGAAAGAGGTATTTAGAGGCCATAGAAGGGTTTCAATTGGCTCCTATTAGCCTCAGAGAGGAGGGGGTGCAAGAAGAGATCAGTTTCAAATTAGGGTATAGTTTTTTTCAGGTAGCCAACTACGATTCTGCAGCGATTTATTTGAATCAAGTCAAGAATTCAAATTTACCTGTTGCATCGGATGCCTTGTACTACAGTGGATTTATTGCAATGCAACAAGGCAATCGCAACCAGGCTATCCAGGAACTCAAGCGGGCAGCACAACATCCACACTATGCGGCAAAAGTCCCTTACCTTTTGACTTCGCTTTATTACCAAGAAGGCAACTATTCGGAGGCAATTTCTTATGCAGTTCCCTTACTGAATTCACAAGTCCCCTTGGATAGGCAAGAAGTCCTTCATTTGTATTTGGCAGAAGCATATTATGCAGCAAAGGACTTTGATAATGCCGCTTTTCATTTCGAAAAATATAGTTCGTTTAACTCTATAGAACTGACCAAAGAAGAATATTACAAAGCTGGAATTTCATTTTTTGAAGTGAAAAACTATCTGAAAGCGAGTGAATATCTGAAAATAGCAGCATTGGGAAATCCAGAATTGGCACAAACAGCAAGCTATTTCTTAGGCCATTCTTATGTGCAGCTTGGAAATCTTCCTTTTGCAGGGAGTAGCTTTCAGGTGGCCGCCTCCAGTACAGTGAATTCCGATATCCAGGAGGATGCGAGTGTAAATCTTGCTAAAGTCAATCTTCGACGAGGAAATTTTCAAGCAGCAATTCAGGAACTTGACGCGTATTTGAGCACTTATCCGCAAGGGGAAAAAGTGGTGGAAGTACAAAACTTGCTCAATGACGCCTTGCTCAATTCAGCAGATTACCTCCGTGTCATGGCTCAATTAAATGCCCTCACAACAAAATCAACTAGGCTTCAACAGGCTTTCCAAAAGGTGGCTTACTACCAAGCTCTAGTAGAATACAGAGATTCAAAATACAATCAGGCACTAGATTATTTAAGTCAATCCCAAAACTATCCTGTTGACCGGGGTTTGTTGGGTGAGACGTATTTCTGGATGGGAGAAATTCGAAGTATTCAAGAAGATTGGGGACAAGCAATAGCAGCTTATCAAGTAGCAATCGATCAAAAAAAGGGGCTCTCGGAAGAATATTTTTTAAAATCGACCTATGGGCTTGGCTATGCCTACTTTAATAATCAAAACTATGACCTGGCTGAGGTGCAATTTCAAACCTATACCAATTCAATTCAAAATAAAGTAGATCCCAACTACCACGAAGGGCTACTTCGTTTGGGTGATTGTTATTTTGTTCAAAAGAAGTTTTCCA
The DNA here is from genome assembly GCA_030729785.1 of Algoriphagus sp. Taxonomy (GTDB): domain Bacteria; phylum Bacteroidota; class Bacteroidia; order Cytophagales; family Cyclobacteriaceae; genus Algoriphagus. The sequence goes on along the minus strand of JANQWS010000023.1, from coordinate 162,947 downwards.
AAGCAGAAGCTACCTTTCAACAAGCGATTTTGGAGAAAATTACAGGTCAAGACTATGCCTATTTGCAATTGGCCCTTGTGCAGAATTACCAAGGAAAAAATTCAGCTGCTATTGAGCAGCTCAACTTATTGATTTCTAAATTTCCTACAAGTGTCTATCAGGAAGATGCTTATTTCCAGAAGGGGCAACTCTTTTTAGAGGAATTGAACTACAACGAAGCGATTGCAGCTTTTTCAGAATTAATCGCTTCAAGGCCTAATTCCCCATATACTCCGTTTGCATTAGAAGGAAGAGCCATAGCCAATTATTCCATTCGACAGTACGACCAAACATTAGCAGATTACAAAGTCATCCTTGAGAAATATCCATTGGCTGAAAACGCAGAAGTTGCTTTGAAGGGACTTCAAGAGACTTTAGCAGTTCAAGAAAGATCTGAGGAGTTTGGGCAATACCTGCAGTCATTTAAGCAACAAAACCCACAAGCAGGTGAACTAAAAGCTTTAGAATATGAAGCTGCAAAGAACCTTTACTTGAATCAAAAATATGCTCAAGCAGCCAAAGCTTTGGATATTTACATAAGGGATAATCCTCAGTCGGTTCAAAATAGCGAGGTTTTGTATTTTTCGGGCGATTCATACAGACAATTAGGAGAGCTTTCGAAAGCTATAGAATTTTTTACCCTATTGGAGCAGCAACCTCCATCAACCTATCGGATAAAAGCACTCCAACAACTAGGAAAAATTGAGCTAGAGCGTAAAAATTACAAAGAAGTACTTCGCTATTTGGAACCAATACTAGAGCAGTCAAGAACGCCCCTAGAGGAAGTTGAAGTTTTACAAGGCATACTTCAAGCGCATTTTGGGTTGCAAAATTACCCCCAGACAATTGTTTCAGCCAATCAATTGCTTGCTATGTCGGGAATCCTTCCAGATGCAACCCCTAAGGCACTTCTAATTAAGGGGAAAGCACTACGATTAATGGGGCAATATTCGGATGCTGAAGATAGTTTTGGCCTCCTAATTCAAGAATACAAGACCGAGCAAGGTGCAGAGGCCCTCCTTTTACTAGCGCTTGGATACCAAGAAAAAGGGGATCTTATTGGATCTAATGAGCTGATTTTTGACTATTCTGAAGGCTTTTCACCATTTGATTACTGGTATGGTAGCTTATTTTTGCTGCTTGCTGAAAATTACGTTGAGCTTGGAGAATTATTTCAAGCAAAAGCCACACTTCAATCTATCCTTGATCAAAGCACCAATGCAACGGTCAAGGAGAATGCCGCATCTATCCTAAATAGCCTAAACTAGATTATGAGAAGCTTATATCAACTCTTCGTGTTTCTGGGATGCTGCTGGATTGGTTTGCTCCAAGTAAAAGCGCAATCCACTCCGAAGGGAGGGATAAAAGATCAAGAATTTATTATTCAAAAGGATCGAATAATTCGTCTTCCAAAACGACTTCGGGCTTTTGAAAAAGCCCCTGTTTTGCCACAAGGAAAGCCATTGCAAATCACTAATTTTCCTGTAGCTCCCTTTTTCCTGAAGATTCCCGCCCCCGCTGTTGCCGCCCAAGCAAGTCCATGGGATGTCCAACTCCCAAAGTCGGATCAATATCCTGGTTTTGTTCGAATTGGATATGGCAATTTCCTAGCTCCTATGGTAGAAGGGCGCTATTCTTCCACCCAAACTGAAGATTGGCAGTTTGCCACCAAGGTAGTGCACCAAAGTTATGGGAAAGGACCAGTAAGCTGGATGGGGCAAGAAAGCAAAGAATCTCAAACTAAAGTTATAGGAGATGTGAGTTACTTCATGGACCAGGCAGAAGTATTTTCCAATTTGAGTTTGAAACGAGCTGCCTATACCTTCTATGGGGAAGATTTGGGATTTAGCTACCCACCCAATGTGGATGTGGTTGGACCATTTTTTAGCGCAAATCGTCAGTTACAAGGTGATTTTTCAGTGGGGATTCGTGATTTAGAAAAGGTAGGTCCTATAGGATACGAAGCAAGCGTGCTACTTTCTGGTTTTCAGGATAGCTATTCGGTCCGTGAAAAGGAGTTAGGGTTTCATGCAACTGGGAGCCTAAGGCCTTCTAAAGTACTTCAGGGAACTATAGGGGTTTCATTAGTTACTTCGGATACCAAAGATCGGGAATACGACTTGAATAGGACGTATTTTTCACTTCAGCCGGAAGTAAATTACAAGTGGAATAAGTATCAGTTCACGGCAGGTGCGGTTATAGTAGCTGATAATGATTCACTTGCAGAAAGAAAATCTGATTTCCGGTTATTCCCTGTGCTAAAATCTACCTATCAAGTAAAGGAGGATTTAAGCATATTTGCTTCAATTTCTGGCAAAGTAGACCGTGCTACTTACCGAAGCTTTGTTGCGGAAAATCCTTTTCTTGGACCTAGTGAACAGTTATTAAATACTGTAACTAAACTGTCATTTGAAGCTGGTGTAGAAAGTGTGGTATCGGATAAGTTATTCTATCGAGCAGGGATTGACTTGCGGCGCCAATCCAACCTCCATTTCTATGTGAATTCAGCAGCAGACACTTCTCGATTTGAATTGGTTTACGATGAAAAAGCTACCGTTTTCCGTGTAAACTCAAGTGTAGAACTGATTTTATCTGAGAAGTACAGTGTGAATACCCATGCCGAGGTAATCCATTATGGATTGGAAACGCAACAAGAAGCCTGGCATAGACCTACCTGGTTGGTGCGCATGAATCATCGAATGGTGCCTACTAAAAAATTAATTCTTCAAGCTAATCTTCAGGCAATGGGTGGTTTGAAAGCAAGAGGTATTGGAGGCCTGTATACCTTACCTGTGCAGGTGGAAGTAATCAAATTGCCTGTTCTTCTTGACCTCCACCTCCATGTTGATTATGCACTTACTTCTCGGCTTACAGTTTTTGCTAATGGACACAATCTGCTCAATAGGAGTAATTCTAGGTGGATGAACTATCCAGTTAGAGGGACTCAAGGGCTAGGTGGACTAAGTTTCAAATTTTAAATATCCTGGGTTTTAAGGTTGGGCTTTACCTAGTTTTCAGTTAGTTTCGTAACTTCTCACTTCTACAATGGCATCAAACGACTCCAATTCCAAACAATGGCCTGATCCAAAGGATTTTGGTCTTCCTTTTGTGGAAATTAGTCCGCTGTCTAAGGCAAAAACTCCAAAAGCAGCGACTACTATTTCAACACCTTTGGAGACTCCAGCACCTACCAAAGTGAAGGTAGATTCAATGAAGAAAGTAGATCAAAAAAAGGATGTTAAAAAAGATCAACCACTTGACCCTCCAAAAGTAGCCTCCAAAAAGTCTAACACTTGGGTATGGGTAGTTGTTTTTTTAGGTTTGGCAGCCATTTCAGTGATTGTATGGCAGCTACAGTCCGATTCAACTGTCCGTTTGGAGACAGCTGTACCTGAGGAAATTGTCGTGACTGCAGCGGAAGTTCCGGCCTTTGAAGCGCAAACTGGTGTTGATTCGGTTTCAGATACACTAAGTCTAGCTGAGGTGGTACCCCAAATCCCACTAATTGAGGAGACTTCGGTAGCTGTACCTAATACTACAGCTACTTTTAATCTTATTCCAATTACCTCCAAAGGGGAGAAAAAACGCTTCTTTTTGGTAATTGCAAGCTTTCCAAAGGAATCCATGATACAAGAATTTATTCAGCAGCTTTCATCGAAGCCTGAAAATTTGTATTTGATTTCTCCCTACGAAACCAGTCCCAACTACAGGCTAGCAGTGGGAATGTTTGATAATTGGACTGCAGCGTCGGTTGAACTTGAGAAGTTCAAATCTCAATTTACTTATGATTTATGGATATTGAATTATTAACGATGGTAGTACTACAAACACTTACCAGTGATTCATTAACAACTTTGACCAATGCTACTGATTCAAGCAGCACCTCTATTGGTTTACTTGATCTATTGATCAAAGGGGGATACATGATGATTCCTTTGTATCTTCTTTTTGTGGTGGCAATTTTTATTTTTGTTCAGAAGTTATTGGTGATTAGAAAAGCATCTAAGACTCCAAATCAATTGTTGGATCAAGTAAAAGTTTTGGTTCAGAGTGGTCAAATAGATAAGGCTAAACTTCTTTGCGCTGGTGAAAGCACTCCTGTTGCCAATATGATCACCAAAGGAATTGATCGAATCGGTTCTCCATTGAAGAATATTGAAGTTGCCATTGAAAATGTTGGTAAACTAGAAATCTACAAATTGGAGAAAAATCTAGGTATACTGGCAACAGTGGCAGGTGCTGCTCCCATGATAGGATTTTTGGGTACAGTCACTGGAATGATTCAAGCGTTTATTTCTATCGCGCAAGAAGATGGAATGGTGTCTCCCAAACTACTTTCCTCAGGAATATATGAAGCCATGATCACGACAGCTGCCGGACTGGTAGTTGGCATTGTGGCCTATTTAGGTTACAATTACCTAGTTACGTTGGTTTCCAAATTGGTGCATCATATGGAATATACCTCCATCGAATTTATTGACCTACTTCAGGATAAATAAGTATGGGACTACAGCAAAAAAATAAAGTAGATGCCGCTTTTAGCATGTCCTCGATGACGGACATCATCTTTCTTTTGCTTATTTTCTTTATGCTTACCTCTTCCTTCATTACTCCTTCTGGACTTGCAGTGAATTTACCGTCTAGTGAAACTTCTGATATTGTGATGCAGGAGGTGACTGTTTCTGTAACAAAGGACCTGCAATTTTCGGTCAATGATCAATTGATTTCGAGAGAAGATTTAAAAGGAACGCTAACGCCCTTATTGGAAGGAAAAAATGGTCAGGTGGTCCTACATCTAGATAAAGAAGTTCCAGTGGAATACCTAGTAGAAGTTGGAGGAATAGCGGCAGGTCTAGGGGCAAATGTGTCCATAGCCACAAAACCTTATAGAGAGTAATGGAAGTGGATTCTAAATCCTTTGAAAGAAAAAGTCGCCTCCAATCCGCTGGAGTCACTATTTTCATTCAATTGCTTCTGTTTTTGGTGCTTTTTTTTACCGTGGTCTGGGAGAAGCCTAATCCACCCAAACCGATTTATGGATTGGAATTAAATTTAGGTTTTTCAGACTTTGGCTCGGGAAATCAATCAGAAGTACCTACAAGTGCTACAGAATCTCCAGTTATTGAATCCCCTGCACCAGGAGAAATTGCTCCTCCAACCACTGCTACAGTTGCAACTACTAGTTCCACTGTCTCTAAGTCAAAACCAAGTACGAATAAAGCAGTAAGCACGCAGCCTTCCCCCATCAAAGGGGAAACAGTAGCTACCCCAAGTTTTCCAAAGGAAGAAGACAAACCAACTGCACAGAAAGAGGTGGAACAGCCCAAAATAGATCAACGAGCGATATTTGGATCAGGTGGTAAATCAGGAAAGGGCACAGATCCAAGTAGCGGACTGGGACAAGGAAATACCTCAACGGCAGGAGATCAGGGAAAACCGACGGGAGCGGTGGATGGTAGGGCTTTGCAAGGCTCCGGTTCAGGCAAAGGAGCCGCAAGCGGTGCAGGCTATAGTCTTGACTTAGTAGGTTGGGAGTTTGCGGCAAGGCCTAGCATCAATGACCGGGTATCGACCCGAAACGGGCGAATTGTTTTTAAGATCACAGTCGATGGCTCGGGGAAAGTCGTTCAATCCTTGCCTCTAGAATACAATGTATCAAATGAAGTGTTGGCCTATTACCGCCAGGTAGTTAATCAATTGGATTTTAAAAAATCTGGGGGGGCAGCAGCAGATTTTTCCAGTGGAAAAATCACCTTCGTGATCCAGGTGGACTAAACATGACTTACCAAGAGACTTTGGATTATCTTTTTAATGCACTACCTATGTTTCAACGGGTGGGAGCAGCTGCTTACAAGGCAGATTTGACGAATACAGTAGCCCTTTGTTCACATTTGGGTAATCCCCAAAATCTATTCAAATCCATCCATATAGCAGGAACTAACGGCAAAGGAAGTACTTCTCACTCCTTGGCGGCAGTCTTTCAAGCGGCGGGCTACAAAACTGGCCTGTATACCTCACCACATTTGAAGTCCTTCACCGAACGGATTCGAATCAATGGGAAAGAAATCAACCAGGATGATGTAGTTCAATTTGTGGCTGACAACAAAGAATTTTTGGATCAGCTGCAGCCCAGTTTCTTCGAAATGACTGTGGGCTTGGCCTTTTGGTATTTTGCAAAGGAATCAGTGGATATTGCGATCATCGAGGTAGGTATGGGAGGGCGATTGGATAGCACCAATGTGATTTCGCCCGAACTTTGCCTCATTACCAATATAGGCTTGGATCACACCCAGTTTCTTGGAGATACACTTCCCCTGATTGCTGGGGAAAAGGCTGGCATTATCAAGGAGGGTGTTCCCGTCGTAATTAGCCATACTCAAAATGAAATACAGTCCGTATTTCTCCAGAAGGCTGCCGCAATGCAATCCAAACTTATTTTTGCCGATCAAGAATGGCAGGTAACTAAAATCGAAGAGAATAATTTAGATAAATCGCAAAATTCTAGATTTCAAGTACGTGGTCGAGACCAGGATTTTGAACTGGAATTTGACTTGGGAGGTGATTACCAGCGATTCAACCTGCCGGGAATTTTGGAGACGGTGGTACAAATGCGGAAACAAGGCTGGAATCTCACTAAAGAGGCCCTTCATTTGGGCTTGGCAGGTGTTTCAGAACAAACTGGCCTAAAGGGGAGGTGGCAGATTTTGCAGACCCGACCACTCCTTATCGCCGATACAGGTCACAACGAAGCTGGAATCTTGGAGGTAGTGAATCAACTTAAAAAATATCCCTATTCCCGTCTTTGGATGGTAGTAGGGATGGTTCAGGATAAAGATATTTCCAAGGTGCTGGACTTACTTCCCAGTGAGGCTAATTACCTATTTTGTCAACCAAAGCTTCCTCGCGCCTTAGATGCTCATGTCTTGGCGAACAAGGCACTAGAAAAAGGGTTGAAGGGACAAGTGATTTCAAAAGTTTCAGATGCATTGGAGTTTGCACGAAAAAATGCCTCTCCAGATGACCTGATATTTATTGGAGGTAGTACTTTTGTGGTCGCAGAAATAAAAGACCTCTAATGAGTAGAAAAAAACTGGTTCGGTTTGCACAAAACGAGGCCAATCCCAATGTAGTACAGGCAGGTAAGCCTATTTTTGAGCAGATTAAAGGGAGGTGGAATGAACTTCAATTTCAAATTGAACAGCCCCTAGTGGTTGAACTAGCCTGTGGAAGAGGGGAGTTTACCTTGGGTCTTGGACGCCAAAATCCCAATCAAAATTTTATTGGTGTAGATATCAAAGGAAGTAGAATCTGGAAGGGGAGTTCTATGGCAACAGCCGAAGACATCCACAACGTGGCCTTCTTGCGAACACAAATTCAACAATTAGATAGTTTTTTTGCGCCCAGTGAAGTAGCTGAACTGTGGATTACCTTTCCCGATCCATTTCCTCGAGATGGAGATGAAAAGCGACGATTGACCTCAACCAGATTTTTGGACATGTACAAGCTGCTAGTGAAAGCAGGAGGGATTATCCACTTCAAAACAGACAATACAGGCCTATTTGACTATACCAAAGAAATTTTGGCTTCTCGCCCGGATTGCAAAGTCTTATTTTCTACGTCAGATTTCTATGAAAGTGAATTGCGAGATGCCCACCATGGAATAAAGACTCGGTACGAGAAGATTTTTTCAGATAAAGGGGAAAAAATCAAATACATTCAGTTCTGTTTTATAGAATAAAATCAGGCTCTCGGTAGCGTGGATTTGGATAGGTATAAAAACCTTCTCCTGTTTTTTCACCTAGTTTCCCTTGATCAATGTAGGTTTTCAAATGGGCGGCAAAAGCTTGAGAAGCTGAATCCGACATTTTGTGGGTCACATGCCATGCGGTATCCAATCCAATGGAGTCTAATATTCCAAAAGGACCCATTGGCATGTGGAAATTCACCATCCAAGACTTGTCGATATCTTCAATACTTCCTACCTCACGTGTGATCAATTTCCCTGCAGCACCCAATAAGGCCATCAGCATCGTATTAAATAGATATCCTGGGTTTTCCTTCCTCACAATGACAGGCACTTGATTTAATTTTCTCCCCAATTTTTCCAGGACCCCAATTAAGGTAGGATCTGTTCCTGGATGGGGCATGATGTCTACTACCCTAGAATAAAACACATCATGAAAATGGAAGGCACAAAACCGAGATGGGCTGCCGGTTTCCTCCGCAAACTGGGAGGGGAGTAGATAAGAGGTATTTGTGGTCAACCAAGTGTGGGATTCTGCGAGTTTACCGACCTCGGCCCATAGCGATTTTTTTATCGCTACATCTTCCGTGACACTTTCATTGACCAAATCTGCTCCTTTCAATGCTTCAGGCAAGTCCAAGGTAGGCTGTATTCGTTGGAGGATTTCAGGAACTTGCGACTCCGTTAGCGTCCCTCCGCGCACAAGTTGCCGTAGGATTTTTTGCATAGTGAATAGAGCCGAATCCAAGGATGCCTGTTTCAAGTCAAAAATGGAAACGGTAAAGCCAGATATAGCCGATTGTAGGGCTACTCGAGAGCCAAGGGTGCCTGCTCCAAGGATACAAATTTTACGAAGGGTCATGTATTAGATTTTATCAGTTTGAAGTGTTTTTAAGGCTTTTTTTCCAGCTGCTTCCACTACATGGATGAGTGGTTCAAATCGAGGATCTGTAGAAAAGCCTTGAGAATAACGTTTGAAAATTTGTTGAGCGATTACGGCCACTTTGACTAAGCCAAAGACATAGTAGAAGACCATTTCTTGTTTGGAGCCTGTTCCATTAGAAAAATAGTATTCCATTATTTCTTGCCGGCTGAGGTTTCCTGGTAAGTGGCTTAAATTGAATAGTTTTAAAATTTCAGGATCCTTTTCTTCGGCCCAATAGGCGAGGCTAGTGCCTAGGTCCATGAGTGGGTTACCTACCGTGGCCATCTCCCAATCCAATACTCCTTTGATTTGAGTAGGTTGCTGTGGATCCAATACTATGTTGTCGTACTTAAAATCGTTGTGGATGAAGGCGAGGGGTGCTGTGGAAGGAATATTTTCAAGCAGCCAAGAAGCTGCTTGTTCTAACCCTGGAAGTTCATTGGTTTTAGCTCGAAAATATCGATCTACCCATCCTTCCACTTGGCGTTGGGTATAGCCTTCCGGCTTGCCCAAGTGAATCAATCCGGAATTTTCAAGTTCTAAATTATGAAGTTCAAGTAGGCAGTCGATCGCTGAACGGGATAAGTCAGTAAAGGCTTCTTTATCAAGGGGTATTCCCTGAGGAACTCGATTTCTTAAAATAACACCTTCTATAAACTCCATGATAAAGAAGGGGGCTCCAAAAATCGATTCTTCGGCACAATAGTGAATTGGTAGGGGACTTTTGGTGTAGCCTGCTTTTTTCAATCCTTCAAGAACCTTAAACTCCCTTGACATGTCATGGGCTTTGGCAATTTTTTCACCGAAGGGTGGGCGTCTTAAAATGAATTTTTCGGTAGCACTTTCTACGAGGAAACTCAAATTGGAATAGCCACCTGGAAGTTGATTTACTTGGATTGTATCGGCAGCACAGTGGAGTATTGGAGCCAAATAATCCTTGAGTAAATCAAAATTTAGTACAGTATTCATTTAGTGCCGTAATTTTTAAGAATACTACGGGCAAGTGCAGACTTATGTACTTCATCAGGTCCGTCGTAAATACGTGCACCACGCTCGTGTCGGTACCAAAAAGACAGCAGCGTATCATCTGTGATCCCAAGGGCGCCATGCACCTGAATGGCACGATCAATTACTTTCATGAGCACATCGGCTACAAAAAATTTGATGGTTGAAATGTCTTCTTTGACAGCTTTTGCCCCAAGTTCCTGCATCCGTTGTGCGGTATCGAGTACCATAAGACGGCTGGCTTTGATTTCTGCTCTACTTTCAGCGATCCAATTTTGGATGGTTTGTTTGTCAGCCAACGATTTGCCTACTTCAAGTTCTCGAGAAAGAGCACGTCTGCACAACATATCGAAGGCTCGTTCGCATATGCCTATCCAACGCATGCAGTGATGGATTCGTCCAGGTCCAAGTCGTTCTTGTGCCAAGGCAAATCCCTGACCCTCCAAACCTATTCGGTTGGCCAGAGGTACCCGGCACTGCTCAAATTTTACTTCAGCATGGGAAAGGTAATCTTCACCTGCTTCACCCATAATGGAAATGTTTCGAACAAGGGTATAACCGGGTGTATCTAAGGGGAGCAAGATCATGCTTGCTTTCTGATAGGGTGAGGGTGCATCTGGATTGGTTACGGCCATCACGATAGTAAATTGTGCACCATCGGCGGCGGTGGTAAACCATTTATGTCCTTGGATAACATATTCTTCCTCATTACGAGTAGCTGTGGTAGCCAGATGGACTGGATTGCTTCCAGGAAGTTGGGGTTCGGTCATTGCAAAGCAGGAACGAATTTCTCCACGCTGCAGGGGACCAAGCCACTTTTCTTTCTGTTCCTCCGAACCGAATTGGTGAAGTAATTCCATGTTGCCAATATCTGGAGCGGCACAGTTGAAAACATAATGACCGATCGGGCTTTGTCCCAAAATTTCGGATACCTGCGCAAATTGTACCAGGTCCAATCCCAAGCCACCTTCCTCCTTGGCCAAATGTGGCACAAATAGACCCATGGACTTCGCTTTTTCACGTAAAGCTCTTAGTTTGGGTAAATATGATTTAAAGGGGCCTTTGACTACATCCAAATCGATGGGAAATAGTTCTAATTCTACAAACTCTCGATAGGCGATTAGAAGTTTCTGTAGTTGTGCTGCTGGGATTTCCTGGTTTTTACTCATTAGATTGTAAACCCTCCATCTGCTGTTAAAATGGCCCCAGTGGTGTAGGAAGATGCAGGAGAGGCAAGGAATAAGGCCATAGCGCCAATTTCTTCAGAGGTTCCTGCTCTTTTTATAGCCAATTGCTTTAGAATCATGGCTAGTATTTTTTCATTGGACCAAAGCGCTTCGGAGAACTTAGTTTGAATGAGACCTGGACAAATGGCATTGACACGAATTTTAGAATCTCCCCATTCTTTGGCAAAAACCTTGGTGAGTGAAATCAAGGCAGCTTTGGAAACCGAATAAATTCCTAAGCCTTGCTCTGGGGATATTCCCCCAATACTAGAAATATTAATAACGGATGCAGCTGCCGATTTTCTAAGGTGGGGATAACACAGCCTGCTAAGTTCGAATGCCGCCTTCACATTCACGTTCATGATTTTATCAAAGGCTTCAAGAGTGGTTTCATGAACAGGCCCAAAAACAGGATTACTGGCAGCATTATTTACTAGAATATCAATGGTCCCGTATTTATCCACTGTTTTATCTACTAAAAGCGGTAATTCAGCCATATTTCCTACATTACAGGCAATTCCAGTCACTTCATACCCTTTGGCATTTAGTTGTTCTGCTTGCTCATCCAATGCTTCCTGCTTTCTACTGCTGATGACTACTTTAGCGCCTGCTGCAGCAAAGATTTCTGCGATGCCAAAACCAATGCCTTTGCTAGCTCCTGTAATCAGTGCTACTTTTCCATCCAATGAAAAAACTGAAGATAAATCCATGTGTTTTTGGGTTATTTTACTTCCAAAAGATAGGAAAAATATGGCCATGCTGTAACTTGTAGGCCAAGCAAATTCACTAATTGTCCCACATTATCTCTTTTTTCTATTCGTATGAAAGAATTAATTTTTGATCAAACTGGCACACCACAGGAGGTCTTGTATCTCAAGGAAAGCGAAATGCCTCAACCCAAGGCACAGGAAGTATTGATCCGAGTAAAGGCACGAAACATCAATCCTTCGGACATTATGTTTATCCGTGGAATGTATGGGATTACCCCTAAATTGCCTAGCAGTGCAGGTTTTGAAGCCAGTGGGGTAGTTGAGAAAGGGGATGAGGCTGGAAAAGTTGCGGTAGGTACACGGGTAATGTTTACGGCGATTGGTACCTGGAAAGAATATGTTTGTATACCAGCCGCTGGGGTTATCCCAATTCCAGCTCAAATGTCGGATGAGGTTGCTTGTCAGGCTTTTGTTAATCCGATGACTGCATACGGAATGATTGAGGAGTCAGGTTTGGAATCTGGTGAATGGTTGTTGTTAACTGCAGGTGCCTCTGCCTTTGGAAAATTTGCTATTCAGATGGCTAAAGCAAAGGGTATTCGTGTGGCAGCCACTGTTCGCCATGAATCTCAGAAGCAATTATTGATGGATTTAGGCGCAGAACTAGTTATCAATACCAGCACGGAGAAACTGGCGAAGTTGATTTTTGAAAAAACTGAGGTAGGCGTGGATGTGGTTTTTGATGCAGTGGGAGGGGATTTGGGTGTGAAGGCTTTATCCTGTTTGAAGCAAAAAGGGCGAATGCTTGTATTTGGTGCACTTGCTTTGGAAAATCTTTCCATCAATAGTGGATTGCTCATTTTTAAAAACCTACGTATTGAAGGTTTCTGGTTGAGTACTTGGGTAGAAGAACTTCCTACCGAACAACGGATGAAGGCATTTCAACAGGTATTTGGATTTTTGATGCAGGAAGAATCAAAAGTGGATGTAGCTGCTACTTACCCGCTATCGGAATTTAAAGCAGCATTAACTGCTTATGAACAAGCTGGTAGAAATGGAAAAATTCTATTTGTAAGCGAATAGTTGGTCGCATTGAACGGCTATTTTTAGGATTATCGCCATATTTGCAACCGAATAACAAAGACTATCACCATGAATTGGGAAAAAATTGACCAAGAACTTACTGAAATTGTACAGCAACGAATACAGTTAAGTGCATTGGAATATAGTGATGAAAATTACGACGATTTAGAGGAGCAATTACACGACCTCGAAGATGATTTTAACGAGAATTACGAGGATGTATTAGCTCCTGAATTGGAAAAGATTTACACCAAGTTGAAATCCGATACGGATGTACTACTTCCTACCGCTTATTTGGCCAATACCTACCTAGAGATGCTTCCCGATGCAAAAGGTAGCATTACGTATGAGGTAAGTGGGGAGCAGGGGGTGCCTATAGAGTCGGATCAATTGGGTAAAGTGGATCTGCGAATTGTACTAATCCCCAATCCAGTTCGATTTGTATTGCTAGTCAATGGCAGGCAATTGAAAGAGTTATGGAAAAGTAGGTAAAAAATAAGGGGCGGAAGCCCCTTATTTTTTTAGAAAAGACTTGCTTGAATTAGTTGAGGCTTTGATGCTTGTATTGTTCCTTTTAGCATGTCTTGCATCAGCTTGAGAAATCCACGCTGCCAAGCTTCAGGACTGACCTTGGTTTCCTTACCTTCAAACGAAATGGGTCCTTCCATTTTTTCAAATCCCAGGGTCATACTCCAAATCGTGTAAAAAGTTATTTCTGCTTGTAATTCTGGACGAATGCTGCCATCCTTTATTCCTTGGGAAACCATTTGAATACCCAAACGGATGGGATCTAATTGCAATTCCAACAATTTGTGAAAATGGATTGAATCAAGGATTAAAGGGTTGATTTGTTTTTTTAATTCAGGCGAAGTGTACTTTTTCATCAAATCCAAAAAATGTAGGATGGATTGATAATAAACTGGTTGCTCCTTAGAAAACTTCCAGATCCGTTGAACTAAGTCGGTGAGCATTTCAAGACCGTTTTTTCCTTTGGCACGTAGGGACTCCCTAAATTCTTCCTTGAGTTGTTCAAATGCTTTTTTTGTAAGGGCCATGAAAAGGTCTTCCTTATTTTTGTAATAAAAATAGGTAAGTCCTTTGCTGATTCCAGCTTTCTTGGCCACATCCTCCATTCTTGTAGCCGCAAATCCTTGTGCGGTAAATAAGCCTATAGCTGCATCTAGGATAAGTTTTTCTTTGTTTTTTTCTCCTGCCATTTTAAGAATTAAAAAATCAATTTAAATCAAATGTATTAAATCTTAGTCAAAAAAAATAACATTTGACTCCAAGTCAAATGTTATTAAATAATCAAATTTTTAAAGGTCTTTGTATTTTTTCAGTTAAGCGACGACCGCTACAATTGCATAATTTTTCTTTCCTTTCTGTACGAGCAAATATTTTCCTTGTAGCAAGTTATAGGTGATTTTATTTTGTGGATCTTCCACCTTCTCTTTGTTGATACTTACTCCACCACCAAGGATCATTTTTCTAGCCTCACCTTTGGATGGAAAAAGCGTATAATTCGTTTTTTCACTCACCAAATCCAATACATTCTCGATGCTGGAATAAATTTCTTGGGACAATTGCACCTGAGGAACCCCATCGAATACCGCTAAAAAAGTACGTTCGTCTAAGGAAGCTAAATCTTCCGTTGAAGATTTTCCAAAGAGGATCTCAGAGGCCTTGAGTGCCATTTCGTATTCCTCCTTGCTGTGCACCATGGTAGTTACCTCCTTCGCAATCTCTTTTTGAAGGATGCGTTGGTGAGGGGCTAGGGCATGTTCTTTTTCCAACCTTTCAACAGTCCCTTGATCTAGTACAGTGAAAATACGGATGTACTTACTCGCATCTTCATCGGATACATTTAACCAAAATTGGTAAAAGGCATAAGGGGAGGTTTTTTCGGGATCAAGCCAAACGGAGCCTCCTTCTGTTTTTCCAAACTTAGTTCCATCAGCTTTGGTGATCAAAGGTACCGTGAGCGCAAAAGCACTCCCTCCACCCATTCGACGAATCAATTCGGTACCTGTGACGATATTGCCCCACTGGTCAGAACCGCCTAGCTGGATACTGCAGTTTTGATTTTTCCAAAGGTGGTAAAAATCATAGCCTTGGATCAATTGGTAACTAAACTCAGTGAAAGATAGGCCGTTTCCATCCTCTAAACGTCTTTTTACTGAATCCTTGGACATCATGTAATTGACTGTAATGTGCTTTCCTACCTCACGAATAAAATCCAAAAAAGTAAATTGGGACATCCAATCGTAATTATTGACTAAAGCTGCTTTATTGGGTTGCTGGCCAGAAAAATCAAGGAATTTAGCAAGTTGTTTTTGAATGCACGCCACATTGTGGTCTAAGGTGGATTTATCCAATAAGTTTCGTTCGGCTGACTTAAAAGAAGGGTCTCCAATCATCCCAGTAGCACCCCCGACTAGGGCTACTGGCTGATGACCAGCGCGTTGAAAATGCAGGAGGGTCATTACCCCAACCAAGTGACCGATATGTAAAGAGTCCGCGGTGGGATCAAAACCCAAGTAGGCAGCTGCCATTCCTTTAGAAAGGTGCTCTTCTAAATCTGGAGTCATGTCTTGGAGCATTCCTCTCCATCTCAGTTCTTGAATAAATGAATTCATAATAGGGGGTTGGGTATGGGACTACAAATATAAAGGCTTGGAAGTAGGAAGGAAATTATTGGAACAATTCCAGTCGAGAAGAAATGGGCTTTTAATTTTAAATCTGCTGAAGCTCTCTTGGTGAATCGGTTAAATTGAAGTATGCTGCAATAGAATTGGTTTTGGGCTGTAAAACAAAAAAGGTGCTTCTTTTCAGAAACACCTTTTTTTGTAGCCAACCTAGTTAAGCCGCTCTTAACTTAATGATTCCTGTAGCATGCAAGAGTTTGACAATGGGATAGGTTGGGTCAAACTCATACCATTTTACAGCAAAATTTGCTCGATTTGGAAGCTTATGGTGATTGTTTTGAAACAATTCCCCCAGCATCAATACATCTAATAACAAGGAATTTTTGGATTGGTCGTTGTTGTCAAAGTTGGCATAGCCATACTTGTGTCCACTCCAATTGACGATGGCTCCATGAACAGGGCCCATCAAAAAATGAATGGGGAGTAGAAAATACATCCACCAATGTGTTCCGGCTAAATCAAAATAAGAAATACAAGCCACATAAATGATAACGTAAAAAAGTCCCCAAGCTATTCGAACAGTCATGTTGTCGGCAAAACGATCGAAAGAATTCCAATCAGGAATATCTTTCGAAAAACGGTCTTCAGGTTTAAGTTTAAAACTGAAATAATCGTTGTAAATATTTTTTGTTTTCCACATCATTGAAAACAGATTTTCAGTGTGATGTGGGCTATGCGGATCTTGTGGAGTATCGGAATAGGCATGGTGCATGCGGTGCAAAATCGCATAAGCACGAGGAGAGAGGTAAGAACTTCCTTGCCACATCCAAGTAAAGAAGTAAAAAAACTTTTCCCAGTATTTGTTCATCACAAACATTTGGTGGGCTGCATACCGGTGGAGAAAGAAACTCTGGCAAAAGAGTGAGAAATACCAATGCAATAGGAAGAAGATAATTATGATCACTAGGCGAGTCGTTAAATGATAAACAAAGATAGGGTAAGGGACCAATTATTTAGAAAATTTCCACCAATGGTTTTTGCTAGTAAGCTAGATTTTTATTGGGTTTTCATACCCCCTCAATCCGCTCACTAACTAATTTGTCCCAAGACATAATTTTTTTCAGTGATTCTTGAAATCTAGACCTATTCTAGTTTGTCTAAGGAAGTCGAGGTTGAATTCACTACCAAACTTTGGTTCCCGATTCTTGTAAACGCTATTGAACTTCCATTTTTTTGTCTTACAAAAATTTGAGGCCCCAAAGTGGTGTGAACTTCAATCAATAACACCATTTTTTCTTCCCCTTGATCCTTTTCTGAATTGATTTTGATGACATGATATTCCAAAGAAACCTTGGGAATACAAAAATTATCGTTCGCAGCAGCCACCATATAGCGCTCCTCTTCTGGATCAATACCAATAATTTTTCGTTGGTCAGAAACCCCGATTACTACAGTTCCTCCTTTAGAATTGGCGAAGGCAGATAGGGTTTTTGCAATTTTTTCTTGAGAACTAATTTGTTGCTTAAATTCAAGTTGCTCACCTTCCTCTTTTAGCAGCAATAGATTCACAAATCCTTGATCTAATTTTTTTGGAAACATTTTCACCTTAATTGTTCTTTAACAAGTGGAATTCATCCATATTCGTTTAAAGACTTTACTAAAAATCGTATATTTTAAATTTATAGCTGATGAACTTTGCTAACTCAGGATTTGACCCAGAAACTATCTCGCAGCTTAAGGCTGAATTGCAGAAATCCAAATTACCTTTCAAAGTAATCCATGATGAAGAGAATTCAGAAGAATTTGTAAATTTTTATTTCCTTGGGAAGTATGAAGGAAAAGAGGTTGTCTACGATACTGCATTATACACACTCAGGTTGCACCATGCGAGTGAGGTGTATGAAATAGCCGAACACGAAGCCGCAAAGAAATTTCCAAACTTTAAAGCCATCAATTACGAAGAAGATGAGAATGGAAATATGAAGCCATTGACTCCTGAGGAGGAAGAAATTGGTTGGTTTATTACTGAACTGATCATGGAAATGGAAGAGGAGGAAAGTGTAAAGGTTCAGGAATTTATAGACCTAGATACGAATCATGATTATGGCGTTGGATTGGATGTTTCCTTGAACGTAGAACAAATAGATGAAGAAGTAATTATCAAATTTATCCAAGAATTCAACGACGACACCTTGGTTTTGGATGATACCTTATACTCATTTATGACTGAAGATGAGGAATTTGATGACGAAGATTAAATTATAGGTTTAACTATTGGTAGGCGTTGGTAGTTTACCAACGCTTTTTTTATGCTCAAGATTGCACTAGCCCCTAGTTTTGCACACCCCTTACCTGAAGGACATCGATTTCCTATGGAAAAGTATAGTTTGCTACCTGAGCAACTGCTTTTTGAGGGAACGGTAGTAGATGACAACTTTTTTTTACCTCAGGACTTGGTAGAGGAGTGGGTTTTAACGACTCATGAGGCTTTGTATTTGGAGAGGCTAAAAAACTTAGAATTGTCCAAATCAGAAATTCGTGCTATCGGCTTCCCATTGAGTAAGGCCCTCATTGAGCGAGAGCTATGCATAGCTGCAGGTTCTGTTCAAGCTGCTTGTTATGCCAAAGAGTTTGGCATTGGAATGAATATAGCAGGTGGCACCCATCATGCTTTTTTTAATCGTGGGGAAGGATTTTGCATTCTCAATGACTTGGCGATTACAGCAAATTATTTGTTACTGAAGAACCTTGCGAAAAAAATTCTAATTGTTGACCTTGATGTGCATCAAGGGAACGGAACTGCAGCACTTTTTCAAGAGAATCCATCTGTGATTACGTTCAGCATGCATGGAGAAAAGAACTATCCTCACCGAAAGGAAAAATCAGATTTGGATATTGGTTTAGCAGATGGTACAGATGACCGAACTTACCTTACAAGTCTTGATCGAAATTTGAAAAGGCTTATTGATGAGGGACAACCAGATTTTATCCTGTATCAAAGTGGGGTGGATGTATTAGCTTCGGACCAATTGGGCCGCCTCTCCTTAACATTAAATGGGATTCAAGAGCGAGATCAACTGGTACTTGGTACCGCCAAATCTTTGGGCATCCCCATCATGTGCTGCATGGGTGGTGGCTATTCAAAAAGAATAAAAGACATCATAGAAGGACATGCGCAAGTATTTCGTCTAGCCCAATCTTTATTTTTTTAGGCCATTAACTGAATTTAACGAATGAAATTTTCTCTGATTCTTAGAAAATAAATACTTTATCTATATTTGCGACCTATCAACCCTAATTTTATTCAAGTGAAAAAAACTTTTACACGTTTCGTAGTTCTTGCTCTTGTAGCAGTAGTGGCTTATTCCTGTGGAAATAAGTCAGAATCGACGAGCACTGATTCTTCTTCAATGGAAGGGGCTGCTGCTGGAGATCTTAAAATTGCCTATGTGCACACTGATTCGGTCATCAACAAATACGATTTTTTCAAAAAGAAGTCTGAAGAAATTACTGAAAAAGGAAAAAAGTTGGATTTGGATTTGCAATCTAGAGCCAAGGGTTTTGAACAAGAAGTAGCGTTGTTTCAACAAACTGGTGGAAGTATGACCCAAAATCAAATTCGTGCCAAGCAAGATGAATTGATGCAAAAAGAACAAAACTTGCTCAGCTACAGAAATAATTTGATGCAAGAATTGTCAGGAGA
The DNA here is from genome assembly GCA_030729785.1 of Algoriphagus sp. Classification (GTDB taxonomy): domain Bacteria; phylum Bacteroidota; class Bacteroidia; order Cytophagales; family Cyclobacteriaceae; genus Algoriphagus. Next base: position 143,867 of record JANQWS010000023.1, on the reverse strand, counting down.
TGAATCCAATCTATTGAATGAGGTTTATGAGCAAGTCCAAGAGTATATGAAAGAATATGCAAAGGAAAATGGCATTGATCTCATACTCAGTCACACGCGTGGGGGAGCTATTTGGTATGGAACTGATGCTATTGATGTAACTAACTCGGTAGTAACAGGATTAAACAAGAAATACAATGCAAATCCAGGAGCAGCAGACACGAAAGCAGCAGCTGCCGACTCCACCGCAAAAAAATAGGAGGTAAATCAACTTATTTTTAAAAACCCGGACATTTTCCGGGTTTTTTTGTGGGTAAAAAAGGGTAATTTTGCAATGCTTTAGAAAAATTGATTTACATGAAAATTACTGAGTTTTTAAAACACAATTACCGTCACTTTAATGCAGCGGCATTAATTGATGCAGCAGAAGGTTATAAAACGCACCTGAATGAAGGTGGGAAAATGATGGTAACCCTTGCCGGTGCGATGTCAACTGCCGAAATGGGGATTTCATTGGCGGAAATGATTCGGCAAGATAAAATTCAAATTATTTCCTGTACAGGAGCCAATTTGGAAGAGGATGTGTTTAATCTTGTGGCTCATGATTACTACGAGCGCGTGCCTAATTACAGGGAACTCACTCCAGAGCAGGAGCAAGGTTTATTGGAGCGTCACATGAATCGGGTGACAGATACGTGTATTCCAGAAATGGAAGCAATGCGAAGAATCGAAAATGTGATTCTTGAGGAATGGGTGAAGGCCGATCAAAGTGGTGAAGCCTATTTTCCACACGAATTTTTCTACAAAATATTGCTGTCGGGCAAGCTGGACGCTTCGTTTCAGATTGATCCAAAAAATAGCTGGCTGTTGGAAGCAGCTAAGAAAAACCTCCCAATTATTGTCCCTGGATGGGAAGATTCCACTCTAGGTAATATGTTTGCAGGTCATGTCATTTCAGGGGATGTGAAAAACGTACATACGGTAAGAACTGGTATCGAATACATGATGTTCTTGGCGGAATGGTATACCCATAATGCTTCTGAAGAAAGTACCATTGGCTTTTTCCAAATCGGAGGAGGTATTGCTGGGGACTTCCCAATCTGTGTGGTTCCCATGCTTCACCAAGATTTGCAGCGAACTAATGTGCCGCTTTGGGGCTATTTCTGCCAGATCTCTGATTCTACGACTTCCTATGGCTCTTATTCTGGGGCTGTACCCAACGAAAAAATTACTTGGGGCAAGTTAGGAATGAAGACTCCCAAGTTCATTGTAGAATCAGATGCTACCATAGTAGCTCCGTTGATTTTTGCAATTGTTTTAGATCAGTAAGCAGATCTTAATAAATCAAAAAAGCAAGCATTGAGAAATGCTTGCTTTTTTTTTACTTAATCTAACCAACTACTTTTAATCTTTAACTATTGGTTTTAAGTATGTTACAGCGCATGACCGGATCTGTAGGTTCTGGTTACAAACTGATTTGCAGGCTCGAAATTTGTGATTTTCATATTTGGTCCATCCCAAAGCAATTTGATTCCACGACCGGGGTAATCCACCTGATTTGCATTTCCCTTTCTAGGCACTTGTAAATCGTAGCTCCGGATGGCAAGATTACCCATCAATACCGATTCTGTCAGTGGTCCAGCGATGGAGAAAGGTGAGCTGAGTTGCTTAAATTCAGTGGAACCAAAACCTGCAATACAAGCATTTACCCAATTGTCATAGTGCCCTCGATCGCCTCCAGGAACTCGATAGAGCGATTCTTTTACTTGGATGTCTTTAGTTTTTGAGGTAGGTAATAGGAGGGGATTAGCACCATAGGTGGAGCACATCATTTTTCCTTTTGTTCCTTCGATAATCACGCCATTTCCACCATCGCCCATTTGCTCATTTGCTCCCAACTCTTCAGGGCGGGTTGGCTGTATGCCACCATCCATCCAATGGAACTCCAGATCATCCTTTCCAGGACGATCAAATCTTAAGGTGATGTGTGAGGAAGGAGGACAACTTTCTGGAAAATGACCTTGCTTGAATTCACCCACATAGACGGAGCCAACAGAACATTCAGCAGATTTGGGGTATCCCAATCCCAGCACGCGGAAGGGTGGTTCCATGATATGACAAGCCATATCTCCAAGAGCTCCTGTCCCATAATCCCACCATCCTCTCCAATTAAAAGGAACTAAATTACCAACATAGTCTCTATAGGGAGCAGTTCCAAGCCAAAGGTCCCAATCTAAATCAGCAGGAGGGGTAATAGGGGTACTTGGCCATGGAATCCCTTGGGGCCAAACAGGTCGGTTGGTCCAGGACCAAACCTTAATAGCCTCCCCAATGAGTCCAGCTTCGTACCATTCTACCATCTTCCGTACCCCATCACCAGATGAACCCTGGTTGCCCATCTGCGTCACTACTTTGTATTTCTCAGCTGCTTCAGTGAGCATTCTAGCCTCATAAATGTCGTGGGACAGGGGTTTTTGAACATAAACGTGCTTACCCATTCTCATGGCCATCATAGCTTGGACTGCATGCATGTGATCAGGTGTAGAAACCGTAATTGCATCAATATTTTTCTCCTCCTTTTCAAGCATCACTCTGTAATCCTTATAGTAGGAAGCTTTTGAATGATCTTTTCTTCCCTTTGCAGCTCGGGTATCATCCACATCACAGAGGGCAATAATGTCTACTTTTCCGCTTTTATGTACTCCAGAAAGGTCCCCGTAACCCATTCCTCCGATTCCAATGGAAGCGACTCGTAGTCGATCACTTGGAGCTAAGTAGCCTGGACCTCCCAAGACATGCCTTGGTACAAGGGTTATTCCTGCAACTGCAAGTACAGATCCTTTGATAAAGTTTCTTCTTGAGTTTTTTTCGGGCTTTAAATTCTTTCTTTTCATTAGAAGATGAGGGTTGACTAGGTGTTTTTAGAATGCATTACTAAATACTTGAAAAAGCTTCTAGAATCAAAGGTTTTTGTGTGGATACTCAGCCAATTGAGTTTTTTAAGTGCCAAATGGGAGATCAAAATTGATTATTTTTATCCTTCAAAAATCAAATTCTTACTATTTTAACCTAAGTTTGATCAAAATCCCTAGCATGAAAAATTTACTCTGGACCTCATTTGTTTCTGTTCTCTTTATTCTTTCATCCTGCCAAAAGCCTGCACAGCTTTCTGAAAAAGGGCTAATTCCTTTGCCTAAAAGCATCGAAAATGGGAAAGGAATTTTTGAATTAAATGCAGAATCTGGGATTAAATTGATTGGATCGAGTGAGCGAATGACTTTACTAGGAGAATCTCTCGCATCGCGCCTTCGTCCGGCTACAGGATTTGATTTGCCGGTATCTAAAGATCAAGGAAATATTGTGCTAGAACTAGGTCAATCTGGAAATCTAGAGGCCTACGAACTTCTGATTGCCGATAAAGAAATCCGTATAACATCAGCCGGAGAGGCTGGACTTTTTTATGGCATTCAATCTCTCATTCAATTATTTCCTGTTGAGATTGAGCAGGGTACTGTTCAAAAAGTAGCTTGGGTTATTCCACAAGGGGAAATAGTCGATTCCCCAGAGTTTACTTACAGAGGTTCCATGCTGGATGTCGCTCGGCATTTTCTTCCAAAGGAAGATGTCCTTTTCTATCTTGATCAAATGGCAAGTTTAAAGATGAATTACCTTCATCTTCATCTTACAGACGATCAGGGTTGGCGAATAGAAATAAAATCTTGGCCTCAGCTAACCGAAATAGGCGGAAGTACAGAAGTTGGAGGAGGCCAAGGGGGCTTTTATACGCAAGAAGATTACCAGGAAATAGTAGCTTATGCTGCAGATCGGTTTATTACGATTGTTCCTGAGATAGATATGCCGGGCCATACCAATTCGGCCTTAGCTGCTTATGCTGAATTAAATCCTGGGGTGAACTTACCAATTGGGCAAGGATTGGATGCACTAAATACAAGCCCATTGGATTACCAATTGCCATTAAGGGCTCCGCAGGCCTCTCAATTGTATACCGGTATTGAAGTGGGATGGAGTACGTTTGCGCCTCAATTGGAACTCACCTATGCATTTGTGGATAGTGTGGTAAGGGAACTTTCTTTGCTTTCTCCAGGTCCCTATTTTCATATTGGCGGTGATGAGTCGCACGTTACTGAAAAGGAGGATTACATTTATTTTGTAGAACGAGTTCAGGATATTGTTTCAAAGTATGGCAAAACTAGCATTGGATGGGATGAAATTGCCACTGCAAAGCTATTGCCAGGGAATGTAGCTCAATTTTGGGCAAAGGAAGAGAATGCTATGCTTGCCCATACACAGGGCAATAAGGTATTGTTGTCACCTGCTAAAAAAACCTATTTGGATATGCAGTACGATAGCCTCTCTAGAATTGGATTGCATTGGGCGGCTTACATTGACTTAGATTCTGCCTATTTATGGGATCCCAGTACGTATGTATCCGGGCTTTCGAAGGAAGATATTTTGGGTGTCGAAGCACCACTTTGGTCTGAGACGGTTACCAATCGAGAGGATATAAATTACCTAGCCTTCCCAAGGTTAGCAGCATTGGCTGAAGTAGCTTGGAGCACCAAAGAAAATCGAAATTGGGAGAGCTTTGCCTCTAGAATTCCTTTTCAAGGAGCTCGATGGAGCATTCAAGGTGTGAACTTTTATAAAACCCCAACGATTGATTGGGAGCAAAAAAAAAAATCTGGCCTTGAAACGTTAATTATTTCGTTTAGCAATTGGATTTGGGGTCCTCCTATCCTGATTTTGTTATTGGGGGGTGGTGCTTTCTTTTTTATTCACTCAGGTTTTGTTCCTTTTACCAAAATGGGGCATGCCATTGCTTTACTTCGAGGAAAATACCAAGATGATTTGGCTCCTGGGCAAATATCCTCTAAACAGGCGTTGATGTCGGCGATTGCCTCAACTGTTGGATTAGGGAATATCTCAGGGGTAGCAATAGCGCTAAATATGGGAGGTCCTGGGGCAATTTTTTGGATGTGGGTGGCTGCATTTATGGGAATGGCTACCAAATATTATACGTGCAGTTTGGCTATTATGTACCGAGGAAAAGATTCTGCTGGGGTACTTCAAGGCGGGCCTATGTACGTCATTGATCAGGGAATGGGAAAAAAATGGAAGTTTCTTTCTTATATTTTTTCTATTGCAGGAGTGATTGGATTGTTGGCTATTTTCCAAGCCAATCAATTGACTGCTGTCATTCAAGCTGTGGTATTGGAGCCGGGTACGGTAGAAGCAGCTACAAGAAATAGCTGGATTATTGGATTGGTGATGATGGTATTAACGGCAGTGGTCATATTGGGGGGAATCCAGCGGATTGCCGCTGTGGCTTCAAAAATGGTCCCAGTCATGGTTGCTATTTACTTTGTAACCATCCTTCTCATTGTTTTTCAGTATGTAGAAAATATTCCCGCCATGCTGCAGCTAATTGTAGTGGATGCTTTTACAGGCAATTCAGTTTTGGGTGGTGCAGTTGGATCAGTAATTATTATTGGCGCACGGAGAGCGGCATTTTCAAATGAAGCAGGAATTGGTACGGCCCCAATGGTCCATGGACAATCTAAAACCAAAGAGCCCATTCGAGAAGGACTAATTGCGATGCTAGGTCCATTTATTGATACCATAGTCGTCTGTACGCTTACTGCTTTGGCTATTTTACTTACAGGCGTTTGGGAAACCACTGAAAATGATGGGGTAAAACTCACATTGGCTGCTTTTGAACTTGGAATCCCTGGCGTAGGGAAATATTTATTGATGCTATCTGTCTTAGTATTTGCACTTTCTACCATGTTTACTTATTCGTATTATGGGCACAAATGTGCGAATTACATATTTGGAGCCGATAAGGCTAACTATTACAATTACTTTTACTTGATTACCATAGTAGTTGGTGCAGTAGCATCTTTGGATGTCGTAGTGAGTTTGGTAGATGGAATGTATGCTGTGATGGCCTTCCCAAATATGATTGCAGCCTTATATCTTGCTCCAAAAGTAAAAGCAGCAGCGAAAGATTATTTTGCAAGGATGAAGGAATTATGAAATTCTTGATTGCCCCAAATGCTTACAAAGGAACACTAACTGCTCTTGAAGCTTCGAGGTATATTCAGGAGCAATTGGCTGCATTCTATCCAAAAGCTGAAATAAGAGTTCAACCACTTGCCGATGGAGGCGATGGAACCTGTGATTTATTGTGTACTTCCTTGGGAATCCAAAGAATTAAGTGCCTATCGTTGAATGCAATTGGGAAGCCAATAGAAGGACATTTTGGCTGGGATGAGTCCAATAAGGTTGCCTTCTTGGATGTTTCCACATGTTCAGGATTAGCCAATTTAGGGGTTGAAGAGAGAAATACGAGTGTGACTTCTACCTATGGCACTGGCATCTTGATTCAAGAAGCCCTAAAACGGGGAGCCAATCAAGTAGTTTTAGGGTTGGGCGGATCCTCCACCATTGATTTGGGAGTAGGTATTCTTCAGGCTCTGGGTTTTTTGTTTTTGGATGCTCACGGGAGGGAACTTCCTGCATTTTGTCCTGATCTGATTGCAACATGTAAACATATTCAACGGCCCTTGAAACAGCCTCAACTTTCATTCACCTTACTTTGTGATGTGAAAAACCCATTTTTTGGTTCCAATGGTGCTGTTCGAATTTTTGGTCCTCAAAAAGGGCTCCAACCAGAGGATATTGAACAAACTGAAAAAATCACTTTCGATTTTTTCAATCTTTTGGTGAAAAAAACTCTTTCTGAGAAATGGGTGGATTTGCCTGGATTTGGTGCTGCAGGTGGTATCGCATTGGGATTGAACTTTTTTTTTCCTAGTCAAATTGAATTTGGTTCTTCCTATTTTTTTGAGCGGGTAAATCTCCACGATAAAGTAGGATGGGCAGATTGGATTATTACTGGAGAGGGACAATACGATCAGCAGAGTGAGGAGGGGAAAGCCTGTTTTGAATTAAAAAATATCGCACAAAAGCTGGGCAAAAAAATAGCTTTGATTGCCTCTAGTCAGGGAGAATTAACTTCTGAATTTGATGTATTCTTGGAATTGCCTCCCTTAAATTTTTCAGACCCTGCTTACAAAAATAAAGCCCAAGATCAATTTCAAGGGCTTTTAAAGGAGGCTATTTTAAAAGGAGTGTTTGACTGATTACACACGAATATAATCGCCTCTCCAGTTCTTTATTTGTCGCTTTATTTCTTTGGATGTTAATTTGTCTGCAATCGCCCGGTCCATCAAATTTAGGAGCTCTTCGTCGCTTGCAAATCGTAATCCTATAATTTGTCCTAACTTCAATTGTCGTTCTTTTTCATCAAAACTTTTTCCAGTGAGGTGGTAGTAACGATTTCTCATCTCATTGAGAATAATTCGATTTTGAAGTTTGAGTGCGTACAAGCGAGCAAGTAAGGGCAATAAAAACAAAACAAATGCTCCGATAAAAAGATAAGCTCCTTCCAGGGCCACTTCTCGAGAAGAAAAATCCATTTTTCCTACAGTCCATCCAAGAAATAGCAAGGTTAGCGGAGTGATTACAAAATGGTGGAAAGCAAAATAACGGGTGTGGTTTTCGTAGCGTTGGTTTTTCATGGGTATAGATAAAAAAAAGAGGCTTGAAGCCTCCTTTATATGAATTTATTAATGTTCATTTTTCTTTTTCTTCGCAAAAGTACTTCGTGCATCTACTGCGGATATCCCTGCACCAAGTCCAATAAGGATGCAAACAATGAACAAAAACAATTGAGCCCCAGGCATGATTGGAGAACTAAAGATGTCTAGTAAAATCATTTTGATTTTTTCTTTGTGAATGTGGCGTAAAGATAGGACAGAGGCAGCTTATTTACAAGAAAATAGTAGCAACCCAGAATCATTAGTCGAGATCGTCTTCGAACTCTTCTTCCTCATCAAAGTCATCGAAATTATCCTCTTCTTCGTTGTCGTCGAAATCAAGGATGGAGTCATCTAAAAACTCACTATCATCTTCAAGGTCGTAGCCATCCTCGAAATCATCTTCAAATTCATCCTCTTCTTCGAAAGAGTCCATTTCTTCGAAATCTTCTTCAAAATCCTCCATAGCTTAGTTTAAAAGGGTTTTTATGGTTCAATGTTACGAAATAAACCAAAAAATTAATTACACCAATGCAAGGGAGTTTAATTTTTTTTCAATTTTTGATGCATCCAAGGTCGGTTGGCTATCAATCCACTTTTCTCTCAATAAGTTAGCCCAAACCTGCAAGTAAAAAATCACGTCTTCCCTTGAATTTTTATTCAACACTTCTCTTCGGTCTTTTTCCATTCTCAAAAGAATTTCTGGATCAGAAAGCCGCTCTAGGTGCGCCAAATCTGCTACTGAAAGACCCTTCTCTAGCATTTTTGTTACTATGAGATCAATTGGATAACCACTTGTAGGGCAATAATCAATGAGCTGCTCGTTCCAATCTCCATGGCGCTGCATGGCATAGCTATGGATTTCAGCTTTTGAAAATGGAGTAAGTTCTTGGGCTAAGTTGCCACAATTACAAGCCCCCATATGCCCCCATTGGTAGTTCGCACCTTGCTGTAATTTTGATGCAGTTCGTTCTAATGCTGCTATTAATTCTGGATTTGCTTGTGCCATTTGTTGTTTTTTGGTTTAACCCGGTTTTTACGTGATGGTTTATATTTTTTTCAATTTTGAACCAGCATTATAAATTAAAATTGTTCTGATTATATGAAATCACACTTGAAGCATAAAATCTAATTGAATTCTTGTGTATTGGTATCCTAGGACGCCTATTTGAAATCAACAGCTTCCCTAAAACTTCAAACCTTATTTTTTTGCTTATTGATTACAAAGTTGATAATCAAAATGACTTATTTTTAGAGTTTTTGATTCGTTAAGAAAATTTTTCTTTTCCACGCAATAAATCAAAAAACAAGATGAAATCTGACGCTAAACTGTAGAATGGGTAGGTGAAGGTTGCTGGCTTATTTTTTTCAAAAAAGAAATGCCCAACCCATGCAAACCCGTATCCAATTACTGGAATGGCAGCGAGCCAAGCATATTTTGCCCATAGAAGTGCTGCTGCAAGTACGACTAAGACCATTCCTGTTCCTATAAAATGAAGAATTCTAGAGGTTGGGTTTTGGTGTTCGGTCAAATAATAGGGATAGAATTCTTTTAGAGAGGTATACTTCTTTTCCATGGTCAATTCTTTTGGGTTAAATTAACTTGTATAAATGTGTCGGTTGTCTTTTCCAATGCTTTTAAGGCAATTCTTGATTTACTTTTAGAGGAGGTTACTTCGGTAACACCTGTAATCGTCATCAGGTACTTATCTTGAGCGGGATCGATCACATCCAAAATTACTTGCAATAATTCATAGTTTGTCCGTGTCACTGGTGAACGTAAGTTTCCCATCATGGGGTTGAATGACCAAGGATCGTACATTCGCATGCCCCAAAAAGAATAAGGATTCATGGTATTTACACGTTCCCGCTGCCTCAAATCCTCATTGGAATAATAGCGAATGACTAAATCTGGTTGTTTGGCATCGTACACTAGGCCAGCATCTACTAATTGAGCTTCTAGTGCTAGTTGCACTTTTTGGTCCAATAGCTGGTCTTTAAAACCAAGAATACCCAATTCTTTATTGACTAATACAAAACGCGTGTACGTTTTTTGAAAGGGTACCTCTTTGTTTTCTACAAATATCTCCACTGAATTGCATGAAACGAGCAATCCTACAAAAAGCAAAAAATAGGGCAGATTAAATTTTTTATTCATTTAAGAAGAAGTTTTCATTCCTTTAACGGCCTTGTGCCAAGTTAATTCATCTTTTCTTGAAAAAAAACAGGGGTAATTTTAGTGTGGAGTTTCCGACAACCAGTAAGAATGTTAATTTTGAAAAACTGTATCGATGAGTAGACCTGATTTTGACGATATTTATATGGAGCTGGCGGTAAATCTTGCCAAACGCTCTCATTGTATAAAAAAGCATGTCGGCGCTGTATTGACCAAGGATACCCGAATTATTTCAATTGGGTACAACGGACCTCCAGCAGGAACGCACAATTGTGACGTTGAATTTCCAGGTACCGGTTGTGCTCGTGATTCAAAAGGCAGTTGTTCATTGGCATTACATGCGGAGCAAAATGCCATTCTTTATGCGGTAAAAAATAACACCTCAGTCGAAGGATCAACTTTGTATGTTACGCTATCCCCTTGCTTAGCTTGTGCTCGGATTATTTTTTCTATGGGCATTGCCAAGGTGGTTTACCTTTATTCTTATGCTGAATACAAGGGGATTGGCTCGGATGAGGGCGTAGACTTTTTGGTGAAATTTGGCGTAAATGTGCAGCAGTACAGCAAATCTTTGGAAGTAAGCGATCGCCTGATTTAAATAAAATTGACCTCTGGTTGTAAGTCAATTCCAAACTTTTCTGCTACATCAGCCTGAATTTGTTGGGACAAGGCTTCAATTTCCTCCCCAGTGCCATCGCCATAGTTGACCAGCACCAAAGCCTGCTTGGCATGCACACCGACGTTTCCTATACGTTTGCCTTTCCAGCCTGCATGTTCGATTAGCCAGCCTGCAGCCACCTTAATTCCCGCCGTACTGGGATAGCCTGGAATGCTTGGATAGGCAGATTTTAGTGTTTCAAACTGAGTTGTGGGGATGGTTGGATTTTTGAAAAATGAACCTGCATTTCCAATTTCCTTTGGGTCTGGGAGTTTGGATTGTCGAATCTGAATAACCGCATCACTGATAGCACGAAGGCTGGGCTGATTTATTCCATTGGCGGCTAATACCTCTCGAATAGCCCCATATTCTAGGTGATAATTTGGAGTCTTGGAAAGGCGAAATGTGACTGAGGTAATGACGTATTGGTCTTTGAGGGTTTGTTTGAACACGCTTTCTCGGTATCCAAACTTGCAGGCCTCGGAGTCAAAGGAATGCATTTTTAAGGTTTCCCGGTGCAGGGCTTGTAAACTGTCAAACACGTCTTTGACTTCTACTCCATAGGCTCCGATATTCTGCATGGGGGAAGCACCAACGGTTCCTGGAATTAAGGATAGGTTTTCCAGCCCAGCCCACTCTTGAGTGATACTGAATTGAACCAAATCATGCCATAGCTCACCCGCACCCACGTTTATCAGAAGTTGGTCTTCTTCTTCCTCGACCAGAGTAATCCCCTTGATTTCAAGCTTTATTACTAGCCCCTTTATATCTCTAGTTAATAAAATGTTACTCCCTCCACCAAGGATAAATACAGCCCATTGTTTTTGCTTTGAAAGCGATAAAGCTTCTTTAAGTTCGTCCAACGAAGAAACAACACACAAAAATTCGGCCTTTTGATCAATTCCGAAGGTGGTAAAAGGTTTCAAAGAAATGTTTTCTTGTATCTTCATGGGGCAAAGGTATTCTGCGAAGTAAAGAAGTTTTTACGCCATTGTGAAATGGATTTGCAGAAGGAAAGATTCAAGTATGAAAGAATTAACTATTCAAGGGATAAAAATCAAAGCAGGGGAAAAAGCCAATATTGAAATTCCAATTGCCAAGCTCCCCACGCATACCTTGATTGATTTGCCTGTTTTTATCCGTTCTTCCCTCCACGAGGGGCCTGTTGTATTAATAAGTGGGGGAGTGCATGGGGATGAGATAAATGGCATTGCAACGGCAAAGAAACTTTTGGAAGCCTTTGATGAGGAACTAGATCTAATTCGGGGAGCAGTCATCGTTATTCCCTTGGTCAATATTTATGGTTTCCTTTCCAATAGCCGTACTTTTCCTGATGGCCGTGACTTAAATCGAAGTTTTCCTGGAAGTAAAAAAGGATCATTGGCTTCTCGTATTGCCTATATTCTTAGTGAAGAAATCATGCCACTTGTAGATTTTGGAATTGATTTTCATACGGGTGGAAGGATGATTTCAAACCATCCTCAAATTCGTGTGGATTTCAAAGATAAGATAGGGGTAGAACTTGCAAAGGCCTTTGGAACTCACTATGTGGTACATTCCAAGCATATCGACAAATCCTTTCGTAAGACTGCTTATAAAAGTAAAAAACACGTCATGGTCTATGAGGGAGGGGAATCTATGCGGTTGGATACCTATGCTATTGAAGAAGGAATTACGGGGACAAAGCGCCTTTTGCATCACCTCGAAATGATCCATTCACCACAGGTAACTCAAAACACCTTGGTTTTAAAGAATAGTACTTGGATTCGTGCCAAAGCCTCTGGGATATTTTCTTGTGCCGTTCAACTAGGGGGTTTTGTTCAGAAAGGAGAAGTTCTTGCCCATATTTCAGATCCTTATGGGCAAGTAGTTGTCCCTATCAAGGCCTCTATTTCTGGCCATTTGATCGGTATAAATAACAATCCTGTGGTCAATGTAGGAGACGCACTTCTTCATGTTGGCGAAGAGTAACCGATTGACAAGTACACGCATGTGAAGGTAGTACTTGAACTATTTATACTTCACTAAAGTAGGTCTTCAAACCCGCTAGTTTTTCAAGAAGTAGTTGTTCTACGTTTCTGTAATCACTTGTATTTGAAATACGCGTATTGACTGAAAAATAGTATTTTATTTTTGGCTCCGTACCAGAAGGTCGTGCTGAAATTTTGCTGCCATCGGCGAGGTAAAATTGCATTACATTGGCTTTGTCGAGGTTCAGTGATTCTACTGTTTGAGTTTTGGGATAGTGGATACTTGCGTTTTTCACATCGTAAATTTTCTCTACAGCAGATCCATTCATCTCTAATGGTGGATTGGTTCGGTATTGATTCATCAATTGTTGAATCTGTTCAGCACCATCTTTTCCTTTTTTAGTGATGGAAATTAAGGCTTCTTTATAAAATCCAAACTGTTGGTAAATTTCAGCCAAAACCTCGAACACATTCTTTCCCTGATTTTTGTAATAGGCGACTGCTTCAGCCACGAGTGCACAGGCGCTTACTCCATCTTTGTCCCGAACAAAGTCACCTACCAAGAATCCAAATGATTCTTCTCCACCTGCAAGGAAGGTTTCCTTACCTTCCTTCTGTAGAATGACTGAGGCAATATTTTTAAACCCTGTGAGTACATTGTAACAAGACACTCCAAATCCTTCAGCTATTTTATTGATCAGTTCGGTAGTGACGATGGTATTTACCATAAAGTCATTGGCTGTCAACAGTCCCAATTCTTTTTTACGTGAAAGGAGGTAGTAGACTAGGAGGGTACCTGTTTGATTTCCATTGAGCAATTCGTACTCCCCTTGCTCGTTGGGTACGACTGCTGCATAGCGATCCCCGTCTGGATCACAGGCGAGTACCAAGGCTGCCCCTACTTTTTTTCCCAATGTGATGGCGAGGGTAAGTGCTTCAGGCTCTTCTGGATTGGGATAGATGACCGTAGGGAAATTTCCATCTGGCTCTGCTTGTTCTTGTACTATTTGGATAGTTTCAAATCCAAATGCTTTAAGCGCTGCTGGAACCATCTTTCCTGAGGCCCCGTGAATGGGCGAAAATACAATTGGCATGGATTTTTGTGCCTGAATTGCCTCTTTTGAAAGGCTCAATTCTTTCACCTTTGCTAAGTAAATCGCATCAAAATCCTCTTCAATGTAATGAAGGAGTTGATCTTGTTTGTTCCAGTTGACCTGCTCAAAAGAAGTGATTTTTTGAACCTCTTTGATGATGTTTGTGTCATGTGGGGCTACTACTTGTGCACCATCCTCCCAATAAGCCTTGTAGCCATTGTACTCCTTTGGATTATGTGATGCGGTGATCATAACTCCAGATTTACATCCAAAGTGCCGCACCGCAAAGGACAGCATGGGGGTAGGACGCATGTCTCTAAAATACATTACCTCTATTCCATTTGCTGTAAATACATCTGCTGTAGTTTTTGCAAATAGGGTATTGTTGATTCTACTATCGTGGGTAATTGCTACTTTGATTTTTTCTCCTGGAAAGCACGCAACTAAATAATTTGCCAATCCTTGTGTGGCCATAGCTACCGTGTAGACATTCATTCGGTTGGTACCTACTCCCATCAGTCCACGCAATCCACCCGTACCGAATTCTAGATCTTGGTAAAACGAATCTATCAATTCAGAGGGATTGTTCTCAATTAAATTTCGGATTTTATCCTTGCTTTCCTCATCAATTGAACTTTTTAACCAGTTTGTAGCTTTGTTTAAAATTGAAGATTCAATCGTGCTCATGTTTTTTTAAAAAAAGGTTTAGTAAGACAAGTTAGGAAAAATGTCATGACTTGCCATGATCCAGAGGCGCTTTCCAGTCGGATTTAGGTGTTCGAAATTACGGCTATGCTTTTGCAAACGATCCCTAGTTTCGAATAAGCTTTTATTTTTTTCTTAGGAGCTGTTTCAATTAGGTTAAAGCAACTATTCTTGAGAATTTTCATTTGTCCATAAGCTTATCCAGGCCATTAGCAAAAAAGAAATCGCCCAGGTTCCATACTCTGGATGAAAGCAGCAAAGGAAAATCAGTAAATAGTAGAGTGGCGCTAGTACCGCTCCAATTAAAAACTTCCAAGTTCCCGTAAATACTTCATCCTCCATTTTTGGTGCAATACCATATAGCCAAATCCAGTACAAAGGAAGATGGAAAATTTTCATCAATTTATTACCAAGAGAAGCGACGGATTTCACTTTGTTTTGGACAGGCCTGCCAGCAAGAAAGTGGTCAACCTCCTGCTTATTGCTGACATCCACTTGATTTTCAAGTAACCTTGACAAGGTTTCTGGATAGTTTTCGTCAGGAATATCAACTACCAAGGACTTCAATGCCTTTTCTACCTCCTTAGTCAGTTTGAGTGCCTGGGCCTGATCTGGGTTTACCAAAATGCCTTTTCCGATGGTGATCCGTGCTATTCCAGCGGATTTTTTATGAGCGCTGTATTGAATTCCAACGGGTAAAATATGGAGTTGGATTTCTGGAGAGTGCGCAATTGCTCCATAGGCCATACGGGTAAATCCTTTACTTAGGGGCCTAATATTTCGAACTAAACTATGGTTGCCCTCGGCAAAAATCAGTACTGAGCCCTTACTTCTTAAAACTTCTTCTGTTTTTTGAAAGGTCTTTTGGTTTTTAGGAATCGTAGAAAACCCATCGCATACCCGATAGACCGGCAGCATTTGAATTAGATTCAAAAAATAAGTAATCACAGGATTCAAAAATACAGCAGCCCTAGTAAGAAAGTACGGTCGGATTGGCAGTTGGGTCCCAATTAATAATGGATCTAATAAGGCATTTTGATGGTTTGCTACTAAAATTAGGGGTTGGTTTTTGGGAACATTTTCAAGTCCTTCCACCAGGATTCGTTTGTAATAAACGTTCAAGGCTAATTTTATTAAGAAGCGAAGGGAGGTATAAAGTAAAATTCTCATACGTACTTTTTCCAAATACTAGAAATGGTTATTCCAGAGATGAGATGCCAAATTCCCCACCAAGCTGTAATTAATGCCATTCCCCCTAGTCCGGCAAAGAAACTAAAGATTAGCACTAACCCGAGTCCTGAATTTTGGATACCTGTTTCGATGGTAATGCTCTTCACATCTTTTGGAGGCAATCCCGCTAGTTTGGCGGTGATGAATCCACTACTCAAAGCCACCGCATTGTGTGCCAACACCCAAAGGAATATGGCGCCGATATAGGTCTTAAAATAGTCGTAGTTTCCCAAAAGAGCTAGTAATACTAAAGCACCAAAAATGACCAGACTGAGTGGTTTAATAGCTTTTGCTAGTTTCTTGGCTATTCCAGGAAACTTGGAAGTTGTCGCTATCCCAAGTACTAAGGGAATGCCTAAGATGAGTCCAATGGTCATGAAGACCGCTACCGCGTCAAGTCTAACTTCTTGCAGGAGTAGCGCTGTAGGTTCATAAGTACTTGCCCAAAAGGAAAAGTTAAATGGGGTCAAAAAAATGGCTGTAACACTGGATACAGCAGTTAAACTAACGGAGAGTGCAACATTTCCTTTGGCTAGGTTGGTTAAGAAATTGGAAACATTTCCTCCAGGGCAGGAGGCTACCAAAAACATCCCAAGGGCAATACTAGGTGGGGGATTACTCACAGTAATCAAGGTATAGGTGAGTAAAGGGAGAACGATAAACTGGGAAAATATTCCAACAAGGAAACCCTTCGGATTTTGGATTAGGTATTTAAAATCTCCCCATTTTAATTCCAAGGCTACTCCATACATAATGATTGCAAGTGCAATATTTAGCCCTAGGAGTTTGTCTGGAGAAAAATTGAGTTGAACAGAATCTAGTGCATTGGGAGTAGCCATTGCCCTAAAATCAAGCTATTATCGGAAAATTCAAAATAGTTAATTGGAATGGACTTTTTTGCTCAACGAATTAGGTATTTTGTTGTTCTTACGATCCGTTCAGTTCCCAATAATCATACAAATTAATTCTCTTCTACTTTTCCAATTCCGCTCACTTCCTTTCGTACTAGGTTTGGGTTGCCGGTGTAACTTACTTTTCCAATTCCATCAACTGTTAGGGAAAGGTTGCCTTCGCAATGAAGGGCTACTTTCCCAATCCCAGAACTCTTAATCTCCATGTCTTGGACAATTAGTTGTGAGGCGTCTAATTTTCCAATCCCATCGTTTGTAAAAAATACTTTTGTGGCACTACCTCTCAATTCGATATTACCTACCATATCAAAATCCGCATGAAGTAAATCAGCCTCAAGGTCTAGCACTAAATTCCCAACTCCATTTCCTAGAAGTTTCAGCTCCTTCACTCGAAATGTTTGGTTAGTTTTTACATTCCCTACGCCTTCGTAATTTAACTCAGTAAGTTCTTTCAGGTGGAGTGTTATGCGTAGCTCATCGTCATTAAATAGGTTAAAATCTATTCCTTCCTCCATTTCAAGGGTTAACAAATCTCCTTGTTGGTCAATAATTAATTTGTCTAATAAGGCTTGATCTCCCTTAACTTCGATTGATTCTTGATCCGATTGTATCAAGGTGAGGTTAAATACTCCATCCAAATGAAGCCGCGTTACCCCAGTGATATTTTTTTGATCTTGTACAAAATTCCCTGTTCGGTAGCTATTTCGTTCTGTGCATGAAAATGTAAGTGCAAAAATAAAAATCGAAAGAAGTTTAACTGGATTATTCATAGTTCAGATGGATTTGTAAAAATTGGATTCAATAATTGGACCAAAATAAAACTCCCATTTACAGCAAGTTAGCGAGTAATTGGAATGATAAATTGTTCGTATGCGAACGGTTTCCATCCTTCTTGTTCACTTTTGAAAAGAATTTTAAGGAACAAATTGTGTGTTTTCTATTAAAACTCCCAGCGCGTAAATAGTCCCTAATTATCCCGAGCGGTTTTATTAGGTCCATAAGCATCAAAATTTGCCCCTAAACCGAATCCCAAGGGTCCTTTTTTCAGCCCAGCGCGCAGGTAGAGAAAGCTTCTGTTATGAAATCCCTGCGCCATACCCTGGTTGTAGGTGAGTTGCAGACGACTGTAAAGAGACCATTTCTCCGTCAGAGCAGGTTTGTACTCGTAGAGCCCAAAAAACTTTAGATTCTGATCACTACTCAATTGGTAGGAAAGTACACTGATCGCTAGAATTTCCTTGGTAGCTTTGCTGTGCGTAAGCCCAAGGGTTGTTCCAAAGCCAGCACTTGAATTGGCTTCAGCGCCTGCTGCCAACGAAAGACCGGAGTTCCCCAAGGCATAGTTTACTTGAAAAGGGATCACTATCGAATCCCCTAATTTTTTCTTTGTCGCGTAATTTTCAGAGAATACAGCAATTGCCAATATGCTAAACTTGCTTTTGGGGGGTAAAATTCTTTTTAAATACCAATTGGAAATCAAGTCGTTCGTGTCCAAATTGGAATTCAATCGGAGTAGGCGGATTTGGTGCTTGAGCTTTTAAAGAATTGGAGAAAAGGAAAATAAAAAAGAAGACTGCGAGGGTGCAGGATGAACTAGTATTTTTCATAGGGTTGAACTTGAGGGAAATCGAAATAATTCAATTTTTTACTCTTCTTTTGACTTGATTTCAAAAGGAAGGTTTAAGTTTGAGGTTCTCAATAATACTTTTTTGGTACGTTTTTTTTGAGAAAAACTTTAAAACAAGAATGTAGCTTACCAAACTAGAGAAAATTCCTAGCAATGCTCCAGCCCAGATATCCATCAGGAAATGTTGCATTAAATACACTCTGCTCAACCCGACAATAAAGGCAATTCCCATCACTAGATAATGTAGTTTGTGTTTTTTGGGCAAAACCAAATAGAATAATGAGGCAAGCATAAATGCAGTTGCTGTATGGCCGGACGGAAAGCTACCCCAATGGTGAAGTGTGACGCCTGGAACTTCATGAAACGGAATGTCTTTAAAAAATTCTGCTGGTCTTGGCATTCCTTGAAAAAGCCATTTTTTCCCTACATGAACCAATCCGAGATGGAAAGCAGAAGCAAGGGTAAGTAATACGAGGTGACAGGATTTGTGAAATATAAAAACTACCAAAGGGATAACTAAAATAACCCCATCCCCTAAGTGAGTCACCAAGGAAAAGAAACTATCGAAAAATGGATGGTGAAATTGATTTATAGTTAATTCTAGTTCTCCTTTTGAATAAAAAGGAATAAAAACCAGCCCTATAATAACTAGGCTTAAGAAGTAATTTCCTAAAACTGAGTACCTATTTGTTTTTATTTTCACTCACTAAAATTAAGATCCTAGGTGATACTTAACTTTAAGTAGAGGTTAGGGTATTATTAAGGTTTTGAGGCTCAGATTTGAATCTTCAAAAAAGACTTCATTTAATCTAGCTCTCGCAAGTCTACAGGAACCACGCGAGAAACACCTGCTTCAATCATGGTAATTCCGTAGATAATATCTGTACTTGCCATGGTTCGTTTATTGTGCGTAACAATAATAAACTGGCTTTCTGAGCTGAATTTTTGGATGATCTGATTGAATTTATCAATATTGGCATCGTCCAATGGGGCATCTACTTCATCAAAAATACAAAATGGAGCAGGCTTCAGGAGGTAAATTGAAAATAATAGGGAAGTGGCAGTCAATGTCTTTTCACCACCACTTAACTGATTGATAGTCAATGGACGCTTTCCCTTTGGTTTGGCCATAATCTCGATGGCAGACTCTAATGGATTATCAGGGTCAACCAAGGTCAAATCACAATCGTCTTGTTCTGTGAACAAGGATCTGAACACGCGGATAAAGTTTTCTTTTATCTTCCCAAATGCATCCAAGAACGTCTCCCTTGCAACTAGGTCAATCTCAGATATGGTAGATAAGAGGGATTCCTTGGCTTTGATTAAGTCTTCTTTTTGAGAGGAAATGAAGTCATAACGAATCTTGATTTCATCGTAAGCTTCCATGGCCATGGGATTGATAGGTCCAATTTTATCTAATCGTTCTTTTTGTTTTTTAACAAGTTCTTTTAAGTCTTCCTCTGTAAATTCCAAAAACTCTTCGTCTAGGCTAGGATTTTCTTCGATCAAGGTTTCTAAATCCAAATCAAATTCGACATTCAACCTTTCCTTCATTCCTGCCATCTTTAGGCGCAATTCACTGACTTGGGACTGTAGTGCCAAAATTAATTCATCGTACCCTTCTTTGGTTTTTTGTAAACTTCGGATTTGAGAATCATAGGTGTCAATCGATCCTCTTCCATCGTAATATGATTTTTCAGCTTCTAGGACTCCAAGTTCTATTCCTTCCTTTTCTGCATATAGATCCAATAATTCTTCATCCTTTACTTCATTCGTATCTAGTAAGGATTTAATCTCTAAATCTAGCTGCTGGAGCTCCTGTTGTGACTTTTCTATTCTTTCCTTTGAACTCTCAAAAGCTGCCTGCTTGAATTCAATTTCTTGTTCAGCACTACTCACACGGTTTAGTTGCTGGATGTAAGTAATATTTTCTTGATTGAAAAGCTGAGATTTCTCAGAAAGGATCTTGGATGCATCTTCCAATTCCAATGAAAGATGTTCTAATTGTTCATTTAATTCATCAAAGGATTGTCTTTCTGCAATTAGTTTAGGCTCAATATTGCTTAAACTCTCTTCAATCGATACAATTCTTGCAGTAATGTCCTCTCGTTTGTTTGCATTGGAGGAAAGTAATTCAGAAAGTTGCTCTTTTTTTGTGCGTATGGAAACGAATTCAGAAGTTAGTGCCTGCAACCTTTTTTGACTTTCTTCAAGTTCTTTTTTGAAGGTAAATTCCTTCATTTTAGTTAAATCGCTCAACTTTTGATCCAAGTTTGCACGAGAACTGCTTGCCTTTTTTTGTAAGTCTTTTATTTCTTTCTCTAATTTTTCAAGGTTCTTGGCTCTACCTATTCGTTTTCCTTCAAATAAGCCCACAGATCCACCTGACAGCGAAAATTTCTTTTTGATGTATTTACCTGATTCAGAAAGAAATACGCCTTCCTTTTGGCTTGGAAAATCCTGGAATTCACCTTGAACCAAGTAGACATTATCCAAAATAAAGTTAATAAGCCTACTGTATTTCAGATCAAATTCAATAATTTCAGTAGCTGCCCGAGCATTTGGAAAGAGCTGTGTTTGGCTAGGGGAAAAATGTTCAAAATGATCTAAAATGAAAAAATTTGCTTTTCCTTTGGATGAATCACTTAAGAGTTGGATGGCTGAAAGTGCCTCAGCTTCCGTATCTACAACATAATAGTTTAAGTAATTTTCTAGGTAATTCTCAATAGTAACCCGGTATTTTTCATCGGTAGTGAGCAGGTCGGACAAGAGCGGGAAATCCTTTCCCCAACTTGGATTTTTTTTAAGAAACTTAATCGCTTCGGGAAATCCTTCCAAGTTTTCGACCAAGGATTTGGTTAAGTTGAATTCATTCGTTTTTGAATCCAGTTTTCGAGAGACTTGTGTAAGCTCTTCTCGGATCAACTCAACAACCCGGGCGGTCTCCTCGATTTTTAGATTTTGATCTTCCTGTTTACTTTTTAGAATATCAAATTCATTTTGTGCTTCATTCAATTGGTCTTTTACCAAGTCAAGCTTTTGTTCAAAGGAAAATAAATTTGCTTCCTGTGAACTGTCATCTGTGGATGTTCTTTCCAACTCTTGTTTCAGTGTAGTAAGCTGAATTTGTTTAATTTCAACTTCTTTACCTACCTGATATACATGTTCCTTTACTCTTTCAACGCGTAGCCCTAATTTTTTATGCTGCTCTTGCTTGGTGGTAGCGACTGTTTTTTGAAGGTCATAGGCTTCCCTTAGCTGAGCAACCCAAGCTTCTTTTTCCAATAAAATTTTTTCTGCAGATTCCTTTTCTTGTTCCAGTGATCGGATCGCAAATGCGGCTCTTTCGTTAGATTTACGATCTTGCTCGATTTGTTCACGAAGGATTTGGGAACGGTCTTCTAAAAACCGAAGTCGTTCATTTTTAATTTTTTTATCCGATTCAAAAGTTCGGATTTTGTTGACTTGTTCATTTAGAGTTTTTTGTCGGGCAGCCAACAATTTTTCTTTTCCAATCAAGTCAGATTTGCAGGAACTCAATTGTGCTTCCAAAGAGGCGATTTGAGCTTGAATACTAAGTTTTTGATCAGATTCCTGTTGTATTTTTTTATGTGCTTCTGCCAGTGCAAGTTGCAACTGTTCCAAGGACTTTTTGGCCAAATTGATACTTGCTACTCGATAATCTGCCTTAATTTCAAAATATTTGGCGGCTTGTTTAGCTTGTTTTTCTAGTGACTTGAGGTTTTTATCAATTTCAAAAAGTAAGTCCTCTACGCGTGATAAATCTGCATCGGTATCTTCTAATTTTCGTAAGGTTTCCCGCTTTCTTGTTTTGAATTTTGAGATTCCAGCAGCTTCTTCAAAAAGCTCACGACGAGAATTATTTTTATCATTCAATAGCTCATCGATCATTTTTAGTTCAATAATCGCATAAGAATTTGAATTGATTCCAGTATCCAAGAAGAGGTTGGTGATGTCCTTTAATCGGCAGGTGACTCCATTGATTTGATACTCACTATCACCACTTCGGTAATACCTACGTGTGATGGTTACATGCGTATATTCGGTGGGGAGGAGATTCTTGGTGTTTTCAAAAGTGAGGGACACCTCTGCCAAATTAGTTGGCTTCCTGTTTTTTGTACCATTAAAAATTACGTTCTCCATCTTGTCAGAGCGGAGCATTCGTGATTTTTGTTCCCCTAATACCCAACGGATAGCATCCACCACATTGGACTTGCCACATCCATTTGGACCGACAACACCTGTAATACCCTTATCAAAGTGGATGACCATTTTGTCTCCAAAACTTTTGAATCCTTTGATTTCCAGCTTACTAAGTAGCATCAGTGTTTTTTGGTGAAAATAAAAGGTTAAAATAGCTTTAATCTTAGAATTTGGCAATAAATCAAGGGGAATAACCTTTGTAAGTTTAGAGCTAGTATTTTTCAATTAATAATTATCCGCTTGTTCACCAGTAACGGAATAAAATAAGGTTTGTAGTTCAATCAGTAGCGCTGTGGTCTATGGGCCGTCGTCTAGGAACGATTTCAATTTTTTTGATTCAATGGTGGAACTTCTTTTTTAAAAGTTTTTGGATTATCTTGACCACATGGAGTTAGGACAGATTCTGTATGCTGTGGCCATAGTGGCTTATTTTATCTACAAGGCTACGGCCAAAAAGAAAGGAACAACACTACCTGAAGATGGAGATCTGGCACCTGAATCCCCTCAAAAGGGGCTAACCTTTGAAGACTTACTACGAGAGATTCGTGAAAGTCAAGTACCAAAGGCAGAGAAAGTACCCTCACAAAAAACTGAACCTGCAGTAGATCAACGTACACTTCCTAAACAGTCTTTCAAGGCAAAAGAAAAAATCCCTCCAATTGTTGAAGAAGTGATGGCAGAAGGGCAAGATTACGAAGAAGTAGGGCGATCTTACCGCGAGAAATTGGATCGCACTAGTTTGGAAGGTCTTCCTTCAAATGCTCCCAAACAAATACTTTTTGAAACCAATGAAAAAAGAATTAACCCGTATGCTTCTTTATTGAAAAATAGAAAGTCCTTCAGAGATGCAGTAATTGTAAGCGAAATTTTACAAACAAAACATTTTTAACTAACAACAAACTTTTTCAAATCGAATTAGTTGATTACTTGATATTTACAAAGTTTCTCAACTTGCTCGTTATGAAAAATCAATCACTTTTACAGTCAGGAAGTCTTTCGGAATCTAGGAGACAATTTTTAGAGAAAGCTGGCTTTGCAGCAGTTATGAGCACTTTTGGAATTTCTTTTTTTACTTCTTGTGTCAGTACTGAAGAACCAGGAGATGTGACTCCACCAGCAAATGCAAGCAGCAATGATGGCATTACTATTTCTGGAAGTACGGTTCAAATCAATTTATCCGTTCAAACTAAACTAGCAGCTTCTGGTGGCTGGTTGTTGGTGGTTTCGGCTAAAACTTTGATCGCTAACTTAGATGGTGCTTTTGTGGCGATGACCTCGGTATGTACGCACTCTGGCTGTTTTGATAGTTGGTCATTCACCAATAATCGATTTACCTGTACCTGTCACAATTCTATTTTTAATACAGCTGGGCAAGTTCTTCAAGGCCCTGCTACCCAACCTTTGCAAGTGTATAATACCTCTGTTTCTGGTACTACCCTTACGATCAACAAATAACAAATATGCTTTGGGACTTTCTTTCGAATCCTCCTTTTTTTATTTGATTCTCCGCATTGTCAACAGGAACCAACGAAAATAAGGTTTGAAAGATATTTTAATGAGCTGTGGTTTGTGGTCTGTCTGCAAACCGCGGTCTGTCGACGATTACCCACAGTATTTCATACAATTTTTAGCTACTGTTAAGATAACGGATAATCCGAATTTCTTTTTTTCACGCGGATCAAAAGGGAAAAATAACGCTGATAAACCCTCGGAGAAACAAAAAATCAGGAGACCTTTTCTCCTGAATCAGCGTAAACTAAGAAGTTCACGTCTTAACGCCATTTATTCCTTTTCTGATTATCCGCTCAGTTACTTGTAATTAAAGAACATTAGGATGGAAGTTCATTTAGGGTAGCTGTGGACTGTGGGCAGTCGTCTGTCGACCATCCGCAGTAAGTCAAACAAATCTGAAGCCACTGGCATAATTACGGATAATCACCTTTTTAAATACTTACTTTTTTTGGACGATATTTTTTCCTGTAAAAACGACAATTAGTGTCAAATATTAGTTTTGAAATTATAATAATGGTATTTTTAGACACTAATCGTCAAAAATTCCATGGCCAAATCAAGCCCTATCGAACAGCAAAAAATTTTACGGATATTTAAATTAATAAACTTGTTGCAAAGCACAATTGGTAAGCCGGTGCATCGCCTTGCTGAATTATTACAAACAGACGAACGTACTATTTACAGGTATTTTAAGCTTTTGGAAGCGCTTGGATTTGTTGTTGTCAAGGAGTTTAGTAAATACAAAATTCAAGAACGGCCGGAATACCTTCCTAATCCTAGTTCCAGTGCTACTTTTTCGGCGGAGGAAAATCAATGGCTAAGTACGGTATTGGAAAGCCAGGGGAAAGGAAATGCACTAAAAGATGCGGTAGTTCAAAAACTCAACCTCAATTCCGAAGTACCACTAAGTACCGAAGTCCTTTTTAAAGCTAATCTAGGTCGCTTGGTAGACTTAATTGCGCAAGGAATCACAAAAAAGAAGCAAGTTTGGATCAAAGAATATTATTCATTGCGAAGTGATACGGTATCTGATCGCTTGGTTGAGCCGGTTGGGTTTACTTCAGACTACGAACATATTCATGCATTTGAACTGGAAAGTCAGACCATGAAGATGTTTAAGCTAGAGCGAATGGGAGAGGTAGTCATCGCTACCGAAAATTGGAAGTTTGAAACCGCACACGAACTACCAGAGCAGGCCCTTTTTGGATTTACAGGGAAAGGAAAATTTCCTATCAAACTCAAGCTAAGCAAAAAAGCCTATCAGTTGATGGTAGAAGAGTACCCAACAGCTCGTCCTTTCATTCAAATTAAGAATCGAAATCACTTTTATTTTGAAGGGGAAATTCCACATTTACCAGGTTTAGCGCGATTTATTCTTAGCCTTCCAGGAGAAGTCAAGGTAGAAGAAGGCAATGAGCTAAAAGCCTACTTAGCAGAGCAAATCCAAAAAGGGTTTTATTAACTTTTTTGCAAAAGTTCAATTAGGCTTGGTGTTCTTCTCGGAGTAGGTCGTTGATGGTTTTTACAGGATTAAAGGTCACCAGTGGAACTTCCACGAAAAGGGTGTTCCAATTTGCCATAGCCCCATTCCACAAACCAGGAAGTTCCAATGCTTTCAATAGCTTTCCATTTTTTGATTTTTCCGTAATAAAACCCGTATTCATGTCTCGATAGTGAAGCAAATCAAATGATTTGCCTTGAAAGTCTCGTGTTCCACAAACTAAATCCACAGGATTGAAATGGGTGGATGCTTGAAAATGCTGCTTGGATATGGGGTCATTCAAATCAATTTGGGCAGTTTCCAGTATTTGAAGGGATTGGGCACCATCTTTTTCCTGGATCCAAAACGGCCCTCCTCCAGGTTCACCAGTGTTTTTCACCATACCACACACTCGAATTGGGCGATTCAGTTTAGCTTGAAAAAAGGTCGCTTTTTCGGTCAAATTTGCATTTTGGAAGTGATCAGGAAGAATCCCCCCAAAATCGGAAACATAGACTTCTTGCGCTTTTCTTACCGATTGAGAGGATACTTCTTGCAGTGCCTTTAGAGCTTCAAATACACGAGCTTGAACCTCTAGTAGCAGCCCTCCAAGCGCCATTTTGTAGGACTTTGTCAGTGGCTTAAGCCGATCAGGAACGACATTATCAATGTTCTTGATGAAAATTAGATCTCCATTTACCTCATTTAGATTTTCGAGTAAGGCGCCATGACCTGCTGGTCTAAACAAAAGGCTACCATCGTCTTCTAGGAAGGGTTCGTTTGCTTCATCGACAGCGATGGTATCGGTAGACTTTTTTTGATGGGAATAACTCACCCGGAATACTAATCCAGTTGATTTCTGAAGTCGCGGAAGGTGCTGATTTATTTCCTTGACAAAGCCCTCTTCGTGTTCTGGCGATACAGTGAAATGAATGTGTACCTGCTGATTTTTTCCTTTGCCGTATTGAATTCCTTCCACTAAATGCTCCTCGGCTGGGCAGCGATTTGCATCGGTATAGGCATGAAATTTTAATAATCCTTTGGGGAGATTGCCGTAGTTTAAGCCTGTTTCTGTAAGTAAGGCTGCTACTAATTTTTTGTATTCTTTTTTTTCCAATACACTGTCAATGGATTCACCTCCTTGGTGTAGCAACGCATCTAAGTCTTGGTAAAAGGCGAAATGTTGGATTTTATCAATAAATTTCTGGGTAAAGGCACTTTGTGCCAAATCACCATCCGATTCTAAAAAGGAAAATAAATCCTTGAACATGCGGCTGGCAGCACCAGAAGCTGGAACAAATTTGACTATATCCAATTCAATGGCTTTACGTTCGAAGAACCTTTGGTAATGCTGTACTTGCTTTTCCTCCCAAACCTGTATTCCTCGCCCAGGAGTGGCTGGACCAACTAAACGCAAAAAAGGAAAACCTTGCTTAAAACTTTCCAGCTGTTGTTGAATTGCATCAACCTGCTTGCCTTGTGCAGTTATCTTTTGAGTAAGGATAGCGTCCATGACTGGATATTTTAGGATTAACTTAATTCATTAAGGTAATTTACTTTCTGTTAAACCTCAACACTTTCTTGGCTTTTATTTGGTTGAATTAGCCCATAATTCATTCGAGGAGTTGAAATCGAATCGACTCACCCAGCTTCTTTTGAGCAAGAATGGATTGTCCTTCTTCGGTGAGTTGTAGAATACGAGGATATCCACCCGTTACCCCTGCATCTCGCATCAATACAATGATTTTTCCTCCTGGAGTCAATTGTACAGTTCCTGGAAAAACAGGATTGGTGGGGAGTTCTTCTAGTTGGTTGGAAACGAGTTCTTCCAACTGAATTCCCATGCGATTGCTGAATTTGGAGAGATGGAAAGTGGTAGAGCAAATTAATTCTTGTTGCGCCAAAGACAAAAGTTCCCAATCTGCTCCTCGATAGGTTTCGATTTTTGGAGATTCAAACCAGGAAGTTACCCACTTCGGTTTGGCGCCAAGATTTTGCGCTTGAGGATAGGGAAAATAGGTTAAGAGATCGTGAGTACTTCGTTTAGAGGGGAAGGTAATGGATTCAAAATCACTTCCGGATTCTAGATAGCGCTCCACTTGAAATCCACCTTGAATGCATAGATACAAACGGCTACCGGACAGAAATGCACCAATTTCAAGGATGTCTCCTGCCGTGATTGAAATCAATGATGAATTGGATACTTTATTTTGGTTAAGGTTTACCAGAGCATTTGCTCCTATCAATGCAATCAGGCAGGCTTGGGTAAATTGAATTTGTAAACCAGGTTGCGACAATTCCAAGGCTACAGCATTACTTTTATTTTTCAGGAGGTGATTTGCCCATCGGAAACTCTTTTGATCCATTGCCCCTGAGGAGGGAATGCCATATTGTGCACCCGAGAGACGACCCTCATCCTGCAAGGATGTGCCTGGAGGGCAGCGTAGTAGTTTTGCTTTTCCAAGAACTTCTATCATTGAGAAGTAGATTTAGGGGAGGTATCCTTCCAGTTTCGAAATTGGGTAGCATTGATAGGAACAAATTGTACGCGTTCCCCTGCCTTGGCCCAAACAGGGATAGGCTGTTTAGAATCAAAAAATGCTAGCGGACTTCTGCCGATGATATGCCATCCACCAGGGCTTTGCATGGGATAAATTCCTGTTTGGTTGCCACCTATTGCTACAGACCCAGGAGGAACCGCGATCATTGGAACGCTTTTTCGCGGAGTATGGAGCAATGGGGAAAGGCCGTTTAGATAAAAGAAACCTGGTAAAAATCCAAAGAAATGGATTCGGTATATAGGTTCTAAATGGATTTGGATAAGTTCACTTGAGCTTAGATTTTTGGATTCTGCTAAGACGTTTAGGTCTTGTCCATATTCTGGGTCATAGCACACCGGAACCTGCCAAATGGTAGTAGATAACTCCATTGGTGGGAGTTTGATATTTTTTAACTGGGCTAAAAAATCAAGTTGGGTTTTGGGATTTTTCCAAACCAAACTGATCCGTGTAAAACCCTGTCGGGCTTCCGCTAGGGTATCCGAGAAGTTAGATTGAATGTAAGTCAAATAGGCCAATTGGAATCCAAGCAATTCATCGGTTGGGTGCTGATCCCATACCAATTCCCCAAAAGTTGGGCTGAGGAGTTGATAGTGAGGAATCATGTCCAATACCGCTTTCTAAGGATGGGTAAAAAGTCAAGGATACCTGGATTATCTCCATGAAAGCAAAGCGTATCTGCTTGAATTGGCAATTGAACACCTTCCATACTCAGTAGCTGCCCTTCAAAAAGCAAGCGCTTGACTTGGGGTTCTACAGAAGTAATATCTTGAAGTAAGGACCCTTCTAGAGTTCTTGGACTGAGCAAGTAGTCTGATGTATAGGCTCTATCCGCAAATACTTCAAGGCGAATTGTAAGTCCTTTTTCCTGTGCTTTTTTCTCCAATTCAGAATGTGGGGGAACTAGCAAGGGGGTTTGCGGGTAATTTTCAATTAAAAAATCAGTCAACGAATTGGCTAAACTCGAATCTTTTGCTGCATCGTTGTACAAGGCTCCATGAAATTTGATATGATCCATGGCTAAATTATGGGCTTGAGCCCTCTGTTTAAACCTTTCAATTTGTTGCCCAATCGCTTCAATCAGTGTTTCTATGGGAATAATAAGCGAAATCCTTCCAAAGTTTTCTTGATCTGGATAGGAGGGGTGGGCGCCTACTTTTTTGCCGTATTTAGTGGCTAAGGCCAAGGAAGCATCCAAACTGGCTCGTGTTCCAAAATGTCCTCCACAAGCCAAACTAGCTACATCAATTAGCGGGAATAGTTGCTTTTCCCAGGGGATTCCTTCTCCAAGATCACAGTTGATTTGAAGTGAGGAGGTACTTAGGTAGGAATGAGCATAATCCATGGAATGGCCTTCTTGAAGTACTAGGTTAAGATTTCTACCACTCGTCCAGTCTCGGGATTGACTACTACTCGAATTGGCGGCATGCCGTCCTTTGTTAAAAAGACTACTAGGTAATTTCCATCTGTCCAAGCGGCTACTTCTGCTTGCTTCCAATCGCCTAATATTGATTCTTTTTGTGAACTACTTAACGCGCTATAGGCAATTTCGCGGTACACATCCAATGGATCTTCTGGGGATTCTTCCGTACAGGCAAATAGTAGCAATCCGAGGAACGTAAAAAGTAGAATTTGGATTTTCATGAGTATAAGGCTTTACTTCTCAAATTTGAAAAAAATTCCTTTCTTGGCAAGTATAAACTCAATTTAGAGTCAAATGTCTTTGATTTCAAAATTACCTCAGGTAGGAACAACCATCTTTACGATCATGTCTAGGATGGCGCAGGAAGAAAATGCGATTAACTTAGCTCAAGGTTTTCCAGGCTTTGGCTCGGATCCAATCCTATTGGAATTGGTGGCCAAATTTACTCGAGATGGAAATAATCAGTATGCTCCAATGTCGGGTGTATCCGAGTTGAAATTAGCACTAGCTACCAAAACTCAGCGTACCCAAGGCTATTTTCCTGATCCAGAATCAGAAGTAACGATTGTATCAGGAGCCACAGAAGCACTTTTTTCAGCACTTTCTGCTGTAGTTCGGCCTGGAGATGAAGTGCTAGTTTTGGAACCATCCTACGATAGTTATGTACCTGGAATCTTGTTAAATGGGGGGATTCCTGTTTTTGTAGCTTTAAACCCAACTGATTTTTCAGTGGATTGGGAGTTGGTAGCCTCCAAAATCACTGATAAAACCCGAGCCATCGTGGTCAACAGTCCACACAATCCAAGTGGCCAGGTTTGGAGTAAGGAGGATGTGGCGCAATTAGCTTCTCTCGTTTCAAAGAGCGGTATTTTTGTGATTAGCGATGAAGTATACGAACACATCTTATTTGATGGAAAAGTCCACCATTCCTTGGGTTCGCATCCTGAATTGAGAGAACGAACCTTTGTTTGTGGTTCTTTTGGAAAAACTTTTCATGTAACGGGTTGGAAAATAGGCTATTGTATTGCGCCAGTCCCATTAAGTCAAGAATTTCGAAAGATTCATCAATACGTAACCTTTAGTACCGTCACCCCAATTCAATTTGCATTAGCCGAATACTTGGATGATCCAAAACATTACTTGAATTTGCCTTCCTTCTACCAAAAAAAGCGTGATTTATTTGTAGAAGGCTTGAAATCCACCCCATTTAATTTTCAAGCCAGCCAGGGAAGTTTTTTCCAGCTGGTATCTTATGCCCATCTAAGTAAAAAATCCGATGTATATGTTGCGGAGCAGATGACTCGCAAACTCAAGGTGGCTTGTATTCCTGTCTCCGTATTTTATTCAACTAAGCAGGACCATCAAGTGCTTCGCTTTTGCTTTGCCAAAAAAGAAGAAGAGCTGGAGGAAGCCTTGCGTCGAATACAAAAAATAGCCACTATTTTTTAACTAATTAAACTATTGAATATTAATTAATTGTATATTATTAAATTAAGTATTTGATTATCTGCTTTGTCAATAGTAACCAAAGAAAAATAAGGTTTGAAGTTCATTTTAATAAGCCGTGGTCCGTGGACTGCCTGTAGGCCGTGGCCTATCGTCTGCCTGCAGACTGCGGTCTGTCGGCGATTATCCGCAGTACTTCAAACAATTTATAAGCTACTGGTAAGTTTTCGGATAGTCAGATTAAGTAGTACTTAAAAATAAACCACTCCATGAAGTATTCCCTTCTTTTCCTGATCTGGCTTTCATTTGTGACTATTTCGGTTGCTCAAGAATTGGAGTTTGCTCAATGGAAAATCAAAAGACAGTTGGAATTGACTGGAGAAGATGGATGGCTAAATTTAGTTGGGTTGATTTGGATGGAAAGAGATTCGCCCTATTTGGAAGAAGTGAATGCAAATACCCTGGGCTTTGGCAAAATTTCCGGAGCTGCCACCCTAGGTAAGTTTGAATTTGTACAAGATTCGGTTTGGTTTGAACCTACGGAATTGGCGATTCAAAAGGAAACTAACACGTCAACATCCAATAGGATACTGGTTTACCCCATTGCCTATGGCACTGGAGGAGGGGTTTACTACAAGAATTGGAAATGGACTATTATTCAGCGAGGCGGGAATTATGCACTCCGATTGCGTGATCTTAATCATCCCAATCTTCAAAATTTCACTCCTACGTCTACTTTTGATTACAATCCAGACTTCCGGTTTACTGCAAAGTTGGTACCTAGATTCAACCAAACCCTTGAAATCCCCAATGTCTTGGGTCAACTCATTACCTGGAAGGTAATTGGTGTTCTCGAGTTTGAGCGAGAAGGACAACAATTTGAGCTTCTGGTTTTGGATGAATTGGGTAAACTTTTTGTGCTATTCTCGGATGAGACTTCTGCCATGGAAACCTATCCTACAGGTCGTTACCTCTATGTCGATTCCCCTGACGGACAGGGAATGACAACTCTTGATTTTAATTTTGCCTACAATCCTCCTTGTGCTTATACGGAGTTTGCTACCTGTCCAATACCTCCTAAATCCAATCGGCTCCCTTTCGCAGTTCCTGCAGGAGAAAAAATGCCAGAAGGGCATGAATAGGGTTTATCCATAAAAAAAGGGGATAAACCCCTTTCTTATTTCAATGCTTCTCTGCAGAACTCCACGCAACGCTGAACCTCAGCGACTGCATTCGAACCACTAGGTATTTGGTATTCGAGTTCGATCGTGGCTGGGAAGGCATACTTCTTTTTCTTCATCAATTGCAACATGTCAACGATAGGGGTGTCGCCTGTACCCCAAGCCACGTTTCCTTTTCCGTTGGCAGGAGTTTTACGATCCTTGGTGTGCATGCTCAAGATTCTGGAGTGCTGCTTTTCGATTAAAGGAATCAAATCCGTGTGTCCGGCAGCAATGTAGTGCCCAGCATCTAGATTTAATCCATTTGCAGTACTTTGCGCTAGTGCAGTATCCCAAAAAGTAAAGGTTTCCTGTTCATGTCCATGGTAGCCTACGGCCATTTGCTCTTTTTCTCCCAACTTACCTAATCGCATCGTCTGCTCATCGTTGGAAGGATGCTCAAGGGTCACATGGCTAGCTCCTAGGGCTTTGGCCGCTCGCATGCCGTAAACGACTTCTAAATCCGAGTTCGTGGTTCCAAATGCATTTGGTTTGAAGGCATAGATCGATACTCCCGCATCTTTGTACATTTTGCCCACCTGTTCAAACTTCCTCATGTCCGCGTTTGCACGCCATTCAGCAACAGTTTGGCTGTAAGCAGCTGTTTGTGCCTGAAGATCGGCTAGTTCCTTTTTTTCGTCCTCATTGAGTGACTCTCCACGTCGCTGCTTCCCACCCAATTGAAAAATCCGTGAGCGATTGAAAGTAGGTTTAGGCATCCCTGCAAAGCTCTCTGCTGGATCTCCCATCAATTCAATGGATGAAATACCAGAATCAAGTACGTATTGAAGCGTAGCCTCCGCGCTTTGGTCGGCTAGGGAGCGGAAAGAGTAGGTGATGCAACCGATCTGAACTCCATTGATCAGGGAGTTTGGTCTGCCAAGCGATTTAATCAAGGCGGGTGCTCCTTGTAGCCAAGTGGGCGCTGTTAGGACGCCTGCAATTCCAAGTACTGATTTTTGAAGAAACTCGCGACGATTTTTCATAGGTATAAATTAGGTTTATCTCTGCAAAAGTTAAGAACTAAGTTAGCATGTAAATCAATTATTTGATTAGCGGTGGAGAATCAAAGAGCAAGGCCAAGAGTACCTTGGAAATAAATCCATCCATTTAAAAACCTATCGCTTTGTCGTCTCCTCTTGGATCAGCGCCTCCTTCGAGTTTGCCGTTGGGTAAAACGCGAATGGCATCTACTTTTCCAATGATGGGGCTATTTCCTTCGTTGATTAAGTATCCTTTGGATTTTAGTTGAGCGACCAAATCCGCTCCAAAGGCTTTGGGTTCAAAGTTGACCAGGTCAGGCAACCATTGGTGATGAAATCGAGGGGCATTGACTGCTTCCTGCATCCCCATGTCAAATTCGGTAACGTTCAAAATCGTCTGCAATACTGCGGTGATGATAGTGGAACCGCCAGGAGTACCCACAACCATAGCTAACTTTCCCTCTTTTTCCACAATGGTGGGGGTCATGGAGCTGAGCATGCGCTTGCCTGGTGCAATGCTATTTGCTTCGGCACCGATTAGGCCAAACATGTTTGGGATGCCTGGCTTGGCACTGAAATCATCCATTTCATTGTTCATAAAGAATCCTAGTTCCTCCACAAACACCTTAGATCCATACCCCCCGTTGAGGGTAGTGGTCACGGATACGGCATTTCCTTCCGCATCGACAATGGAGTAATGAGTAGTTTCCATGCTCTCTGAAAATTGGATATCTCCTTTACCAATGTCTGCCGACTTACTTGCTTTTTCAAAGGAAAAATCACTCATTCTAGATTTTAGGTAGGCAGAATCAAGCAATTGGTTGACAGGAATTTGTACAAAGTCAGGATCCCCCAAATAGTAATTTCGATCGGCATAGGCACGTCGTTCCGCTTCCACAAGTACTTGGATGTATTCAGGAGAATGATGCCCCAGTTGGCGTAGGGGATAAGGTTCGAGCATTTTGAGGATTTGACCTAATGTGACTCCTCCAGAACTTGGAGGCGCCATAGAAATGATTTTCAAGTTTCGGTAGGGAAATACAATGGGATCTCTCCAAACGGCTTTGTATTGGGCTAAATCAGCCATGGTGATGATTCCTCCTATTTTTTGTAGGTGGTTGACCATCACTTTTGCAGTTTCCCCTTTGTAAAATTCGTTTCTTCCTTTTTTCGCAATTCGCTCTAAGGTATTGGCAAGAGCAGGATTTTGAATTAATTCTCCGGCTTTTATTTCTTTTCCAAAAAAGGTATTTGGACCATTTACCTGGACGAATAATTGCCGATTTATGCGAAGACGTTCCGCTTGATTTTTGGTAACTACAAAGCCATTTCTTGCTAAATCAATTACGGGTTGTAGTACTTGTTTGGGTTTCAGTTTACCAAACTTGGCCTGTGCTTCAAAAATTCCCGCAAGAGTTCCAGGAACCCCGGAGGCTAGGGCGCCTTGTGTACTTAATCTGGGGATGACATTACCTTCTTCATCCAAGTACATGTCTTTGGAAGCTGCCAAAGGGGCTTTTTCACGGTAGTCCAAACTCCCTATCCGTCCATCAGCCATGCGGTAGACCATAAAACCACCACCACCAAGGTTACCTGCAAAGGGAAAACTCACTGCTAAGGCCATTTCGGTAGCCATCATGGCATCAAAGGCATTGCCTCCTTGTCGGATGATCTCGATTCCTATTTGTGAGGCTTCCTCTCGAGCAGAGACCACCATGGCTTTGTCAGATACAAGTCCCTGAATTTTGTTGCTCTGCGCCACAGTTTGGGCAATAAAACCTCCTACAATACCTAAGGTAAGTGCAAGGGAAATTCCGGTTCGAAATAAAGGGTTCATTTTCTAGGGAGTGTGGTGTTGAATAATTTCAAAATTCGTTTGTACTCGTCAGTCCAAGAACTTGGGGTCACAAATCCATGATCTTCTATGGGATAAACGGCCATCTCCCAATTATCTTTCTTCAACTCAATCAATCGCTGCGATAGGCGTACTACGTCTTGGAAGTGCACATTTACATCCAACATCCCGTGCGCGATCAATAGGTTTCCCTTTAAGCCTTCAGCAAAATAAATGGGAGAGGAGCGGCGAAAGGCAATGGGATCTTCTTCAGGAGTATTCAAAATATTTGCTGTGTAGCCATGGTTGTAATGTGCCCAATCAGTCACTGAGCGTAAGGCTGCCCCTGAGGCGAATACATCTCCATGATTAAATAGAGCCATCAGGGTGATAAATCCACCATAACTTCCTCCATAAATCCCAATTCTTTCCGCTTCAACGCCGTGCTGCTTCACCAGGTAGTTTGCTCCATCCACTTGATCAGAAAGGTCTTTACCTCCCATGTGACGGTAGATCCCTGTTCGCCAATCCCGGCCATAGCCCGCGGATCCTCGGTAATCAATATCTAGGACGGTATAGCCTAGGTCAGTGAGGAGATTATGGAAAAAATACTCTCTAAAATAACTGCTCCACCACTTGTGTACGTTTTGTAAGTAGCCTGCACCGTGTACGAAGATCACTGCTGCTCCATTCTTTTTTGAAGCTTCTGGTAGATAAAGACGTGCGGGTACTTGAGCACCATCCTGAGCAGTAAATAGAACCAGTTCTGGGTCGCGCCAGGCATAGTTTTTGAATTCCTCTGATTGACCAGAAGTAAGTTGTATGGGTTTAGCACCAACTTTATTGTCTTGTACATACAATTCAGGAGGTACATTAGAGTAGCTATGTAGGATGGCAAGTTGTTGTTCATCAGGAGACAGGACCACCTGATTTTCACCCTCCATGGAGGTCAACTTCTCCATTTTTCCACCCCACAAAGGCATCCGATAAAAATGACGTTCACCCGGGTGTACTTCCGAAGTGGTCAAGTACCAAGACTTTTTGTCTTTGGACAAGAAGGGATCAAATACTTCAAATTTCCCTGTAGTCAACGCTTTTTTCTCTTTGGTATCCACATGAACCAAATACAGATGGGAATAGCCGCTTTCTTCGGATTGGAAGTAAATATGCTTGGAGTCGGGAAGCCAGTCGAGGGTTCCGCCCCAACCTATTCCTGGTCCCCCAATCCAAGCTTCATCGCGCTGTCGATCTAGCGTAGTTAAGGCCCCTGTAGTCAAATCAATGGAAGCTATCCAGCGATCTTTGTTGTCGATAGCTCTCGCTTGAAGGATGGCTTTTGTTCCATCTGGGGAGAAATACGGTCCTGTAAGGGATAATTCCCGATTCTTTTTCTCCCATGTTTTTTCAGGATAATCTGCCCGGTAATCTGGAGCATCTTGAATTCCAGGGAGGCTGGCGGTAGTTACATAGTAGACGGTATCGCGATTCAGGTCATAAATTCCCATTTCCGTCTTACCTGCTTGTGTACCCACTTTTGGTCTACTATTCAAATCTTCTGTGTAGCCAGAAGCAGCGGTATAATTTGGCACCTTGGTGTTTTTGTTGCCTGCTGGGGGTGTAAACACAGAAAAGGTGACATAGCGTGCATCTGGTGAAAGTTGGAGGTTAGTTAAATTTTTACCTTCGGTATAAAACACAAACTCTTCAGTGATAGCTTCCCGGATGCTGGCTCGGTAGGCTTGGGATGCTTTCTGGGCTTCTTTTCGCAATCGAACTTCCTCCAGCAAGGCTAGGTTTTCCTGCTCTAGAAAATTAATTTTTGCCAATTCCGTAGATTTTGGCTTTGCAGGCTTTGCACCTTTGACGATGGATGTTAGTTTTTCAAGGCGATTGGTTTTCCGATCAAAACGGTAAAAATTCAGTTCCGAACTAAAGGCGATGTAATTTTCATTGGTGAGAAATTTGAGCTTATCCAAAGGTCCATACCAATCAAATAAGGTGCTTGTTTTTCCTTTTTTTAAATCCTCCAATACTACCTGATTGCCTTTTTTGTATAGTTTTAAATTTTCATCGGCGGATAAAATAGCCTCTTTTTGTAATATTTTTTCCTCCGACCAAGGTACTCGAATGGCTTCGGCTCCAGCTACAGCATCAATTTTGTACAGCGAGTCGGCTTGGTTTTTTTCAGGGTTGTAATTGAAATAAATCTGCTGGCTGTTAGCACTCCAATAATGTCTAGAAGGAAATGTCCCCATCCAATTTGGGTGACGCATGATGGATTCCACGGACAATTGGGATTGAGCCGAAGAGTGGGAATATACCCAAAGTAGGGACAGTAGAAGAAAGATTTTCCGTTGCATACAACTAGTTAAAGTAAAATTTGGTTGAAAAGAGAGGGAAATGAAGTAAAGCTTAAATCTAGACGCTACCCAATAAAGCGCAAAGTACTGCAATTTATCATTCTCCCTGAGCTAAGGCCTTCCTTTGGTGGAAATTCTATCAGTAAATTTAAACGTACAGTTTTTTAACAAATAGGTAACGAATGAGTTTAAACCTTGAAATTGTTCTTGAATAGTATTTTTAAGCCACAAGATGTGGATAATTGAAGTGAAAATGACTTCTCGATTAAGAAACAAAAAAAGGAATTGTCATTAATTTTGTGCGTTGAATCTTTTACTAATGCAGAAAAATAAAAAAATCTTCTTGTTCATTTTCGTGGTCTTCATGCTGATCATTCTCTATGTGAGCTATGATATATCAAGAAAAACTACTTTTCCAGGATCAAAAGGTAATTTGAAAGAACGTATTTCTACGGAAGTTGAAAAATAATAGGCATGATAGGAAAAAAGATTGATGTAGATCGTTTAGATCTGGATTTGATGAAGGAGAAGACCACGGAGAATCCAGGCATCTTACCGTATGCGCATCATGCTGGTAGTGCGATCATCAAGCCAGAAGATAAAGGAAAGATTACCGGTAGGGCTGTGGCAGCTATGCACAGTCAGACTGACATGCAAATGTCCCAGATATACGATCAAATGAAACTCTTGGCAGATCAAGCAAAGAAAATCCAGTCTCGTATTGAAGTTTCAGAGCGGATTTACCAGGCTTCCATTTCCTTTGAGCCATTGATCAATCACCGCTATTTTTTGTATCAAAAAGAAGATGGCACAGATTTTTTGAGCATGATCGCTCCCGAGGAGTGGGGAAGAAAAAAGAACTGGGCAAATTTTGTGGCTGAGATTAAGTTATTGGCTGACCATACCTGGGAGATCCTTCGAGACGTAAGTTAAGGATATGGAGCACCTGATGACCAGGCAACTAGATCTCATTTTAAAGGAAGGTGGGGCCACCTACGACTGGCAAGTAGATTTTGAAGTTCAACCCCGCTATTTGGATTCCCGCAGTAAATCCTGGTTGAATTCTGTTTTGGAAGATTTAGGAGGAACTGGTTCGTTTCCGCTTTTTGAAAAAGTTCCCGTTGATTTTAAGCTAGGTAGAACCCTTATCCTTTGGGACGATGAAGTGAACTTTAATCGGTATCGTGGAATCAGTTTGCGATCCCCGATGTATGAAGAATTTCAATACACTTTTTTTGAAGGCCACAAGCGGCTTTGTCGCACTTTTGAAAAGGAAGCATTGAAGGCGGGTATGCCCAAGCGGATCTGGGATGGCCCCCCGTTGGCAACACGGATTTTTGGCAGTTCTTCAGATCCTGGAGATTTCCATGGGGTGGGCGCTAGTGGATGGAAGTTAGGCGCATACAATCAGATGCAAGTGGATTTACTGACTCGTATTCATGGGTACAAATTGATTCGCCTCAGCCCTTACGAAACCATCATGACTGGAGGCTCTTTGAAGCGTTTGGATCAACTTTTAATCAACCCAAAGGAAGAGCATCGTAGCATGTTGTATGGTTGGCTGATGCGGAAATTGGCCTAAATACCCCCTACATGGGAAAAAGAGAATTTAGGCAAAAAGTCCAAACATTTCCCGCTCTATTTTTTCAACAATAAAGGAGAAATCACCTGACCGCTCCACGAAATCCAAATTATTGACATCAATGATCAGTAGTTTGCCCTCCTTGTATTCAGCAATCCAGTCTTCGTAATGGGAGTTTAGATTTTTTAGGTAATCGATTCGCATGGCTGTCTCGTAACTTCTACCTCGTTTTTCGATTTGACCTACAAGTTTCGGGATGTCTGCCTTCAAATAAATCAAGAGGTCTGGAGCTTTTACATGGGAGATCATGGAATCAAATAAACTCTTGTAATTGGCATAATCTCGTTCGGTCAAGAGGTTACTCTTGTAGAGGTTGGCTGCAAAAATATATGCATCCTCATAGATTGTCCGGTCTTGGATAGTCGATTCACTACTTGCTTGGATGGTTTTCAGTTGGTTGAAACGCGAATTCAAAAAGTATACCTGTAAGTGAAAAGCCCAGCGCTTCATGTCTTCGTAAAAATCTGCGAGGTAGGGATTATCATCCACAGCCTCAAATTCAGCTTTCCAGCCGTAATGTTTGGCTAATTTTTCGGTAAGCGTGGTTTTGCCGCTTCCAATATTTCCAGCTACTGCTAAATGCATGTGATTGTGTATTACTTTGAAAATCTAGAAGAAACTGGAAAATCTTTGGTGCCAGCAGGGTAACAATAAAATCCTTCCCCTGATTTTACACCCTTGTATCCAGCTGTGACCATAGTAATCAATAGGGGGCATGGAGCATACTTTGGATTTCCAAAGCCCTCATAAAGTACGCGTAAAATGGAAAGGCACACATCCAAACCGATGAAATCTGCAAGTTGAAGTGGTCCCATGGGATGTGACATACCCAATTTCATCACCGTATCAATCTCCGAAACCCCTGCCACTCCTTCGTATAAAGTGTAGATGGCCTCGTTGATCATGGGCATCAAAATTCGGTTGGCAACAAATCCTGGGTAGTCCTGAACTTCCACTGGCACTTTATCCAATTGAAGGGATAGTTGCATGATCTGGGCTGTAATTTCCTCTGATGTAGCATAGCCTCGAATCACCTCGACCAGTTTCATGACCGGAACTGGATTCATAAAATGCATTCCGATGACTTGTGTAGGACGTTGGGTTACCGCAGCAATTTGAGTAATCGAAATGGAAGAGGTATTGGAAGCCAAAATAGCTGTAGTTGGCGCCAACTGGTCCAATTGGCGGAATAGTTCTAATTTGATTTCTAAATTTTCAGTCGCTGCTTCCACGACTAGATCAGCATGTTTTACGCCAATTGCGAGGTCCGTATGCGTTTGGATGCGCTGCAAAGCAGCCATTTTATCGCTTTCGCTCAAGATCCCCTTATTGACTTGACGGTCCATGTTTTTGGAAATGGTCGCCACTGCTTTAGTCAGTTGCTCTGCAGACAAATCTACCAAAACAACAGAAAACCCTTGCTGGGCAAATAGGTGAGCAATGCCATTGCCCATGGTACCCGAACCTATGACGGTAATGTTTTTCATGGAGTTAAAATCTTGAGAAATTAGAATGGATATGCGCTGTGATGTAGCTTCCAAAACTACGGGTAAGGTCTGCGAATTCCAACTCAACGACCTGCTTTCCTGTTGTGAGAGTCGGCAATTTTTATCGTTCTGTAAACAGGATTAATCTTTACCTTTGCCCTATGAAAGAACTTGGACTGGTCAGCCGCCTACAAATTAACCGATTTACAGATTTTGGTGCGTACCTAGCGCTGAGTGATGGGGAAGAAGTATTACTTCCTAAAGGCTACTTGACTGGGGAGGAGATAGCAGGTGATGAGGTGATTGTATTTGTATATACCGATAGCGAGGATAGACCTGTGGCGGTTACTGATACCCCTGCATTGGTTTTGGATCAATTTGCGGTATTGACTTGCAAGGAAGTAACTTCCTTTGGAGCATTTATGGACTGGGGTTTGTTGAAAGATCTTTTTGTGCCCAATGCTGAAATGGCGAAGCCAATGACTATCGGTCAAAAATACTTGGTTCGACTATGTGCGGATTACCGTTCCAATCGATTGATTGGAGTGAGTAAGTATCGAGAATTTATGTATCCAGCTCCAAAGGATTACCAGCCAGGTAACGAATGTCAAGGAATGGTATTTGAAAAAACCGATTTGGGTTACAAGGTATTATTGGAAGATCGTTACGAAGGGTTGCTTTATGCCAACGAAGTTTTTCAAGAGTTGACTTTAGGAGAAATTCGTAAACTGTGGGTAAAAAAACGCCGTGATGATGGAAAACTAGATCTTCAATTACTTCCATTCGGCCGGGTGAAGTACGAAGAAGGAGCAGAGAAGATTCTTAAGTTAGTGCAAGAAAAAGGATTTTTACCCTTGCACGATAAATCCGATCCAGAGGCAATTAAAAAGGCCTTGGGGATGAGTAAAAAGCAGTTTAAGCAGTGTATAGGGCAATTGTATAAGGCGCAAGAAATTTCCATTTATCCAGATGGTATTTCCATTAATCGAGATTAAGCTTTTGGTATTTTTTCTATCGGTAATTTAGTAGCCTAATTCACAATGTCTTTAGATCTTAACAAGTTTTCAAAGGAGTGTAGGTCAGAATTTCCGACAAACAAAAAATTAAAAGAAAAGCTAAAAGCTACTCGTCCCAAGAATCTCGATGCCAAATTTCATCAAGCTCATTCTGAAGTTTTTGCAAAAATGGATTGTTTGGATTGTGCTAATTGTTGCAAAACCACAAGTCCTATTCTAATTCAAACGGATATAGATCGACTTTCCAAGGTATTCAGGATGCGTTCTAGTGAATTTATTGAAACCTATCTTTTTAGAGATGAGGAGGGGGATTACGTCTTTAATGGGGCACCTTGCCCATTTTTAGGGGAGGATAATGGGTGTTTGGTCTACGAAAATCGCCCAAAAGCTTGTAGAGAATACCCGCATACGGATCGAAAAAACATGCTTGGAATTTTAGATTTAACGCTAAAGAACACCTTGGTATGTCCTGCAGTACTAAAAATATTTTCTGAGGTCGGCAAAGAATATAAGAAGTAAAGGAATAGTTTTGCTTTTTTAGCAAACGAAAAAGGATCAAGTAAATTATGAATATTTCGGATACTCAGTTTTTGGGAATAGATGTTGGAGGTACGCACCTTAAGATTGGATTAGTAGATAAGTCAGGTAAAATTTGTGAGTTTTATAAAGAAGATACCACGTCCTACCGCGAACATACCGACGGTTTTGGCCCCAATTTTATTCAGGTGATTGGAACCTACCTAGAAAAATATCCTCAGGTAAAAAAGATAGGGATTGGCCTACCTGGCATGATTAGTAAGGATCGAATGACTCCCTTGGAGATTCCAGCGATTCCTGCTTTGAATAATTATCCCTTGAAGGCTACGTTAAAAGCAAAATACCCCAATCACGATTTTTACTTGGAAAATGATGCCGCAGCGGCAGCAATTGGAGAATTTCAATTTGGAAAGGGAGAAGTATCTTCTAATTTCTTATTTATCACCATGGGTACAGGAATAGGTAGTGCTCTGGTGTTGGATGGAGAGGTTTTCAAAGGTTCAAGAGGCAATGCGTTGGAAATGGGACACATGCTTTCTCGAGGCAATACTGGACTTGAAACCTTGGTTGGAAGACAGGGAATTTTAAAAATCATGGATAACCTGATCTCTGCCTATCCGGAAAAAGCAGGGGAGTTGGTGGGCAAGGAGTTGGGAACTCATTTATTAGTAGATACTGCTCGTATGGGCAACGAGGTATCCCTAATGGTATTTAAGGAAGTAGCCGAAATCATCAGCGAATCCATTGTATCTGCAATTCGAGTTTTGGATGTAACAGACGTTTATTTTGGAGGAGGGATTGCTGCCGGATTGGAGTTTATGATGCCGACTATCGAATACAATACCAGAAAGTACCTTACCCCGTATTACGTGAAGGACTTGAAGTTGAAAAAGGCAACGCTAGAAAATAATGCCGGAACCCTTGGAGCTGCAGCCTTGTGCTTTATGGATTCAGGTCTGTAACTGTAACCTCAGA
Organism: Algoriphagus sp.; assembly: GCA_030729785.1. Classification (GTDB taxonomy): domain Bacteria; phylum Bacteroidota; class Bacteroidia; order Cytophagales; family Cyclobacteriaceae; genus Algoriphagus. The sequence goes on along the minus strand of JANQWS010000023.1, from coordinate 101,198 downwards.
AACTTTACTCAATGCATTCATTCGGAAAAGAACTCGTAAGGGTTCTTTTTCTTGTTTAATACCCACGCAATCGGTACTAGGCTCTAAGAAGTAAAAGAAAAAACTTTGGCTTTTATCGACCAATTCCACGCGGTCTGGTCGACCAAATGTTTTAATCATGGCTTGGTTGTCAATTCCTAAAAATTGGTTTTTGATTTTGCGGAATTCTTCCAAATCCTGCAAGCGTAAGCCTTTGCATCCATAGCGATCTGATTTCCAGTTTTCTAAATTTATTTTTCCAGCTTCTACTGCAGAACTGCAAGAGCTGAGCCAAGTGAGAAGGAAAAGGGCGAAAACGAAAATTGAATTTTTCATGGGATGAATTTTAAAAGTCTAAAGATCGTTGGAAAAATGCTAGTGTCCGTACGAATCGCTTCAAAAATTAAGTTTCGACTTAAATTGTCAATTTTGTACACCAATTGAAAGCAGAAGGTTTAGTCAAATCGCTTATATTGCAGCATAATCCCAAATTTCATGTATTCAAGATTCGGAAAAGTTTTTTATTTCTTTAGTGTCTTAGTTTTTCTCTTGGCGCTCTTGTATATCTATGCGGCACTTCCCGAGCAGATAGGATTTCGCTTGGATAATCAAGGAGGTATTCTTCGTGATTTTGAAAAAAATAGTTTCTTTTATGGATTGGCTTTTGGTTTCTTACTGCTGAATCTAGTGACTCTATATACTCCAAAAACCCTAGAAACTAAAACCAACCAAAAATTGCATCGCCTATTTCCAGTGGGTGATCCGTTCCGCGATTACCTATTGGCTTGGTTTTATTCTTTTGGGGGCTGGGTCAATTTTAGCCTGGCGCTTTCAGCTTTATATATCCATGCCATCAACAATCAAGAAGAATTGAGTGCCGCTTCCTACAATCTATGGTTTTTGCTAATGCCAATTGTACTTTTTGTATGGGTGGGCGGTTTGTTTGTATTGCTTTTCAAAAAATTTAAAGCCACCCAAGTGGGGTGAACTAGTCCATGGCAGAACAAGTAAACTATACCGAAGATAGCATCCGCTCGTTGGATTGGAGAGAGCATATCCGTTTGAGACCTGGAATGTACATCGGTAAATTAGGAGATGGAAGTGCTCCTGATGATGGAATTTATGTGCTAGTGAAGGAAATTTTAGATAACTCCATAGACGAACACATGATGGGTCATGGTCGAGTTATTGAAGTTAAAATCACAGAGCATAAAGTGGAAGTGCGGGATTATGGGAGAGGGATACCTCTTGGAAAAGTAATTGATTGCGTTTCTAAAATCAATACTGGAGGAAAATACGATTCAGGAGCCTTTCAAAAGTCTGTAGGCTTGAATGGAGTCGGTACCAAAGCGGTAAACGCACTTTCAGATTTTTTCAGGGTGCAATCTTTCCGTGAAGGAGATACCAAAGTGGCAGAATTTGAGAAAGGAATTTTGGTCAATGATGCTCCACTAGGAAAGTCATCAGATCGGAATGGTACCAAGATCGTGTTCTCTCCAGATGCCTCCATCTTCAAGAATTACCACTTTATTCCAGAATATCTAGAGAATCAGATGTGGAACTATGCCTACTTGAATGCAGGCCTGAGTATCCAATTCAATGGGAAGAAGTACTTCTCAGATCGGGGATTATTTGATCTTTTATCCAATAAGGTGGATGAGGAAAGTATTCGTTACCCCATCATTCACCTAAAAGGAAATGACATTGAGGTAGCGATTACGCACTCTGGAAGTTATGGGGAAGAATACTATTCCTTTGTAAATGGGCAGTATACTACCCAAGGAGGTACGCACTTGGCTGCATTCCGGGAAGCAATTGTAAAGACAATTCGGGAGTTTTATAAAAAAGATTTCGATGCCTCTGACATTCGTCAGTCGGTCGTTGCTGCTATTGCCGTCCGGGTACAAGAACCTGTGTTTGAATCCCAAACTAAGACTAAGTTGGGTTCCCAGAGCATTGGTCCGGATGGACCTACGCTTCGAACCTTTGTCAATGACTTTATCAAGACTGAACTGGACAATTATTTGCACAAAAATCCAGGAGCAGCCGATGCATTGTTGAAGAGAATTTTGCAGTCTGAGCGGGAGCGCAAGGAAATTTCGGGCATCAAGAAGTTGGCAAATGAGCGTGCAAAAAAGGCAAATCTCCATAATAAAAAACTTCGTGACTGTCGCGTGCATTACGACGACCCGAAAGCAGATGAGGAGATGAAAAATAAGACGATGCTTTTTATCACTGAAGGCGATTCGGCTTCGGGTTCGATTACAAAAAGTAGAGATGTTCAATCTCAGGCTGTTTTTTCACTTCGTGGTAAACCACTCAATTGCTTTGGAATGACCAAGAAAGTGGTTTATGAAAATGAAGAGTTTAACTTACTTCAACACGCGCTTAACATCGAGGACGGGATCGAAAATCTCCGTTATCGCAAGATTGTGATTGCTACCGATGCGGATGTTGATGGGATGCATATTCGCTTATTGATCATGACCTATTTTCTTCAGTTTTTTCCAGATCTTGTGAAAAACGGACATTTGTTTATTTTGGATACGCCGTTGTTTCGGGTAAGAAACAAGAAGGAAACGATTTATTGCTATTCCGATGAGGAGCGGCAACGTGCCATACACAAGTTGGGAAGTAAACCTGAAATTACGCGATTCAAGGGTTTGGGTGAAATATCCCCAGAGGAGTTTGGGACTTTTATCGGTGAGGATATCCGATTGGATCCCATTCTACTTAATAAAGACACCAAAATTGTTGACCTACTTACCTTCTATATGGGTAAAAACACCCCAGATCGTCAAGTTTTTATTATTGATAATTTGCGTGTAGAGAAGGATTTGGCCCTAGATGACCCTCAACTTGAACTCGAAGAAGTAAATGCTGAGGTAGATACCTAAGTTTTCTAGAATTTTCCCAATCCATTTTCCTAAACCTTTGGATTCCCAACATGAGTGACGATACCCCATTATCTGTAAGTCCTGATAGCAGTTTGCACGGTTCAGTACCCGTAACTGGCATGTACAAGGACTGGTTCCTTGACTATGCATCCTACGTAATTCTTGAGCGGGCCGTACCTGCCATTGAAGATGGGTTGAAGCCAGTCCAACGGCGAATCCTTCACGCCATGAAGGAAATGGACGATGGTCGATTCAATAAGGTCGCCAACATCATTGGTCAATCCATGCAATACCATCCTCATGGGGATGCATCCATTGGGGATGCTATAGTCAACATGGGGCAAAAAGACCTATTGATCGAGACTCAAGGCAACTGGGGGGATGTGCGCACTGGGGATGGGGCTGCTGCGGCACGATACATTGAAGCTCGGCTATCCAAGTTTGCTTTGGATGTGGTATTTAATCCACAAACCACAGACTGGCAGCTTTCGTACGATGGACGAAAACGTGAGCCCGTAACCCTACCTGTAAAGTTTCCCTTGCTTTTGGCTCAAGGGGTGGAAGGCATAGCAGTTGGATTGTCTACCAAAATTTTGCCTCACAATTTTAGAGAGTTGATCGAAGCTTCCATTGAAATCCTCCGTGGCAATTCTCCACAGGTTCTTCCCGATTTTCTTACGGGTGGTTTGGCAGACTTTTCGGATTATCAGGAAGGCTTACGAGGTGGGAAGATTAAAGTTAGAGCTAGAATAGAAGAGGATGCTAATAAAACATTATTAATCAAGGAAATACCTTTTGGGACAACCACTGATTCCTTAATTGATTCTATCCTGAAAGCCAACGATAAAGGGAAGATCAAAATAAAAAAGGTGGTAGACAATACGGCCAAGGATGTAGAGATACAGATTCAATTAGCTCCAGGGGTTTCTCCAGATGTGACCATCGATGCTTTGTATGCATTTACAGATTGTGAAGTATCCATCTCTCCGAATGCTTGCGTCATTATTGATGAGAAACCTGTTTTCTTAACTGTCAATCGAATTTTAAAGTACAATACCACTCAAACAAAGGAATTGCTCCGTAAGGAACTGGAAATTCGAAAGGGGGAGTTGTTGGAGAAACTCTTGTTCTCATCACTCGAAAAGATATTTATTGAAAATCGGATTTACCGAGACATTGAAGAGTGTACTACCTGGGACGCCGTATTAGAAGCAATCGATAAGGGATTGGATCCCTACAAGCCTGATTTCTACCGGACTATTGTCCAAGAAGATTTGGTTCGATTGACAGAGATTAAAATCAAGCGAATATCAAAGTTTGATGCCTTTAAGGCGGATGAGTTGATGAAGAGGCTTCAGGATGAATTGAAGGAAGTGAATTACAACCTGAAGCACTTGACCGATTTTGCCATTGCCTATTACCAAAATTTGCTAGATAAGTATGGGAAGGGTAGGGAGCGAAAGACTGAGATAAGGGCATTTGATACCATTCAAGCTGCTGTTGTAGCGGCAAATAATGCCAAATTGTATGTTAATCGCGTAGATGGTTTTGTGGGCTATGGCCTCAAAAAGGACGAATATGTCTGTGAATGCTCGGATTTGGATGATATTATAGCCATTCGCCGAGACGGAAAATTGATGGTCTCCAAAATTCAAGAAAAGTTATTCATGGGCAAGGATATCGCCTATGTAGGTGTATTTCGGAAGAATGACGAGCGTATGACTTATAACTTCATTTATTTGGATGGAGTATCAGGTAGGGCTATGGTCAAGCGTTTCCAAGTGGGTGGGGTGACACGCGATAAGGAATATGACCTTACCAAAGGGACCAAAGGATCTAAGTTAGTGTACCTCACGGCCAATCCCAATGGAGAAGCAGAAGTAGTGACTGTTTATTTGACGCAAGGAGCTAAGGCAAGAGTCAAAGTTTTTGATTTTGACTTTGCAGACCTTGAAATCAAAGGACGAGCTGCTGGAGGAAATATAATGACGAGGTACCCTGTTCGTAAGGTTCAATTTAAGATGGAGGGCAAATCAACCTTAGGGGGTATCAATATCTTCTACGATGCCTCGGTAGGTAGAATAAATACGGATTCAAGGGGCAAGCTAATTGGTAATTTCCTAGGTGATGATAAAATTTTAGTTTGCTACAAAAATGGGGATTACGAGTTAACCAGTTTTGAGCTGACCAATCGCTATGAGCCTTTAGATGTACTTTTGATTCAAAAATTTGATTCGCAAAAAATAATTGGTGCCGTCTACTTCGATGGGGCTAGCAAAGGATTTTTTGTGAAACGGTTTTTGATTGAGACCACCACACTTAATAAGCGGTTTAACTTTATTACTGAACACAAGCAATCTTACCTCAAATTGGTTACTACCGATTCCCAAGCGCAGGTTTCTGTGACCCTGATCAAAGGCAAGAGCGAGGAACAAATGGATTACGATCTTGAAATGCTGATTGATGTGAAAGGGTGGAAGGCTATTGGCAATAAATTGAGCACAAACGAGGTAAAGGAATTGCAATTGATTGAGTCCGAACAAGCTGCCGAACCCATAGCTGCAGAGGAAGTAGAAGTAGATGCTTCCAAGGAGGAGCTTCAGGAAGAATCCTCAGAGGATTTGGAGATAGGAAGTACCCTAACCCTAACTCCAAAGAAAGGGGAGGATGAGCAATTAGGGCTTTTTTAATTGAATAAGTACGGTATGGGTCAGGAGGAATTCAAACAAGGGTATGGGGAAGAGGAATTAATCAACTACCTAGGGAAATACATTACTGCTCATAAAAAGTCTGCTATAGATAATGTACTAGCAAAACGAACCCGATTTTTTACCATTGTTCTTGAAGATATTTTCAAACCACACAACGCCAGTGCGGTCCTTCGGACCTGTGACTGCTTTGGTATTCAGGATATCCATTTAATTGAAAAGACAGACACCTATAAAATCAATCCCTTTGTGACCCGTGGAGCGGCTCAATGGGTGGATTTACATAAATATTTTAAAACAGATGGATCAGCTGTGGATGACTGCTTTGGAAGATTGCGGTCGGAAGGCTATACAATCTATGGTACAAGCCCCGCATCAAATTCCTTGTCTATTCATGACTTCCCTATCCTGCCCAATCAAAAAGTAGCCCTTGTTTTTGGTAACGAGCACGAAGGAATTAGTGAAGAAGTGAAATCCAAAGTAGACGGGCTCGTGCATATCCCGATGCGAGGATTCACCGAGAGTTTCAATATTTCAGTTTCCGCATCTATTTTTCTTTATGAATTGATAAAGCGGGTCAATGATATGAAAATCCCGAATTTCAATCTTACAGAAAAAGAACAAGCTGCGCTTCGCTTGAGGTGGTATAAGTTAATTGTCCCCCACGCCGATATTCACGAGCGATATTTTCGTCAGCAAATTCAAAATTTGTAAAGTTGATCCCCTTAAATTCAGTGGGTTAACTTTCCTTCTCCAAGAAAAATAGATACTTTAGTTATACATTTTTCTAAAATAATCTATGCGAAAAGGACTGCTAATTTTCTTGAGAATTGTTCTTGTAGTTTTTGTTTCAATCCTAGCTTATGCAGGATATCAATTCCGAGATCGGCATTCAGGCTATCAAACTGACGTTTCTTTGTATAGATCGGCGGACATCATCCAAGCGGGATTTTCTAAAGTTGATCTCACACCTATCGATTTTGAAACTTGGGAGGATGTGGATCGGGATTCGAAGTATGTTCCAGAAAAAGGGGATCGTTTTGTAGATGCCAATGGAAATGGTGAGTTTGATGCGATTTGGTTAGCTGGGTTTCATAATTCAAGACCAGCGCAAGGGGTTCTTGATAAACTTTGGGCAAGGGCCATGGTGCTTGAGTCTGGAGATGTTTCGCTTGCTCTTTGTGTCATTGACATGATTGGATTTGGAAATGATGAGGTGATTGCCACCCGAAAATTAATTCAAGAAAAGTATCCTGGATTAGATTATGTGGTCATTTCGAGTACTCACGTACATTCAGCCCCTGATTTAATGGGCATGTGGGGCCCTTCAGAGTACGTGAGAGGAGTCAATCCAGACTACATGAAGTATGTTCAAGAAGGAATTTCGAAGGCGATAGGAGAGGCGTATTCTACTAGAAGGCCTGCACACTTTAAATTTGCGCAGGAGCCAGAGAGGCTAAAGGATTTGGTAGGGGATACGCGTCCCCCTTTTGTTCTTGATGCTGGATTGCAATTGATGCAGGTTCTTGATGCACAAACGGGATCCACACTAGGTACCCTTATGAATTGGGGCAATCATCCTGAGACCCTTTGGTTGGAAAATATTCAAATTAGTTCTGATTTTGCGGATCCTTGGCGAAATTTTGTCGAAGATGGAATTCCAGTATCAGATAACTTGACCGAACCAGGGGTAGGCGGTGTAGCGATTTTTTTGAATGGAGCAGTAGGAGGATTGATGACTACACACCCAGACCAAGTGATTAAGGATCCGTATACGGGAATTATTTATCAAGAGCAGACTCCTGAAAAGCTTCTTGCTCAAGGAAAAGCACTTGCTAAAGTGACCTTAGAAACTTTAAATGACTCTAGCTTGAAAGTTTATTCCAGCCTTGATTTGGGTATTAGAGCTAGGTCTATTTCCTTAGCCATGGACAATTCACTTTTTCAATTGGCAGCTTTTGTTGGAATTTTTGATCGAGGATTTGTGGGTTGGAAAAAAATTCGATCGGAGATTTCGGCTTGGAAGTTAGGTCCAGCCACCTTTGTTCATGTGCCTGGAGAACTATATCCAGAAATTCTTCATGGAGGGATTGAATCGCCAAATGGGGCTGATTTCAAAATTGATCCAGTAGAAGTACCTGCTCTGAAAGAAAAAATTCCAGGACAGTATATTTTTTTCTCAGGAATGTCAAACGACATGATTGGCTACATTGTCCCCAAAAGTCAGTGGGATGTAAACCCTCCATTCAGCTACGATTACCAAGACCGTCCTTATGGTGAAATCAATTCTTTAGGCCCAGAAACTGCTCCAAAAATCCATGGAGAGGTTCTTAGCATTTTGAAGGACCTACAATTGTTGAAAAAATAATAATCCGGCACCCCATTACTTGAGAACAAGGAGGCACCGGATTTGAGATGAGCTTAGGATTCGTGGATTACAATTTTTTCAATTTTGTCTCCAGCACGGATCGTATCTATTACTTCTAGACCTTCTACGACTTTGCCAAAGCAGGTATGGTTTCGATCTAAGTGTGCGGTATTGGTACGGCTGTGGCAGATAAAAAACTGAGATCCTCCAGTATTTCTACCAGCATGAGCCATAGAAAGGACTCCTCGATCGTGGTATTGATTTTCACCCTCTAATTCACATTGGATTTTGTAACCTGGGCCGCCAGTACCTGTTCCTGTTGGACAGCCTCCTTGGATGACAAAATTTGGGATAACACGGTGGAAAGTGAGTCCATCGTAAAAGCCTTTGTTGGAGAGATCTACGAAATTTTGTACAGTAATTGGCGCATCCTTCTCATAGAATTCTACCCGCATTGTTCCTTTTTCAGTAATTATTTCAGCTGTTTTCATGCTTGTATAGGATTAGTATAGTTTTTCCTGTTTGTCTTGCAAAAATAGGGGTTGATTTTGCTTTTTAGGTATGAAGCACTAAAAAGTCTGCACCTGAATGAGAGTCATTTTGTTTTTCAGAAACAGTTCCTTGGATTTCTTTGCAATCAACTGCCAAAAAAGTTTATCATTGCAAAGAAATTTAATTCATTCAACCCGAAACAACCTTGGAAAAAGCACTTAATTCTGAATTTGCAGGTCCTACTGCTTTTGGTCATCCAAAGGGACTGATGACGTTATTCTTTACCGAAATGTGGGAGCGTTTCAGTTACTACGGCATGCGTGCCTTATTGATTTTATTTATGACCAAAGCCATTACCGAAGGTGGTCTTGGGTTTGATGATCCTACAGCGGGAGCAGTTTATGGACTATATACGATGGGAGTATACCTCTTGGCTTTACCTGGTGGATGGCTTGCTGATCGTTTATTTGGCTTGAAGAAGTCTGTTTGGTATGGGGGGATTATCATTGCTTTAGGCCATTTTATGATGGCAGTACCAGGAATCGAGGGCTGGATAGGAGGTAGTGTAACGGAAAGAACTACCTTGAGCACCTTGGATACCACTTCCTTCTTTCTGGGATTGCTTTTGATTGTTTTGGGCACTGGATTGTTAAAGCCTAATATTAGTTCAATTGTGGGGCAACTTTACCCTGCTGGAAGTTCCAAAAGAGATGCAGGCTTTTCCATTTTTTATATGGGTATCAATATTGGCGGTTTTATCGCACCATTAGCTTGTGCGACAGTAGCGGAATACGACATGCATTTGGGATTTGGGTTGGCAGGATTAGGAATGATTTTTGGATTGATTCAATACAAACTCACTGGAAAATCGCTTGATGGATTTGGAGAGGTTCCTTTGATTCAATCTACAGAAGAACAGCTTGCGCAAAAAAAATTGAAAAGCATCACCTCACTAATTGGTTTGGTTGGTTTGGTTGTGATTGGCATTTTATTTTCTGGTATTGTTTCCATCGATGCAGCGGCAATTGCCAAATCATCAGGGCTAGTAATTGCGCTTGTAGCCGTAGGATATTTGGGTTACGTGATTGCTTTTGGGGGACTGAATACATCGGACAAGAATAAAGTAGGCGTGATTGCGATTCTTTTCTTTTTTTCAGCCATGTTCTGGTCTGGGTTTGAACAAGCAGGATCAACGCTGAATTTATTCGCGGAGCGTTTTACAAATCGGCAGGTTTTAGGTTGGGAAATACCTACAGGCTATTTTCAATCTATCAATTCCTTATTCATTATCATTTTCGCACCATTCTTTGCCGCGCTTTGGGTTTGGTTGGGGCGTAAGAATTTGGAACCTAGTTCTCCCTTAAAATTCATTTTTGGACTTGCGATGCTGGGTGTTGGCTTTTTTGTAATGTATTTTGCAACCAAAATCGCAGCTTCAGGAGAATTGGCAGCTCCTAGTTGGTTAATCATTACTTTCTTATTACACACTTTTGGTGAATTGAGTTTGTCCCCTGTTGGACTATCATTGGTGACCAAATTGGCTCCTAAAGGATATGGTGGTCAAATGATGGGAATTTGGTTCCTCTCGGTGGCTTTGGGCAACTTATTTGCAGGATTGATTGCAGGGGAAGCGAGTGGGGGCTCAGAAGAGGGGCTTGCTGCCATGCCAGATCAATTTATGATGATTGTGTATACGGTAATGGGTTCTGCCTTTGTATTGCTTCTTCTAAAGCCTGTATTGAAGAAAATGATGGGCGAAGTACATTAATCAGAATTTCTTCGTGGAAAAAGGATTAGGTAGAAATACGAGATACCTGCCTTCCAGGCAGGCGAAATACGGTATCTAAATTAATTTTGAACACCGAAAGCCGATCGAAGAATGTCTACAGGAATAAGTACAATGTACTTCGTACAAAAAAGGAAGTACGAGATACGAGCTACGGTATTGTGTTAAGTAAGAGTTAGGAAATCAAGTTTGAGCTACGATATACAGGCGGTAGGCTGGCAAAGCATTAAATAACTAACGCTGAACGCCGGACGTCGAACTCAGAAGTTTGAATCTCGTGTCTAGATACTAGTAAGTAATACGAAGACGAAGTACAAAGTATGGACTAGAATTCTTTCCTCATCTTGCTAATTCATCTAACGACTAGATACTTTTTCAATGTCGAACGCCCAACGCCGAATATTGACATAAGAACTGAAAGTTCGTAAGCCATACGAATCTCGTGTCTCGACCCAATGAGTCTACATGGTACTTGGTACAAAAAAAGGGCCGCTCGTAAGAGCAGCCCTTTTTTTAAGAAAGCGAATTTGATTAGTTCAAGAACTCATCAAACGTCAAGCTCACATAGTACATGGAACCGACAGTTGGGTTACCCCATGCTTGTCTGTATCCGGTGCTGTTGAATAGGTTTGACCCACCAATTTTCAAGATAGACTTCAATGCCTTCATTTTTACACTCATTTGCGCATCAAACGTTCCGAATGCAGGCATTACAGAAAGTTGCTGTGATGAAACTTCAGGAGCTACGAAAGATGACTGCCAAGCAAATTCACCCTGCCATCTGTAAGAAAGCGCAAAACCTAAATTCTTGACAACTTCACGGTTGGCAAAGTTTACTACATAGCGGTATTCAGGAGTATTGAAAGAAGGCTGGAAACCAGTAACTACTAACTCATCCAAATTTTGAAGGGTGTTGTAAGACACATTACCACCAAGTGTATAGTTTTTAGGTAAGCGATAATCTGCACCTAAAGCCCATCCCCAAGACTTGATAATCTCTGTTCTATTGACTGGCATAGAGAAAATATTTCTTGAACTAGAGCTTAACAAATTGAGTCCAAGTGCCGAAGCAGGATTTGCTGGATTGAAGTTTTTGTCCTGTACCAAAACCTGACCTCCAATGAAATTCTCAAAGCTATTGAAATAGGCATACGCATCAATCAATAGTTTATTTGAAAACAATCCCTTATAGCCAATCTCATAAGACTTAACAATCTCAGGCTGGAAGGTGGTTGGTTCGTAAGCAACAAGCTTATCTTTTGCTGCTGCTGCCGCATTTGCTGGCACCAATTGTGCAGCAATCACAGGAACGATGCTAGGCACCAAGGCTGCTATAGCTGCAGGTGCCTGAGCAGCTGGAATTAATCCTGCTAGTACTTGTTGAGTAACGATAGACGTAGCCTGAGTAATCGCTAATTGTGTAGCTTGTGCAATAGATGCTTGATACACTGGAGAAGAAGGTTGTGTACCTGCCAAAACAGCGCCACCAAAGCTAGTGACCGTAGCAAGCGAATACACAGGGTTACCAGAGAAATTGTAACGATCTCTAAACAAAGGAAGACCGCCAATCAAACGTGCTTGAGGGGTTACCAAGTCAATGTATTGATCTTGAGTAGTTGGCATTCTAAAGCCAGTCTGGTAAGAAGCACGGAAATTGTGATTACCTGCTGAATAGACTCCCGAAATACGAGGTGAAACTTGGCCTTCAAAGTTTTCATTCTTATCGTATCGAGCAGAAGCGGTTAATCTAAATTTATCATTAAATAAGGATTTTGCTCCTTGAATATACCCACCAAATTCATTGATAGAGAATTCATCTCCATTTTCATCAGTTGCAAACAGTGTTTTTTCAGAATTCAATTCATAGGTTCTGAAGTTTGCACCAATTACAAAATCAGCCCACTTAACTTCCGTAAACTGGTAAGATCCTTCCACGTGGTATAGGTTTGTTTTGTCAACAAATTTTGCTCCTACGCCTGTTGCATCGCCTGGAATAGGTTTATTGACCACCGTATTTTTTGCAGCATCAAATGCTGCAGTACCGGGTACCAATCTTCCTTGATCTGCGAATGCTCTAGCAGCATCATGCGCCATCGCATTGTCCATTCCTCCAGCTCTTGCCTGAGCAAAAGCACCTACATATTGAGGGAACCAAAGGCTACTAGGTTTCCATGCTTCGTTGACACCTGAAGCAGCAATACCTACAGCAAAGGCATCACCAGAACGTTCTTGCGTAGTATATCCTCTCAAGAACCAGTTTGCGCCCTTCAATTCTGCTTTGTATTGACCCAATTTGAAATTAGCAATGGAGTAACGATCTGCACCCGTGTAAACTGTAGTACCAAAACCATAATTACCTTGAATAATTGCTTCTACACGGTCATTGATTCTGTAATGCAAGGCAGCGTTTAGCTTTAATGATTTAGTCCCATAATCTGCTAAATCAGATTCTCTATATCCTGTTCTAGATACAAAAGTTTGAGGAATCAAGGGTAGGAGAGCGGCAGGTAGTACACCAGCAGTAACCATTCCTTGCGCAATGGAGTTCATGTTAACGTTGGTCTCATCACCGTAGACGTTTACACCATTGTAACCTGGGTTGGAGATTCGATTACCGGTCTCAATCGTTGAGGAATTCAATAGTGATTGATCTCTGAAATCATTTGCTTGCCAGTCATCTGCCTTCAAATAGGATACATTTACTTTAAAAGCAACCTTATCACTGATAGCCTTGGCATAGCGCGCACTGAAATCATAAAATCCAGTTGCTGCAGTAGTTCTGTTTTCTTGGTCCATCAACCCAGTTCGAACATTCATAGACAATCCCTGGTATTGGAAAGGATTTTTGGAGTTCATCAAAAGTATACCGTTAATCGCATTTGGCCCATAGAGTGCTGAAGAAGCACCTGGAAGTAATTCAACGCTTTCCAAATCCAATTCTGAGATACCTACTATATTACCTACAGAGAAATTAAGACCAGGAGCTTGGTTGTCCATTCCATCGATCATTTGTACCGTTCTTACGTTACCGTTCGCATTGAAGCCTCTCGTGTTAAATGATTTAAATGTCAAGGATTGCGTACTCATTTCTACCCCCTTCATGTTGTTAAGGGCATCGTAGAAACTCGCTTGTGGAACATCTCTGATAGCGATGATATCCATTTTTTCAACAGAAACAGGAGATTTGAGGATGCTTTCTTCTACTCTCGAAGCGGAGATAACGACTTCTTGTCCTAGAATTGTTGATTCACCTAGTTCTACTGATAGGTTGGAGATTCCTCCCGTGATTTCAACTTCCTTAGAACCGAAACCCACCATGGAGAAAACCAAGGTGAATGGAGGCTCCTGATTTACGTTTAGAGTAAATTTACCCGACAAGTCAGTAATCGTTCCAATTACTTTTCCTTTTACGAGGATGTTTACCCCTACCAATGTTTCTTTAGTATCCGCATCCGTGACTGTACCGGAGATGGTAGTCTGGGCTAGTGCAATAGAGGTACCCAAAGAAAGGAAAACCACTAAAGAAAGTACGGAGCCCCAGATTTTTCTGGTAAAATTTTTCATAGGCTAATTTTGTAAAATAGTTAAGATGGTTGTTGAATTTGGTATTACCCAGTTCAATTATTCGAAATTTATGTTAAAAAGGTAATTTTCTATCGTTTTCTGATAAAAAAAATAATTGATCCCATTTCTATTTTTTTCTCTATTTGTTAAAAAAGGGAGTTTTTATTTATAATTTTTAATAAAATGAAAACATTAATGAATTATTGTTTGAGTTTTGACATTTGGATTGTCAAAACAATAATTAGTAGTTAAAGCAAAATCATTGAAAAATCATCTAACACAAGTTGATTGTGGTCATGCATTTGATCAAAGTCCTTTTTTATTTTCTTCATTGACATGCTTGACCAAACGGTCGCACAAGTCCTTTATTTCTTCCGACATGTATTCATCCCCAGTGCTATTTAGAATGGTTTGTGCCATTCCTCCCAAAATATCGATGTAAAATCGTTTCATTTCTACAACAGACATGTCCTCTGTCCAAAGGTCAATTCGTAGCGTTGAATGATTTAAATTGTCCCAAACATTCAAACTAATGCTCTTTGTGGCTTCTAATTCTTCTCCTTCCTTATCAGATGCGTCCCAATGAATCGCCTTAGGAAGGTTAGCATCATCCAATTCAATTTGAAAGTTGATTCCTGATTTTTTCATACGTTTTTTATTTACCGACTCATTTTCTTAGCGCATCCATCCCAAATTAGGCGGCTACCTAGTTAATCCACTTTTTTTGAATCATTTTTTTCGTTAAAGAAGCAATATAGCTCGTTCACGATCCACTAATAATTGATTTTTGAGTGCATCCAAACTTTCAAATCTATGCTCTTCTCGTAAAAATTCATGAAAATAAATTTGAAGGTTTTGATCATATAGATCCCCTTCAAAATCAATTAGGTGTGCTTCAATAGTCTTCTCTTTCCCGGATACGGTAGGCCGATCACCAATGTTTAAGATAGTTTTGTATCGAATGGAATCCACTTCCGTAACTACTGCGTAAGCACCATCGCGTGGAAGCAACTTGTAATCTTCTTTGACTTGAATATTTGCAGTAGGGAATCCAATAGAACGGCCGATTTGATGGCCCTTAACAACTTTTCCTCGGAGGAAATAAGGCCTACCTAAGTATTTGTTTGCGGTCGAAATAGCCCCTAGCGCAAGGGCACTTCTGATTTTGGTACTTGAGACGCCTAAATCATCCACATCTTGTCTTGAAATCTCTTCAATTTCAAAACCAAAAAGGTGACTATGGCTTTGGAGGTACTCGAAACTCCCTTCTCTATTTTTACCAAATTTATGATCATAGCCGATGATCAAGGATTTTGTATTAATTCTATTGACCAAGATTTCTCGAATAAACTCCTCGGAACTCATTTGGGATAACTCTTTGGTAAAAGGCAGGATAATTAAGTGATCCACTCCCAATCTTTCTAATAATTCTACTTTTTCTTCAAAGGCTGACAAAAGTTGAAGGGATTTTTCTTCAGGTCGAAGTACCAACCGAGGATGTGGCCAATAGGTGAGAAGAACCGTTTCTCCTTGGTTTTTTTGAGCAATTTCTTTTAGCCGTTTCAGAATCTTTTGGTGCCCAAGGTGAACCCCATCAAAAGTTCCTGAAGTAACTACCGAGTAAGTAGGAGGCTGAAAATCAGTTAGCTGCTGGTAGATTTTCATTGGTTCTTGATTGAATTAAACTAACCAAATCGGAGATCTCAAACGCATCATTTAAGGAATAGGTTCCTATCCTTGTTCTGCAAAGCGTTTTTAGGTATGCTCCAACTCCCAACAACTCACCTAAATCTCTAGCCAAGCTTCTAATATATGTGCCTTTTGAACAGCTAATTCGAAAATCTAATTCTCCATTTTCAAATCGGGTAATCTCAAATTCCCGAACCTCCACTTGTCTAGGATTCATTTTTACCTCTAGGCCCAAGCGTGCCGACGCATAGACCCGCTTCCCATCAACTTTGATAGCAGAATGCATTGGAGGAATCTGAAGTATGTTTCCTGTTAACTGGTGAACGGCCTTTTCGACTTCATTGAAAGTGATAGCACTCGGATCTCCAACTGGAATAATTGGTTTCTCTAAATCAAAAGATTCGGTAGTGCTACCGAGTACAAAAGTTCCGGTGTATTCTTTTTCCTGCCCCATATAGCCTTCAATTTGCTTGGTCATTTTACCTGAACAAACGATTAAAAGTCCTGTGGCCAATGGGTCAAGTGTTCCCGCGTGTCCTACTTTTTTAATGCGTAAGGCATTCCTAACTTTCTTAACCACATCAAAGGAAGTCCATTGCAATGGTTTATTGATTAAAAATACTTCTCCGTAAGCTTCTTGCTGCATAGATTGGTTGCCCTTGGCTTACTAATTAGGGTTTTGATGGCTTTACAAAAATCGCAAAAAATTCAAGAATGAAACCAGAGAGGGTAAGAATAGGACCCAGAGTAAGACCCAGGAATCCATTTCCATGTGGCTCACCATCCATGCCCATTACAATAAAGCCCAAGCAAATTAGTGCCAAACCCAAAAAGAGGAGTAGGTAATTTTTTCTGGAAAAAGGAAAAGCAGATTTGCTCATAATTAATACAGTTCGTCCAATGACATAGTTAAGTATTTATTTACCGAGCGCAAGGTACTAAATACGGACAAAGCGCCTCCCATAATTGATAGGCTTAAAAACAAAAGACCCATTTGCTTCGTATTTTGAAGCGCAGCAAATCCTTCGATTGTATCCTTGGTATATTCAAAAAGTCCAAAAAGAATTGCTGAAGCAATAATTCCAGCAAGAAGTCCGAAAAAGAATGCACGAACTAAAAACGGTTTACGGATAAAACCCCGTGTTGCGCCGACCAATTGCATGGATCTGATTAAAAAACGTTGAGAAAAAAGGGCTAATCGAATGGTGTTGTTGATCAACATAATGACTGTAATAATCAAAATCAAAATAAACGCACCCATAATGATTCCTACCTTGAACAAATTATTGTTGATCGAATCGACCAAATCTGTCATGTAAGAAACCTCAAATATCCCAGGCATGGCTTCCAACTCTTTGGAGATAGTGGCTAGCTGTTCCGAACTTTGAAACTCTTCAGCTACCCCAAAAACGAAACTATCGCGTAAAGGATTATCCTCTAAAAATTTTGTAAAATCCTCACCGGTACTGCTGATAAAAGTTTCTGCTGCTTCTTTTTCGGAGACGAATTTTAAGTGTAGGCTATCCCGATTGCTTAAAATAAAGGGTCTCTTTGCCAAATTTCTTTTTAAATCCCCCAATTGTTTTTCAGGTAAATTTTTATCCAAAAAGACCTGAATTTCAATGTTCTCTCGAATCATTTTCGTTAAGGAGCTTGCCTGAATTAGTAGCATCCCAAATAGTCCAACAATAAATAGGGAAAGAGTGGTACTAAACAGTACACTTCCAAATTTAAAATGTCCGAGTTTTTTTTTTGTTCTTGCTGGATAGGCCATGGAGAAAAGAATTCTGCTCAAAAATAGAAAAGCTTGGCCGATTTACCCAATCCTTCCTGTAGAAAGGAGGGGAAAGACACGATCCTCACCAATTACCCAAATACGATCGGAAGCTTTCTTTTCCACCAACTGAAGTCCTGTAAAATTCCCAAAACTGGGTAGTACCAAGGTGTTATTACTCCAATAATAACATGGTAGTCGTAACGAAAGCTTTCCACGCCCTTTTAAATAGATTCCAGGATGAATATGCCCACAGATATTGAGCTGTTTTTCAGGCACTGCTACCGGTTCATGGGATAAATACAGATTTCCTAAAGTGACAGGGCTTGAATGAATTTTAAGAAAGGTGGTCCGGTAGTTTTGCTCTGGCAAGATATCGTGATTTCCTTTGATTAGGTGAAAGTTTGTTTGTGGGAATTGCTTTAAAAATTCTAAAAAATAGTCCCATTGTTCATTCCAATGGCTGTGAAATAAATCTCCTAAAAAGTAGAGATGTAACGGTTGAAAACGATGCACTAGTTTTTCTAAAATTAAGAAATCAAGTTGATGTATGGTTTCTGGAATTGGGATTCCAGCCTTCCTGTAATGGGTGGCTTTCCCCAAATGAAGGTCAGCAATCAAAAGAACTTTTAATTCTTTAATCCATACTCCCTTTTCAAAAAGAAGATCTAAGTTTAAGTTGGAATGGGTAATTGTTGCAGAGATCATCGGTGTTGATTTCCTAGAAAACATAAAAATAGGACGAAAAAGTTTTTTGCAAGGAAGGGGGTGGGGTAAATACAAATTTTGAATATCAGCGATCTGAATAGGAGCTACCAATTTGTTTGAGTTACTGCTGATAATCGGCTACAGACCACAGCTGATTAAACCGAACTTCAAATCGTATTTTTTTTGGTTATAGGGGACCAAGAAGATAATTAGAGAAGGAAATTAAGTAAGACTAAAAGGATTGATTATGGGAAGAGGTCAACTTTTATAGAACTTTTGAATAAGCCTTGAAAGTTGTTGAAATTCGATTAAAAATGCATCATGGCCTGTGGTGGAGATAATTTCACCATACTGTCCTGAGGGTACCATTTTACTAATAAATTTAGATTCTTCAGTGAGGAAAAGTAAATCAGAATTGACCCCAATTGCAAAAACTCGTGCATAAATCCCATTCAAAGCGCTTTCTAAACCTCCTCGACTTCGACCCATGTCGTGACTATCCATAGATTTGGTTAGGGTCCAATAGGAAAAAGCTTGGAATCGCTTGGCTAATTTTGCGCCTTGGTAGTTTAAGTACGAAGAGGCTAAAAAACCATCTAATTTTTCTGTTGATTCTTGCTGCTTCGCATTCAAGTCAAGTGGGTTTCTATAACTCAACATGGCAATTGCTCTTGCGGCTTCCAATCCCTTTTTTCCAGCATCTGGATGGCCTTGTCCCCAGCTAGTATCTGCTGATATGGCCATACGTTGAGCTTCATTAAAACCAATCACCCAAGGGGATGTTTTTGCCGTTGCTGCAATTACAATGGCATTAGCTAGCTTGGAACCCAACAAAAAAGCCCATTCAAGTGCGACTTGACCTCCTAAAGACCCCCCGATCAACGTATGAATTTGCTCTAGCTTCAGGTGCTTTCGAAGTAATTCTAAACTGTGTGCCAAGTCACGAGTAGTTAAACTCGGGAAATCGTAGAAATAGGAAGTGCCTGTGTTTGGATTTGTACTCAAGGGATTTGTGGAACCATAACTACTTCCGATCAAGTTTGCACAAATAATAAAGTGATTGGAAAAATTAAATAATCCATTCTCTCCAACAATTCCATTCCACCAGGTTGCCACTTGACTATCTCCTGTTAAGGCATGTACAACCCAAATAACATTGGATCGTTCGGCGTTTAGTTGACCATAGGTACTGTATGCAATTGAAAAATCAGTTAATACAGCCCCCGATTCTAGTAATAAGGGCTCCGAAGACTTAAAATACTCCAAGTTCATAAAAGGCATGGATAAATAATCGTCGGAAAATTAAGAAATCCAATTGAACCTTTCAGCTCGAAACCTAAATCAATCAATTTTTTCGGGCCTCAAGACTATAAATTACCTTCGGTATATCTAAAAATAGGGTGTATCGCGTCAATATTTGGCTTTATAGTGGTCAATTCATTCACCAAGCCATTATTGAGTCCATAAACCCACCCATGTATTTCAGGAGATTTTCTGTTTTGCCAAGATTTTTGAATGATTGACGTTTTGATGAGATCTTGGCACTGTTCCAATACATTTAACTCAACTAGCCGATTTACCCGATCCATATGGTCGGTTAAGGCGTCTATTTCAGCTTGGTAGATTTTATAGACTTCCTTAATATTTCGTAACCACTTATTGATCAGTCCAAAACTTTTATTTCCCAAGGCGGCTTCAATTCCCCCGCATCCATAGTGACCACAAACTATAATGTGGTCAACCTCTAAAACTTCCACTGCATATTGCAACACTGCCAATAAATTTAAATCGGTGTGCACCACCATGTTCGCAATATTTCGGTGTACAAACACTTCCCCAGGGTCAGTGCCTGTAATTTCATTGGCAGGTACACGGCTGTCCGAACATCCTATCCATAAGAATTTTGGCTTTTGTTGATGAGAAAGCCGATTAAAAAAGTCTTTGTCAACGTGAAGCTTCTCTTCAGACCAAGCTTTGTTTTGGAGCAATAATTTTTCGTATGGATTCATTTTTTTTCTATTTCGTGGTAAGTATAGCCTTCAATCAATAAGGTAATGTCTTTAGTGGCTGTAGAGGCAATGAAATCATTCAAAACCTCTTGGATATCATGATCTATAAACCTCGCCATAGTGGCATTTAAAACAACCTTACTGCCATCTGGAATTTGGCTTAATTCTTTCATCAACGGGCCTTTGTTCAAGAACGAAA
Source organism: Algoriphagus sp. (assembly GCA_030729785.1). Lineage (GTDB taxonomy): Bacteria > Bacteroidota > Bacteroidia > Cytophagales > Cyclobacteriaceae > Algoriphagus. The sequence continues at coordinate 80,986 of JANQWS010000023.1, read as the reverse complement.
CGTCCTTTTGAAGTTTGACTAAGTAATTCCCTTTTCGCTCTGTAACCTGAATGGCACGATGAAAATTAGTTTTGATGACAAAAAATAATCCCACGACCAATCCAATTCCAATGCCTAGTAATAAATCAGTAAGTAAAATTGCAGTAATGGTCACCAAAAAAGGCAAAAATTGATTCCAGCCTTTATGATACTCTTTTAAAAATAAACTAGGCTTTGCTAGTTTGTAGCCCACCACTAGGAGAACAGCGGCTAGCCCGCTTAAAGGAATTTGATTTAGCAGTCCCGGAATGCTTAGCACGAGGGCCAGTAATAAAAAACCGTGAAAAATTGTAGACCATTTGCTTCGTGCTCCTGATTCAATATTGGCGGAGGTCCGGACAATAACTGCCGTTATCGGTAATCCTCCAATAAAACCAGAGACGGTGTTCCCAATTCCTTGAGCCATTAGTTCTCTGCTTGCGGGAGTGGTCCGTTTGTAAGGATCCATTTTGTCTCCGGCTTCAATAGATAATAAGGTTTCGATGCTTCCAATTAAGGCAAGTGTGAATGCGATTAGCCAGAAACTACTTTCAAAAAGTAAATCAAAATTAGGAAAAGTAAGTAAAGTTGGAAGTTCTTGCCAACTCGATAAGGATGGAATTGTGACTAAGTGCTCGTTGTCCAATACCCACTCAGGTTTATATTTTTTGTAGAAAGCATTAAGTCCAATACTTGAAAGCACAGCCCATAATGCACCGGGTACCACTCCGAGGACGCGATGTTTCTTGATCGAAGGTTTTTCAAAAAATAAAATTAATCCCAATGCAAGCAGGACAATTGGAATTGCCCCTGGGCTAAAATAGATGAAAGCATAGTAAATCTCTGAAAAAGTGTTGTGCTGATCAGCTTGTTGAAAGGCAAAATCTCCTAAGAAGTCTTTGTCATACCCCAAGGCATGTGGGATTTGTTTTAATATTAAAATTAATCCAATAGCGGTGAGCATTCCTTTAATCACTGCATTCGGAAAATAGTAGCCCAATACACCCGCTTTTGCGACTCCAAAAATGAATTGAAGGATCCCTGCTACCACTAGCGCTCCCAAAAATAATGGGAAAGAACCTAAGCTGGTGATGGAGTCCAAAACGATAACTGTAAGACCTGCTGCTGGTCCACTTACTGCAACAGACGACTTAGAAAATGCACCTACGACAATACCTCCAACTATCCCTGCTAATAGACCAGACATAGGAGGTGCGCCACTTGCTACTGCTATGCCTAAACAAAGAGGTAGGGCAACTAAAAAAACTACTAAACTTGACTTGAGGTCGCTAGGGAAGGTAGAACGAAACCGAGTATCCATATGCAAGTTTACAGAAAAGAAAGCTTTGTTATAAGATAATCTTCTACAACCTGTAAACTAAATTAATAGTTGCATGTTTCGAATCCCCTACCTAAATTTTAAATCGTCGCAATTTTTTTAAAAGAAAGGGGGCTGTTGAGTAGGGGGGCAAGCTATAGTTAGATGATATGATTATCCGCAATCACACCAAAAGCTTGAAGTCTAGTTGAAGTACTGCGGATAATCGTCGACAGACCGCAGTCTACAGGCAGTTCACAGACCACAACTCACCTAAATGAATTTCAAACATTACTTTTCTTTGGTTACTAGTGGCAAAGCGGATCAACAGATTAGTTGATTTTCAAAAGATTTTCAAATGCTTGATCCATCTTCGAAAAATCAAAATCTGCTTCTGCTTGAGTCAATTTAAATTGAATTTCTTCCAAACAAAGATTTCCTATGCTGCCTTCATGGGTATGCTCGACTTTTTCTTGGTTTGGAGAAAAATCATTGGATTCAATCTTTGCACCTATTTGTTTGTAAGCATCTCGAAAGGGAACTCCTTTTAATACCAATTCATTTACAGATTCCACTGAAAAAAGGTGTTGGTAAAAAGAATCATTGAGAATATTCTTTCGAATTTCAATCGACTCAAGCATGAATGTGCTCATTTCTAAACAGGACTTGAGTGTAGTTAGGGCAGGAAAAACAGCTTCTTTCAAAAGCTGTAAATCACGATGATATCCAGTAGTCAAGTTAGTTAACATCAAGTTAATCGAATTGGGCAATCCTTGCAATTGATTAGTTTTTGCGCGGATTAATTCGAAAACATCAGGATTTTTTTTGTGGGGCATGATGCTTGATCCAGTGGTCAACTCATCTGGAAAAGAAATAAACGCAAAATGTTGGTTGCAAAACAAACAAACATCAGCTGCCAATTTGTTGAGCGTTCCCGCTAATCCCGCAACCGCAAATCCTAGGGTTCGCTCGGTTTTCCCTCTAGCATTCTGGGCATTGATCACATTGTGATGTAAATCTGCAAAACCTAACAATTTTGTAGTTAATGTTCTGTTTAATGGAAAGCTAGATCCATAACCGGCAGCAGATCCTAGCGGGTTCTTATTGCTTAATTCAAAGGCAACTTGTAATAAATTTAAGTCTTCACTTAGGCTTTCTGCAAAGGAGGCAAACCACAATCCAAAAGAGGAGGGCATCGCTAATTGAGTATGGGTGTATCCTGGCATTAGATCTCCTTTGTGAGCTTCTGCTAATGCCAATAGTCGGTCTCCCAAAGCACGGATTTCTCGTACGATATCTCGAATTTCTTCTCTATAAAATAATTTTAAATCAACTAGAACTTGATCGTTTCTACTTCGTCCGCTATGGAGTTTTTTTCCAACTTCTCCATACCGTCGTGTAAGTAATACTTCAACCTGGGAATGTACGTCCTCAACTCCTGTTTCTATTTCAAATTTCCCAGCTCTAATTTCTTCAAAAATTTCTTTTAGCCCTTTTTGAAGTAATTCATTTTCTTTTTGGCTAACTAAACCAATACTGCAAAGCATGGTGGCATGGGCCATTGAACCTAGCACATCGTAGGGAGCCAAAAGAATATCAAAAAGTGGATCATTTCCTACAGTAAATTGTTCTACCTCTTGTTTGCTAGTACTTGTTTTTTGCCAAAGTTTCATTGCACCTTATTTTTTTAATGGCCTCGTAAAGCAGCATACTGCTCTAAAATCGATATGTAAAGGGGGATACTTTCTTCCAATTCTTGAATGTAAATAAACTCATCGGCAGTATGGGATCTTGCAGAATCTCCAGGTCCAATTTTTGCTGAAGGATAGGGAATTAACGCTTGATCCGATAGGGTGGGGCTTCCAAACATTTCCAATCCTAATTTTTTTGCAACCTGCTGTAGTGCATGATTTTCTGGAAGAAATGAAGAACGAAGCCGCGTACTTCTTGGTACCAATTCTGCAGTTAACTCTTTATTTAACTCGTCAATTATTTCCTCATGTGTGTACAGTTCGTTCATTCGAATATCCAAAACATACGAACAAATTTCAGGAACCCGATTGTGCTGTTCCCCAGCATGAATAATGGTACAGGACAGCTTGGAGGGACCTAAAAAAGGAGAAATCTTCTTGAATTGATACTCCTTTATTTTAATCAAATCATTCAAAGCGAGGTAGATGGCATTCACTCCTTCTTCTCGTGCAGCATGTCCTGCTTTTCCTTTAATAGTACCTTCCAAAACGAGCAAGCCTTTTTCTGCTACAGCTAATTTCATTTGAGTAGGTTCCCCAACAAGTACTAATTCGGCAGGAGGGAGGATAGAAAGTAGACTACTGATGCCATTCGATCCAGAAATTTCTTCTTCGGCTGAAGCAATAAGTAATAAATTAAAAGGCAATGGTTTACCAATAAAATGGCAAAAAGATGCAATTAATGCTACTAAAGGTCCCCCTGCATCATTTGAACCCAAACCGTATAATTTTCCATCAACTTCAATGGGGGTGAATGGATCTTTGGTATAGCCTAATGCTGGTTTTACTGTATCGTGGTGGGAATTTAACCATACAGTGGGTAGTTTTTCCTGGTAAGGATTGGCAAAGGCCCAAACATTATTTCCTGAAGTTTGGGTTTGCACCCCTTTCTTTTTAAAAAATTTATTGATTTCTGAAGCAGTATTTTCTTCAAATTTCGAAAAGGAAGAAATTGAAATCAATTTTTTTAATAAGCTAACGGCTTCTTTTCCAAGGTTATCCATTAGTACAGATCGTAACGTTGTCGCTCAATGATAGTTCCAGCTGTCTTTCCTTTTACAGCCATCATTAAATTTTCTGCTTTCCCAATCCAAACACGTTGAACGCCTTGTTTAAGGGCTTCAAAGGCGTTGTCAAGCTTAGGAATCATTCCAGAATGAATTACATTTTCCTTCCGTAGTTCGCTGTAAATGTCCTCATTAATCAGTGGAATGATGGATTGCTCATTATTTTCATCAATAAGTACACCTTGCTTGTTGAAACAAAAGTACAAATCCACATGGTGCTCTTCAGCCAAACTTGTAGCAAGGGCGGACGCTATGGAATCGGCGTTGGTATTTAATAACTGCCCTTTTTTGTCGTGTGTGATTGCATTCACAACAGGCAATACACCTATTTGAAGTAATTGTTGAAATAAAGTCGTGTTTACCTCCTGAATATCACCTACAAAGCCATAGTCTATTCCACGAACAGGGCGCTTAACTGAACGTATTAGGTTTCCATCAGCACCTGTCAGTCCAATTGCATTCACTTTAAGCGCTTGAAGTTTAGCCACTACAGTTTTACTGATTAAGCCTGCATAGACCATCGTTACCATATCTAAGGTGTCCTTGTCGGTGATTCTCCGACCATCTATCATTTCAGGCATTATCCCCATACTTTCCCCAAAACGAGACGCCATTACTCCACCACCATGTACCAAGATTTTAAAGCCTGGAACTTTGGCAAAAATGCTTAAAAACTCCTCCAGCTTTTCAGGATAGTCAATTACATTTCCTCCGATTTTGATGATAGATATTTTCATAAACAGGTGAATTTAAGAAAATTTAAGGGAGAAGTTTACTGAGGACCGCTTGTGCGGCATAGATTCTATTGAAGGCTTGTTGCTGTACCAAGGAACGAGGTCCATCTAGAAGTTCATCGGAAAGCTCTACGTTTCTCCGGACAGGCAAACAATGCATGATTTTGGCTTGAGGAGCATTCTTAAAATGCGCTTCTGTCAACATCCAAGAGGGATCCGTAGTCAAAATCTTCCCATAGTCCTTGTAAGAAGACCAATTTTTCACATAAACAAAATCTGCTTGCTCTAGCGCCTCTTCTTGCTTGGTGGTAATTAATGCGCCATGAGTGAAGATAGGGTCTAGCTCGTATCCTTCAGGATGACAAATGGTCAAATCATGTCCCATTCCTAAGGTCCATTCTGCAAAGCTGTTGGCTACAGCATGCGGAATTGCTTTTATGTGTGGGCCCCAAGTGAGTACTACTTTTGGTTTTTTTTCTTTTTGAGTTAATTCTTGAATGGTCAGTTGATCTGCCAAACTCTGCAATGGATGGCGAATAGCAGATTCTAAACTAATCACTGGAATCCGAGAATAGTTCACAAATTGATGGAATACAAAATCGGAAATATCTTCTTCCTTTTGGGTTAAAGTAGGAAATGCACGAAGTGCTAAAATGTCAAAATAAGAACCCAAAACTCCTGCAGCATCTTTGATGTGCTCCACAGTGCTCCCATTCATAAGTGCTCCATCTTTCATTTCTAGAGCCCAACCCTCCTTATCCATATTCAATACGATGGCTTCCATGCCGAGTTGCTGGGCAGCTATTTGTGTAGATACACGTGTTCTAAGAGAAGGATTTAAAAAAATACATCCAATTCGCTTTCCTTTGCCTTTGCTTGAATGAAGGGTAGGATTTGCCTTGTATAAAGTGGCTAACTCCAGTAATTCTTGACCGATTTCTTTGGATTCAAACTTATAAAAATGATTCATTGATCAGCGAATTTAATGAGAATGTGAGTTTAATGCATCTTTTAAAGCGCTTACAAATGAAGCGAGCTCCTCCCAAGTAATAGTCAGAGGAGGCAATAGACGAATTGTTTCTTTCTTTGCAGCAGAACCCGTGAAAATCTTGTATTTTGATACCAAGAGGCTACGAATAGGACCTGCATCTTGGTTTAAATCAAACCCAATCATTAATCCCTTCCCTCGTACAGCAGTTATTCCCGGTAGTGTAAGTAATTCAGCTATGAGTTTTGTGCCCAATTCCAATGCCTTTTTCTGTAAGTGTTCTTTTTCTAAAACTTCTAGGACCGCAAGACCTGCTGCACAAGCTAAATGGTTTCCACCAAAGGTAGTTCCTAACAATCCGTAGCTTGCCTTAAAATCTGGAGAAAGTAATAGTCCACCAATAGGAAATCCATTCCCCATTCCCTTAGCAATTGTAATTAAATCGGGTTCCAAGCCATCTACCCATTGGTGTGCAAAAAAACGACCTGTTCGGCCATATCCCGATTGTACTTCATCAAGGATTAATTTAGCACCATAGGTTTTGGCTAATTTTTGAAGGCCTAGGAGAAAATTGGATTCTGGTACTTGAATACCACCTACTCCTTGAATCCCTTCAATTAGAATTCCTGCAATGGATTGTGTAGCCAGTATTTTTTCTACTGCTTCTAAATCACCTAAAGGCAAAATATAAAAATCATCTCTTTCATTGCAAGGAGCCACTAACTTGGCATTATCTGTCAAGGCTACTGCTGCAGAAGTACGGCCATGGAAGGATCCAGAAAATGCAATAAAACCAGATTTATTGGTAACAAATGAAGCCATTTTTAGGGCATTTTCATTTGCCTCTGCACCTGAATTGACCAAAAACAACTGGTATTCGTGAAGACAAGATAATTCAGCCAATTTGGTAGCTAATGCTTGCTGTAAAGGGATTTGAATCGAGTTGGAATAAAAGCCTAGTTGCTCAACTTGCTCTGTGATGCGCTGCACATAATGCGGATGGCTATGTCCGATAGAGATGACCGCATGTCCTCCATATAAATCCAAATATTCTTGACCCTGGTCATCCCACAAACGGCTTCCTTTAGCTTTAACAAGGTTTACTGGAATGAGGGGATAAACATCGAATAATTTCATTTTTTCTATTCAAGTGAAGTGACTGCAAGAATATTAACTTAATAAACAACAGATTTTAAATTCAAACCCATTTTTTCTTCTAATCCAAAAGCAAGGTTAAAGTTTTGAACCGCCTGCCCCGAAGCTCCTTTTAAGAGGTTATCCACTGCTGAATAAATAATCAATTGACCGTTTTGAACCTGTAAGGAAAGGAGGCACTTATTTGTGTTTATTACTTTCTTTAGATCAAGTTCACCTTCTGTAACGTGGGTAAATACTGCTTGAGAATAGAATTCCTTGTAGTAATTTATGGCCATTTCCGTTGTTCCAGTAAAAGGGAAATAGGCAGTAATCCAAATTCCTCTTGAAAAATTTCCTCGGTAGGGAACAAATAGAATTTCTTCTTTTGCCTCAGGATTAAGCTGTTGAAAGGTTTGCTTAATTTCTTGAAGGTGCTGATGATTGAAAAGTTTATAAACTGATAGGTTGTTTGTTCTATAGCTAAAGTGAGAGGTTTCGGTTAAACTTTTACCTGCACCTGTACTACCCGTAATGCCTGTGACATGAATAGGGCCCTGAACCCAATTTTTTTGAATTGCCGGAGCTAATGCCAATTGAATCGCTGTTGCAAAGCAGCCAGGATTAGCAATTCGTTTTGCTGTTTTTACTTTATGTGCATTCACTTCTGGTAAACCATAAACAAATCCAGCGGATTCATTTCGGAAATCAGTGGATAAGTCAATAAGGACAGTTGTATCTGAAAATGAATGTTGTTTGAGAAACGAGGTAGCCTCGCCATGTGGTAAGCATAAAAAAACCGCATCTAATCCAGAATGTGGAACTACATCTGTAAATAGAAGGTCGCAATCCCCAATTAAATCACCATGCAATTCATCAATACGTTTGCCTTTTTGGCTGGAGGAATAGAGACATACTAGTTCGCAAGCGGGATGATGCACCAAAAGCCGAACAAGCTCAGCCCCAGTGTACCCCGCGGCTCCTATAATTGCTGTTTTGATTTTAGTCATTTGATTTTTTTACCTTATGGAAAATAGACGTTTGGTTTCCCAATATGCGTGTAAATCCTTTTACATCCTCGCCAGTATATCCAGAATTCATTTCGCCATAGGTTCCAAATTTGGCGGACATTAAGTCGTGATTGGATGTAATTCCAAGCAAAGTAAATCGATAAGGTTGTAATAAAACCGCAACTTCTCCAGTCACTTGGGCTTGCGTGCTTTCTAGGAACGTTTCAAAATTGCGCATTACTGGATCCAAAAAATGACCTTCATGGAGGTGATTTCCATAGAACTCGGACAACTGTTTTTTCCAATACAGTTGCCACTTGGTTAAAGTATGCTTTTCGATTAGTTGGTGTGCTTTAATCAGAATTAAAGGAGCAGCAGCTTCAAAACCTACTCGACCTTTAATTCCTATAATTGTGTCTCCTACATGGATATCTCGTCCTATTCCGTAGGGAGCAGCTAAAGATTGAAGTTTTAGAATGGCATCAACAGGGTTAGCATAAGTAACTCCATCTATGCCTTTTATTTCTCCTTGAACAAAAGTCAATTTGATTTCTTTTGGATTACTTTCCGTAACTGGCGTAGGCCATGCCTCCTCTGGAAGAAAACCTAAAGAAGTTAAGGTTTCTTTTCCTCCCACAGAAGTACCCCAAATTCCTTTGTTGACTGAGTAAGCCGCCTTTTCAAAATTCATAGATACACCATGCTTTTTTAAATAGTCTATCTCTTCTTGTCTACTTAGTTTTAGGTCACGAATCGGGGTAATGATTTCCACTTCTGGAACTAGTATTTGGAAAATCATATCAAATCGTACCTGATCATTTCCTGCTCCTGTAGAACCGTGGGCAATTGCTTTGGCCCCTATGGATTGTGCATATTCTGCGATTGATTTGGCTTGAAGAATTCGTTCTGCGGAAACAGAAAGGGGGTAGGTGTCATTTTTTAGAACATTTCCGTAAACTAAGAAGCGAATTACTTCCTGGTAATATTCTTGAACTACATCCAATTGTCGAAAGGAAGCAACGCCCAAAGCATGCGCGCGATGTTCAATTGCTAAAAGTTCTTGCTCTCCAAATCCACCCGTATTTACTAGGACTGCATGAACTTCGTACCCCAAGTCTTTTGAGAGATGAAGAGCACAAAAGGTGGTGTCTAATCCACCACTGTAAGCTAAAACTACTTTTTTCATAGGATAGGTTTTGAAAGCATTAAAGTAATTATTACTTTTTCTCTATTGTACTAACTTTCTTTTTTCTTCGATTTTGGATCAAAAAGCATGGCAGTACAGAGACAATTTTGTCGATTTTTTGCGGTTAAGATTTCAAAGTTGACGCAACTTTGGCAGCCTTTCCAAAATTCTTCGTCATCAGTCAATGCGGAATAAGAAACGGGAATATAGCCCAGTTCTGAATTTATTTTCATGACTGCTGCTCCGGTAGTCAAACCGAAAATCTTTGATTCCGGGTATTTCTCTTGACTCAATTTAAATACTTCTTGTTTGATTTTTCGAGCCAACCCATATTGTCTGTATTCAGGAGCTACAATTAACCCAGAATTAGCAACAAACTTCCCATGTCCCCAAGCCTCAATGTAACAAAACCCTACCCAGTTTCCTGCGCTAGTTAAAGCAATGACTGCCTTTCCTTCTTCCATTTTGGCTTCCAAATAAGCAGGACTTCGTTTGGCTATACCAGTTCCTCGAGCTTTGGCAGAATTTTCCATCTCTGCTGCTATTTGATCGGCATATAGTTTATGAGTGCTATTCGCAACTCCAATGTGGAATGCTAAATCTTCCATAGTTTAGTCAACATAATTTTGCCACTTGATGGGCAAGGCTACAAACTTGTATAAAAAGGAGGGTGCTATTGGTGCCTTCCGCGAAGGGAGACATAAATCGATAGAGGGTTAAACCCTGAAGGTCTGCCTGAAGCAAAATGCTGAAAAAATAACCTTCAATAACGTATCTGTCGTCTGGAAAAAAGACGATTTTGAGCTAAATGATATGTTTTTAGAGGTTTCCATGATTTGAGGCTGCAAAATTTGCCTATCTATCAATGAATTCCAAGTAATTCCCCCATTATTTTTAGTGGAAAGGTTTTTTTTGTTTACAAAAAAAAGGACTAAAGAAGCCCTTTTAGTAAATTTTTCTTATAGTGTTAAGATTTTGCCATTTCTTTCAGTGCTATCACCAATGCATCACAATCCGCAGTGCTCGTATAAATATTTGGGCTCACACGAACCCCCCGAACTCCCGATCCATCAATAGGCGCGGTAAAAATCTTGTATTTATCCATCAGTATTTTGCCCATTTCTGAAGGGGACAGTTTTTCTACCCACACGTTTCCAATGCCACAGCATCGAGCTGGATCTTCAGGTGTATTTACACGGATACCGGGCACATTCCGCACTTGATCAGACCAGTATTTTTGGATAAACCGAAGTCGATCTTCCTTTCTCTTGGAACCGATTTTCTCTTGGAACGCAATGGAATCCAGCACCGTCAAATCCGTGGCCGCAGGGTGGGTACCAATGTGGTTGAGGTAGGCAATGCTAGTCAAATTCAAGTTACCTGGTGCCAGAAGGGGTTGGATTTTAGAAACCTTATCTTTTTTTACATAAAGTAAACCTGCACCTAACGGGACGCTTAACCACTTGTGTAGGCTGGATCCGTAATAATCGCAATCCAGATCTTTCATACTAAAGGTAAAATGTCCCACTGCATGAGCGCCGTCCAACATGATTTCTACTCCTTGGGCATGCGCCATGTCCGCAATTTTCCGGACAGGAAGGATATGACCAGTGATATTGACAATATGTGGCACCATCAACAGCTTGGTTTTGGGCGTAATTGCCTTTCGATAAATTTCCACCACTTCTTCATCCGATTTGGGATGCATGGGAATATCCACTTTCACCGTTTTTATTCCCCAGCGTCTAGATGCCAGTTCAAACATGGTTTGCATAGTACCATAGTCCTGGTTGGCAAAGATCGCCTCATCACCGGCCTTCCAAGGATAGCCAGAAATAATCAAATCCAAGGACTCGGTAGTATTTCGAGTTAAAACAACTTCTTCAGGATCGGCATCTAGAAAGCCAGCTAAGGCAGCTGCAGATTTAGCTTTGTTTTCAAATTGAACTCCACGCATGTAATGCGATCCTTGGTAATTGATCTCACGGATATGGGAAATGTATTTTTCAAGTAACTCTTGAGGAAGAAAGCAATAGTACCCATTCTCAAAGTTGAGGTAATCTGGTTTGAGTCGGTAGCCTGCGCGTAATTGATCCCAGATATCTTCACTTGACCAATCCAAGGTATCGAAATCAAAGGCTTTTAATTCAGAGGGAAGCAAGGATCCTCCAAGGCCTAGCGCTGCAAAATACTTTAAAAAGGAACGTTTTTTCATGAGGATGGAGTTAAAGGAGGTAGGAAAGTAACCAAACTACAAGTAAAAAAATAGCCATTCCTGTAATCCAAGGTGCACGTTTTGGAAATTCAAATTGACAAATCGGACATATAGAAAGGGAATTTTCGACTTCCATAGCACAGGAGGGGCATTCTTTAGTTTTCAAAATATCGGGAACTCTTTATGAAGTATGCTGTTTATCACATGAAGAAACAAAAAATCAGATGAATATTGAAATTTGGTCGGATATCGCTTGTCCATTTTGCTACATCGGCAAGCGAAAACTAGAAAAAGCCATTCAAAAATTACCGGAATCCTCCTCGATTCAAATCGAATGGAAGAGTTTTCAGTTGAATCCTGATTTAGAAACCAATGAAGCTCAGAACACGCTAGACTATTTATCGCAAACGAAAGGATGGACTCAAGCCCAAACCATTCAGATGACTGCTCAAGTAGCAGCCATGGGCAGGGAGGAAGGCTTGAATTTTAATTTTACACAAACTGTCGTAGCGAATACCAAAAAGGCCCATCGATTGCTTCATTTAGCAAAAGAAAAGGGCAAGCAAGACGCCCTGAAGGAAAGCTTGTTTCAAGCCTATTTTATAGAAGGCAAAAATATTGATCAACAGGAGGTCTTGCTCCACTGTGCCGATTCTGTAGGATTGGATAGGGATGAAGCAAAGCAGGTGCTGGATTTAAGGAATTTTGATGCAGCCATCGACCAGGATGTGTATGAATCCCGATTGATAGGGGTGCAAGGCGTACCCTTCTTTGTATTTGATCGAAAATTCGGGATATCTGGGGCACAACCAGATGAGGTCTTTGACCGAACACTCAGGCAGGCCTTGGATGAAGTCAAGTGAGGGCTGACTTTGAATTAATCACAAAAAAAAAGACGGGTATAAATTCCGACTTTTTGTCTTTTATAATTATTTGGTTAAGTACAAGTTACTTAAGCAAATAAAATTTGAAATTCAATTAAGTTAGCCTTGGTCTGTCAACCATTGACTGTCGACATTATTACCAAACCCCTCTACTTTTCATTTTAAGGGTGTAGACCGCGTCCATAGCAGTAATGAACAGGACGTTGCGAGTTAACGTCCCAAAAGTGACATTGGCGGTCCAATCTTCTGGAACAGGGATATGGGCTATTTTTTCCCCCTTCCTATCAAAAACAGTGACTCCTTTTCCAGTCAAATAAACATTGCCTCGGTCATCAATAGTCATTCCATCAGATCCCATCTCACAAAACAGGGTTTTATTGGTCAAGTACCCATCTTCTTGGATTTCATATTTCCAGGTTTTAGATGCTCCAATATCTGCTACATACAAATACTTTCCATCTGGGGTCCCAATGATGCCATTGGGTTGTTTCAAATCCTGAGCTACGCGAAATAACTCGGTACGATCTTCAGAAAGAAAATAAACATGCCTTCCATCTTGTTCCATTTCTTTCCCACGTACCCCTTCCCAGTAAGGGCGAGGATAAAGAGGATCTGTAAAATACAATCCCCCTTTGGGTCGTATCCAGATATCATTGGGGCCATTTAATTTTTTGCCTTTAAATGAAGGCACCAGCACTGTTTCTTTTCCAGTTTGTATGTCCATCTCTACCAATTCATTTTTTAAGTCTGCTGCTGCAATCAGTTTGCCGTCCAATTGAAAGTACAATCCGTTGGAACGGCCAGTGCCTTCTTTGGCTAGGCTTACTTGGTTGCTATTTGCATTCCATACGTAGATTTTATCATTTGGCTGATCCGTGAAATAGATGTCTCCAAATCGATTGACTGCTGGTCCTTCCGTAAATGAAAATCCATCCTTCACCAATTCAAGTTGAGCACCCTTGACGATAATTCCGCGCTTATCTTCAATTTGTCCAAAAAGTGATTTAGATACCAGCAAAAGAGCGGAAGTAAGTCCGAGTAGGTAGATTTTAGCGTTCATTTTTTTGAATTTTTATTCTATTAAGGACAAGGATGAGTTGGTTGCTTTCTGAATTATACGCCATACGCGTAATTCCTTGATGGCTTGAAGATTCAATTTTTCCCAAGAATTCCCAATTATTTTCCCGGATATGTTTGGTGAAAATCTCATTCCCCTTAGCCATTAAGAGGTAGTTTTTGTGGATCCAAATAAAATCCTGGGAGTCAGGAACAGCAAATCCGTAATCTTTTCTTACCCCTGTTTTTAGATTCACCGAAGCGATGCCAAGCGCTTTTCCTTGATCCGTTTCTAGGAATTTCTTTCGATCCAAATAGGTGATTTCGGCGGTGTTGGGTCGTTTTCTGACCGTTCTCCCAATATCCGTATCCAAGGAATCTACCTTTCCTTTTCCTCGGACATAGATCAAGGAATTGGGCTGGCCGAGCACAAACAGCGCAGCCTTTCCATCGTACCAATCGTAATAGCCCACCGGGAGAATGTCTTCATACAATAATTCGGGGGCCTCTCCGGTTACTGGATACAACCATAACCGTTGGGTGCCATCTGGCTCTACCACAATAGTAGAAAAATAGGATCCACATTCCGTGAGGCTAGGGGAATACTCACTACGATCTGGAGTTTGGGTTAGGTTGGTAAATCTACCAGTTCGGAAACTATATAGGATCAAGTCATGATTGCCTTTTTCATCTGCTGCAGAAAAAATAAATTCCGAATCATTGATAAAGCTAGGTTGGTTGTCGTATTCCGGTCGGTTGGTCAACGGCTTGGCCGTGTTGATTTTTAATTTTAACTGAGCTCCTCTGCCTTCCGTACCGACTACCCATAAATCGGTGGATACCTGTGAAAATAGCGGGTAACTTTGAAAAATTAAGCACAGAAGCAGGGTGAAATGTATTTTTCGCATGGATTAGAATTCTGAGCCAACTAAAGTACGGATTTTCGGTTAAGATGATGTGAAACTACTTTCTGACTACAACAATGAAGTTTTTGATCGTTTACGATTCAAAAAAGATTCCTTAGCTGATCGAGCAGTTCAGGTTTTAGTTTCTGATGCTAATTTCGCTAAAGAAATCAATTCCTGGAAATTCATTCCAGATTCTCTCCCAGATGATTTTCCGTTGGAGTTAAAACAATATTTCGATTTTTATAAAAATAAGTTAGCTGAATCTTCTGCTTCTAAACACGAAGAAGCCCAAGCTTTTTTTGAGCGCAATGGAGGTTTATACCTTGCCATGCTAGGTTTTTACTCTTTGCCCTATTGCTATGCTTTTGCAGATGGAGCCCAAGTATTGGTTCGTTCTCAGCGGATTCTGAACCAAATTGGCGAAAGGCTAGGGGAGACCACCCGATTTGTCTTGGATATCTTCAAACCAGGGGCTTTTTCTAGGCAGGATGAAGCCTTTTTGACATGTGCGCGGGTTCGGTTGATTCATGCCTACAGTCGATATTTTATTCAAATGCACGCCAAGGATTGGAATCCAGCATTCGGAGAACCCATCAACCAGGAAGACCTTTTGGGTACCAACCTGGCCTTTAGCCATATTGTATTGCGTGGGATGACTAAAATTGGATTTGGACCTACGCCAAAAGAACACCAGGCCCTCCTTTGGTATTGGAAGTGGATTGGTGAATTGATGGGGGTTGAAACTAATCTTTGGCCCACTACAGCTAAGGAAGCATTTGAATTGGATCGATTGATTCGCCGAAGGCAAATGAAACCTTCAGAAGAAGGAAAGAAACTCACAAGAGCACTTTTGGAATTCTATCAGAAAAATATTCAAGATTCACTGCTGACCTCACAACTCGAGTCCATGCTGGCATTTTTTCTTGGAAAAGAAGCATCGAAAGCAGTGGGTATTTCCGGTCAAACTCCGGTTCCTGGAGATATTTTGGGACTATTTTTAAAATTTTCCAGCTTCAAAACTTTTGGAGCAGTAACTAACCATGAATCGCTAAGAAAGAATTTAGAGCGTCAACAGATTCAGCAATTTGGAAAGGTACTTCAATTAAAGATCCCCGAACTAAAACGTTCATAAACGGACAGGTAGCTGTTCAATTAGCTGACAGGTAGGGCATGCTTATTTCGTAAAAACCTCCTCCATTCATTTTTTGGAGGTTTGGCATCATTTTAGTAATTCGTCTTACAATGAAAGATTTTGGGCATCGACTACAAACCCTCCCAGTGGAATTAATTGCCTGGATAGTGAGTATACTTGCCATATTTACCATCAATCCCTATTCAGACTCCTTCAGCCTTTGTCTTTTGGATAATTTAGGCTTGCACTGGTGCCCTGGATGTGGACTGGGGAGGGCCATGAATTTGCTTGCTAGAGGCAAATTTCTAGCATCTTGGGAAATGCATCCTTTGGCAAGTTTGGCATACGGGGTCATCTTTCATCGTATTTGGAAATTAATCAAACAACTGAAAAATCGCACACACTATGGCTAATGTATTGAGACATCTTCCTGAATTGGAAGGAATGGAATTGGGTTATATCCAAGGTTTAATGAAGAGCATGGATGAAGAAGAAGCTTCTTTATTTGCTCAAGTATACCGAGCAAGACGGAAAGACCCCCAGATGATTTTGATCTTGACCTTACTTGGCTTCTTTGGCTTCGCGGGTCTTCACCGATTTATCCTAGGGCAAATTGGCCTTGGGATCTTATACTTACTTACTGTTGGTCTATGCTTTATTGGTACGATAGTGGATTTAGTGAATTACAAGAGTCTAGCCTACGAATTCAACATCAAGATGGCACATGAGACTATCAATATGTTGTCTCTCTCATTTCCAGAAAAAGGACCCAAAGAAAGCTAAACCAACGCCCACTTTCCTTTTTTCCTTTGGTTTCCTTGGAAGCCAAAGGTTTTTTTTTGTCTACCAAGATTCTTCCTCTAGATCTGGGGAGTGATGTAATTGAAATAAGGGCTTGCCTAAAGGAGAAAGAAGCAAATGGAATTGGGTTAAGCGATGTTCTAACTTCTGTAATTCTTCAAAGGAAGCTTTAACAAATGGATAGGGGAGTTCAATCAATTCATGGGATTTGGAAGAAAAGGGTGGTTTCACCTCCGCATCAAATAACAAGGGCCACATCGTTTTGGCGCATCCTAAGCCCCAAAAATTGAGCGGGTACTGATTTGCATAAACTTGTAACCGCTCATTGATCTCTTTGAAAAACAACTGTGTTTCTTCTAATCTAATGCGTGAACCTGCTCTTGATTTTCCTTTGGTTTTCAAGTATTTAAATTGAGACATTCCTTGCTTCTGTCGCACTAAATACCCGCGAAAAACCTTATGGTCAAGCAAAATTCCTTGATGGAAGTACCCCACCGCAGCTTGTCCTGCTCGTACCAAAGTCAAACAGTAATGCACATTGTCGCCAAGGCAAAATTCACCTTCAGGGAGCCAAACTTTCGTCCATGGTAAATACAGTTTGGCTAGCCAACTTGTTTTATTTTCGATCAGTACCTGATGCTTATCAGGTATATAGTGGATTTGCCATCCCTTTGATTTGGCTATTTTTAATACTTGAAGAGCCTTTTCATCACCTAAGACCTCAGTTTGTGGTATTTTCATCGTAAAGCCAGTTCCATAGCTATCTTTGTACAAATAAAGAAAAAATCTATGCAGGAAGACATACAAAAAGTGCTGAATCGGATGTGCAACCCTAAGGAAGAGGAAGCCTATCACTTTGCAGAAAAACTAGGAGGCATGGCTGATGAAGAGACCAAAGACCACTTGATTACCTTGGTAAAAGGAGAACAGTGGGAAATAGCTTATTTGGCTTGCCGCGCATTAGCCAAAACTTCCTGGAATGAAGAATCTTTGGATGCCATATTTGAAGCCATATCAGATAAAAAGAATAGAGCTATACAAGGGGCTTTCGTGCAAATTTTAGAGGAGTTTAACCTAGCGGAACGCTTTGTGGATGTCTTTCGAGTGTATCTTTTTGGCAACTTTAAAGCTTCTACACTAGCTAAAGGGTATTTGGATAGTGTGGAATTTGATGTTACTCCAAGAACTATTCGCAAAGCCGAGAAGCATTGGAATCATTACCTGCACAATCCTGAGGACGAGGAAAGTCTAGCATTGAAGAAGCTAGAGGTAGAACCCATGTTAAAAGAGTTGAAAGATCTTTTTGAGGAGTAATTCAACTTTATTCTCTTTTTTTGACTCCTCTTGTAGCTGTTGCCTGGATCGGATTATCTGGCCAGGAGTGTTTGGGATACCGCTGTTTGAGCTCTTTTTTAACTTCAAAGTAGCCTAAACTCCAGAAGCTTTTTAAATCTTGAGTAAGTTGTACTGGTTTGTAGCCAGGGGAGAGCAATTCGATCAAAATTGGGACGCGTCCTTCATTTACTTTCGGGGTTTCAAGCAGCCCAAACAGTTCTTGCAATCGAACCGAGAGGCGAGGAGCACTGCCATCTTCTTGGTAGTGGATCAAGATTTCACTTCCAGAAGGTACCTTCAAATTCCTAGGTGCAATCCTCTCCAAGTTCTGCTGCTGCTCAAATTTGAGGGAATGCAACAGGTATTGACTAAGATTCAATTTCTTCAATTCCTCATTTTTCGTAATGCCCATCAAGTAGGGTGTAAGCCAGTCTGCAGCACTTGCACAGAGAGACTCTTCCGACCAGGTAGGCCAGCCCTGATTCGGATGCCAAATCGCTACTGACTGCACTCGTGCTATTAATTCCCTTGCAGACTCGTTCCAGTCCAGCAAAAATTCCCCTTCTTCCTGAATGGTTTTAAGAAGTAGTTGAACAACTAATTCTGGTTTTACCTTTGGTAGCGGTCTATTTCCCAGGACGATTGCTCCAATCCGTATTTCAGCATGTGCTTGAAGTCCACCTTTCTTTCGATCCCATTCTAGCACCTCTTTGGTTTTGAGCATGGGTACCAAATCCTTGGGATTTAATGGTGCCGCCATCCAAATTTTGCCCATGCCATCGCGCCCATCCAAGTGCGCTACGGCCAACCAGGATTCATAGGCAAGATCATCTTTATGTCCGATTTGGGCTATTTTTCCATTTGCAAGTTGAAACTGAGCATTGTTCCCAGGTCTTGCAGCCGCAATCCGCTCTGGATAGGCATAGGCAAGTAATAATCCTGTAGCCCAAGGATCTACGGGGCTATTTTCAGGAGTAACAGAAAGTAATTTGCGGTATTGAGCAGCCACTTTTTCAATCTTTTTGTAAGCAAATGCCCCATTTACCTGACCTCGGAAGCGTCTCAGTCCTTCAATTCGTAGATTAAGGTCCACACCAGCTTGGGAAGCAAGCGGATCCTTTTCCTCCAGAATGGCGGCGATATCGGTGGCTAGTGGCAGGAGGTTTGCTTTTTTGGCATAGACGAGCATATGCGCGATTCTCGGATGTGCAGGTACCTGATGCAATTCTTTCCCATGTGAAGTTAATTGACCTTGGTCGAGGGCCTCAATGGCTTCAAGCACTTTTTCTGCCGACACCAGGGAATTTACTGGCGGAGGATTGAGCCAGGTCATGCTGCGGATATCCTTTTTGCCCCAGACATGCATGTCTAGAACAAGGCTGGTTAAATCGGCTTCTAATAGTTCTGGCGTACGAAAATCCGCCAATTGCGCCTGCGTACCCTTGTTCCATAAGCGATAAGAATGGCCAGCTGTCAACCTTCCTGCTCTACCGCTTCGCTGATCCGCAGAATCCTTGCTGATGCGGTGGAGTTCCAATTTGGATAATCCTGAGCGTGGATCAAAACGGTTGGACTTCGCAAATCCAGTATCCACCACGACAGTGACTCCCTCAATCGTAAGAGAAGTTTCTGCGATATCTGTGGCAAGTACGATCTTTCGCTTTCCACTGGGATGGGGGAGTATCGCCCGCTGCTGCTCAGAGAAAGAGAGTTGTCCGAAAAGAGGAACCACAACATCTGCAGGCAAGGCCCTTTTCAAGACCTCTTCCGCTTTTCGGATTTCACTTTGACCGGGTAGAAAAACCAAAAAATCTCCAGGATGCTGCTTGGTCAATGGGATAATTTGCCTTGCCGTATCCTCTCCAATGGAATATTCGTCTACCTCCACTAGGTAGTTAACTTCTACGGGATACTGCCTCCCTTTACTTTGAATGACGGGTGCCTCCAAAAGTTTCGAAAGTTGTTCCGAATCGATCGTGGCAGACATCAGCACAATTCGAAGCTCTTCTCGTAGTACCTGCTGCACCTCTCGGCAAAGCGCAAGGCCCACATCGGAAAATAGGTTTCGCTCGTGAAACTCATCAAAAATGACCATTCCCACATCCTCCAAGGCATTGTCTTGATGGAGCATCCGGGTGAGAATGCCCTCAGTGATTACTTCCAGCCGCGTGGCTGCAGTGACGCAGGTATCAAATCGAATTCGATAGCCTATTGTTTGTCCCAATTCCTCGCCCAGCATATTGGACATTCGCTGCGCAATGCTTTTGGTAGCTAGGCGACGAGGTTCCAGCAGCAAGATTTTTTTACCTGCAAGCCAGCGTTCATTCAATAATGCCAAAGGCAAAAGTGTGCTTTTTCCTGCTCCAGGAGGGGCTTGAATGATCAATGAGGAAGTAAGAGCAAGGCTTTGTTGAACTGCTGGGATAATCTCCGCAACAGGTAAATCGTAAGAACTGGGATTGAAATTAGGCATGGACGACAAAAATACAATTCTGAATCTGGATTCTAGAATTTGATGAAATCAAAAAAGCCCACAGGAAAATATCCCCGTGGGCTCTATTCAGAAAACTAGGAGCTTAGGCGCCGATTTTAGCAGCGGCTTTTCCATATTCCCATCTGATTTCAAAAGAATCTGACTTTACTTCATACACCAATCTTTCCTCTAGCGTAGAAGTTTGTTGAGATGCTACATTTACTCGAAGGACATCTTGCTTCTCGTCGTAGGTATACGTTCCCCACTGCTTTGCTACCTTGTTGAACACAAAAGTAGCCTGGCTTTCTCCAGGGATGACAAAGAAACTATAAGTTCCTGCTGCCAACTTTTGTCCTTCAACGTTGATGTCTTTAGTAGTTGTAAAGGTGGTGGCATCATTTGCTCCAGCTCTCCAAATTACACCTAAAGGAACTAAGTCTCCCCAGATGGTACGTCCCTTTACGGCCGGAGAAGAATAATTGATTGTGATTTTTGATCCAGCCACAGTTCCTTCAGCAGTTTTTGCTGGACTTGGCTTGTCCTGAGCATTTGCTGCCGCAACAAACAATACGCTGAGCGTAAAGGCGAGAATTAATTTGTGTAGTCTCATCGTTTTTATTTAGTTATTGGTTAGTTATCATTTCCTTTCTTTTAAGGTATGGATTAAACCACTCTTTTGAAAAATGGTTTTACAGCTATTGAGATAAATAGTTTTTTAAATAGTAACCCAAGCCTGCTTTTTATTGCTTTCAACAATACGTTCTCCAATCAGCAATTCACGCCAGCCATCTGCAAAGGTTGGGTAGCTAGGGTGCTCTGGCTGCTTACCCGCTAAGATCGCTGCATACACCTCCTTGAAAAGCTGTTTGGAAGTATCTGGGAAGCCTTCGTTGTGGCCACCAGGGAAACTTACCAAAGAACTGACTTCCCGATGTACTAGGGAAGGGTCTTTCATCAGTTGCTCATTGGCTTTTTCACGCTTGCCAATCCACAATTCATTGGGACGTTCTGAATTGAATTCAACAGCAGAAACGGAGCCTGCGATTTCAATATTGAGTCTATTCTTACGTCCTGCATTTACTTGGGAAACGGTAATGGATCCTTTGGAACCGTTGTCAAATCGTAGGAGCACGGTGGCATGATCTTCCGTGTTGATCGGAACCTCTTGGTAATCGGCTGGCGTCAGCATCTTGCCAGAGTAGGTTTCAATCGCTTTAAGCGGCTTCAATCTGGTTTTGTGAACTGTAGAGAAATCAGCCATGACCTGAGTGATCCTCAATCCGGTAACATATTCAGTAATATCTAATAAGTGGGAACCAATGTCTGCAATAGCCCTAGAATCGCCAGATTTGTCAGGCTCCAATCTCCAGTTGTAATCTGTCTGAAGAAAAAGCCAATCTTGCAAGTAGGATCCCATGATTGAATAGACCTCGCCCAATTCTCCTTTTTCACGCATGACCTTCATTTGGCGTACCATGGGGTAGTAGCGTAGGTTGAAGTGAACCGCATTTACTAGTCCTGAGGTTTTGGCAATTTTTACCAAATCTTCTGCTTCCGCTAAGCTGATTGCCAAAGGCTTTTCACAAATGACATGCTTTTTAGCTTCCAATACTGCTTTGGCTTGGCTATAATGAAGGAAATTAGGCGTACAAATATGGACTACATCGATATCTGCTTGGTTGAGCATATCGGCAAAAACATAGGCTCTTGGGATGCCCAATTGCTTCGCTTTTTCATCTGCAAGTTCTTGGTTGACTTCCACTAAGGCGACAACTTCTACATTGGGTATTCTTCGCAAGGCTTCTAAGTGAGCAGGACCAATAAATCCAGTTCCGACTATGGCTGCTTTGATGGTTTGAGACATTTGATTCAGGTTTGGGTAAAAATGATAACCGAAGTTAAAAAAAATCTCTCCGCAACAAAATGAGATTTATTTAGGAATTGATCTTAAGTCAAGTTGAAGTTAAGAGTAATCTCACTTCTTATATCAAAAATAGGACCTTTTTCAATTCAACCTTTCTTTTTTCCTTTTCACAAAATTGGTTGGTTTTTACAACACTTTTTTAGTAGTTTAATAGCCTAAAAACAAACCAGATATGGCAAATTTTACACTAAAAGTAAATGGAACCACGCACCAAGTAGAGGTGGAAGACGACACCCCGCTACTTTGGGTCCTTCGTGATCAGTTAAACCTTGTAGGAACGAAGTTTTCTTGTGGGATAGCCCAATGTGGTGCATGCACCGTTCATGTAAACGGGAATGCTACTTTTTCCTGCGTGACACCAGTTTCTAGCATCGGAAATTCAGAGGTGACTACCATTGAAGGACTTTCGAAGGATGGGAATCATCCGGTACAGAAGGCTTGGGAGGAGGTAGATGTGGCCCAATGTGGGTATTGCCAAGCAGGTCAAATCATGAATGCGGCAGCTTTTTTAGAGCAAAATCCATCTCCGACTTTGGAAGAAATTGACAATGCGATGAACAGAAACATCTGCCGTTGTGGTACCTATCATAAAATAAGAGAAGCTGTATCGCTTGCCGCGAAATCCAAATGACTATGAAAACACAGACAGGAACAAGCAGAAGAGATTTTCTGAAAATCGCTGGTACCACTGCAGGTGGATTAGTGATAGGATTTAACTGGTTTAGCTGCGATTCTCCAAAAATGGAGGTACTAAGCATTGAGCAAGTATTGGCGCAAGCTAAATCATTTAACAGCTTTTTATCTATTTCTCCAACAGGAGATGTAGTCATTTATTCTCCCAATCCAGAATTGGGTCAAAATATCAAAACTTCCTTCCCGATGGTGGTTGCCGAAGAATTGGAGGCTGATTGGGAAAAGGTACGGGTTGTTCAAGCCAATTTAGACCCACAAAAATACGAACGACAGCTGACTGGTGGATCTGGTGCTATGCCCCATAGCTGGGAAAGACTAAGAAAGGCTGGTGCAACTGCCAAGTTCTTATTGGTGGCTGCAGCTGCACAATCTTGGAATGTCCCTGCTTCAGAAATTAATGTTTCTAAGGGTATGATAAGCCACGAAGGATCGGGCAAAAAAGGTCATTTTGGAGAATTTGTAGATCTGGCATCTACGCTTACTGCTCCAGAGGAAGTTACCTTAAAGGACAAAAAAGACTTTACCATTATAGGTACCCCTGTCAAAAATGTGGATGCCAAGGACATGTATACTGGTAAACCGATGTATGGGTTAGATTTTCATCGTGAAGGAATGTTCTACGCAATGATCCAACGGGCTCCTTTTGGGATGAAAATAAGCCAGGTGGATGATAGTGCTGCAAGAGGGGTGCTGGGTGTCACTAACGTAGTGACATTTGGATCTAGTGTAGCCGTAGTGGGAACTTCGACTTGGCCTTTGATGAAAGCTAAGAAAATGTTAAAAATCTCCTACGAACCGGATGGAGTAGTGGAGAGTACCACAGATCACGACAAACTTTTTACAGACTTACTCGCAAATGGGAAGGGGGATGTCAAACGAAAAGATGGAGATGTGGCTTCAGCGTTTAAATCAGCTGCAAAAATTGTTACTGCTGAATACCAATGTCCATTTTTGGCACACTCCCCGATGGAGCCTGAAAACTTTTTTGCGCATGTACAAGGCGACAAAGTAGAACTCGTCGGGCCGACACAAACCCCAGATCGCGCTCGACAAGAGACAGCAAGGTTATTGGGTATTCCACCAGAAAATGTAAGCGTGGAAATCACACGATTGGGAGGGGGATTTGGTAGAAGACTTCGTGCAGATTATGTTGTAGAAGCAGTAGAAGTGTCTAGAGCCATACAAGCACCTGTAAAAGTAACCTGGAGCCGAGAGGATGAATTGACTGGAGGTGCATATCGACCTGCTGTTCGCTACCGATTTGAAGCAGCCTTGGATGCAGCAGGAACTCTTATTGGATACAAATTACGAGGGGTAGGAATGAATGCTGGAAATACAACTCGAGAAACTAATTTTCCTTCTGGAGCAGTAGATCATGTATTGATTGAAAGTATTGAACATGCTTCAAGTATTACTACCAATGCATGGAGGGCCCCAATCACTAATTTCTTGGCGTATGCAGAACAAAGCTTCTTAGATGAAGTGGCCTTAGCTGTTGGTAAAGATCCTGTTGATTTTCGTTTGGAGTTACTCAACCGAGCCAAAACCAACCCTGTAGGAGCGCTGGGCTACGATGTCGATCGCATGATCGGAGTTGTGAAAATGGCGAAAGAAAAGTCCAATTGGGGTAAAAATTCTTCTATAAAGCAAGGGTTCAGTGTATATTTCTCTCATAAATCCTATGTTGCTCAAGTGGCTGACATTGAGGTATCTGGAGGGGTGCCCACTCTAAAGAAAATCACTGCAGTGACAGATTGTGGCTTGGTTGTGAATCCTACCGGTGCTAACCATCAGGTTCGTGGCGGGATAGTGGACGGTATGGGACATGCCATGTATACCAATCTCACCTTTGAAGCAGGGGTGCCAAAGCAGCGAAATTTTGATACCTACCGCTTGATTCGTTTGAAAGAAGTTCCTGAAATCGAAACGCATTTTGTTGATTCGGGATTTGATCCAACCGGTTTGGGTGAACCCGCACTTCCACCAACAGGAGGAGCGATTGCTAATGCAATTTTTGCTGCTACTGGCAGAAGACTACGCAGTCAGCCTTTCATCGAGCAAAAGGAGTTTTCTGATATCCAATTGCAAATCAAAAGAGGGTAATTAACGACAAAAAAAGCCCCGCAGCGATGCGGGGCTTTTTTTAGTTTGATGATTATCCTTTTAATAACCGTATCTCAAAACGAAAAAGATTTGAAGTTCAGGAACCTGAGCAGTAGACACGGGTCTGTCGTCCATTGACCATTCAAGGAATCTTTGCAGCTTCTTCTCTAAGCGTAATTGATTCATCCGATTGACAGGAAGCTATGAATTCCGATGCAGCTGGGGTTTTGGATGTTCCTTTTGCCAAAAGCACGGTAAGTGCAACCAAAACTGCTATTCGAGTCCCTACTTTTTTAGCAGCTGTGCCAAATAGGGGTTCCAACTCTTCGTAAGTCACATTTTCTGCTTGAACTCGGATATTCGTTAATGCCTCTTCCAGCTTATCACCAGAGAGATTGGTTAGTTTTTTTCCGATGTATTGAATCTCATTCAAGGCTGATTTGGTTTCTTGAGGAGCTTGAGCTACCGGCTTCGCAGCAGTTTGCTGCTTATTTGTAGAGGCTGCATTCTGTTTGGCCCAAGTATCTTTCAATCCAACCGTCTTATTAAATACTAATTTTCCTTCCCGTGATTCTGAATCCAAGGTGAAATAGCCGAGGCGCTGAAATTGATAACTCTCGTTTGGATTAGCTTGGCTTAAGTGTGGTTCTAGGTAAGCTTTCTTAATCACTTTTAAGGAATTTGGATTAATAAAGTCCATGTAACTTTTGGATTCATGGGTGTCTGGAGATTCATCCAAAAATAAGCGATCGTATTCTCGAACTTCAGCTTGGATGGCATGGGCGACGGAAACCCAGTGAATGGTAGATTTTACCTTTCGCTGGCTTGCTTCTGTGCCCGAACCAGATTTGGATTCTGAATCGTAACTACAGTGGATTTCAAGAACGGTACCGTCTGCATCTTTGACTATTGACTCAGCTTTGATGATGTAGGCACTTTTCAAGCGAACTTCTTGCCCTATGCTTAGTCGGAAGAATTTGGAATCGGCTTCTTCTTTAAAATCTTCTCGTTCGATGTACAATTCTTTGGAGAAAGGCACTTCATGCGTTCCTGCATCAGTTTTTTCTGGATTATTTTCCAAGTGCAAGATTTCTTCTTGTCCTTCAGGATAGTTTTGAATGACTACTTTAATGGGGTTCAATACCGCCATCACACGCGTAGCACTTTGGTTTAGGTCCTCACGTACACAAAACTCAAGTAGGGATACATCCGTTACATTTTCTCTTCGAGCAATACCTGCCACTTCACTGAAGTTTCGGATGGAATTGGGCGTGTAGCCTCGTCTTCTCAGACCAGATATGGTCGGCATACGAGGATCATCCCAGCCCGTAACTACCTTCTTTTGCACCAGTTCGAGCAACTTACGCTTACTCATCACCGTAAAGCTCAAGTTTCGACGCGCAAATTCACGTTGCTTGGGACGGAGCAAGGTAGGGTCAACAATCTGATCCAAGTACCAATCGTACAATTCTCGGTGGGCTTTAAACTCAAGGGTACAAAGTGAATGTGAAACCTGTTCGATGTAATCTGACTCTCCATGAGCCCAATCGTACATGGGGTAAATATTCCAAGTATCTCCGGTGCGATGGTGGTGCGCATGAATGATGCGGTACAAAATTGGATCGCGCATGTGCATGTTTGGAGAAGCCATATCGATTTTTGCTCGAAGGAGGTAAGTTCCAGGAGCGAATTCTCCATTTTTCATGCGCTCAAACAAGTCCAGATTCTCAGCTAGGGATCTATCCCGAAATGGGCTAGGCGTACCTGGACTAGTAGGCGTCCCCTTTTGTTCGGCGATTTGCTCTGAGGATTGTTGATCTACATAGGCCTTTCCCTGTTTGATCAACCGAACGGCCCAATCGTAGAGTTGCTGAAAATAATCCGAAGAATAACATTCGTTGGCCCACTTGAATCCCAACCAAGAGATATCACGCTTGATGGCATCTACATATTCTTGTTCTTCTTTGGCAGGATTGGTATCGTCAAATCGAAGGTTGACTGGAGCATTATATTTCTCACCCAAACCGAAGTTTAAGCAGATGGATGCCGCATGGCCGATGTGCAGGTAGCCATTGGGCTCCGGTGGAAATCGGAAGCACAATTTCTCCTTTGGAAAACCATTGGCCAAGTCTTCTTCGATGATGTGTTCTATGAAATTGAGGGATTCAGTAGCGTCTTTCATAAGCGTCAATTCAATGTCAAAAATACGTCAAATGCTAGGAATTCCAATCGCAAAGCAAAAGACTCCAGCATGCTTAAATTTCATCCATTTCACGAACAGTCCAGTAGGGCCCATCTAGATTTAGAATCTTTTTGTCTGCATCGAATTGAAAGTTCAGTTTCATTTCATCCGATTGAGTTTCATGTAAATCTTGGCAGGCATTGAAATAAACCAACTCAAATCCAAGGCATAGGGTGCCACTAGATTGGGAATCCAGCTGGGGACTAGTCTTCAATTGGACCTTTTCTACTACAGCACCTTGTCTTTTGTAATAGTAGGAAAGAAAAATACCCAAGTCTCGCTGTTGGGTTTGGATAAACCAGGACCAAGCTTCGGATGAAGGGGTATCAAAGGGATAATCAAAAGTCCAAGATTCTTGCATAGGAACCTAAAGGTAGGGAAATCAAGTAGTGAACGATTCAAAAAACAAGTAAAAGCAGTAGTTTAGAAAGATGAAATACCCAATTTATCTGGATCACAATGCCACCACCCCTTGCTCAGAAGAGGTGATTGCTGCCATGCTTCCATTTTTCGGTGCTCATTTTGGCAATGCGGCTAGCAAAAGTCATCCCTACGGTTGGGTGGCAGAGCAAGCAGTAGAAGATGCTCGAGAGGCAATAGCCCAATTGATTGGCGCCAAGTCCAAGGAACTCATTTTTACCTCAGGTGCCACAGAATCTCTCAATTTGGCCATTAAGGGGGTTTTTGACTTATTTTCTGGTGAAAAACAACATTACATTACCTGTCAAACCGAGCACAAGGCCGTATTGGACAGTATGGCGGAAATTGAGCAGAGAGGAGCAGAGGTCAGCTATCTGCACGTAAATTCGGATGGGGAGGTAGACTTAAGCTTGTTGGAGCAAAGTATTCAGCCGCATACCAAGATGATTTGTTTGATGTGGGCCAATAATGAAACCGGAGTCATTCACCCTATCCAAGAAGTCGCCCAAATTGCTGATAAACATGGGATTATTTTTTTAACGGATGCCGTACAGGCAGTAGGCAAAATCCCAGTAAGTACCCAGGGGGTTCACCTAATGGCCCTTTCTGCACACAAACTGTATGGCCCCAAAGGAGTAGGGGCACTGTATGTGCGCCACAACCATTCCTTGCCCAAGCCCTTGGCTCAGCTTCATGGGGGAGGCCATGAAAAAGGGTTTCGCAGTGGCACCCTCAATGTACCTGGGATTGTAGGCTTTGGAAAAGCGGCTCAACTTCGAATTCAAGAGATGACCGAGGAATCGAATCGGCTAGACGGGCTACGTAATCGACTGGAAAAAGGTCTTTTGGAGCTCCCAGGCGTACATCGAAATGGATCAATGAAGAATCGGCTAGCTCATGTGAGCAACCTTTCCTTTTCAGGTGTGGAAGGGGAGGAGTTGCTCCTGAAAGTAAATCAGCAGGTTGCTGTGAGTTCGGGCTCCGCCTGCACCTCCATCTCGCCCAAACCGAGCCATGTGCTTCAGGCCATGGGCATCTCTTCAGATTTGGGACGTGCTTCATTACGATTTAGTTTGGGAAAAGATACAAGGGCTGAAACCGTAGAACATGCGGTTTCTTGTGTTAAATCAGTGATCGAGCAGTTGAGAAATTCATGATAAAAATCAGCTAATCTTTTTTATACCCAGCAAAAGAATTGTGGGACATTGGATGTAAATTGGATGATGGATTCCAAAAAACCAGATTTAGTCGAAGAACCAGATGCTGCTTACGGCAAGTATTCCTATGCGGATTATTTAACTTGGCAGTTTGAGGAAGTGGTAGAGCTCATTAATGGTAAGATTTTGAAAAAAGCTGCCGCAGCTCCAAAGAGATTACATCAAAAAGTGTCTTCTAAACTTAACTTTAAGCTATATCAATTTATAGAGGGAAAGCATTGTCAGGTATATGCTGCACCTTTTGATGTCCGGTTCCCCAAAGATTCCAAGGAAGACTGTCAAATTTTCAATGTGGTCCAACCAGACCTTTGTGTGATCTGCAATCCTGAAAAACTGGACGAAAGAGGTTGCCTCGGCGCCCCAGATCTAATTGTGGAAATTCTTTCTCCTGGAAATACCAAAACCGAACTTAAGTTTAAATACCAGCTCTATGAATCGCATGGAGTAGCTGAATATTGGGTAATCCATCCAGATTATCAAAATGTCATCCAATATACCCTAGTAAATGACCACTACATCCCTTCCAAATTAATGACCTCGGGAGATGTGCTCCAGTCTAAGGTCCTAGAAGGTTTTAGCTTGGATTTGGAAGATTTTTTTGCGGATATCGAGTGAGGAATTGGTTTACATCCTCTTCTGTATCCAAATCCACTGCTCCAAGCGGGAAATCAAGCGCATGGACCTCTGCTTGATGGTTAAAAATAACCTTCTTGGCCCCTTCAGATCCGGTCAATTGGAGTAACTCCTCAAAATAACGTCTATCGAAAAGTGCCGGCACTCCGAAGGTATTGGAGTAAGAAGCCGCCACAATTCCCTTGCCGGATGTATACTTTGCGGTAATCAATTGATCTAGGAGGGAAGCGTCCACAAAAGGTTGGTCGCATAACATCAGCACCACTTGATTGATCACTTCCTTTTCCATTAAAAAACGAAGTCCTGCCTGCATGCTGGTGGACATTCCATGCTGCCAATCCGAATTGATTATAAACGGCGCACTCGAAGGTTCAAAACCTGTTTGTATCAGTTCAGGATTGGATCCAAGCACCACTACAAGACCTTCTGCTTGGCTCTTATTGGCTTCATCAATGGAATGTTGAATCAATGTTTTACCTTGATAATTAATAAGTTGCTTCGGTCTGCCTAAACGGGAAGATGAACCTGCTGCCAAAAGGATGACTCCAGTTTTCATAACGCGGAATCATGAATGGGTCCTTGCTTGTCCCGAAGGAAACTGGGTTTCCGCTTGCGAACTACCGCAGCGATTTCAGCAAGGATGGCTAGGGCGATCTCCTCAGACGTTTCTGCCCCAAGGTCCAAGCCAATCGGAGCGTAAAGGTTACCCGTTGGAATAGCGATTCCCTTTGCCTGCAATCGTTCCAACAATTTTTCAGTCTTTCGCTTCGGACCTAAAATCCCGATGTAGGGGAGTAGCAACTGGGACAATTTCTCGAGGAGGACCAGTTCGTAGTCAAAATTATGAGTCATCAAGAGCGCTACAGTATTCAAGTCCGTTTCAATCTGGTCCATCACCTCATTTGCAGGTCCTTGGATGATTCGTTGCACAGTTGGAAACCGGTTATTCGTGGCCAAGGCTTTTCTCCCATCCACCAGAATGACCTCATGTCCCAATAGGGCCGCGAGTTGTGCCACAGGGAGGGTGTCATTGCCAGCGCCAAATAGTAGAATTTGTAGGGGAGGGTGAATCAATTCAAAAAATAGAGAAAGTTCATCTAGTTCATCGAAGCACTGAATTCGACTGCTAGGCTGCTCAAACGTAGTAATTTCTTGTAAGATTCGTGGATGAAATTCTTCCTTGACTTTAGCCAGAGATCCAAACTGTTGCAATCCTTGCGTGAGGTGTATCGTACCGATTTGCTCTTTTTTGGAGTTTTTAATGGAAAAGAAAGTAAGCAATAGGGAAGTTTCACGGGTTGATCTTGCCTGACGAATCAGTTCCACAGGATTATCTACCTGATTCACGTCCAAGGGCTCGATCAAGAGGTGAATGATGCCATTGCAGCCCAGCCCAATTCCAAACTTCTGGTCATCCTCATCCGTGGTATCGTAGGTGACGAGCATGGATTTTTGCTGAAAAATGACTGCCTGGGCTTTCCGAAGCGCGTCTCCTTCTAGACAGCCACCACTTATTGCTCCCGTAAGTCTTCCATCTTGAGTTACCAGCATTCGTGCTCCAGGGCGTCTGTAGGCTGATCCATCGACCTGCACCACTGTTGCTAGGGCCATTTCAATCCCATCCGCTTTAGCAAAATCATAGGCATCAATCAGCTGGGTAAATTCTTTCATTTAGCAAGTTGCGAGCTAGGTGAGGAAGAAGCGGTTGGCTTTTGTAGGGAAAAAAGGAGCGAGGAAAGCGTAGAAATTACCAAGTAGCCCACAAATGCATAGACTGCACCTGGAAACTGGGCATTGAGCCCAAACCAATCCCCAGTGGTGAACACAAAATAAAGGGCATAACTGCTCTTTAACGCTTCCCAGCACCAAGCAAGGGGATTGCGATCCATGAGTTCGGTGTAAGCAAACACCGTGAGGAAGACAAATCCTCCGTAGTAAAAGATGCCAGGAGCACCAATTGCTGCCAAATTGGAGAAGAGGTAACTCAACAGGAGCAGCAAAACAATCAGCTGTCCGAAACTCCAAATTCGCATCCCCCCATTCAGTTCTGGGTTGTATTTGTCAAAATGATACACATCCTGAATCTTGGCTACCGGGTACTTCGCTGCCACATCACTGGGGCGCCATCCCAAGGGCATAAACCAAATTTTCAGTTTATCTCCCCAGTTTTTGGCCCGCCAAGCATCCTGAATCAAGAGCCACAAGTGCATGAAGTTGATTTTGATAGGATTCCAGGTTTGTACGGGTCGAGTGACTCCATAAACTGCAGGAATATCTACTCTTTCTTCTTGAAAGGTTCCAAACCACTTGTCCCAGAAGATAAAAATCTGTCCGTAGTTTTTGTCTAGGTATTCGGGATTGATTGCATGGTGTACCCGGTGATGGGCAGGGGTGACGATGATTTTCTCAAGAATACCCATGGAGCGAATGTGCTGGGTATGGTACCAAAACTGTGCAAATAAATGCAAGGGGGCTACTACACCAATTACTTCAGGGGGAACCCCCAGAAAAGCTGCTGGCAATAGGAAAATGGCAAATATCTTGAAGATGGAAGAGATGCTTTGACGCAGGGCACAGGCAAGGTTAAACTCCTCTGAGGAATGGTGAACGATGTGATTGTTCCAAAATATATTGTACTCATGGGCAATGCGATGGGTCCAATAGCCTGCAAAATCCAAAGCAAAAAAGGCAATCACATACACCATCCAAGTGGCCTCAATCGTGAAAAAGGAGAATTGGGTATAGAGCCATTGGTAGGAAATAACAGCCACACTAAGCCCAAGTACATCTTTGGTTACGTTGGTGATGCCCGAACTCAAACTTGCAATCATGTCCGAAACAGGAACGGTATCCTTTCCCTTCCAAATACCCCAGGCTTTTTCAAGAAGTACCAACACAAAAAATGCCGGCATTGCAATCAATAATATCTGTCCGTACGCTTCCATAAATTCCTTCTATTTGCGTTAAATTTATTGATAAACTCTTATTCATTCAACTTTTGTTTGGATTAGCGAAAACTATCCTGAAAAAATAAGTTCTTGTAATCCCAAAACCACCTGATTTCAACCATTTCGTATGAATATTCCAAGTTTGGCCGCTATAAAAAAAGAGCTTTCCTACCTCGATGAAAAGGAGTTGTGTAGCTTAATCTTAGACCTGAGCAAGTTTACAAGGGACAATAAGGCCTTTTTATACTTCAAACTCAACGAAAGGGATCAGCCTAGTCTATTTGTTGATACGGTAAAAGAAGAGTTGGATGAGCTATTTCAAACGGCGAATACGACTTCATTTTACCTAACTAAAAAATCAGCCCAGACCATCCGACGGAAACTCAACAAGGCACTTAAGTTCAGCAAGAACAAAGAGGATCAGGTAGAATTGCTGCTGTATTTCTGTGAGCAACTTAAAAAGTATGGGTATTTGAAGTATCAGCATCCGATCCTTCAGTCCCTATTTTTGAAGCAAACAGAAAAAATCCAAAAAAACATTGCTGCCCTGCACGAGGATCTTCAATACGATTACAGGTTGAGGTTGGATGAAATTTTAGGAAAACAGTCTTGAATTCTCCATTTATTTTAATCTATTTGACTTAGAATCACGATTAACCAACCCATGAAAAAAGCCTTTCGATTCCTTTCGTTCTTGATCATTTTCCTAATTGGTTTCACTGCTTTTGCGCAGGATATCAAATGGGACAAGAATGGCGACACCTTTTACGCTGTTGTTAAAAATGAGATTTTTCAACACTCCTTACCCAATACGGTCGGAGAGAAGTTGATTTCTTCGGCTCAACTTAGCCCTAAGGGGCAAGCACCGCTTTCTATTACCGACTTCGCATTTTCTGCCGATGGACAGAAAGTATTGATTTACACCAATACTAAGTCGGTGTGGCGACTGCAAACGCAAGGAGACTATTGGGTGTATGAACTTGCAACTGAGAAGTTAACTCAAGTAGGAGAGGAGCTTCCTGAAAGTTCGCTACGTTTCGCCAAATTTTCTCCGGATGCTTCCAAAGTAGCTTTTGTGAGTGAATTCAACCTATATGTTCAGGATTTGACTTCTGGTCAAATTTCTATGTTGACCGCTGATGGGACCCGCAAGCTGATCAACGGAACTTTCGATTGGGCCTACGAAGAGGAATTTGCATGCCGTGATGGCTTTCAATGGAGCCCAGACGGGACGCGAATTTCTTTTTGGCAGATCGATGCCAACCAGATTCGTGATTACTACATGATCAATACTACAGATTCGATTTATTCCCAAATCATCCCCGTAGAGTACCCCAAAGTAGGAGAATCTCCATCGCCTGCAAGAATTGGGATAATTGAACTAGCTAGTAAAAAACTCACCTGGCTCAACATTCCTGGTGATCCACAGCAGCATTACTTGCCTCGAATGGAGTGGAATTCACCGGAATTCCTGCTGGTGCAGCAGCTCAACCGCAAGCAAAATCACAGTAAAATCTTGGGAGTCAACGTGACGACGAATGTAGCAAATCTCATTTTTGAGGAACAGGACGAAACCTGGATAGATGTGTTGTCAAGTTGGGAAAATACCTATGGACTCACTTACAGACACGAGTTTAAGTGGATTAATGGGGGCAAGGAATTCCTATGGTTTAGCGAAAAAGATGGCTGGAGACACCTGTATCGAATAGACTTGAGTGGTAAAGTGACTCCAGTGACCCATGGAAATTACGATGTGATCAACCTCTTGCATTTCAATGAGAAAGAAAATTCACTCTATTTTCATGCTTCCCCAGAAAATGCCACGCAGAAATACCTCTACAAAGCCAAATTGGATGGAAAAGGAACTGCCGAACGAGTTACGCCTACAGATCTGCCTGGTACGCATTCGTATGTGATTTCTCCGAGTGGGAAGTATGGTATGCACCAGTTTTCCAACAGCTTTACCCGGCCTGCTAGCGAATGGATTAGTCTTCCCAAGCACCAGCCATTGGATCCTAGTCAAAGCATCGCATCCAAGTTGCCCGCTAACCAAGGTGCCAAAAACGTGGAGTTCTTTAAAGTCAATACTGCCGACGGTACAGAAATGGACGGTTGGATGGTGAAACCCAAGAATTTTGATCCAACTAAGAAGTATCCTGTCTTATTTATGGTGTATACCGAGCCTTGGGGTGCCAATGTAAAAGATTCGTATGGAGTAGGGCGCAACCGCAACTATGAAGGTGATATGGCAGCGGATGGGTATATCTACATTTCCATTGACAATCGGGGCACACCTGCTCCTAAAGGTCGGGCATGGCGTAAAAGCATTTACCGAAAAATTGGACGATTAAACATCTCCGACCAGGCAGAAGCTGCCAAGCAGATCAGCAAATGGCCTTTTGTAGATCCTACTCGTATGGCTGTTTGGGGTCACAGTGGGGGTGGATCAGCAACCCTAAACCTACTATTCCAATACCCTGGACTCTTTCAAACGGGCATTTCCTTGGCGGCTGTTGCCAATCAGTTGACCTACGACAACATCTACCAGGAGCGCTACATGGGACTTCCTCAGGAGAACTTGGAAGATTTTGTGGCTGGATCGCCCATCACGCATGCCAAAAACCTGCAAGGCAATCTCCTGTATATTCATGGAACAGGTGACGACAATGTCCACTACGCCAATGCTGAAATGTTGATCAACGAATTGATCAAGCATGGAAAGCTGTTTCAGTTTATGCCGTATCCCAACCGCTCCCATGGCATTGGTGAAGGAGAAGGCACTATAGCTCACTTGCGCATGGTGTATACCAATTTCTTAAAAACCTACTGTCCTCCAGGAGGAAGGTAATTTACCTCAATTTCAAAGTTTATGAACTTAAAATTCACTCAATATATTCTAGCAGGAGCACTTGGTTCTTTGCTGCTCCTTTCTAATTCCACTTTTGCCCAATACGGTCGTACAGACAGTTTGCGGGGTGGACTTGGCCCAGAACGATCTTGGTGGGACCTCAAACACTACGACCTGAGTGTGGAAATCATTCCATCCAAAAAATACATAAAAGGCTCAAATAAAATAAGTTATCAGGTAAAAAATGAAGCGAAGCTTTTACAATTAGACCTGCAAGAGCCTTTGGCTGTTACCTCCATCACGCAGGAAGGAGAGGAGCTTTCTTTTCGACGAGAAGGGGCGGTTTACTGGGTAACTTTAACCAAGAAACAAGTTCCAGGTGCCCTAGAAGCACTTGTAGTGCAGTACGAAGGGGTTCCAAAAGAGGCTGTTCGTCCGCCTTGGGATGGGGGAATTACTTGGCAGAAGGATTCAAAAGGGCTAGATTTTATCGCATCTTCCAACCAAGGCATTGGATCCAGCATTTGGTGGCCCTTGAAAGACCATCCTGCCGATGAGGTAGATAGTTTGGACATGCATGTAACTGTCCCCAAAGGATTGTTGGATATTTCAAATGGACGTTTGGTTGAAATTGAAGTGGGCAAAGACACCGATACCTTTCATTGGAAGGTGGTCAATCCCATCAATGACTATGGCGTAAATATCAATATAGGTGATTACGCACAGTTTGGAGAGAAATATGCAGGCGAAAAAGGGACTCTGGATATGGATTATTTTGTTCTGCGTGAGAATTTGGAGAAAGCAAAAGTCCATTTTCAAGATGCCAGACGCATGATGCAAGCCTTTGAGCACTGGTTTGGGCCGTATCCTTTTTATGAGGACGGCTTTAAGTTGGTGGAAGCTCCTTATTTGGGGATGGAACACCAAAGTTCGGTGACCTACGGCAACGGTTACCAAAACGGATACCGTGGAAGAGATCTGAGCGGAACTGGTTGGGGAATGAAATTTGACTTTATCATTATCCACGAGGCTGGACACGAATGGTTTGCAAATAACATCACTTACAAGGATGTGGCAGACATGTGGATTCATGAAAGCTTCACAAACTACTCTGAAAGCTTGTTTCTCGACTATCATTACGGCAAAGAAGCGGGCCAAGCCTATGTTCGGGGTACACGTATGAATATTCTGAATGACAAACCCATCATTGGAGATTACGGCGTCAACCAGCGCGGATCTGGGGACATGTACTACAAAGGAGGCAATCTCTTGAACATGCTTCGTCAAATAGTGCAGGATGATGGTAAATGGAGAATAATTTTGAGAGGATTAAATAAAGAGTTCTACCATCAGACGGTGACAACTCAGCAGGTTGAATCGTACATCTCCACCCAGGCAGGTTTGAATTTGGGGAAAGTATTTGATCAATATTTGAGGGATGTACGCATTCCAATTTTTGAATACTACTTCCAAGGAGAGGAACTTCAGTACCGATGGACCAATGCAGTAAAAGATTTCGATATGCCGGTGGATGTGTTGCTAGACGGAAAGGCAGTTCGCCTTCAAACCAAAACGGCTTGGCAGACACTAGAAGTAGGCACCGTACAAGAAGTAGTAGTGGATCCTGATTACTACGTTGGCGTACTCAAATCTAGGGATTAGCCCATTTGAGCCAAAGCAAATCTATTATATGTTGTATAATTTATATTATGTTAAATAAAGCTTTAGCCTTCATTCCTAAACTTTCTGCCCACTATTCCTCCTCTAACTTCATTTCCGTGAATTCACTTAGTTACTTTACACATGAATAACTGGCTTCCTCGAATTGGTTTAGTTGCTGGCCCCCTTGCTTTCTTAGCAATCATTTTTTTTATGAATCCTGACGGATTGTCTCTCGAAGGAAATACTATGTTGGCACTTACTGCTTGGATGGCCATTTGGTGGACTTCGGAAGCCATCCCTATTGCAGGTACCGCTTTTCTTCCATTGATTATACTTCCTTTAGCAGGAATCTTACCACTGAAGATCATCTCCTCCAATTACATGGATCCAACGGTTATGTTGTATATGGGAGGATTTCTTTTAGCCACAGCTATTGAAAAATGGAATTTACATCAACGGATTGCGCTTAACATAATAAATTTATTAGGTACAGATTTACGGCGTATTGTTCTCGGATTTATACTTGCCACAGGTTTTTTATCTATGTGGATCTCAAATTCTGCGACTGCTTTGATGATGCTTCCTATCGGTTTGGCAGTAGTAACACAGTTTAAATCACATTTGGGCGCAGGACAGGAGCAACTAGCCACTAATTTGGGAAAAAATATCATGCTAGGTATCGCCTATTCCGCATCTATTGGAGGAATGGCGACGCTAATTGGTACACCAACAAATAATATTCTTCGCGCAGTAGTCGATAAATTATACAATTATACCATCGATTTCAATGAATGGATGCTTTTCGCACTTCCATTTACGATGGTTTTAACAGCTATTTGCTGGATTTATCTAGTAAATGTTGGTAATCCTTTGCCCAAAAATTTTAAATTGAATGGAGCCAAATCGGTCATTAGTAATCAATTGAGCGCCCTAGGCAGGATTACCTTCGAAGAGAAAATTGTACTTATGGTATTTGGGACGGTTTGCTTTGCCTGGATAACACGAAGTTTTTTATTGGCACCAATATTTCCACAGCTTGACGATACAATTATTGCCTTAACTGGGGTACTAGTTTTATTGCTTCTCCCCTCTTCAAAAAAAAATGGCACAAGGGGAAGAATTTTAGACTGGAATACTGCTGAAAAAATTCCTTGGGGTGTTCTAATCCTATTTGGAGGTGGCTTGGCATTGGCAGAGGGATTTAAGGAAACAGGTTTAGCTGATTGGATAGGGCAACGTTTTACCCTAATCGAAGGTGTTGGCTTCTTTTTATTTCTATTGATTATTATAGCAGCTGTTAATTTCCTCACAGAAGTTACCTCCAATGTAGCTACCGCTTCCATGCTCCTTCCAATTTTGGCATCTGTAGCAATCAAACTAGATATCCATCCTTTTGGAATCATGATTGGCGCTACCATGGCAGCGAGTTGTGCCTTTATGCTTCCTGTAGCTACCCCTCCCAATGCAGTTGTTTTTGGTTCAGGATATCTTAAAATCAAGGATATGGTGAGGGCTGGTATTTGGCTCAACCTAATTTCTATTGTTTTACTTTCACTGATGATCTATTTTATCCTTCCATTACTATGGACGATAAATTTGGAGACTTATCCCTTTTAAGTTCATACTTATAAAAAATGACTATAAATTCTCAATAAGAAGTTTTAATTTAAACCGTTATCTAAATTCTTTTTTTAACATTGATTATTTGAATACAATTAACCTCAAACCCAGCCTATGCGCACTAGCATGATTTGGAGACCTATTGGCCTTCTTTCCTTAATCTTTGTGCTTTTCTTTACTGCCTGCGGCAAAAAGAATGCTTTTCTATCGATGACCGAACCACGTCGCGTGGAGATTTTGGTCTTAGGACACGACAGTGACCATCACAATACCGAAAAATTGATGATGCACATTTCTACTCCTTTGTTTCAAAAAGGCATCAACCTTACCTATACCGCCGATCCCAATGATCTAAAAGATGAGGTGCTTCAAAACTACGATGGTTTACTCATTTATGCCAATCATGATTCCATCTCCACTTCACAAGAAGCAGCACTCAAATCCTTTGTTCAAGGAGGAAAGGCTTTGATTCCTTTGCATAGTGGCTCCTTCTGCTTTAGAAACTCGGACTGGTATGTGGAGGCTGTGGGGGGACAATTCAGTACCCATGGCACGGGAAGATTTACTACACAATTACTTGAGCCTACACACCCTATACTACATGAAATCAGTGAGTTTGAGACTTGGGATGAGACCTATGTGCATAGCCAAATCAATCCTGACATTCAGGTACTGATGGAACGACAAGAGGGGGATAAAAAGGAGCCTTACACCTGGATTCGTAACGAAGGTGAAGGTCGCGTATTTTATACGGCCTATGGACACAACGAGGAAACATGGAAGCAGCCAGAATTTCATAAGTTGCTAGCAAACGGAATTCTGTGGGCGGTAGGAGAAAAAGTAACCCAACTTTTAGCCGATTATAAAATTCCTACCCCTCAGTTCCAGGACGCAGAAATCCCAAATTACGAAAAACGTGATCCAGCACCTCGCTACCAATTGCCCCTCTCCCCAGAAGAAAGTATGAAGTTGGTACAGCTTCCTATCGAATTTGAAATGGAATTGTTTGCTAGCGAGCCCATGATCATCAATCCCATGGCGATGGCTTGGGACGAGCGTGGAAGACTGTTTGTAATCGAAACAGTTGATTATCCAAATGAGGTACGTACCGAAGGCGGTAATGATAGAATCAAAATATTAGAAGATACAGATGGTGATGGCAAAGCTGATAAAGTCACTGTTTTTGCTGATAAATTGAATATTCCTACCTCAATCATGGCTGTTAATGGAGGCGTTTTGATTTCCATGGCACCTGATTTTATATTCCTCAAAGACACCGATGGAGATGATGTAGCAGACGTAAGGGAAGTAATGATTACTGGCTGGGGCAAAAGCGATACTCACGCGGGGCCTTCCAATTTGAAGTATGGCTTCGATAATAAAATTTGGGGTGTCTTAGGTTATTCCGGATTCAGAGGTGATGTAGGAGGCCAAGTACATTCCTTTGGTCAAGGAGTGTATCGATTTACTCCAGACGCAAGTAGTTTGGAATACTTGGGTAATTCTTCCAATAATACCTGGGGATTAGGTTTTACAGAAGATTTTGAAACCTTCTTGTCTACCGCAAATGGTCAGCATAGCGTGTATTTTTCCATGGCCAACAAGTACCTAAAGCGGCCTATCTTCCAAGGTTCGGCAAATACTGTCCATGGCATTGATAGCCATTACGACATGCCACACCTCACCCCTTTCCTCCGTCAGGTGGACTGGTTTGGAGGTTATACCGCTGCCGCTGGACATAATTTTTACACGGCACGAAGCTTTCCAGAGTCTTATTGGAACCGTATAGCCTTTGTAGCAGAGCCAACAGGACGTGTGCTCCACAAAGCAATGATCAATCCTGATGGATCGAGCTATAAAGAGAAAAATGGCTTCAATATCCTAGCTAGCTCAGACGAATGGTTTTCTCCTGTTCATGCTGAAGTAGGTCCTGATGGGGCACTTTGGGTAGCGGATTGGTACAATTTCATCATTCAACACAACCCTACTCCACGTGGCTTTGAAAATGGAAATGGAAATGCCTATATCAATCCACTTCGTGATAGCAAACACGGACGTATCTACAGAATCAGCTACAAAGGAGGCAAGGATGCGAAAACATTCGATTTGAAAGATGCCAAACCAGCCCAGCTTATCGAAGCTCTAAAGAGTGATAATCTCTTCTGGAGAATGACAGCACAGCGGTTGATTGTAGAGCGAAAAGAAAAGTCCATACTTAGTGAGCTATATTCTCTTATTGAAAACCAGGACCAAGACAAAGTGGGTATCAACGGTCCCGCAATCAATGCTTTGTGGGCACTTCATGGGTTGGAAGAATTAACAGGGGAAAATCAAGAAGCTACCGATGCGGTGTTGAAAGCACTCAATCATCCATCTGCAGCGGTACGTAAAAATGCGCTCCGCGTAATTCCACGAAATGAAACTACTTCCAAAGCAATTCTTAGTAGCAACTTGTTGCGAGATCCTGATTTACATACGCGCAAAGAAGCTTTTTTAGCGCTTTCTGAAATGCCTACTTCCTTAGATGCAGCAAAAATATTGCTGAATGAAGCCGAGGTAGAAGAAAATGGCAAAGACGCGTTCTTGCCACAAGCTTTATTTGCAGCAGTTTTGACTCATCCTTCCGAATTTGCAAAGCGAGATGCAAAAGCAGCAATTCAAGCTTCTGGAGAAAGCACTCTTCCACTTCCCGACCGAATCAGTAGAAGCTTGGTGGCTGAACAATATCCTTTGGATCAGCGAAACAGTATTCTATTCCCTCCAGATGTAACAGGAAAAGAGATTGGTGTGCGAATTATCCTTTCCAAAGGAGACAATCCTCTTGAGGGTGTCCTAATGGCTCAAGGCAACAATACAAATGGATACAGCCTTTATATTTACCAGAATGCTCTCCATTTTGCAGTTGCACAGCAGGACAAACTCACCATTATTAGTTCTAAAAAAGCCCTTCCTACCACGCAATTTACAGTGGATGCCACTCTAATATCGGATGGCAGCCTCTCCCTTCAAATCAATGGAGAAGAAATCGCCAAAGGCAAGACAAATGGACTATTTACCCAACCTCTTAACCCTAATAAAGTTCGAGTGGGATCAAACGACAGCAAAAATGTAGTCGGAAAGTACGAAGGTAACTGGTGGTTTGGAGGTAGATTAAGCAAAAATTCAATTCTAACTCTTAAGCAACCGGGCTCAGAATTGGCGCTAGTAGCAAGTTTACCAACACTAACCACTTCGAGTGGAACCACCACCATCAAATTGGGTGTGATTCCTCACGAAATGAAGTTTGACAAGCCTTCCTTTACTGTTCAGGCGGGCACACAGGTAACCATCGACTTTGAAAACCTAGATTTCATGCAGCACAACTTAGTAATAGGTAAAAAAGGAAGTATGGAAGTGATTGGAAAAGCAGCAGATGAATTGGCTAAAAATCCAAAGGGAGCGGAATTAAACTATGTGCCTGAAATCCCAGAAGTGATTATTGCCACTGTGCTAGTTAGTCCTGAAGGAAAAGAGAGCTTGGTATTTACTGCACCAACTGAGCCTGGAGAATATCCATTTGTGTGTACCGTACCGGGCCACTGGAGAATTATGAATGGCATCATGGTCGTACGAAAATAAGTCATGGCTTTGGAAGTAACCTTTGGGGTAAGTACCTGGCTTTGGACTTCCCCATTCAATCGAGAGACCCTTTCTTTGTTTCCGAAGATTAAAAGCTTTGGATACGATGCGGTCGAAATCCCGGTGGAAGACCCTTCCTTGATTGACCTAGAACTTGTAAAAAAAGCATTAGCCGAGCAAGAGCTCAACCCCATCATCTGTGGAGCTTTTGGTCCCAGTAGGGATTTGACACATGCTGATCCTGCATTTCACCAGACCTGCTTTACCTACCTAGATTCCTGTCTTGAGATTGCCAGTGAACTGGGAGCAAAATTTGTAGCAGGCCCTATGTATTCGGCTGTAGGAAAGGCGCGACTGGTATCTCCGGAGCAACGAAAGGTGGAATGGGATCTAGCAGTGAACAATCTCAGGAAAGTTTGCCGTCGTGCTGGGGTATTTGGGCTAGACCTGGCTATAGAGACCCTCAATCGTTTTGAAACGGACCTCATCAATACCTCCGAGGACCTGATGCGCTTGATTGGAGACATCAACGAACCCCAAGCAAAAGCGGTCCTAGATGGCTTTCACCTCAATATTGAAGAACCTGACTTGGAGTCAG
The DNA here is from genome assembly GCA_030729785.1 of Algoriphagus sp. GTDB lineage: Bacteria > Bacteroidota > Bacteroidia > Cytophagales > Cyclobacteriaceae > Algoriphagus. The sequence continues at coordinate 38,450 of JANQWS010000023.1, read as the reverse complement.
CAATTCGTCGTGTAGGTGATAAATTGATCCATGTACAGGTTTCTGAAAATTACCGAGGCACTCCAGGAACAGGACAGACGAACTGGGGGGCATGGAAACGAGGCCTAGAAGCCATTAATTACCAGGGCACAATCTCCATCGAAAGTTTTACTCCTCAAGTGAAAGAGCTTGCGGGTGCTGTCTGCATCTGGAAGCCCTTGGTACCGAGCCAGGATGGATTTGCTAAGGAGGGCCTTGATTTTCTTAAAAAATGGGCCTCCGCCTAAATTTGCTTCCATTTCTATTGACTTAGAATAAAATAATTATCTGATTATCCGTTTTGTTACCAGTAGCGAGAGAAAATAAGGCTTTAAGTTCATTTAGGTGAGCTGTGGACTGTGGACAGTCGTCCGCCTGCAGACCGTGGTCTGTTGACGATTATCCGCAGAATTCAAACAAATCTAAGTCACTGACAAAATTGCGGATAATCATAAAAATTTAACACTTCTTTTTTAACCCAAATCCATTCTCCCTCCCATGAGCAAAAAACCAATCAACATTGCCATCATCGGCTTAGGTTTTGGTGCAGAGTTTATCCCCATTTACCAAAAGCATCCTTTGGCAAGCATGTATGCGATATGCCAAAGAAATCAAGAGAAGGCCGACGAAATTGGCAAAGCCTTCGGCATCGAAAAGGTATATACCGACTACGATGAATTGTTGAAAGATCCCAACATCGATGCGGTGCACATCAATACTCCTATTCAAAACCACGCAGAACAATCCATTAAGGCACTGAAGGCAGGCAAGCATGTAGCCTGTACTGTTCCGATGGCAACAACGGTAGAAGAATGCCGACAAATCGTGGAATTGACCAAATCCACTGGTTTGACTTACATGATGATGGAGACGGTTATTTATAGCCGGGAATTCCTATTTGTAAAAGAAATGTACGAGAACGATGAATTGGGTAAAATCCAGTTTCTCCGCGCCTCTCACCAGCAGGAAATGGCAGGCTGGCCAGGCTACTGGGAAGGCCTCCCTCCTATGCATTATGCGACACACTGTGTTGGACCTGTATTGGCCTTGCCTAAAGGGCAGGCTGAATACGTTTCTTGTTTGGGATCAGGAAGAATTGATGAAGCCCTGATTCCTAAATATGGCTCTCCTTTTGCAATTGAAACTTGCCATATCAAACTCAAAGATTCGGATTTAGCTGCTGAAGTGACGCGTTCCCTTTTCAATACTGCACGCCAGTACCGAGAGAGTTTTGATGTGTATGGTTCCAAAAAATCCTTTGAATGGACACTCATTGAGCATGAGGATTCGGTGATCCATACTGGTGAAACGCCTGAGCGGGTAAAAATTCCCGATTATGCACACTTGCTACCAGCTGAAATTGCTTCCTTTACGCAGCAAGGCGTTTACGACTCAGACGACAACCAGCACCTCTCCTTTATTCAAGGATCAGGTCATGGGGGGTCCCACCCACACCTCGTGCATGAGTTCCTCACCGCACTTACGGAAGATAGAGCTCCTTACCCTGATGCAGCTCAGTCCGCCAACATCACCTGTGTCGGTATTCTTGCGCATGAATCGGCCATGGAAGGAGGAAAAATCAAGTACCTACCAGAATTTACACTTCACTAAAGAAGAAAGGCCTGAATTTTTGATTCAGGCCTTTTTTTTAAATTATATAGTATGAACCCAAAGGAAAAATGGGATGATTTTTACATATAATTTATTCACCAATTTATTTGATGACTGTATTGCCCTTCGAATCTAGCATAAGATTTATCACTGTTTTTCCATTTTCTAATCTCACTTTAAAAATCAGCTGTTCATCTATTTTGTAGGAACTAACCCTAGAAATTGCATAATCTAGGTACTCCTTCATCAATTTTTCTTCAATTTCCTTTGGAAGAAGATCTCCATAATAGGTCGTATTAGAATGGTATTTTTCGGGGACCGCATTTGCTCTTAATTCAAGAAAAATATTTGGGTTATCCCCATTTTTTGTCAATTGAAAAGAATCATAAAGCTCCCCTATCGCGGTATAAGATTCAAATAACAATTGATCACCATTCACGGTAACTACTTGAAAAAGCTGGGTATTTTCTCCAACACGATCTCTTTCGGCTCCATTGGCAGTCCAATCGTCTCCAATTTTATACATTTTTCCACCACTCACAGAAACCACATACACGGTACCTGTTTGGTCTCTCATATTAACTCCATCCATTAAATTTTCTCCTGGAGAGACTCTTCCTCTTGCATAGGCGTGATCGTGTCCTTGTAGCGCTAGATCTACGTTATATTTATCAAAAATAGGCTTCCATAACTCTCTTAATTTAGAATTATCTCTTCCATTTGAAGCAGAAAATAAAGGATGGTGATACGTGACAATTTTCCATTTTTGTTTGGTGCTTTTTAACACCTCCTCAAGCCAAATTGCCTGTCTTTCTATTTCTACATTACTATTCAAGATGATTAGTCGGACATCTTGATAATCCATAAAATAAACCGTTTCCTCTAAGCCCTCTGGACCATTCTTTGGAAGTGTAAACTGCGGTCTCCATTGAACAGAAAGACTTCTTTTTCCAAGTTTGGATTCTTCTTCATTAAGTGCTCTATACTCATGATTTCCAGGTGTGGTAACAGATGGAATCATGCTATGAATAAAACCACCAGCAGTGAACCATTCGTGCCATTCTTGCTCATTGTGTGCATTGTTAATTAAGTCTCCTGCATGAATGATAAATTTGGAATTGGGAGCTGTCTTAAACCCCTCTCGAATTAACCTAGACCAAAGTTCTAGTATGTAATTCTGAGCATCACCTACATATAAAAAAGAAAATTTTTCATTCTTATTGGCTGAGGCAGTTTCAAATTGAAACCATTCACTCCAACGCTCCCCATCGCCAACGCGATAGCCATACCGTGTTCCTGGCTCTAAATCAGTAAATTCAACAGCGTGATAATTAGCCAATACGTTTGCTCCTTTCAATTTGCTTGCATCCAAGAGTTCTGTTTTAGCACGAATGGTTTTTGCTGTACGCCAAAATTTAGGTGCAGCAGAAGCAATTGCAATTTCGGCAAAAGCCATTTCTACTGCTGAATTAGTTCGCCAAGTTACATTTACTTGACGCGATGGATCCTGTCCAAAATTGATTACTATCCTATCAGGATATTCAGATGGCTTACTCCATTCTGTCCCAAAAACTGGTGGAGTGTATTTTCTAATCTCTTGGCCATTTACTTGAAATGCCAAAAAAGTAAGGAGTTGTAGGGAAATTAATTTTAAATTTTTAAAAGCTTGGTTCATAGCTATCTATTTACTTTTCAATGAACTTAAAAATCAATAAAAAAATGGGGATTATTCGTTTCCTGATATTAAGTTATCAAGAAATTTAATGGATTCGAATTAGTATAAAATTTTACCGAGACTACCGAACCCTCTTTATTGCATTCTTTCCCAATTTGTAGACCATACTCAGTACGGATCCTAGCGCAGATTTTTTTGGATTGGGATTTTTTCCCTCCCCCATTAAATGGAGTTGATCCGTGTACCAAATGATTTCCAAAGGGAAGGTTTTATCTAAAAATTTCCAACCTGTGGTCAAAGGTTTTACCTGGCTCGTTACTGTTGCCCCTGACATCAACTGATTTGGGAAATCAGGTTGAATTGCGAGTGACCGCGCCACACCGATTACATCACAAGCACCAGATGCTAGCGCTGCATTCATTCCCTCGGCGGATCGGAATCCACCAGTTAGCATGAGCGGACAAGTCACCAGCTTTCTAACCTCCTCACAATAGTCCAAAAAATAAGCCTCACGGGCTTTCGTAGACTCCTTTTGAGCAGCTCCCATCATAGCAGGAGATTCGTAGGTGCCACCGGAGATTTCAATCAAATCCATCCCCAAGTCTGACAAGCGCTTTACCACTGCCATAGAATCCTCTTTGGTGAATCCTCCCTTTTGAAAATCCGCCGAATTGAGCTTGATTCCTATCGGAAAATCAGCACCGACTCCTTTCCGAATGGTTAGATACACTTCTTCGACAAAGCGCATGCGGTTTTCAAGGCTCCCTCCCCAGCGATCTTTGCGCTGGTTGTGTGTAGGAGAAAGAAACTGACTGACCAAATAGCCGTGCGCTCCATGGATTTGTACTCCGGTAAATCTACTTTCCTTGCAGACTTTTGCAGCATAGGCAAAGCGGGCAATAATATCGAGTATTTCTAATTCAGTGAGTGCTCTTGGGGTATTGAATAGGCGATCCAAAGGCTTCTTGAGCGAAATAGCAGAAGGGGCCACGGGCTCTTTACTTAAAAATTTTGGAGATTGCTTGCCAGGATGATTCAATTGCACCCATATGTGCGTTCCTCTTTTTTTTCCTGCAGCAGCCCAAAGGGGTAAGTTTGCATCTTGAATCCCTTGCTCGATAACCACATTGTGGGCTTCTCCCAAGGCAAATCGATCCACCATTACATTCCCTGTAATCAGTAGCCCTATCCCTCCTTCTTCCCATCGGGCATACAATCGATTAAACTTCTCATTAGAAGTGTATCCACGGGAGCCCATATTCTCACTCATGGCGGACTTGCCAATTCTATTTTTGAGAATAGCACCACAGGGAAGTTGAAGTGTTTCGGTTAATTTAGTAGACATGGTGAATTTGGTCGGTATTTTTTCTGAAAGCACGAGTATACCCAATAAATAAAGAAGTAACAAAGCTGGAATTCCTTTAAATTCAATGAGCCCCACCTGTCGGGAGAAAGGCCTCCCGCAATCCGCCGCCGCGTACAGGACGGAGAGCCAGATTAAAAAAAAATGATTTTAAAAAGGATAGCAAGTGGTGGATTTGTAGAGGGCTAAGTTTTCCGGAAAAAACACCTAGTAGGTTTTTAAAAACGAAAAGATTTAGCCGTACATTTAAATCAGCACAACTAGCATTTATATGTCACAAAGTCGGAGAAAATTTTTAAGCATAGCTGCTCTTACATCAGGAGCAATGTCTCTATCAGGAAACCTATTTGCAGCGAATAGTTTGACAGAGGAAGAATATGATGTTCCCTCAAGCATAAGAGAATTGAAGCCCATGGTTGATGGGATTGTTCCGATATCCGTGGAGGAAAGAAAACAAAGAATTGCAAAGGCACAAGATTTAATGTCTAAGGAAAAAATCGATGCTATTTTTTTAGAAGGAACTGCTTCTTCATTTTATTTCACTAGCATGAGATGGGGACTAAGTGAAAGAACTTTTGGGGTGGTAATTCCTGCCTCAGGTTCCATTGCTTATGTATGTCCGAAATTTGAGGAAGAGCGTGCTATGGAACTAATCAACCCAGTTTTTGGAGATGAGATACGATGCTGGGAAGAACACGAAAGTCCATATGCATTGATTGCAGGTATCGTAAAAGATAGGGGTGTCAAACACAAAAGGATTGGCATGGAAGAACGTGTCAGATTTTTTATCGCCGATGGCGTAAAAAAAGCGGCACCTGGCTTTGAGATTGTAGATGCCACACCTATAACGGCAGGATGTAGAATGTATAAGAGCAAGGCTGAAATTGCATTGATGCAAAAGTCGAGCGATATCACCATAGAAGCCTACAAGGCCGCGTTTGCAACGCTCCGACCAAATATGCCACAGGCAGAGTTTAGTGCAAATATTTCTGCAGCTTTTAGAAAGCTTGGCTATAGTGGCGGTGCCATGGTTATCGTAGGAAAGTATTCTGCTATGCCACATGGCAGCATTGTTCCACAGATCATCCGTGAAGGAGATGTGGTATTGGCTGATGGTGGAACAAGTTGTGAGGGATATGCATCAGATATCACCAGAACGATTGTTATGGGCAAACCAAGTCAACGTCAGATTGATGTTTGGAACATCGAGAAAGAAGCACAGGATGCTGCATTCGCCGCAATAAAAATAGGTGCAACATGTGAGTCTGTAGATGCTGCTGCAAGGGCAGTGATTGAATCGGCTGGGTTTAGTAAGAATTACAAACTACCAGGACTACCACATAGAACAGGACATGGAATCGGCTTAGAAGGACATGAGTGGACAAATTTTGTAAAGGGGAACTTGACCAAGATTGCGCCGGGAATGTGTTTTAGCAATGAACCTACCATCGCCATTCCTGGAGAATTTGGAATTAGGTTAGAAGATTGTTTGTACATAGGAGATGATGGCCCACATTATTTCTCAAAACAAAGTATTTCTATTGAACAGCCGTTTGGCTAATAACTATTCAAATTGGATACGTCACAAAAAATAACTCATCGGGCAAGTACGACTTTTATAGTGCTTTCTAGGCTTCAATGTTGATTTTATACTCGAAAAAAATCTTTTGAATAAATTTTATCAGGCAAATAGCAGCTGCTAAGGTGTGATTTTTGTGGAAATCCAATACAAATAAAAAAGCACTTACAAGAAAATTCTCGTAAGTGCTTGATAAACAAGAGCCCCTTGCCGGGATCGAACCAGCGACCTACTGATTACAAGTCAGTTGCTCTACCAGCTGAGCTAAAGAGGCCTACCTTTATGGTGGTGCAAATATAGAAGGATTGACCTATTCGACCAAAAGCACTACGCATATTTTTTAAGATTCACGCTATCTTTCAGATAGTGAGGACCTAAAAATTAAAATTCTTTCAGTATTGTCAGTTTTTTCTTCAGTTTATCAATCTCTTCTTCCGCCTTTTGAATTTTGACATCAAACTGCTCCCTTAACTTATCAGCTGTTTTAGAAGCCGCAAAGAAGTCAAGGTTATTTCTCCACAAGGTGATGCTATTTTCAAGGTCAGTAATCTGCTTTCGAATACCATGTTCCTTTTTATTCAACGTTTTAACAGAATTTGGATCGGACTGAATTCGATTCAGGTTTAATCTGAACAAGAAATCTTCTTTATTAGCCCCTTTTTCTCCAAGTGCATCTAAACATACATCAACAGCTTCTTTGAATTTTGCTTGAACTTCTTTGATGTTCTTTCTTGGCACAAATCCTAGTGCATTGAATTCGGCAACAAGGTCACTCAATTGATTTTCATCCAAACCAGTTTCCACAGATTTTAATGCGTTAATTTGGTCAATAATTGCTAATTTTTTTGCCAAGTTTAACTCAAACTCAGTGTTTGAATCCTTTGAGGAATTTCGTCTATTCTCGAAAAACGTATCACAAGCCTCCTTAAATTTTTTATACAAAGCATCTCGCTGCTTCTCTGGAGTGGGACCTAATTTCTTCCAATCTTGTTGCAGCTTAACAAATTGATTGGCAGTGGTTTGCCAGTTAGTATTTTCTTGTAATTCTTGCGCTTTTGCAATCAATTCTTCCGCTTTCTTTTGATTTGTAGCGCGTATATCATCAAGCTCTTTGAAGAAAAGGTTCTTATTGTGAAAGAACTGCTTGAATAATGTCCAAAATGCCTTATTAATCTCTTTACTAGATTCTTTGGGCAAGGGACCAACTTTTTCCCAAGCCTTTTGAAGTTCTAATATTTCTTTTGTTTTTGAATTCCAATCTTTAATTCGATCTGCTTTAAATTCACCAAAAGGAGTTAAAATCACAATTAGCGCTTCCTTTTCTTCCAAATTCTTTTTAATCACATCTTTTTGACCCTCAAAGAATTCTTTTCTTCTATCGTAAATTGCATCGGAAGCAGATTTAAATCGCTGCCATACTTGCTCTTGCTCTTCCCTAGGAACAGGTCCTAAATGCTTAAACTCTTCATGAAGCTCATTCAATTGCTGAATTGCATCTTTGAGATCTTCTAATTGAACTAAAGATTCCGCCTTTTCGCAAAGCTCTAATTTGCTTTCCAGATTTTTCTTACGATCTAATTCTTTTAATTCAAAATAGATACTTCTGTTGTCATAAAAGCGATCCATCAACGCATTAAAGCTAGCCCAAAGATTCCTGCTTTGTGATAAAGGCACTGGACCAATGGATTTCCACGAATCTTGAATTGCTTTTACAGCTGCCATGCTCAAGGTGGTCTCCTCTCCATCTACCAATTCTCTTAATTTATTGAGGAGCTCTGTTTTAGCAACTAAATTTTTCTCTTTTTGCTTTTCTGCTTCTTTTCGATTCGCATAAAGCTGTTTTTTAAAGTCGTTAAAAATTATGTTGAATTCTTTATCGATAGATGAACCTTTATATTCAAAATCATCTGCAATTCCACCCTCCCCTAAAAATTGCTGCATTGCATCTTCACGCTCTTTGTTGGAAAGTTCATCAAATGCATTTTTAATTTCTTGTATGGTCTTATCTGATTTAAGGGCATTGGGAGAATTTATTTTCTCCTTAATCAAGTCAAGTAATTGAGCTTTGCTTTGTCCAGAAAGATCAAGAGGGACAGGTTCTTCTTCAACTACAGATTCTTCTGAATCCGTAACTTCCTCATCCACAATTGATTCAGAAGGAATATTCACTTCTAATTCAATGGGTTTTTCTGCGATTTCATCAGTTACCTGAATCTCTTGGTTTTCTACCTGCTGCAAATTGACAACTTCCTCTTCCTTCAAAGTTTCAATTTCATTGGCAGTTAGCTCAATACCTTCCACCACATTTTCTGAAGCTTGGGTCACCTTATCCTCCTCGGATATTTCTTTACTTTTCTTGTTCATAAAAAACTAAACTAATACAAATCATTCCAGTCAAAGGTAGGGATTTTGCCTAATTTAATCGTGGGTCAATCGGATAATTTGCTTGAATTTGAAACTCTCCACCCATATTTCTCATCAAGGTTTTCCAAATTTGCGCAGCAGACAAATGAATGATTGCTTCATCAAGAGAATCCGGATACACAATCCATGCACCCTCTTTTAGTTCCTGTGCCAATTGTCCCTCCTCCCAACCACTATATCCAAGGAAAAAGAAAACCTGATTAATTGGAAGAGATTGATCCTGAATCTTTTGAATTAACTCATTAAAATCGCCACCCCACCAAACATCCTTATCTATTAAAGTGCTATCCTTAACCACTTGATTTCCAAAATAAAGGAAGTGAAGCGTATCTTGAGCTACAGGTCCACCTAAGTAAACCTCCCTGTTATACGGAGCAATTCCTTCTACCAAATCCTCAATTTGAAGGGCAGTAGGTTTATTTAAAATAAAACCCACACTACCTGCATTCCCATGTTCACATAGGAGAAGAACTGTTCGAATGAAATTTGAATCTTTTAAGAAGGGTTCAGACAACAAAATATTTCCTGGTTTCGGAGTTGAAATTCTATCTTTGAACATAGGAAAGAATTAGATTTAGATTGCCTAAATTTAGTTTTTGAAGCCAATTCCTCAAAGGAAAGAGACCTTTATTCATAAATTCAAATGAAACTCGCAGACATTAGAAAAGAATACAGTTTAAAATCAATGGAAATTGATGAAGTGGAATTAAATCCATTAATTCAATTTAAAAAATGGATGGCTGAAGCCATTAAAGCCGAGGCACTGGAACCAAATGCGATGTGCTTATCGACTCTTGGCGAAGATGGATTTCCCAATGCAAGAATAGTTCTACTAAAAGACTTGGATGATGGATTTGTTTTCTTTACAAATTATCAAAGTAGAAAAGGAATTGAACTAGAAAATTATCCTAAAGCTTCACTTACTTTTTTCTGGCCTGAAATTGAACGCCAAGTTCGAGTAATTGGTAATGTTACAAAAATAAGTACAGAACAATCTGACGCCTATTTTTTGTCAAGACCATATAGTTCCCAGTTAGGTGCTTGGGCATCTCCTCAAAGCCAAGAGATCTCTGGTAGAGAAATTCTAGATTCCCTACAAACTGAAGTGGAAAAGAAATTTTTGGAATCCCCCATTACTAGACCTCCTCACTGGGGTGGCTACCGTTTGCTTCCGCATCGAGTAGAATTTTGGCAAGGAAGACCAAGCCGTTTACACGACCGATTGTGCTTCGATAGAGTGGGTACTTCGGATTGGAAGATTAGAAGATTGGCACCCTAATTACTTGAGATCAAAAAGATTGGATACTCCAATAAACCGCTCAACAGTAAATCCCTCGCCATATTTGGTATTGATTCGATGGCCTAATTCCCTCGCTCTTGATTCTATAAATGGCAGAAATTCTGAAGAAGAAATAAAACTCGCTGGTTCTTGGCTTTTTGGATTATAAAATTGAGATCCAAATGCTGCAATACTTTTTATTTTAATTTCCCAAAAATCTGAAATGTCCACGATAAAGTCCGGCTCTATGTAATTGTTTTGAATGTAGTGGTAAACAAATTTGGGTCTCCAAGGAGATTGCATTACTCCATCTTGGAATGTTTCAATTTTTGTTAAACCACTCATGAAGCAAGCCTTACTTGCCAAGGAAGATCCTTTACCATGATCAGGATGTCGGTCATTGATAGCATTTGCAAGTACTATTTCAGGTTGGTATTTACGAATCACCTGAATTAATTTCAATTGGTGCTCTTCATCATCTTTAAAAAAAACATCCTGGAATCCCATATTTTCTCGAGCAGCAAGCCCTAAAATCTTGGCTGCATCCTCCGCTTCTTGAAGACGAAGTTCAGGTGTTCCTCGAGTACCCATTTCTCCTTGGGTAAAATCCACAATGCCCACCTTATTTCCTTGAGCTATTTGAGCAGCAATAGTCCCAGAACAACCCAATTCAGCATCATCTGGATGCGCGGCAAAAACTAGAACATCTAATTTTGTCATGTGATTCAATTTATTTGACACGTAAATTCTGGCCTATTCTCAAAATCGAACGACTTGAAATCCCATTTAAACGAGTGATTTGTGATACAGATACGCCATATCTTCTTGCGATAGAACCTAAATTATCCCCTCGTTTTACTCGATGGTAGGCAGCTGCTCTAGCCTTTGCTAATTGGCTGAATAATTTTTTATTGACCAGTAATTCTTGTTTAATTAATTGAGATTTTTCAAAATCATAAACTATTTCTGGATCAAAAACCAAGCCTTTATAGCGCAACTCAAAGTGCAAGTGTGGACCAGTACTTCGGCCAGTGGATCCTCCCTTTCCAAGTAGATCTCCTGCTTGGAGCTCAGTACCCACCTCCATGACATGCTTAGATAAATGTCCATAGAGTGTCTCCAACCCATTTTTGTGCCTTACTACATAGTAATAGCCATACCCATACCTATCGTAGGAACGAGCACGAATGATCCCGTCGAAGGCGGTATACACCGCATCGCCCGTATTTAAGTCCAAATCTACTCCAGGGTGTATCCTCCCCCATCGTGGTCCAAATCGAGAATTTACGAGTATATCAGTAAGTGGCATGCTCCAGGCTTGTCCCAATCGAATGTCGTACAATTTTAAACGTACACTATCTTGAAATTCCCGTATATCAATATTGTAGATATCCACCTTTTTGGTGTCCCAACTCGAAAAATATTCAAAAGCAGTTATCCAAACATTATCTATTTGGACCTGATCAGAGACTTGAATTAATTCATTTGTAGGAGCCCAATCCATTGAAAAGGGGTCTTCACTTATAATGGATCGAATACGCTCTAAGTCAACTGTGTTTTGAAACAAGAGAGAATCCGTTTGACTGGAAAGATTCTTCAAATAGCTCACCTCATCAAACTGCCTAAGCTCAATATTGATGCGATCTTGGGATGAATTGCCCCTTGAAGTATTCTTTTTAATGATTTTTGGAAAACCTTTGGTTAACTCTTTAAAATCAAAACTCTTCTTCTCGTTTGCTATGGAACTCCCTTTGAATAAAGTACTATCTTTAGTTGGGACCACTTGAGCGTACCCAATACTCAGGCAGACGCTTAGTTGACCTAGAAAGAAAATGAGAAGAATTAAGCTCTTCATGGGGATTTTTAGTGAATTTCTAAAGCTGCTAAGTAGCGTTCAGCATCTAAGGCAGCCATACAGCCTGTTCCAGCGGCAGTTACTGCTTGCCTATATACATTGTCTTGGGCATCACCACAAGCAAAAACACCTGCTACATTAGTCTTTGAAGTTCCAGGTATCGTTTGAATATAGCCAGCAGCATCCATCGAAATAAAATTTTTAAAGATCTCTGTATTCGGCTGATGACCTATAGCAACAAAGAAGCCAGAAATTGGGATTTCAGAAATTTCATTTGTCTTTGAATTAATAATTCGCATTCCAGTAACTTCTTGATCTCCCAAAATTTCTTGTGTTTCCGTATTCCAGAGAATTTCAATCTTTGGATTATTCTTAACTCGATTCTGCATAATTTGGGAGGCTCTCATTTCATCCCGACGGATGATCATGTAAACCTTTGAACAGATATTTGCTAAATAAGAGGCTTCTTCACAAGCTGTATCTCCAGCACCTACAATTGCAACTTCTTGGCCTCTAAAAAAAAATCCATCACAAACGGCACAAGCAGAAACGCCTCTCCCATTTAGGCGTGTCTCACTTTCCAAACCCAACCATTTGGCAGAGGCACCTGTACTAATTATCACTGTATCTGCTAAAATCGTTTTCTGCTCATCCACCACTACGCGATGTGGCTGAGCATTAAAATCAACTTGAGTCACCAAACCATAACGAACCTGAGTACCAAATCGCTCCGCCTGCTTTCTAAAATCTTCCATCATTTCAGGACCCATAATACCCTCTGGATAACCAGGGTAATTTTCTACATCCGTGGTAATGGTCAATTGTCCACCAGGTTGTCCTCCTGTATACAATACAGGGTTCATACCAGCTCTAGCAGCATAAATAGCGGCAGTATAGCCTGCTGGTCCTGATCCTATGATCAACACTTTTACTTGTTCCATCTCTTGGTTCTTGGCTTAAATAACTTGTGCTCTAAATTTGATAACTATTTACTCTAGAAATTCAATTGTAAAATTTAAAAAGGTAAAATCACATGCGCTGCCTTAAAATCAAAAAGGGGGCAAAAGCCCCCCGTAATGAAATTATCCCAAATATGGTTTGAGGGTTTTGCTACGCGAGGTATGCCTCAATCTTCGGATTGCTTTTTCTTTTATTTGTCTTACCCGCTCTCGAGTAAGATTAAACTTCTCACCAATCTCTTCCAAGGTCATAGCGTGTTCTCCATTCAATCCAAAATAAAGCGTAATTACATCTGCTTCTCTTGAAGTAAGAGTTGAAAGCGCCCGTTGAACTTCCTTTCGGAGTGAGTCATTCATCAACCCATCGTCCGGCTTTTCATCGCCGTCATTTTCTAGGACATCAAGTAGGCTATTTTCTTCACCTTGAACAAATGGTGCATCCATAGAAACGTGTCGACCAGAAATTTTCATTGTATCAACCACCTCAGATGCAGACACTTCGAGTACTTCAGCTAATTCTTCAGGGGAAGGCTCACGCTCAAATTTTTGCTCCAATTCGCTAAATGTCTTTGATATCTTATTCAAAGAACCCACACGATTCAAAGGCAATCGAACAATTCGTGATTGTTCGGCGAGTGCTTGAAGTATCGATTGTCTAATCCACCAAACGGCATAAGAAATGAACTTAAAACCACGCGTCTCATCAAATCGTTGCGCTGCTTTAATCAAACCTAGGTTTCCCTCGTTGATCAAATCACCTAGAGATAAGCCTTGGTTTTGATATTGCTTAGCTACAGAAACCACAAATCGAAGGTTGGCTTTTGTCAGTTTTTCCAATGCAAGTTGATCCCCCTCACGGATTCTTTTGGCCAAAACAACCTCTTCATCGGCCGTCAACAGATCTACCTTTCCGATCTCTTGCAAGTATTTGTCAAGAGATTGTGATTCTCTGTTCGTAATCTGTTTGCTAATTTTTAGCTGCCTCATTCAGGATGAATTATTAGGTATATGTTAAACTTAATCGTTCTTAGGATAACAGTCAGGTATAAATTAGACGTTTGTTGCTGGTTTTTCTGGTTTAGGAAGTAAAACCTTTCTAGACAATTTGAACTTACCTGTTTTCTTGTCAACATCAATCAATTTCACCGTGATTTCTTCTCCAGGTTCTAAAACCCCGTCCATACTTTCTAGGCGGTCCCATTTAATCTCGGATATATGGAGTAAACCATCTTTACCAGGCATAAATTCCACAAATGCACCAAATGCTTGAATGTTTTTTACCTTACCGGTATACACTTCACCTATTTCTGGTTGCGCTACAATCGCCTTTACACGTCGAATTGCAGCATCCATGTTGTTCTGGTTCGCTGAATAAATACTGATTTTACCTTGGTTATCAATCTCTTCAATTACCACAGTTGTTGACGTATCTTTCTGGATTTCTTGAATTACTTTTCCTCCAGGGCCGATAACTGCACCGATTAATTCCTTTGGAATCCACATCATAAATGAACGCGGGGTATGCGGCTTTAGTTCAGTTTTTGGAGCAGCTAGAGTCGTGGATATTTCTTCAAGAATATGAAGTCTACCCTTTTTCGCTTGGTACAAGGCTTCTTTTAAAACAGAGTAATCTAAGCCCTCTACTTTCAAATCCATTTGGCAAGCTGTAATGCCTTTTGCAGTTCCTGTTACCTTAAAGTCCATGTCGCCAAGGTGATCTTCATCTCCAAGGATATCAGAAAGAATCGCATACTTGCCAGTTTTTGAATCAGATATCATTCCCATTGCAATTCCTGTCACAGGAGCAGAAATCTGAACACCTGCATCCATCAATGCCAAAGATCCTGCACATACCGTAGCCATGGAAGAAGATCCATTGGATTCCAAAATATCAGAAACAATACGGATGGTGTATGGGTTTTCAGTGTCTGCAGGAAGTACTTTTTTCAAGGCACGCATAGCCAAGTTACCATGCCCTACCTCTCTTCTACCTACACCTCTATTAGGTTTTACTTCTCCTGTCGAAAATCCAGGGAAATTGTAATGCAAATAAAACTTGTTGTAACCGGAAAATACCGCACCATCGATCATTTGCTCATCCATTTTTGTACCCAAGGTACAGGTGGTGACGGATTGAGTTTCTCCACGGGTAAATACCGCAGATCCATGCGCCGATGGAAGGTAATCTACTACAGACCAGATTGGTCTAATTTCGTCTAGATTTCTGCCATCCAAACGCTTTTTAGTTTCCAAGGTAAGGTTACGAGCGGCTTCCTTATGGATCTTATGGAAATAGTGTCCAATTAAGCTGGTTTCAAAACCATGATCCTCGCCTAGACTAGCCACATATTCTTCTTTAATTTCTTTTACCAGAGCAGCTCGTTCAGATTTATTCGCAATTTGACGATTAACTGAAGCAAAAAGTTTGTCGTAAGTCGCGGCTCTCATGTGATCATAAAGCGCAGCATCACTTTTCTCATGGCTATAGGTTCTTTTTACTTCCTTGCCAACTAGCTTAGTCAATTCTACCTGCGCCTGACAATGTCTTTTGATTTCCTCATGTGCAAATTGAATAGCTTCAACCATCTCATCTTCTTGAATTTCCGAGGCTTCCCCTTCCACCATTAAGATAAAATCAAGGGAACCGGCTACAATAAACTCCAATGTAGCTTTTGCTAACTCAGCAGGCTTGGGATTGATCACGTAAACGCCATCAATTTTCGCAACGCGAACTTCAGAAATAGGACCATTGAAAGGAATATCTGATACTGCTAACGCTGCAGATGCTGCTAATCCAGCCAGTGCATCAGGAAGTACCTCTTCGTCATGAGACATCAGCGTGATCATTACTTGCGTGTCTGCATGGTAATCATCTGGAAATATAGGACGAATTGCACGGTCTACAATTCTACTGATAAGGACCTCATAGTCCGAAAGTTTTCCTTCTCTTTTCAAAAATCCACCGGGGATTTTTCCAGAAGAAGCAAATTTCTCTTGGTAGTCCACAGATAATGGTAAAAAGTCCACTCCTTCTAAAGCATCTTTCTTAGCCACTACAGTGGCCAAGAGCATTGCTTTACCCATCCGCACAACAACCGAACCGTCAGCTTGCTTTGCTAAAGCTCCGGTTTCAATACTAATTTCTCTGCCATCCTGTAAAGTGATGGTCTTGGTGATCAAGTTTGGTAACATATAAACGTGTAGAATTTAACTTTTTAATAAAAAATAAGGAATTCCTAGCTGAAAAATAAAAAAGTAAGGTTCTCAAGAAAGAGAACCCTACTTTACTGTTATTTACGAATTCCGAGCTCAGCAATAATTGCTCTGTAGCGCTCGATTTCTCTTTTATGGAGGTAGTCAAGAAGACTTCTTCTCTTTCCAACAAGTTTCATCAGTCCTAATCTAGAGGAGTGATCTTTCTTGTTTGACTTCAAATGCTGAGTCAAATGCTGAATTCTGTGGGTAAAGAGGGCAATCTGTGATTCAGGAGACCCTGTATCAGTTACAGATTTTAACCGTCCATGATTCTTAAACAACTCTTGTTTTTTCTCTGGTGTTAAATACATGTTTAGCTAAATTTTATAAAACAATGACAAAGATAAGGTTTAAAATCCAATTTTGAAACAAGAAAATCAAATAGAAAACCACGGTGAAACAAACCTTTCCAATTTCTTTTTTAGTGCCAAGTAAAAATCAGATTCAAACAAGCGAGCATCCTTTCTAGCCTGCCTCAAGAAAAAGAAACCAAAGGGAAGCAAACAAATATTAGAAAAGATGGTCCCAAGTAAAGGATCCACTACACCCTCTTTGGCCCATTTTTCTCCTGTGATGCTCAACATATAGAAAAGGATAAAGAATAAAATTGAAATGAGGACGGGCATCCCTAACCCACCTTTTTTGATAATTGCACCCAATGGCGCACCAATCAGAAACATTACAAAGCAAGCGATAGCTTGACTATACTTTTGATACCAAGCAATTTCATACCTTCTAAATTCTCTAAGTTGGCCATCTACTTGACTAAATTTCACATTAAATGAATTTTTAAGGTTTCTTGAATTATTTAACGCCAGTGTAAGTGCATTACTGAAATATCCACGTTCATAAAACATGGAATCGAGTAGATGCTTTTCAGTAGCTGTCAAGGTCGTGGTACGCAATTCTTTTGGATTCGAAATATCAACTGCACTTGGTTCAGTCACTTTCTGGAATTCATCCGGATCGTTTTCGATTTTAACGATTTTTAAATCCTGCTTTAATTCCTTTCTTTTTCTTTCTGGAACAGAACCTTGTTGGCTTGAATCGGAAAAGGAATTAGAAGAATTTAGTTTTATTTCAATGGCTTCCGATTCCAAGACCACACTTTCCGTTAATGAATCCCTGGTATCCGCAAAATCAGGCAAACCCTCTTCTCTTTCCTTAAGAATTCGAAGCCTACGTAAGGTATCAAAACGTGCTTTCTCCATCACTATTTCAGGAGCAGGGTTTAAGATCTTATTTTGGGTAAAAAAGGGGTAAATACTAGCTGCAGTAATAAAATTCTGGTATTTGAGATCATTTACGATTAAATGTATTGAGTCTAAACCATATCTAATTTCCTCAATAGTTTTTATGGCTCGATTTGTAGACCATTGATTTTCCGGTGTACGATTTAGTTGAAATGCCGAAAGGTCAAATACCATTACATTTTCTTGAAAAGCTGTTCTTGAAAATTCAATTGGTGCTTCCGAAATCCCCCTTGTCGACCTTGCTTCTTTGTAATTGTGTCCAGAATACAAGGTCAATTTCAAATACATGTCGTTGTTAAATGTTTCCATACGACCTGAATCTGCAAGCGTTACTTGCAAATTACCTTGGCCTTGGCTGTGGTTGTAGATTACCAAATCCTTGAGCCGTACTTCGTCCAATTTCTGGTTTACCTTAATGCTGTAATTTGGAATTCCAGAATAAAAAACACCCTCTTTGATATCCAATGAAGGGGTTTTCATTCGGATATCGTACAATAGTGAAAAGGTTTTTAGATTTATTTTGGGGACAAGGTAATTATTGGACAGAAATGCAAGTAATGTCAAGCCCGCAGCAAATATACCGATTGGGCGCATTGCCCTAGTTAATGAAATACCACTTCCTTTGATGGCTGTCAATTCAAAATGCTCCCCCAGATTACCAAAAGCCATCAAACTTGAGAGCAACATGGCCAAAGGTAAGGCCATAGGGGAAATGCTGATTACAAAATAACCGATGAGTTCGGCATAAATCCAGAATCCCAACCCTTTTCCAAAAATTTCGTCAAAATATTTCAACATATTGACGATCAGCAGAATAAAATCTACCACCAAAAAGGTGAGTAAAAATGGACCTAAAAAGGAGCTAAGTATTAGTTTATCTAGTTTTTTCATCTGCAGAAATCCAGACAAAGAAAGTGAATTTCTCGATGAATTCAGTCACCCTTTACTTGGATTTACCCTCCAATAATTTCCTTTAATTTGGAAATTAATCCATCCCAAATCACTTCAAGTTCCTCTAAATTATAAAAATTAGATTGATCTATTACCTTCAAAAAAAGAGATTGCGTCAATTCGGTTTCATCCAATTTAAACTCAATAAAAGAATCAACTTGGTCATGCATCCTTTTCGGATCAAAAAAATCTAATCGGACATGTAGATTTGCCTTGAGGACTGTTAGTTTGGCATAATGATCTTCTTGATCGAAATTAAAGATGAAATCTTTGTCTTCATTTATTCGTACTTCGTCTGCAAACCACTCCTGTAGACCGCTAGCAGTGCTTAGATACGTATAAACGATTTTTTTTGAAGCATTTAATTGATAATCAGCTATAAATTGGTTTTCAAGCATGAGGGACTGGGGAATTTTCGAAATTTTTACGTTCTAAATTACTTCTCAATTTGCATTTCAACCAACAAGCCCTCATATTTGCATTCCGTTTTGAGGGAGTGGTCTTGCTTAATTTTCATAAGGAAAATCAAGTTGTGTCAAAAAAAAGATCTTTTTGAATATAGCTATTAATTTAAAACATCCACTAGAAAAGAGTAAAAAAATGGCGAGGTAGCTCAGTTGGTTAGCCCTACGGATTCATAACCACCGCGGCGGTCAAGTCCTATCCGCGGCGGACGGGAGCCTGCCAACCGGGGCTAGTTCAACCCCATGGAGTAAATAGATTATAAATGGCGAGGTAGCTCAGTTGGTTAGAGCGCAGGATTCATAACCCTGAGGTCGGGAGTTCAAATCTCCCTCTCGCTACACAAAGGCTTCTAGAAATGGAAGTCTTTTTTTTACACATAAAAAAAGCCTCCTTATTCAGGAGGCTTTTGCAAAATAAGGCAGTGCCGGCCTTATTTTACTCTTTCAACTACAGCTTTGAATGCCTCAGGATGATTCATTGCCAAGTCAGCCAAAACCTTTCTATTCAATTCGATTTCTGCTTTCTTCAACAATCCCATCAACTGAGAATAGGATACTCCATAAGCTCTTGCTCCTGCATTGATTCGCTGAATCCACAAAGCTCTGAATTCTCTTTTCTTTGCTTTACGGTCTCTGTATGCATACTGAAGTCCTTTCTCGTACTTGTTTTTGGCTACAGTCCACACGTTCTTACCTCTTCCGAAGTAACCTCTTGTGGCTTTTAAAACCTTTTTTCTTCTTGCTCTTGACGCTACCGCGTTTACCGATCTAGGCATAGTGTTTTGTTTTTTGACTCGTGGTGTCCCTTGTTAGGAGCTTAGTGACCAACGCATCTGGTGAATAAATAAACCTGTTTAATCTAAGACAGTTCCGAAAATCAGATTCTCAACATGTCTCGTACTCTACCCTCGTCAGACTCATGCACCAAACCAGCTTTGGTTAGGTTATGCTTTCGTTTGGTAGATTTCTTCGTAAGGATGTGGCTTTTGAAAGCGTGCTTCCTTTTGATTTTACCGGTACCGGTGAGGGTAAACCGCTTTTTTGCACTGGATTTAGTTTTTACTTTTGGCATTTTACTGTATTTAGTTGGTTGAAATCACTTTTTTCCTGGTTTAGGAGCAATGAAAATATTCATTCGCTTGCCCTCCAATCTTGGCATTTGCTCCACTACTCCTACTTCTTCCAAAGCTTGAGCAAATTTTAATAATAACATTTCGCCTCGCTCTTTGAAAACAATGCTTCGTCCCACAAAGTGCACATATGCTTTTACCTTAGCACCCTCTTTTAAGAAACTGATCGCATGTTTCAATTTGAAATTGAAATCGTGATCATCTGTATTGGGTCCAAACCGAATTTCTTTTAAAACTACTTTAGCTGCATTGGCTTTGATCTCCTTTTGTTTCTTTTTCTGCTCGTACTTAAACTTCGCATAATCAATGATTTTGCAAACAGGAGGATCAGCATTTGGAGAAATCTCAACCAAATCAAGCTCGTTCTCTTGAGCAAGCTGTATAGCTTTTTCTGTAAGAAGGACAGCATTGCCTCCTTCTACAAAGTCACCCACTACGCGGACCTCACGGACTCTGATCTTTTGGTTGATCTTGTAAGGCTCTTCTTGTCTACCTCTTGGCTGATGTGGTCTTGGATTCAAGTTAACTTGGTTAGTTTTAAATAAAATTGCCTGCAAATATCGGAATTATTTCGAATTGAAAAAATAGAATGCTATTTCTAGCCTATTCTTTCGATAAAGATTCTGAAATAATCCCTTGAAAGTAACTAATAAACTCGGCTGGACTGAATACTCCAAGATCTCCATGCCCGTGTTTGCGTACTGCTACCTTTCCTTCTTCTTCCTCTTTCTCCCCCACAATTAGCATAAAAGGCACTTTTTTTACTTCGGAATCACGAATCTTTCGCCCAATCTTTTCGTCTCGGTTATCAATCGTACCTGTGATTCCTGCCTCATCCAAAATACCTTTCAATTCTTCTGCATAGGCAATGAATTTCTCAGAAATTGGTAGAATATTAATTTGCTCTGGAGCAAGCCACAAAGGAAAATCTCCAGCACAGTGTTCGATAAGTACTGCTACAAAGCGCTCTAAAGAACCAAATGGCGCTCTGTGAATCATGACTGGCCGGTGTTTTTGATTGTCCGAACCGATGTATTCCAATTGGAATCGATCTGGTAGTTGATAATCCACCTGAATAGTACCCAACTGCCATTTTCTTCCCAAGGCATCTTTTACCATGAAATCGAGTTTGGGGCCATAAAAGGCAGCTTCTCCCAATTCAGTTACTGTTTCCAATCCCTTTTCGGCAGAAGCTTCAATGATCGCTGCTTCTGCTTTATCCCAGGCCTCATCCGAACCGATATACTTCTGCTTGTTTTCTGGGTCACGTAAGGAAATCTGTGCAGTATATTCACTGAATCCCAATGCCTTAAACACATACAAAACCAAGTCAATCACCTTGATAAACTCTTCTTTCACCTGGTCAGGTCGACAGAAAATGTGTGCATCGTCCTGAGTAAATCCACGAACACGGGTCAATCCATGCAATTCACCACTTTGCTCATAGCGGTACACGGTACCAAACTCAGCATAGCGAATAGGTAAATCCTTGTAGGACCTAGGTTTGTGTTTGTAAATCTCGCAGTGATGCGGGCAATTCATTGGCTTTAATAAAAAGGATTCTCCCTCATGAGGCGTTGCAATTGGCTGAAAAGAATCTTTCCCGTATTTTTCGTAATGCCCTGACGTTTCGTACAAGGCTTTGTGACCAATATGAGGTGTAGTGACTTGCTGGTAACCAGACTTGTCCTGAGCCTTTTTCATAAAGTTGATCAGACGCTCTCTAAGAAGTGTTCCCTTAGGTAGCCATAATGGAAGCCCCATGCCTACCTTTTCTGAAAAGGTGAATAGCTCCAATTCCCGACCCAACTTTCGGTGGTCTCGCTTTTTAGCCTCCTCAAGCAGCGTCAAATAATCCTTCAACTCTTGTGCCTTCGGAAAGGTCACTCCATAAATTCGGGTAAGCATCTTTCGCTTTTCATCCCCTCTCCAGTACGCTCCAGCAATGTTGGTGAGCTTCACTGCTTTGATAAATCCAGTATTCGGAATATGCGGCCCACGGCAGAGATCGGTAAAATTGCCCTGTTCGTAAAACGTAATCGTACCATCTTCCAATCCTTCCAAAAGGTCCAACTTGTACTCATCTCCCTTTTGCTGGAAATAGCTTACGGCCTCCTTCTTGGAAATTTCCTTGCGGATATAGTCTGATTTGAGTCTTGCCAACTCAAGCATTTTATTCTCAATTTTCTCCAACTCATCCCCTTCCAACTTATGGTCACCAAAATCTACATCGTAATAAAAGCCGGTTTCTATGGATGGACCAATTCCCAACTTCACCCCTGGGTACAAGGCTTCTAAAGCCTCTGCCATCAGGTGAGCTGATGAATGCCAGAAGGTACTCTTTCCTTCAGTATCGTTCCATGTAAGTAACTGCAGGCTAGAATCTTCAGTAATAGGACGGGTGGAATCCCAAACCTGTCCGTTAATCTTGGCTGCAAGCACATTCCGAGCTAAACCCTCGCTGATACTTGCAGCAATCTGTAGTCCGGTAATGCCTTGATCGTACTCCCTCACCGAACCATCGGGAAGGGTAATTTTAATTTGCTTGGTCATTTTATATTTTTTACTGCCTATACAAACAGGCTGTGAATGCAGGTGCAAATATGCACAAAAGGGATTCCCTATGGAAAATTTTAAAGAGGAAAGGAGAAAATAAGCTTACAAAATCACCTGGGCACTGACTTTGACATGAAAAGGCCTAGCATCTGTTCGATCCAAATAGGTCATGCGATGAAAAAAATCCACCCGGAAAAACCGAAATATATTTTCAATACCATAGCCCAACTCCACGTAAGGAACCTGAGGATCTAAACGGCCAAAGGATTCCAATTCCCTTCCATCTGGTCCCATTTGTGGGGTATTTAGAATATTTTGATCCCGAACCGATCCCATCAGTACGTTTGCATTACCCACCATCCGCCACTTTAATTTCTTTATCAAAGGGATGGAATTGAATAAAAATCCTTCAAACGATTGGCGGTAGCGAAGACTCACAAATCTATCAGAGGCGAACTCGTTAAAATTCATCGTATTGAAGGCTGCTGTCGTATAAAATAAGGTTTGATTTCCCAAATGGTTCTCTAAGATGGGGTATGGTACCTCTCCCCAAATTTTTCCTGCATCTATTTCATAGCGCCCCACTCCCAATAACCCCAAATTGATCCGGTGATAGACATAGAAATTGAGTTTGGTGTAATCCAAAGAGGATCCAAAGCTAGGAAGGCCTTTGGTGTAATTTAATGCTACAATCGGCCATTTGATTGATCCAAGGGAGGCCCGACTATTGTCATTAATTAAGATAATTTCATCTCGACCATAACGAATACTTGCTCGGATTTCTGTGGCTTGGAAACTGGTTCGCAAGGCCTTAGATCCCTCTTCGTAGAAATAAAAATCAAAAAGTGGTTCAAATTGACTCTTGTTCAAACTTGAAGTAAACAAGAATCCTTTGAAGAATTCTCGCTGGAATGTAACCCGCTGATTGGTGGATACAAAGGGTCTACGAAGTGTGCCAAACCTACTTGCAGCCAAAAAAATGGAATTGCCCTCCAAGTTTTCCATCTCCAAACCTACTTGATCCAACTCTCGCCCTACCCGAACACCCAGCGTGGTCCAATGCCTCCGAGACAAAATCCAGGTGGAACCAATTTTATATTTCCAGCGCTCATCCAAAGTACCATAAGCACCATATCCTTCTACCAAAAAGCGATTGGAAAAGCTATAATTGGTACGCAATCCAAATCCAAGACGCAAACCCTCTACATTGTTGTAATTTCCAAACTCGGTCCAAGGACCCAAATCCAATTTTTTTACCGGTAGGTAACCTGTGGCAAAAAATTTAAGAGACTCTGAATAGAAGCGAATGATTGGAATTTTTTTCAGAGTATCCACCATTTGCAAAACAGCCAATTCCTCTTCACTCAAAGGGTCAGGTCGCCTGTTTTTCCAATAATCCGCTGAGACTTGATTAAAATCTGGTTTCAAGACCACTGCCTGGTCAAAAAATGCCATTTCCAAGGGCTGGTTCACCACAATGCTATCAGTGGCCGTATAAAACTTGGCCAAAAGGCCAGCAGAATTATTCGTGATTTGGGCTATTTTAACCAATACACGGGTTTTGGAAGGCATTAATGCTCCTGCAGCTGTGGGCAAAAGTTCTTGCTGGATTTTGATTCGATCCACAAAGTTCAAATTAGCTGCTTTGGGAATAGTCAAATCAACTTGTTTGAGTGAATAATCGTCTTTCTTGATCCAAATCGTACCTGTGAAAGCAAGATCTTGCTCCCGACGAGGATACACCTGAAGTTTGTAGCAACTATCCTGTCCCACCAAGACATCTTCTAGCAAATCGTAGTCGTAATAGGTTTTCCATCCATCTGAAATGGGTGAAATAAAGTCCTTGTTTAGGATTTGTAACCAGTTTTTGTAAAAATTGTATTCCTGAAATACCGATCCCGTGATTTGAGAGGTCGTGGATCCATCGGTAATCCCTACCCCGGTGACCTTAGTCTTTTCGATTACTTCTTTCCGCAATTCAGGATTATTGCGGTAATAAAAGGTAGAAACAGTTTCTGAAAAAAACACTGGTAAAATCTTTTGTCCCTCTTCATTCCTTAATTCTCGAATACTATCCAATACTGCCGTCACCGATCTGACAGATTTTCGTTGGTTAAAGGATTCCGAAAGGTTATCGATGTCAATCTCGATTTTTGTGTAGTTTTTCGTTTGGTAAGCCTGTAGTTTGCGTTTGTCGTAGGTTTCTCGTTTAGAAACTGCCTGCCGAATCACTTCAAAAGCTGGATTTTCTCCTGCTTCAAATACAAAAGTTCCTAATTCAAAGGCCTCTGGCCAGAGTTGAAAATTAAGCGTTTGCTCCGAAGTTTTGGATAAAGCCTTGGACTGCGTGGTATACCCCAAGTAACTCACACGGAGGGTATCTCCTATTGAACTCGCACTTAATAAATAATTGCCTTCAAAATCTGTAGTGGTTCCTGAAGTTTTTCCCTCTAAAAAAACATTGGCAAATGCAATTGGATCCCCCGTTTCTGCATCCGTCACCTTTCCTCTGAGGATATATTGACCATAAGAAACCGATGTCCAAAGAAAGAAAAACCCTACAAATAAAAATCGAAGCATAAGTCGGAAAGCAGATCGTTCCATTGAGGCTGCAAAGTTAGGAGATATTTTTAAGCACCTACCCTTTCTCCACAAACAAGTAGGATCAAATCCTTTTTGAGAAAGCATTTCTGAATTCCCTAAAAAAAATTCTGTTCCATAAAATTGTATACTTCGTTCCTATATTTGTTTTTTAAATTTTAAAAGATGGTATACGATGTAGTTATAGTGGGAGGTGGTATCGTTGGATTAGCCACAGGGTACAAGTTGATACGTACGCGTCCTGATTTAAAAATCGCGGTACTGGAGAAAGAAAGCCAATTGGCCAAGCATCAGACGGCCAATAATTCTGGGGTCATTCACTCCGGCTTGTATTATAAACCTGGGTCCTTGAAAGCAATAAATTGCATCAATGGCTACCATGAGCTAGTTAATTTCTGCAAGGAAGAAAAAATTCCTTACGAAATCACGGGGAAGGTCGTCGTAGCCACACGTGAGTCCCAGAAGCCGCTCCTAACCATGCTATTAGAAAGAGGTTTGGAAAATGGGTTGACCGGAACTCGCCAAATAAGCCTTGGGGAACTAAAAGAATACGAGCCTCACTGCGTCGGTGTGGGTGCAATACATGTTCCTCAAACTGGAATCGTGGATTACCTTCAAGTGGCTCTTGCCTATGGACGTAAAATTATGCAGCAAGGTGGTGCGATTTTTTTAGATCATAAAGTATTGAAAATCAATCAAAAGGATTCACTTAACTACATTGAAACATCCAAAGGTACGTTCCAAGCAAAGTTGGTGGTAAATTGTTCTGGACTCTACTCAGATAAGGTAGCCCGAATGAATGATGGCTCCATCAACGATGTAAAAATCATTCCTTTTAGAGGGGAATACTTCAAACTCAAAAAGGAGCGAGAATACCTAGTCAAAAACTTGATTTACCCTGTTCCTGATCCCAACTTCCCTTTCCTAGGCGTACACTTTACTCGAATGAAAAAAGGAGGCGTGGAAGCTGGCCCTAATGCTGTATTGGCATTTAGAAGAGAAGGATACAAGAAAACTGATGTGAATTTTGCCGAATTGGCTGAAACCTTAGGTTGGCCAGGCTTCCAAAAAGTAGCTGCCAAGTATTGGAAAACTGGTTTGGGCGAATTGTATCGTTCCTTTTCCAAATCCGCATTTACTAAGGCTCTCCAAGAACTGATCCCTGAAATCCAAGAGTCTGACCTCGTGGAAGGCGGAGCAGGTGTTCGGGCTCAAGCTTGTGACCGTACTGGAGGCCTTTTGGATGACTTTGCTATTCGCGAATCTGCTTATGCCATCAATGTGCTCAACGCACCCTCCCCTGCTGCTACCAGTTCCCTCTCTATTGGAGGTACGGTAGCTGAAATGGTCCTCAAGCGATTCTAAACCAGCATTCCAAGACCAGCTATCCTTGAATTAAGTCCGCAAATCTTGTGTTAAAAACTCAAGAAGGCGATACTCAGCATAGTTAAATTCTGAGCCCGGAATCGTAAAACCGGTGTGTCCCCCTCGATTCGGTATTTCCAAGAATATTACCGAGCTGCCTTTTGCAATTTCTTTGGGGTAGCATTCCGGTCCTAATAAGGGGTCATTGGCAGCATTTAAAATCAAAGTGGGTATTTGGATGTCTCTCAAGCGAGTATGAGGGCTCGCCTGCTCGTAAAAGTCAGTAGCATTTACAAATCCATGAAGTTTGGCCGTATACTGGGTATCAAATTCATCAAAGTCTCGGACTTTTGGCAGACGCTCCAAGTCAAGCAATCCTGGATATTGTTTTCCTTTGGCCTCCATTTTCTTTTTCAATTTCCCCAAAAATTTTTGTTTGTAAAATTGATTTGCTGGCCTACGAAGTGTAGCTGCACTGGAGGGCAAGTGTACTGGAGTAGAGTATATTGCTGCTTTTTTTAATATAGAAGGGACCTCTTTTCCTTTTTTACCCAAGTAATTAAGTGTTTGTGCCCCTCCCATACTGATTCCTGCCAAATAAAGTTCCTCATACTGATTTGTAGAAATCACATGCTGAATCACCGTATCCAAATCCTGACTAGAACCATGGTGATACAAAACAGGTTGTAAGTTGAGTTCGCCCCCACAGGACCGATTATTCCATGCCAACACATCAAATCCCTGCTGATTAAATAATTTGACCAAAGCACGGACATAATGGCGTTGAGAATCCCCTTCCAGGCCATGAGAAACAAGTAAAAGTCGATCTGATCCCACTCGAGACCAGTCCAGATTTAAAAAATCTTCATCTGGAGTTTTTATTTTTTCCCGTAGGTAAGTGACCCCTTCTATTCTTCTCCAAATACTAGGAATGATCGTTTCAAAGTGACCATTCAGGTAAAGTAGTGGGACTTGGCTGTAAGAAGAAGAAAGAATTGGCATGGAAAACGGTGTAAAAACTTCAACTCAACTTCATTTTTAGTTAACCTTAAAGAAGTGATAAACTACTAAATTTCAACTAATTAATGTACTCGTAGGATTTTACAGAGTTAAAGGGGATTAAATTTGAAAAAGAAGGCAATATGTATTGTCTTTTTTTTTGTCCTTTTCCCTCAACCTAGCGATTTATCTACCCAACTGAATTAGAATTCAAGCGTGCAGATCGACCAGCAAGGTAACCCGTTGTCCATGCTGCCTGAAAATTAAAACCTCCTGTAATCCCATCCAGATTGAGTACTTCACCAGCAAAATAGATCCCCGAATACAGTTTGCTTTCCATCGTTTCTGGATGAATCTCATCCAAAGATATCCCTCCAGCTGTAACAAATTCCTCTTTGAAAGTAGTCTTGCCCTGCATAGCTACTGGATAGCAAAATAAGCACTGCACCAACTTATTGTG
Organism: Algoriphagus sp.; assembly: GCA_030729785.1. Lineage (GTDB taxonomy): Bacteria > Bacteroidota > Bacteroidia > Cytophagales > Cyclobacteriaceae > Algoriphagus. Next base: position 10,653 of record JANQWS010000023.1, on the reverse strand, counting down.
CAGTCTTTTTGGAAGTTGACCAAATAGTTGTGCCTCATTAATTTCGGATTGGCTGCAGAAATGCTCCCAAAGGCGTGCAGGTATTCCAAAAAGTGGATGGGAATGCACCTTCCTATTGGGATGATGTTGTGCATAGTTGCTAAGCTGATCTGCGTAGGCTTGTTCAGACAAGTCTGCATTCCATTGAATAATTGCCCGAGCTTTATACTGCTGCTCGTAAAGCCAATCCGCACCAAAAGCCGAGAGTTTGAGTACTGCAGGCCCACTGATACCCCAGTGCGTTAGTAAGATTGGCCCTCGGTAACTGAGTTTGGTGCCTTCCAGCTTTACCACTGCATCCGGCATGGATACGCCCATCAATTCACGAATGGGTTCTTGGGGTGTATTAAAAGTAAAAAGAGAAGGTATTGGTTTTATTAGCTTATGATTCAATTGATTAAGGTATTCATATGCTCCTAAATTAGGATGTCCGCCAGAAGCAACGATGATTTTTGAAACGGAAACTTCCTCCTTGTCTGTAAGCAGGATATAACCTTGATCTTTGGTAAGAATGGATTTGATCCCATTAGAAAGCTTAATTTGAACACCCATCATTTTGGCTTCTTCTTCCAAGCAAGTAACAATAGTTTGGGAGGTATTGGATTGGGGAAAAACACGTCCATCGTCTTCAATTTTCAACGGCACTCCCCTAGATTCAAACCAAGCGAATGTGTCGGAGATTGAAAAGTGTGAAAAGGCTTTTTTCAAGAATTTTTCACCTCTAGGGTAATTCTTAATCAATTTCGAAATCTCCATGGATCTATGTGTCACATTGCAACGACCCCCACCAGAAATTTTTACTTTGGAGAGTAATTTGGGGGATTTTTCAAAAAGGACTACCTGTATTCCAGGCCCACTAGCATGGATGGCTGCAAAAAATCCTGCAGCTCCTCCTCCAATTACAGCAATAATCACGTAGAAAAGAATTTGTTAAAGTTCAAAAATCAACATCTTTTCACTGAAGCAAAAGGGATTTCTCCTATTTTTTATTGAATTAGGAGCTCTTTTTTATCCAGATAAAACCGAAAATGAAGATTTATTTTCCAGAAGTCTCTTTTTTTTCTTGAATGAACGATTTTCAGTTACTTACTTGCTTAAAATTAGAATGAATTGAAAACTACAGCCCGAATCTTTTATTTACTTTTTTGTCTCCAAATTTATTTTGTAGCAACTACAACTGCACAGGTAAATCTTGGCCAAACAGACCGCTGGATGAAAGGTGCCTTGGCTGCCATGGAGCGAAGCGACTACCAAACAGCCAATTCTATCTTTCGAAACCTGATTGATTCAGGACTTCCCCTTCCCGAGGAGATGCCCTATTTTTTTTCCGAAACTCTATTTCAACTTGGACAATACGATAACAGTCAAAACTTTGTCAATAAGTACCTAGATTTGACAGGATTCACGGGTCAAAACTACGAATCAGCAACTCGTCTGAAGGAAAAACTGAAGGTTCCACTCGCACAAATTCAAGCTTGTGAACAATGTGATCGACGAGGCTATCGCTTGGAGAATTGTACTACTTGTCTAGGGAAAAAACAGCTTGAACAGGCTTGCTCCTATTGCAAGGCCAAAACGGTGGTAGGCTGCAGTCGCTGCGGAGCCACAGGAATGATTAAAAAAGTAAATGTGTTTAATATCGTCGATTTTTTCGAATGCGAACGATGTGGAGGTAAAGGACGCCTATCGTGTCCTGATTGTGAAGGCACTGGAAAAGAAATTAGTAGTTGCAAAACCTGCCTAGGATCAGGAAAAAGCCCTTCTGACCACTTATGTACTCATTCCGAGGAAATACATCAGCATTGATAGAATTTTTTCCTTCGTTAGTGGACAAAAACAAAAATTGAAAATCGGAATAATCAGAAATCTTACTTACAATACTTTTGGTAAGACTCCTCTGCTCCAGGATATTCCAAGACCATTGCCAACTTAAAATCTTCACAGGCAAGCTTGTTCCTTTTTAAAGCAATTTTAAGTAAGGCCCTGTTGAAATAGGCTTGTCCAAAGTTTTTGTCTAACTGAATTGCAGTTCCATAGGCTTTTAAGGCGTCTTCAGGTAATCCGATTTGATGCAGCGCTCTCCCTTTTAACAAAGAAGCCAAGGCTGGAGCTCCCGGAATTTCTTCTGCTTTGGTCGCATAAAGCAATGCACTAGCATAATTCTTTCGCTCAAGCTGGAGATTTGACATACCCAATAAAGCTTGAAAATTAGAAGGCTCAATTGCCAAAGCTCTTTCAAAATCCGCTTGAGCTTCAACCATTTTCCCCATTTCTTGATACGACCTACCTCTTCCATAATAGAGATCAAAGTCATTTGGTCTAGTTTTTAGGCTTTCCGAATATCCAGCAACAGCACTTTTAAAATTGCCGTTTTTGAATTCACTATCTCCCGTATTCACTTCTGAACGTGAAGTGCATCCAACCAAAATCAAACTTACAAGTACTCCTGTAAAATATTTTATTACCACTAGTCTCATCTTAACTTACACAGCTACATTATTCTCCCGTAGCGCATCGTTAAGTGAAGTTTTTAGGTCTGTAGATGCTTTTCTTTGTCCAATAATCAAAGCACAGGGTACTTGATATGTGCCAGAAGGGAATTGCTTCGGAATTGTACCGGGAATTACTACAGAACGAGGAGGAACGTACCCTTTGTATTCCACCGGGCTTGAACCTGTTACATCAATGATTTTTGAACTGGCAGTTAAGGTTACACCTGCTCCTATGACCGCTTCCTTACCTATTCGGACTCCCTCTACTACAATTACGCGACTGCCTATAAATGCACCGTCCTCTACGATTACGGGCGCAGCTTGCACTGGTTCAAGTACTCCTCCAATCCCAACACCACCACTTAAGTGGACGTTTTTCCCAATCTGGGCACAGGAGCCAACCGTAGCCCAAGTATCTACCATAGTGCCTGAATCTACGTATGCCCCTATATTTACGTAACTGGGCATCATCACCACTCCTGAGGCCAAAAAAGCACCGTATCGAGCCACCGCATGTGGCACAACACGCACTCCTTGAGCAGCATAGTTCGTTTTCAGGGCCATCTTGTCGTGAAATTCAAAAGGTCCCACTTCAATGGTCTGCATTTTTTGGATGGGAAAGTAAAGAATTACTGCTTTTTTAATCCAATCGTTTACAATCCAGTCCCCTCCATCATTTGGTGTGGCTACTCGTAAATTACCAGTATCCAAATCAGCAATAACACGTCGAATAGCTTCTTGAGTAGCTGTATCCTTTAGCAATTCACGATTTTCCCAAGCAAGTTCGATAGTAGATTTAATGTCCATGAGTTTTGAATTTGTAGTCGTTTCCACGCATTAATAGAAACGATAGGTTTTGAGTTGAGAACACGAAACAAAGAAATCCTGACTGAAGTTCATAGATTTTTTTGTAGAAAGAAGTGGGAATAATAAGAGCTTGATAGAATATTCACTTTGTTGAACCCTGCACACTTAGTGGTCCGCCAAGAAAATAAGATGAGAGGAATTCTACAGTTCACTGGTCTATAGATTGCCTGAAAACGCTTGTTTGTCGAGCTAATTCACTTCTCCATTGGGAATAAATCACGAAGGTAAACTCACAAATCAACCCTCAGTTTTAGTGCTCTCATTATTGAGTTTTAGCCAATAAGACTTCCTAGTACGATAAAGAAATAGCTATTCAAGTAGTCGTAGGATACAGGATTCCAGATCACTTTGCAATTTTTTATTTTACTATAATACCCTATAAATGAAAAGTATAGGGCTTTTTTTAGATTAGACTAGTTTTTATTTCAGTTTATACTAAATCCAAATCCCCAATTCCTCGTGAGTTATCCACATCATATTTAGACTACCTAAATATATTTTTTAGCTTTATCTAATATTATTTTTATATTTGTCTTATTGACAATTCAGATATGGAATTAACTACCGCAGAAGAGAACTATCTCAAAGCCATCTACCACCTTTCGGAAGAAGGTAAAAAGAGTGTTTCTACCAACGACATCGCAGCACAGATCCAAACAAAGCCTGCATCGGTGAGCGACATGCTCCGCAAGCTGGGAGAGAAAGAAGTCATCCAATACCGAAAGTATTATGGACTACAAATCACCGAACTCGGTAAGCGATTGGCCTTGCAGACCATTCGCAAGCATCGCCTATGGGAAGTCTTCTTGGTAGATAAATTGCATTTTGCTTGGGATGAGGTGCACGAGGTAGCAGAGCAACTCGAACATATCCAATCTCCCCTACTTATCGAGCGACTAGATGCCTACCTCAACTACCCTAAGTTTGACCCGCATGGAGATCCTATTCCTGACGCATATGGAGACGTCCGCACACGTCCACGTTGTGCATTAAACGAGATGGATATTGACCAAAGCGGACAAATTGTGGCGGTCAAGGACAGTTCGGCAGCTTTTCTCCGCTACTTAGATAAAGTAGGCGCTTACATCGGTGCGCGAATCAAAATACTCGACAAAGTAGAATTTGATGGATCAATCGAGATTCTTGTTGATCAAAAAAAGACCCTATTCATGTCCAAAGATGTAGCTAGCAACATTCTCGTCCTGCAATCATGAATCGTGTCACGCACATTTTCTTATTCCTTCTCCTTGTTTGTAGCTGCACCTCAGCTTCCAAATCTACACGTACCAAACCGCTAATCGTGGCCACCACAAGTATTTTGGCAGATGGCATTCAGGTCCTCGTAGGAGATCAGGCAGAAGTCATTGCCTTGATGCCTGCAGGTGTTGACCCACACTTGTACAAGGCTTCCGTGCGCGATTTGGACCTACTTACTCAAGCCGACCTAGTCGTTTACCATGGACTGTATCTTGAAGGGAAAATGACTGAGATTTTTGAGAAGCTTGCCAAGCAGCAGGTACTAATTGATATTTCCAAAGGCATACCCACAGACCAATTAATTCGATCCGGGCCCGAATCACATAGCGTAGATCCACATGTTTGGTTTGACATCTCCCTTTGGTCCGCTGCACTTGCCTATGCCAGCCAAGAACTTCAACTCTGGCAACCTTCTTGGAAATCACAGCTTCAAACAACTACTCAAATCTACTTGCAGCAACTCGATGCGCTCGATCAACAAACCCGAGAAAAAGTGCAAGACTTAGTTCAGTACAACCAAGTCTTAGTGACAGCACACGATGCATTCGCATATTTTGGCAAGGCCTATGGACTACCCGTATATTCCCTTCAAGGGCTCTCGACCCTAAGTGAACCAGGATTGCGGGACCTCACCGAATTGATCACGCTCATTCAAACCTATCAAGTGAAAGCCATTTTTGCCGAGCAAACCATCTCTCCCAAGGCGCTTCAAGCAGTGGCACGAGGTGCCGCAGAAAAAAATCAGGTGGTCAAATTAGCCGGTCCTTTGTATACGGACAGCCTGGATGCACCGAATACCCCTGCAGGAACCTATATAGGCATGTTTGAAACCAATCTTCAACTTATCTACAGCCAACTTCTCCCATGATCACACAGGTACCCCACCCCGTCTTAGAAGTACATGACCTCACGGTGAGCTACGACCAGCATCCCGTACTTTGGAATGTAGACTTGAGTCTTCCAGCAGGTCAATTGATTGGCATCCTCGGTCCAAATGGTGCCGGCAAATCCACACTAATTAAGTCCATCATGGGCTTGATTCAACCTACCTCCGGCTACATCAAAATTTTTGACAAACCTCTTCCTGATGTTCGCTCGCGGATCAGCTACGTCCCCCAGCGAGAATCTGTGGATTGGAACTTCCCCGCATCCGTCTTAGACGTGGTCGTCATGGGTACCTATGGAAAATTGGGTCTATTTCGGCGCCCAGGTAAAAAAGAAGTCCAAATTGCTCAAGATGCATTGGATCAAGTAGGCATGATGGCCTATTCCAAGCGGCAGATTTCCGAGCTTTCTGGTGGACAGCAACAGCGGGTGTTTATCGCTAGAGCATTGGCCCAGCAAGCAGATCTGTATTTGATGGACGAACCCTTTGCTGGGGTAGATATGGCCACCGAAACGGCCATCTTCCAGTTGCTCCAGGATATGGCCCGAGCTGGCAAAACTGTTCTTGTAGTCCACCACGACATCCACAGTGCCATGAATTTCTTCGAATGGTGTATTATGCTCAACCTGCACCTGGTGGCTTCTGGACCTAAGGATCAAGTGATGACCGAAGAGTTGCTCCGTAAGACCTATGGAGGCAAACTCAACCTACTTACTCAGGTGACTGATTTGATTCGCAAACAAGATTTCAACCCCTTGAAACGCTGATTATGGAAGATTTTTTATACTTCTTCACCTTTCAAGATCCCTCCATCACTTGGGTGGTGATGGGCATCACGCTGCTGGGCATTGGTTCGGCCTACGTGGGTACCTTTTCCTTCTTGGATAAGAAAGCATTGCTAGGTGATGCGATCTCCCATGCGGTACTTCCTGGAATTTGCTTGGGTTTTGTTTTGGCTGGAGAAAAGGACCCGCGCTACATCGTCACTGGTGCCTTTTTATCGGGTGCCCTAGCTACCTTTTTGTCTTCCTGGCTCAAGCAAAACACGAAACTGAGTGAGGATAGCATCATCGCCAGTATTCTTTCTATATTTTTTGGGATTGGAATAGTAGCCTTGACGGCGCTTCAAAAATCAGGTAATCCTGAGATTGCAGGGCTCAATTCTTTTATTTTTGGAAATGCCATCGGCATCGCTGAAGCAGACCTATTCCTGTATGGAGGATTATCACTGGCCATTTTACTTGTGCTGAGCCTATTTTTAAAAGAGTTTCGCTTAATGGTTTTTGATCCGGGATTTGGCAAGGCAATCGGGTTTCCGATGAAGGGCATTCGCTTTATTTTCAATGTACTTTTGATTTTGGCTGTGGTAATTGGAATTCAAGCCATTGGGGTAGTATTAATGGCTGCCCTACTGATCACACCGGGGGCAGCAGCACGCTTTTGGACTGATCGATTGCAGCCATTGCTCCTGCTTGCTGCTTTCTTTTCCATTCTATCTGGGATATTAGGCACCTACGTTTCCTTCGTGGTTCCGCAGATGCCAACAGGACCCTGGGTGGTCGTTTTCTTATCCTTGATTGCCTTAATCTCTTTTATATTTTCGCCCAAAAGTGGGATCATTAAGCGCTTCATTGCCCGTCGAAGCTACCTCAACAAAACCCACAGAGATCACTTAATGAAGGCGTTATTTAAAGCAAGAGAGGTGAATCAAGGGAGTATGACCTTAGAAGAAATCTATGCGCTATACCCCTTTCACAAAAAGGAAATTGCCCATTCCCTTCAGCTACTTACCAGGCAAGGTCTAGTGATTCAAGATTCCCAAGGCGTTCAACTCAGTTCCCTAGGCACTTCTGATGCGATGCGGATTGTCCGTCTCCACCGTTTATGGGAAGTGTACCTCAACGAATTTATGAACATTGCTCCTGATCACGTGCACGAATCTGCCGAACAGATGGAGCACCTACTGACTCCTGAACTTGAAGCCCTGCTCGAGCAGCGACTCAATTATCCTGCCCTTGACCCACATCAAGAAACTATCCCAAGAGAATCTCATGACCTTTGACACCAATGCCTTCTTGATTATCCTTACTGGAGCTTTGATTGCTATTTCTTGTGGCTTTCTAGGAGTGTTTCTATTGCTTCGCAAAATGTCCATGACCGGTGACGCCATCTCTCATGCTGTACTTCCAGGCATTGTAATCGGCTTCTTTGTATCTGGTAGCCAACGCAGTTTGGAAGTCATCATCGGAGCAGGCCTGCTGGGCATCCTGTCTACGCTCATGATCGATGCGCTCCGCAAAAAAGCAAAGGTGCAGCTCGATGCCTCTATCGGCATCACCTTCACCCTCCTATTTGCCATTGGTATTATTCTAATCAATCTCTTTGCCTACAAGGTAGACCTAGACCAGGAATGTGTATTGTATGGGGAAATAGCCTACCTACCCATTGACCTCTGGATCACTCCAAGCGGAATCAATTTAGGGCCTCGTGTCACCTGGTTGGCCGGGCTCAACTTCTTCTTGGTTACTGGATTTATCTACCTATTGTTTAAGGAATTATCCCTAACCAGCTTTGACGAGCACTTTAGTTCGGCCATCGGTATTCCCGCTAAGGGAGTCAACCTGGCGCTGATGAGCATGGTGTCTTACACTACCGTCTCTAGCTTTGAGTCGGTTGGAGCAATTTTGGTGGTCGCTTTACTGGTAGTTCCCCCATCCACCGCCTACCTCTGGACCAAGAGTTTGATCCCCCTACTTCGGCTCACCGCAGGCTTAGGAATTTTAATTGCCATTTTGGGATACTATCTTGCGTATTGGATCGACAGTTCCATCGCAGGCATGATGGTGGCCGTAGCTGGTGCCTTTTTCTTTTGCAGTGCCCTGATCAAAGGAAATTGGCCCTTGGGGATCGGTGGAACTTCTAAATCTAGCCCTGCGTTTGACTCTTGAAAACACATCTATGAAAGTCTATTCACTCATATTGCTTTTTATTCTGCTCAGCATGAACCTCCAAGCCCAGGACCAAATCCAATGGTTGAAGTTTGAGGAGGCTATCGCTGCCAATGAAAAGAATCCAAAAATGATCTTAGTAGATGTCTATACCGACTGGTGTGGCTGGTGCAAGAAGATGGATAAAGATACTTTTACTGACCCTCAGGTAATCGCCCATTTTCAAAAGAATTTTTACGCTGTAAAGCTCAATGCTGAAGATACCAAGCGGAGCTTTCCATTTATGGGGAAAACCTATACTGAAGCTGAGATGGCTGCTGCCATGCGGGTCAATTCCTACCCCAACTTTGTGGTGATCGAGCCCGGATTACAAAATATTGCCCAGCTCCCAGGCTATCGAGCCCCTGAGGCCTTCTTGGCAGGATTGGCAGATTTGATTGATAAAGCCTTTAAAAAGACCCCATGAGTTTCACTCTTTCGGAGCGCGAGGACACCATTATTGCCTTAGCTACCCCTCAGGGTGTAGGCGCTATTGCCGTAATTCGTATTTCAGGGAAGGATGCCATTCGTGTATGCAATGAGGTTTTTTTTGGGAAAAATCTAGAAGAACAGCCCTCCCATACTATCCATCTGGGAACCATTCGTAATGGCGAAAAGATCATCGACGAAGTACTCGTATCCTTATTTATAGGTCCTCGCTCCTTTACCAAGGAAAATGTAGTAGAGATCTCCACCCATGGCTCTTCCTACATCGTCAATCAGGTACTGAAGCTCTTTGTGCGCAAGGGGATTCGACTAGCCAAGCCGGGGGAATTTACGCAGCGGGCCTTCTTAAATGGGCAGTTTGACTTGGCTCAAGCAGAAGCTGTCGCCGACTTGATTCATTCCGACTCCGAGAGCAGCCATCAAGCCGCGCTCAATCAGATGCGTGGTGGATTTAGTTCCGAAATTCAAGAGCTCCGCAACAAGCTGATTCACTTTGCTTCGATGATTGAGTTGGAGCTCGATTTTTCTGAGGAAGACGTGGAGTTTGTGAGCCGAGAGGGACTGCGCCAACTCGTAGAACGCATTCTTAGGCTCGTGGAAGAACTAATTCTAAGTTTTGACTTGGGCAATGTCATCAAGAATGGTGTGCCCACCGTGATTGCAGGCAAGCCCAATGCAGGCAAGTCTACCCTATTGAATGCACTCCTCAACGAGGAAAAAGCCATCGTCTCCGACATTGCGGGTACTACGCGAGACTTTATTGAAGACGAACTGAGTTTGGGTGGGGTGATCTTCCGATTTATCGATACCGCAGGATTACGGGAAACGACCGACACAATTGAAGCTATTGGCGTGAGCCGGACCCAGGAAAAGATGCGTACCGCCTCCCTGATTCTATACCTCTTTGACTTGAGCGATACCGATCTAGTGGAAGTGCATCGGGACCTAAATAAATTAGAAAATCTAGGGGTTCCTTATCTTAAAGTGGGGAATAAATTAGATACCGCTAAAGGTAATATTGTCAAGGAATTACAGGCAAAATATCCGGACATGCTGTTCATCTCTGCGGGGAATAAGGAGAACCTGGAATTGCTGAAGGTACGCATCCTAGAGCTAGTCAATTTGGATAAATTCCGTACTGGAAATACCATCGTAACCAACGTCCGGCATTACGACAGTTTGACCAAGACGCGGGAGTCCTTATTAGAGGTCCTGGGTGGCTTGGATCAATTGGTGACCAACGACTTTTTAGCGATGGATATTCGCCGTGCGCTGCACTACCTGGGTGAGATCACCGGAGAAGTCACCACCGACGACTTGCTGGCAAATATTTTTAGTAAGTTCTGTATCGGGAAGTAGACTCCCAAAACAACCACCCAGCAAATCCAAGCAAAACTAGAAATAAAGCTCAAATTTAGCGTTTTGGGTCTAATTTCAACCTTTGGTTGTTTTTATTTATTCCTGCTATTTTTAGTTAATTTTTGTACCTCATTTGTACCTTATTCCGATTATTCAGAAAATTCAATGCTTTTGGCCTTTTTATTTTGCACTTAATTGCACTTATTTACACTTAATACTATTTAATGATACGTAATGAGTTCTAACATCAAAGTCCAACGAATCTGCCAGCATTGCGCAAAAGAATTTACTGCCCGCACCACGGTGACACGCTTTTGCT
>JANQWS010000022.1:29315-35137 GCA_030729785.1 Algoriphagus sp. | reverse complement strand
GGGATGATGGTTCGTGCTTGTGGGCCGGTATAGCCTGCAGATAGCCCTTTGATATTCAAAGAAGGATAATTGATACTTTCTTGGTAGCTCTGTCCCACCTGATCGGTTCTTCCAAGGCCAAGTCGTTTTTTAATTGCAGGCTCATTGTCCGGTACAGCCGCGAAGATTTTGCGTTCTGCTTCGGTAAAGGAAATTCCATCGTAAAATCCTGGGATCACTACGCGGCCCGTATCATCTTTCATGGAGGAAAGTAGCTGTGACAACAGCAGGGCAGGGTTGGGGGCATAATTACCGTAGTGCCCACTGTGCTGGGGGAGTTTGGGACCATAGGTAGTCAAAAATAATTCAGAGATACCTCGAGCACCATAACTGAGTGTAGGCAGATTGGAAGTGTGGCGAGGGCCATCCATGATGAGCATTAGGTCAGCAGCAAGCTTTTCCTTGTGTTTGACTACGGCTGCTGGAAGTCGGGGTGAACCTTGTTCTTCCTCAAAGTCCAGGATGATTTTGACTGAGTAATCTGGGGTGATTCCTGCTTCGGAAAGTGCGTCCCAGGCCGTGATTAGCATAGCCAAAGGGCCTTTATCGTCAGATGTGGAGCGACCAAATATCCGCCAATCGGCATTGTATTCAGTTTGTAGCCTTTCCATTGGGAGGGCTTCCCAAGTTCCTGCGGATGTTTGTGCCTTCAATACAGGTTGGTAGGCATCTTTTTGCTCCCATTTGCTGATATCTACTGCTTGCCCATCTACGTGAAAGTAGAAAAGAGCTGTTTTTTTAGCATTTAGCTGTTTCTTTTCAACAAGTAGCAACGGAATTCCACCTGTTTCCAAGCGCTCTACGGACCAATTTCGCTGAGAAAAGGCGGCCTCACACCAGGCGATATTTACTTTGATTTGCTCGGGGAATACGGCGTCATTGGGCATGGAAACTAGTTCATTCAGTAACTGGAGTCCAGCTTGCCAGTGTTTTTCCGTGAGCGCATCCAATTGCGCTTTATCTAGGGTTTGTGCGGATAGACTCAAGCCGATAAAAAGAAACAGAGAGGTGAACAAGTAGTTTCGCATGGGAAGGGTGGTTTTTCGAAAAGTAAGCAAAAGTCAGGTATTCCACAATCTGGTTAAGGAAAAGGCTAGGACCTGTTCAATGCCTCTTGAGGATAATGGGTAGAAAGATTTTTTTAAAGAAGTATCACACTTCTAAAATTGTAGTCAATGTTGTATTTTCAAGCCATGCATAGACGTCCTTTCCTCCAGAAAATCAGTTTAATCAGCACAGGGATACTGACTCTACCTTTTGCAAGTTACGGACAGGTAACTGTCCCCAAAGCCACCCGGCTCAAGTTTATCACCGCTTCAGATGGACACTGGGGACAGTCCAATACGGATTTTGAAGGATCTCATCGGCAACTGATTGATGCAATTCATCGCGAAAAAGGAGTAGATTTTGTGGTCTTTAATGGGGACTTGATTCACGATATGCCTTCTTTTCTGCCTGAGGTAAAGACCGTGTATGATCAAGTTCAATTTCCAACTTTCGCTACACGAGGCAATCACGATCGGGTGGATGCGGATGCTTTTCTTCGAATCATGGGCCATCCGACTAACCACTCCTTTGTTATTAAGGATCGGTTCGCCATGATTTTATTAGATTCCTCCAATGTGGCTGGAGATTACCTCTGTGCGGATTTGAATTACTTGAAGGAGGTGTTGTCTTCTTACGAAAAGATGGAGCAGGTGTATGTATTTATCCATATCTCTCAGCAGGATTGGACGCGAAATGGGGTCGCTTGCCAAGAGTTTATGGACCTGATTGCTTCTTACCCCAATGTAAAGGCCACTTTTCATGGCCACGATCATGACCTAGATGGACTGATGGTGTATAAAAGGAAGCCTTTTTTGTGGGCGGGCCATTTTGGAGGATCTTGGGGCAATCCTTTCCCAAGTTACCGGGTCTGTGAAGTAGGCGAGGATGGCAAAGCCGTTACCTACCTCAAAACGGTTAAGGATGGGTTGGTACTCAATAGTCATCCCTTATAAAAAAATTGAAAATCAACTAGGTAAGACCTAGTTGATTTGTGCTTCTACCCAGTGTTTTGCATTGACGAAAGCTTCCATCCAAGGGGTAAAGTCATCGTTACGCTCATTCGGGTAGTGGGCCCAATTCCAAGGCTTCAAGCTACGCTCAATGTGTGGCATAATGGCCAAGTGTCTTCCATCTTTCGAAGCGATACCAGCCGTTGCAAAGTCTGATCCATTTGGATTTCCAGGGTAGGAGCTGTAGCTGTATTTCATCGCGAAATGGTACCCTTTTTCCCCTTGTGGCAAATTGAATTTTCCTTCTCCGTGTGCCACCCACACGCCAAGGCGCTGTCCACTTAGGCTTCCTAGCATCACCGTCTTATTTTCTGGGATGGTTACATTCACGAAGCAGGACTCAAACTTGTGGCTGGCATTGTGCTCCATCTTTGGTTTTTCAGTGTGATCAGGAGTGATTAGTCCTAGTTCAATCATCAACTGGCAGCCATTGCAAACCCCCAAAGAAAGCGTGTCAGGTCTCGCGTAAAATGAATCCAAGGCTTGCTTGGCTTTCGGGTTGTACAAGAATGCACCTGCCCAACCTTTGGCAGAGCCTAGTACATCGGAGTTAGAGAATCCGCCCACGAAGACGATCATTTGTACGTCTTTCAAATCTTCTCGACCAGATATTAGGTCGGTCATGTGAATGTCTTTGACTTCAAAGCCTGCAAGCCATAGGGAATAAGCCATTTCTCGGTCTCCATTCACTCCTTTTTCGCGAATGATCGCTGCGGTCGCTTTTCCTTTTGTGGTACGGAATGGGTCAAGTCCCAAGTTTGCAAACTTCCCTTCCCATCCTGTGGAGAAGCTGTACTGCAGGGGTTGATTTTTGTAGTTGGTAAATCGCTCGAGTGCTAACTTTTCCCCGCTCTGTTTTTTATCAAGTAGGTAGGAGGAGCGGAACCAAAGATCTCTCCATTCGGAGACCGCCAGGGTTTGGGAAGCAAGTTCGATTTTGCTGGTAAGGGTAACTGTTCCTAGTGTTTTAAATTCGATTTGAGCAGCTGCAAGGAGGTTTTCTACTTCTCCATTTGCTTCCACTTGAATGAGGACACCTGGATTTTCCGAGAAAAAGGCTTTTACCAAGTCTTTCTCATCAAGTTGTGCCACATCCACTTGTATGCCTGCGGATTGGCTTGGGAAGCACATTTCCAAAAGGGCAGTAAGGATACCTCCGGAAGAAATATCGTGACCCGCAAGGACCAATCCTTGAGAGATAAGCTGCTGTACGGTTTCAAAAGCATTGGCAAAATAGGCTGCATCTACTACGGAAGGTGGTTCTTGACCTACTTTATTCAGTGCTTGGTAGAGCGATGAACCTGCAAGCTTGGCGGCATCCTTGGAGAAGTCAAGATACAAGATCTTTGTGCCTTCTTGAGGAATAAGGGCTGTTTTTACCGTTTTTTGAATGTCAGTACATTCACCAATAGCAGAAATAATTACCGTGCCTGGGGAGTACACCACTTTGCCTCCAGGGTACTTCTGGGTCATGGAAAGAGAATCTTTTCCAGTAGGAATGTTGACTCCCAAGGCAATGGCAAACTCAGAAACCTCTTGCACTGCACGGTACAGACGGTCGTTTTCCCCTTTATTTTTTGCCGGCCACATCCAATTGGCAGAAAGGGAGATTCCCTTTAGTCCATCCGTGATGGGTGCAAAGATCAAGTTGGTCAGTGCTTCAGCAATGGCCAAGCGGCTACCTGCTTCTGGGTTGGCTAATGCTGCTACCGGTGCATGGCCGATGGAAGTTGCAATGCCTTTTTGGCCAGTGAAGTCCAGCGCCATGACGCCGACATTGTTTAGTGGTAATTGAATCTCGCCCACAGTTTGCTGGGTAGCTACACGCCCAGTTACGGAGCGATCAACCTTATTGGTCAACCAATCCTTACAGGCTACTGCTTCAAGTTGAAGTACTTCTTTAAGATAGGTGAGGAGTAGGGTTTCTTGGTGGGAAGTATCTGCAAAGGCAGATTTTTTTTCAGTCACATCTTCAAGAATAGTTTTTGGAGAAGAGCCAAACAGGTATCCTAAATTCCAGTCTACCGGTTTTTCACCAGTTTTCTGATTTTCAAACTTGAAATGCATGTCTCCGGTCGTTTCGCCTACCACATAAAAAGGGGCGCGTTCCCGCTCGGAGAGTTGTTGCAATAAAGGAATATCTTTTTTCCCAACTACCAATCCCATACGTTCTTGGGATTCGTTGCCGATGATTTCCTTCGCAGATAAGGTAGGGTCTCCCACGGGGAGTTGATCAATGTGAATGGTGCCTCCCGTACTTTCGACCAATTCAGATAGGCAGTTGAGGTGTCCACCTGCGCCGTGGTCGTGAATGGAGACAATGGGGTTGTTTTCGCTTTCTGCCATGGCACGAATCACGTTGGAAACGCGCTTTTGCATTTCCGGATTGGAGCGCTGGATGGCATTCAGTTCGATGGCGTTGGATAGTTCCCCGGTGTTTAAGGAAGACACTGCCGATCCACCCATACCTATGCGGTAGTTGTCCCCTCCCATGATGACAATCTGGTCACCTGCTTTGGGATCCGCTTTTTTGGTATACTTGGCATTGGTAAATCCTACACCTCCTGCGAGCATGATCACCTTGTCAAAACCGTGCTGCTTCTCATTTTCCTCGTGTTCAAAGGTGAGTACCGAGCCTGCGATGAGGGGTTGGCCAAATTTATTTCCAAAGTCAGAAGCTCCGTTGGAGGCTTTAATCAGGATGTCCATTGGGCTTTGGTAGAGCCATGGGCGTGCAGGGAGATTTTTTTCCCAGCTTCGTCCGGCTTCTGACCTTGCGTACGAAGTCATGTATACGGCCGTACCTGCTAGTGGGATGGAAGCCGTGCCTCCAGCGAGTCGGTCACGGATTTCCCCACCGGCACCAGTAGCGGCACCATTGAAGGGCTCCACAGTGGTTGGAAAGTTGTGGGTTTCCGCTTTGAGCGACAGGACAGTATCTATTTCTCTTGGTTCAAAAAAATCGGCTTGGTGCTGCGTTTTAGGAGCAAATTGTTGGATGGATGGTCCCTGAATAAATGCCACATTGTCCTTGTAGGCAGAGGCAATTCGGTTGGGATGACGCTTGGAAGTTTCTTTGATCAATTGAAAAAGTGTCAGTGGCTTTTCTACCCCATCGATGACGAAGGTGCCGTTGAAAATTTTGTGGCGGCAGTGTTCGGAGTTGACTTGTGAAAAACCAAATACTTCTGAATCTGTCAAGGGGCGTCCCAATTCGGAGGATACCTGATTGAGGTAATCTATCTCTTCTTGACTTAAGGCAAGGCCTTCAGAAGTATTGTATGAAGCAATATCCGTTATTGATTGAATGGATTCCGGTTGGAGGTGGATGGTAAAAATCTCCTGATCTAGTCCTTCGTATGCTTTTTGGAGCATGGGGTCGATCGCTTCTCCAGGTTGTAGGGGGGTAAACTCTTCAATGCGTTGAATCCCTAAAATCCCCATGTTTCCTGTAATTTCTACCGCATTAGTCGACCAGGGAGTGATCATTTCTTTGCGAGGTCCGGCGTAGGTGCCTGCTACCTTTTCACTGGGTAGGGCGCTTGCTTCTCCAAAAAGCCAGCAGAGCTTTTCTTGGTCTTCGCGAGAAATTGGGTGGGGTACTTGAACTCCGTAGATGAGTTTTTGAGGGGATTCAAAGAAGAAAATCATGTCCTTGGGCGGTATGTTACAAAAGTAAGCATTTGGGTTTTAGAATCTGAAAACTTCTAGGGAAGATTTCGAAGG
>JANQWS010000022.1:0-29215 GCA_030729785.1 Algoriphagus sp. | reverse complement strand
GCAAACAAGCTCGTAGCATTCAGTGGAAGTTCGTCAACGTATTTTGGAGGTAGCCATAGCACAATTTGCACGATTTGGTGTGCGTACTATTACCATGGAGGATTTGGCTAGGCAAGTGGGGGTATCAAAAAAAACGATTTATCAGGAGTTTGAAGATAAGAAAGACCTGGTAAAGGCAGTATTTGAAACTATTTTAATTGAAGATACCAAGCGTCTTGACTTTATATCAGGGCAATTAGATGGAGTGATTGAGCACTTGGTCAATACTTCAAAGATGATGCGAGAGCGGCTGACCTCAATTAATCCTCTGGTGATTTTGGAAATTCAAAAATATTTTCCAGAGGCATGGAGTTATTTTGAATCCTTTAAGGAGGATGTGATTAAGGCGGACTTAATTAACGTTTTGGAGAGGGGTAAAGCCTTGGGATATTTCCGTCCTGAAATCGATTCACACATTTTGGCGAAGGTGAGGCTTTCTCAAATCACTCAAGCTTTCGATCCTAAAAATTTTGCTGATCCATCCTATAATTTGGTAGAAGAACAGATGATTGTCCTTGATCATTTCCTTCATGGGATTTTTTCTGAGAAGGGAAGACAAGCTTATTTAACACAAAAAGACCTATTGAATTAAACCAACTTCGAATGAAAAAATACCTACTCCTACTTGTATTTGTAGGGCTAAGTGCATCCCAGGCTGCGGCGCAGCAACTCGTAGAATTAAAGTTATCGGACGCGATTACTTATGCTTTAGAAAACAATCCAAATGCCAAAAATGCACGGTTGCAGCTCTTGATTTCCAAGGCCACCATTAAAGAGACCACTGCACTTGGATTGCCTCAGATCAATGGATCTTATAATCTGGACTACAATCCAAAAATTCCAGTGGTCTTCTTACCTAACCAACCTCCCTTTGGTGATCCATCAAATCCAAGCGATGTGATTCCTGCTCGTTTTGGGGTTAGTTACTCCTCTGGTTTGGGGGTTAATGTTTCACAAATGATTTTTGACGGCTCCTTTTTTGTGGGTTTGCGTGCAGCTAAAACCCTCCTTGATCTAACTAATAAAGACTTAAAAAAGGCGGAAATTGACGTGGTAGAAAATGTCAAAAAATCGTACCTCGGGGTCCTGGTAAATCAACAGCGAATTCGACTTGCTGAGGCTAATTTAGCTCGTATAGACACCTTATTAAAGGAGACTTCGGCCTTGCATGAGGCCGGATTTGTAGAGCGAGTAGATGTGTCTCGGGTGCAAGTTCAACGAAACAATACTTATACACAAGGGCAACGGAGCCTCACCGCTTTGGATGTGAGCATGCAGATTCTAAAGCTGCAAATGGGATTGCCCATGGATTATGAAGTCCTTTTGACGGAATCTTTGGAGGAATTATCCCCCAAAGAAGAGGCACTGATCTTACTTGGAGAAGAAGGGGGTGAGCGAGTGGAACTTGAGCAGCTTTCAACTCAACTGACCCTTGCGGGACTAGACTTGAAAAACAACCATAGTCAATACATGCCTAAAATTAACTTCGTAGGAAATGCCCGACGAAGTGGTGCTGGCAATGAATTGACTACTGTTTTTAATAGCGACAACTGGTTTGGGAGTTCCTTGGTTGGCTTAAGTATGTCGGTACCCATTTTTGATGGATTTTTTAAGGCAGCACGAATTCAAAAAAATCGAGTTCAGATAAATCAATTGGAAAATCAGCGTTCCTTCTTAAAGGAGTCTTTTGTAAATGAACTGTATACCGCGAAAGCGAACCTCAGAAACGACTTGCGGATTTTGGATGTACAGCAGGAAAATTTAGCGCTTGCTACCGAAGTCTATCAAATAGCACGCATAAAATACAAGGAAGGGGTAGGCTCCAATTTGGAAGTAGTGGAAGCAGATGCTGCTTTAATTCAAGCAGAAATTAATTACCTCGGTGCCATCTACGATGGCTTAATATCTAAAGTAAACCTTGAAAAAGCCCTAGGCTTATTAAGCCCTGATTTGACAAACTAAACCAACGATTTCAACTCAATTTTATTCTCATGAAATTACAACTCACTTTTGTTACCCTAATGATCCTATTGCTCGGGGTAGTCTCCTGTACTGGAGATGACCTAGAAGCTAAAAAAGCTGAATTGGAAGCTTTAAAAAGTGATCTTTCTGAAATTACTACTCAAATCAAAGCATTAGAGGCAGAATTGATAGCAACTGATCCTGAGTTTGCTGCCTCTGCCAAGAAGCCGCTGTTGATTACTACAGTTCCAGCTCAAAAAGGTGAGTTTACGCATTACGTGGAGGTCACAGGTTCTGTTTTATCCAAAAAGAATGTCAACATCAGTGCTGAAACGGTGGGAAGGATTCTTGAAATCCCAGCTATTGAAGGAATGCGTGCAGCAAAAGGACAAATTTTGGCTAAAGTTGATGCAGAATCTATCCAACGAAGCATTGAAGAAATGGAAAATAGCCTTGACTTAGCGCGTACGGTTTTTGAAAAGCAGGAGCGACTTTGGGGTCAAAAGATTGGAACAGAAATCCAGTATTTGGAAGCAAAGAGCCGCAAAGAAGGCTTGGAAAAAAGTGTTGCTTCCATGAAAACTCAATTGGCAAAATCTATTATCCGTGCTCCATTTGATGGAACAGTGGAGACTGTTCGTGTACGGTTGGGAGAATTGGTTCAGCCAGGATCACAGCTTTTCCAGTTTGTAGGCGAACGGGATTTGTTTATTGAGGCGGATATTTCAGAAAGTTATATCGGTGCACTCGCTAAGGGAGATTCTGTAGAAATCAGCTTTCCATCTATCAACAAGTCTTTGTGGACGAAAGTGTCTGCGACGGGTTCGATTATCAACCCAAACAATAGGACCTTTAAGGTAGAGGTTTTTCTTCCACATCTTCCTGAAGTAAAGCCCAATATGATTTCAGTCTTGAAGATCCAGGATTACAAAAATGCTGAGAGTGTGGTTGTCCCGGCTCACTTAATTTTATCTGACACCAAGGGAGATTATCTTTTTGTGGTGGAAAATGGACTGGCAAAGAAGAATTATGTGACCCGTGGGTATACAACAGGAGATCAAACTGAAATTAGAGAAGGATTGGTAGGGACTGAAATTTTGGTAGACAAAGGATTCCGTGAAGTAGGTGATAATTTTAGCGTGAACGTTTCTAAGCAATAGTCATGGACAGTTCTCAAAAATCAAAAATTACCAGAGAGTTCGGAATTTCAAGCTTTAGTGTAGCCAATTCCACCTCTATTGTTATCCTGACACTGATTATTTCTGTACTGGGACTTGGTGCTTACCGCACCATGCCCAAGGAAAGTTTCCCTGAAATAGTGATTCCAACGGTGTATGTAGGAACTCCTTACCCGGGTAATTCACCCGTCGATATGGAAAACCTGATTACCCGTCCCATCGAAAAGGAGTTGAAGTCGCTAAATAATGTCAAAGACATTAAATCTACCTCTGTTCAGGATTTCTCTTCTATTGTAATAGAATTTACTCCTGGAGTTCAAATTTCCAAAGCAATTCAAGATGTTAAGGATGCAGTAGATAAAGCAAAAAGTGAATTGCCTAATGATTTGGATCGAGATCCAAATGTCCTGGAGGTGAATACCTCTGACTTCCCAATCATGAATGTGAATATTTCTGGCCCTTATTCGGAGCAAGAATTGAAGCGATTTGGGGAGTATTTAGAGGATGCCATTGAGAAGTTGCCTGAGATTTCCAAGGCTGATCTCGCTGGTACAGTAGAGCGGGAAATCCAAATTAATGTGGATCCCTACAAAATGGAAGCAGTGGGAGTGAGTTTTGGAGATATTTCTGGGGCTATTCAAACCGAAAATTTAACCATATCTGGAGGGAGCATTAAAAACGGAGATTTTGAGCGCACTCTTCGCATCGACGGGGAGTTTGCAGATCCATCTGAATTGTTGAACATTATTGTAAAGACGGACCAACAAAAGATTGTGTATTTACGGGATGTAGCCCAGGTAAAAGACACTTTTAAGGACCGTATCTCTTATGCTCGAAGTAAGAATCTTCCAGTAATTACAATTAATGTAACCAAGCGAAGTGGAGAGAATTTATTAGATGCTGCAGATAAGATCAAAGAAATTATTGAAACTACCAAGGCAAATCGATTTCCTGAAAATTTAGAAATCTCCATTACGAACGATCAAAGCAAGCAAACTCGCATTCAGGTTAGTGACTTAGAAAATTCGATCATTTTTGGAATTATCCTAGTGGTTTTGGTCCTCATGTTTTTTATGGGCTTTCGCAATGCTCTTTTTGTGGGATCTGCAATTCCACTATCCATGTTCATCTCCTTCTTGGTGTTGAATGCCTTCGGCATCACGTTGAACTTGATGGTGCTATTTTCCCTTATTCTTGCTTTAGGAATGTTGGTGGACAATGGAATTGTGGTGGTAGAGAACATTTATCGACTTATGCAAGAGGGTAAACCTGCTGTTCAAGCAGCTAAAGAAGGGGTAGGAGAAGTGGCTTGGCCAATCATCACCTCCACACTAACTACTTTGGCCGCCTTTTTGCCTCTTGCATTTTGGGATGATTTGGTAGGCGAGTTTATGAAATACTTGCCTATCACTTTGATTATCGTGCTTTCTGCCTCTTTGTTTGTGGCTTTGGTCATCAATCCAGTAATGACTTCCTTGCTGATGAAGATTGAGGACTTGACTCAGGAGAAACCAACAAAAAGCAGTTTGCGCGTAGCGGGAAGTTTGGCAGGACTAGGACTGCTTTTCTATTTGATTGGGTGGAATGCGTTGGGATCTCTTTCTGAGATTGCTGCGGTGTTTACTTTGATCAATGTTTTCTTGTTACGGAAGGCAATTCGATGGTTTCAAACCGTATTTCTAGTTCGGTTAGAGAATGGGTACGAACGAACATTACATACTGCTTTGCGTGGTAAGAACCCCTATTTTATTTTTGGAGCTACTTTTGGGCTATTGATCTTTTCCCTTGGATTATTGGGTATCAGTTCACCAAAAGTACTTTTCTTCCCAGACAATCAACCGCAATTGGTGAATGTGTTTATTGAGTTTCCAATAGGAACCAGTATAGAAGCAACCAATGCTTTTGTCGATACCATGGAAGATGAAATGCTGGAGGAGTTGGGCCCTTACGGTGGAATCATTGAATCTATTATTACGCAAGTTGGAGAAGGGACGGGGGATCCTACCCAAGGTCCTAGCTTGCAATCCACGCCTCACAAGGCAAAAATTACGATTGGCTTTGTAGATTACATTGATCGTCAAGGAATTGACACCAATGAGGCGATGGAAGTGATTCGTGAATTGGCAAAAGTATACCCAGGGGTGCTGATTACTGTGGATAAGCAGCAAAATGGTCCTCCGGTAGGAAATCCAGTCAATATTGAATTTGTAGGAGAGGATTACACGCAATTGATTGCCTTTGTCGAAGAGACCAGAGCTTATTTGGAGTCCAATTCAATTGCAGGGCTAGAAGAATTGAAGACAGATCTTTCTTTGGGTAGTCCAGAGGTAGTGGTTCGAATTGACCGAGAGAAAGCGCGAAGATTTGGGCTTTCTACCTCAAGCATTGCCACAGATTTACGTACTTCTTTGTTTGGACTAGAAGTTTCCAAATTTAAGGAAGGGGAAGACGACTATCCTATTTTCTTACGATTGGATACTGCAAGTAGGTATGATATCAATGCTCTTGTCAATAAGAAAATAGGATTTAGAGATAAGTTTGGCGATAAAAGAGAGGTTCCTATTTCTGCTGTTGCAAGTATCGAATATGGATCCACTTTTGGCTCTGTAAAACGAAAAGACATGGAAAAAGTGGTAACCATGTTTTCCAATGTGTTGGATGGTTACAATGCAACAGAAATAAACGATCAAATCAAGGATTTGATGGGTTCCTACACCGTTCCCGAAGGAATTACGGTGAAGTACACTGGCGAACAAGAGGAGCAAGCCAAATCACAAGCGTTTTTATTGCGTGCATTGGGTATTGCCATTTCGATGATTTTCTTAATTATCGTTGCGCAGTTCAATTCGGTGATTAGTCCATTTATAATTATGACTTCCGTATTATTTAGTACTATCGGGGTGTTTTTGGGTTTGGTGATCTTCAATATGGATTTTGTGATCATCATGACCGGTATAGGCATTATTTCCTTGGCAGGGGTAGTGGTTAACAATGCGATTGTTTTGATTGATTACACCAATTTGGTTCGATCTAGAAAAAGAGAGGAATTGGGGATACCTACCGGAAGTTACCTGGCTTACCCGGATTTGCTTGCAAGTATTGTGGAGTCTGGAAAAACCCGATTGCGACCGGTGCTATTAACAGCGATTACCACAGTGCTGGGTTTGATTCCGCTCGCGATTGGGATGAACATCAATTTCGCAACTTTATTGACTGAATTTGACCCTCAATTCTACATTGGAGGGGATAATGCAGCTTTTTGGGGACCAATGGCTTGGACCGTAATATTTGGGTTAACCTTTGCAACTGTTATTACGTTGATACTAGTTCCCGTGATGTACTTGCTTACTGACAAGCTAAGTATTAAGCTAAGAAGATAGTAAGCATCACGATTAAGGTTGGTGGTTTTTTTAATCAAACCTCTGGAATTCTGTTCCAGAGGTTTTTTTTAACCTAAATCGATGATTTTTTTTAGATTTGCACTCCCTAGCCAATCGTGATATGCAGGAATTAAAATGGTATGTGATGTACACCCGTTCTCGGGCTGAAAAAAAAGTGGCTGACATACTGGTGGAGGAAGGAGTCGAAGTGTACTTACCCATGGTAGAGGAGTTGAGACAGTGGTCTGACCGAAAAAAGAAGGTGCAAAAAGCGCTATTTAATGGGTATGTTTTTGTGAAAACCAATCGGAACAATCTTTGGAACTGCCTAAAAGTACCTGGAGCAGTAAAGTTTGTGCACTTTTCTGGGGAGCATGCGATTATTCGTGACGAAGATGTGGAAACAATTCAACGCGTAGTGTCCACCGGTGTAGCGATTGAAACGGATGGTTCGGAAATTGGTCCTGGCGAAAAAGTAAAGGTGATTGGGGGATCACTACAGGATATGGTTGGAGAATGTATCGAAAAAGGCAATAAAGACTATTTCTTGATTCGAATACCTGGAATTTATCAAAACATGTTGGTTAGCATTCCTCGAAAGTTTTTACAGGTAATTCAACCCAAGGAAAACGTTTAATTCGGTTCCTTGGAAAGGAATTGACCACTTTTCGCTTTTTTATAAACTCAGGCTGAATTCAAATTAAAGCCCTTCAAAAGCCTTTTGAACTTCTTCTTCCGTTGTTCTCAATTTTTCTTTACAAAAATTGACGAGAGTCGTGGCCTCTTTTACCAGTTCAGAAAGGGTGTCTACTGAGGAAGAACCTTCTTCTAGTTGGGCTAAAATTGCCTCCAATCGCTGCATGGCTTGGGTATAGGTGTAGTCTTTCATTTTTTGTCCATGGTTTGCACTGTACTGCTTATTTTTTGAGTAGCCGTAAAGGTAATGAGTTGATCACCGGGAGTAACCAGGATCTTGTGAATTGGAATCCCTTCCTTTTCCGTCCGTGTATATCCTTTTTTAAGCAAAGAAGCAGGATTCAATTGTCGGCTTTGAAGTTCAAGCTGAGAAACCCGATCCATTTGCTGCTTCAGGTAGCGCTGCGATTCCTTTTTTAGTAGTTCGCTTTTTTGTGAAAGCGTTACTATTTCTTGTTTCCCTAGACTCTTTGCTGCTAAAAAAATCCGTGATGAGCAGGTGCGTACCCGTTCTTCTCCTCTTGAAAGGAGCTGCTTTGCTTCCCCTTGCAGGCGAAAACCCAGCGACTGCAAGAGGCGTTCCTCTTCCTTAAATTTGGAGCGAGTGATCCAATCCAATCGCTGGGCAGCGATTCCTAACTGATCTTCAAATTCCCGATAACTGGATAAAATAAATTCTGCTACTGCAGTTGGGGTTTTTAGACGTGTATGTGCTACTAGATCGGCGATGGTTTCGTCTCGTTCATGGCCAATACCTGTGAAAACAGGCAAGGGAAATTCGGCTATTTTTAGCCCCAAGGTGTAATCATCAAAGCAATCCAGATCCAATTGAGCACCACCTCCTCTTATAATCACCAAGGCGTCTAAATGCAGTTTGGCAGCCTGTTTGGCTACGTGATCCATTGCGGCAAGGAGTTGGGGTACTGCCTCATTGCCTTGCATCAAAGAAGGAAAGAGACGGTGATAAATTTTATACCCTGAAGGGTTCCCATCAATTTGATTGATAAAATCCCCATAGCCAGCAGCGGTTGAGCTGGAGATGACCGCTATTCGTTGGATAACTAGTGGCAATTGAACTTGTGCATTGCTTCTCAGTTTCCCCTCTTGTGTCAGTCTATTTACTGTTTCCTGTCGAATTCTCGCCCGTTCTCCTAAAGAAAAGGAAGGGTCTATGTCTTTCACATTTAGGCTTAGGCCATAGACGGGATGGTAGGTTACACTTACCTGAGCCAATACCTTCATGCCGGATTTGAGTGTAGTGCCCGTCACCGATTCGAATTTTGCAGCTACTGTACGGAAGGTGAATTGCCAGAGGTTGGCACGAATTTTTGCTTGTACTTGGTTGCCTTCTTTTTCTACTAACTCAAAGTAAACATGCCCTTGAGGTGCTTGTCTAAAATCCGCTAATTCCCCCACCACCCAAATTAAGGGTTCGAGTTCTTTTTCAAGAACTTGCTGGATGGTGCTGGTGAGTTGGACTACGGATAATGGAATCATGGGTTAGGGTTGCTTTGCCATCCGGATTTTTTCACTCAGGCTTTGGCTGGCACGCAAGAGGGGTAGGCGAACTTGGTCTGTTTGAAGGATGCCTAAATGAAACAATAGATTTTTGATGCCTACAGGATTCCCTTCCTGATACATGAGCGAATTGAGTTCCACAAGTGAATGAGTTGCCGACAACGATGACGCAGTATCTCCTTCTAAAATTTGTTTGAAAGTGGCAGGTAGCGCATTTGCCAAAACAGAAATCACTCCAGTTCCGCCTAGGCTTTGGATGGGTTTGGTCAGCAGGTCATCCCCGGAAAGGAGGAGGAAGTCTTTGGGTTTAGCTAAGGCGATTTGTAGGCATTGCTCTAAATTTCCACTAGCTTCCTTGATGCCGATAATAGTGGGATGCTGCGACAAAGTGAGTGTAGTTTCTGCGGTAATGTTGGACATGGTCCGGCCTGGAATATTGTACAGCAGGAGTGGTAAAGGAGATACCTCTGCCAAGGCTCGGTAATGGGCGATGATTCCTTCCTGCGTTGGCTTATTGTAATAGGGGCTAACCGAAAGGATGCCTGAAATACCTTCAAAATCAGTTTCTTCAATCTCTTCTACTAATTTCTGAGTAGCATTCCCTCCAATTCCTACCATCAGAGGAACACGCCCATTGTTGTATTGGACGCAAGCTTTGAGCACTTTAGCTTTCTCTAATTTGGTTAGAGTGGCTGATTCCCCTGTTGTTCCCAGCGCCACAAGGTAATCTACTCCTCCTTGAATCACGTGATCAATCAAATGCTTTAAGCTTTCAAAATCAATCTCTTGATTCTCCAACAAGGGAGTAACCAATGCTACTCCAGTTCCTTTAAATACATGCGTCATAGTTACTGTTTTGGTGGTTGGGCCTGGTCATTTGCTTACCTAACCGATTAAATACATGTTTGTTGGCAATACACTAGTTAGCCTTTTTGAACTAAGGCTAAAAATTCATTTTCCGAAAGTAATGGAATTCCTAGTTTTTGCGCCTTCTCTTTTTTACTTGGACCCATTTCCTCTCCTTCAATGATGAAATCTAAATTTTTGGATACCGAACTTAGGTATTGGCCTCCATGTGCCTGAACAAAAGTAACAATCTCATCCCTTTTGAAATGATTCAATTTTCCTGAGGCCAAGATTTTTTTGCCTGCCAGCGCATTGCCAAGTGCTTCAATTTCTCCTCCCTGCATTTCAAAATTCAAGCCTTGTGTTTTCAATTGGTGTATGATTTCACCGTTTTTGGGTTGTGCAAAAAATTCTTGGATACTTTGTACAAGGGTTTCGCCTACCCCGTTGATTTCTAGCAATTCTTCTGCGCTAGCTGCTTGAAGTTTTTCTAGGTTTCCAAAATGTTTGGCAAGGAGTAGCGCTGTATTTTCTCCAATATTTCGAATTCCTAAAGCAAAAAGGACTTTGTCAAAATCCTGGGATTTGGATGCAAGAATCCCTTCCATCATGTTATGAATCACCCCTTCTTGAAATGTATTCGCTTTTAGTTTTTTGATGCGCTCTTGTAGTTCATCGGATAGGTTCACTTGAAGTTCAAGCAGAATGGTGTGAATGGTACCATACTTTTTGCTAGCCACCACTAGCTGTTCAAATTCCACGCGTCGTCCAAGAAATATTTCCAACACCACGGCAACGGGTAGGTAATCTTCCAGCTTCATTAAGTCAGCATGAGCTGCTAAGTTTTGAAGTAAAAAATCAACCATACCCACATTGGAAGGCACTTTTTTCTTCCAAATTTTCAGTTGTTCCTGGAAAGCTCGAATTCGGTCTCGAAGGGGAAGCTGGGTATGTTCCAGGATAAAGTCTTGAATTTGCTTTAGGGAAATGCTTTCAGTAAGGGCAAATAGCACTTTATCCAAGGAGATATAAAGTAGCCCATTCACGTCTCGTTCGTACTGATCTTGACTCATCTCCAAGCCGAGCAATTCGTTTTGTTTAGCGTCAAGACTATAGATATCTGCATAGTTTCGGATAAATCCTTGATCAATCAAAGCACGAATTCGCTCTGTTCCCAAGGAGTCAATGTCCATGGCTCGCTTGCTCACAAAATGTTCGATACGCCCAAGGATTTGTGGGGGGCAAACTTCGGTATTGGGACAGTAATGTTTGGCCTCTCCTTCTTTTCTTTCTAATCTACTTCCACACTCTGGGCATTGGCTAATGTACGGGATGGGGAATGCCCCGGCTTTTCTTCTGGTAGGATTTACGGCTGTGATTTTAGGAATAATTTCACCTCCTTTTTCTACTAGCACGTAATCTCCTTCGTGGATATTGAGTCTTTCGATTTCATTTGCATTGTGCAAGGAGGCTCTCTTGACAGTGGTGCCAGCGAGAAGTACTGGGGCAAGGTTAGCCACAGGAGTGATGGCTCCTGTGCGTCCCACTTGGTAAGTGATGGATAGGAGGGCTGTTTCTGCGCTTTCTGCTTTGTATTTGAAGGCGATGGCCCAGCGTGGATTTTTTGCGGTGAAACCCAATTCTTCCCGCTGTGGGTAGTTGTTGAGTTTGATCACGACCCCATCGGTATCCAAGGGAAGTTCAAAGCGCTTTTCTTTCCACGATTCAATGTATCCAAAAACTTCTTCTATGGTTTTTGTTTTTTGGTAGGTTGGGGAAACATTAAATCCCCAGCTCTCCAACAAATGTATCGCATCCTCATGTTGATCTACTCCTAAGTCCTCCCCCAGGAGTTGGTAGAAGTAACAGTTGAGTCGACGCTTCGCGACCACAGTGCTATCTTGCATCTTGAGCGTGCCTGAAGCTGCATTTCTGGGGTTAGCAAGTAGGGGCTCTCCTTTGATTCCCCGCTCAGCATTTACTTTTTCAAATTCCTTTAATGGAAGGAATATTTCACCGCGAACTTCGAATCTTGCTGGGACATTGGGGATGGAGATGGTTAATGGGATATTCCGGATGGTTTTTACATTGGCGGTCACATCATCCCCTTTGGTTCCATCACCGCGCGTTACGGCACGTACCAGCTTGCCTTCCTCGTAAACTAATGAGATGGCTACGCCGTCAAATTTTAATTCACAGAAATAATCGTAATTGGTATGCCCTAGGCCTTTGGCAATTCGTTCGTCAAAGGCGATTAATTCTTCTAGGGTATAGGTATTGCCCAAGGAAAGCATTCGGTATTCGTGGGCAACAGTCTGAAATTCCTTGGTGATGGTGCCTCCTACACGCTGACTTGGGCTATCGGATCGAAGTAGGTCAGGAAATGACTGTTCCAACCGAATTAATTCTTCCAATAGCTGATCAAAATCATAGTCGGTTATTTCTACACGACTTTCCTGGTAGTACAGCTGATTATGGTAATTCAGTTGCTGGGTAAGTTCTTGGATCCGTTGAGCGGCTTCAGCGTGAGTCATTGAAGAGTAGAATTTTCTGGGTAAAAATAAGCGAATTACCCAAAAAATCGTGTTGAGATGTGGGATTTATCCAGCTCAATTTTCCTTGTGAAATAGAGCGGGTCAGCTGGGTAAAACTAAGGTATTTTATCTAGGAAAGCGTTTCTGCCTTCCTGCTAATTTTCTATCTTTGAGGTCTCGTTTCAAGAAAGGCATTTGTTTTTTTTAGAAGCGACTACCCACTTCCATGAGCAACGCAAAATTTAAACGCTATACCGTTACTTCGGCGCTTCCCTATGCCAATGGCCCGCTACATATTGGACATTTGGCTGGATGCTACATTCCTGCAGATAGTTATGTACGCTACCTCCGTTCGAGAGGTAGAGAGGTGGCCTTTATCTGCGGCTCGGATGAGCATGGGGTAGCCATTACGATTAAAGCAGCCAAAGAAGGGAAGACTCCTCAGCAAGTGGTGGACCAGTACCACGAGTTGATGAAGTCAAGCTTTAGTGAATTTGGAATTAGTTTTGATCATTATTCGCGGACATCAGCAGCTATTCACCATGAAACTGCTCAGGAATTTTTTAAAGACCTAAATCAAAAGGGGGAGTTTCTAGAGCAAACCACTGCGCAGTACTACGACGAAGAGGCAAAGCAATTTCTTGCCGACCGCTACATCGAAGGGACCTGTCCTAAATGTGGCAACGAGCATGCATATGGAGACCAGTGTGAAAAATGTGGAACCTCGCTTAGTCCTACTGACTTGATTCACCCCAAGTCAAAGTTAAGTGGTCGTACCCCGGTATTGAAGGAAACCACCCATTGGTTTTTGGATTTGGCACGCTACCAGGAGTTTTTAAGAAAATGGATTTTAGAGGAGCATGCCGAAGATTGGAAAAACAATGTGCTGGGCCAGTGTCGCTCTTGGTTAGAGGCAGGTGATGGGCTTCAGGCCCGTTCCATGACCCGTGATTTGGATTGGGGAATCCCTGTTCCTCTTCCTAATGCCAAAGGGAAGGTACTCTATGTGTGGTTTGATGCTCCTATTGGGTATATTTCTTCAACCAAGGAATGGGCAAAGGAAAAAGGGATTGATTGGGAGCCTTACTGGAAAGATCAGGATACCAAATTGGTCCATTTTATCGGCAAGGATAATATTGTATTTCACTGCATTATTTTTCCCGCTATTTTAAAAACCCATGGGGGATATATTTTGCCAGATAATGTGCCTGCCAATGAGTTTTTAAATTTAGAGGGAGACAAAATTTCCACCTCTCGCAATTGGGCGGTATGGTTGCATGAGTATTTAAAAGAGTTTCCCGGCCAACAAGATGTGCTTCGTTATGTACTCACTGCAAATGCTCCAGAAACCAAAGACAATGATTTCACCTGGAAGGATTTTCAACAAAGAACTAATTCGGAGTTGGTGGCCATCTATGGCAATTTTGTAAATCGAGCAGTGGTCCTAACCCAAAAATTTTTCGAGGGAAAAGTTCCTGTTCGTGGGGAATTGCGAGGAATAGACCAAGATTTGCTTTCCGAATTGGAAGGCTTTCCAGAAAAAATTGCATCCTCTATCGAGCGGTATCGCTTTAGAGAGGCACAGGGTTTGGTGATGGATTTGGCGCGAATGGGAAATAAATATTTGGCGGACACGGAGCCTTGGAAGGAAATTAAAAATGATCCTATTCGGACGCAAACCATTCTTAATATAGCATTAAATGTGGCGGCTAATTTGGCGATCCTTTCAGAGCCTTTTTTACCTTTTACTTCCCAAAAATTAGTCCAAACTTTTGGGATGACCGCAACTACCTGGTCGGATGCTGGAAATGGAAATTTGATTTCAGCAAATCAACCTTTAGGCCAAATTGGACTTCTTTTTGAGAAAATTGAAGATGAGGTAGTGACCCAACAAATTCAAAAACTTGAAACCGCAAAAAAGATGAATGAAGCTACTGAACTCCCTGTTCCAGCGATGAAGGAACTGATCACCTACGATGATTTTGCAAAGCTAGACCTTCGTGTGGTCACTGTGTTAGAGGCAGTGGCGATGCCCAAGTCCAAGAAACTCTTGAAATTGAAGGTAGATACTGGTTTAGGTCACCGCACGGTATTGAGTGGGGTTGCAGAGCATTTTGATCCTGAGTTTTTAATTGGCAAGCAAGTGACCCTCCTGCTCAATTTGGCTCCTCGCAAAATGATGGGGATTGATAGCGAAGGAATGATTTTGATGGCTTCGGACAAAGATGGTAAACTCAAATTGCTACAGCCGCACGAGAGTACTTCTCCTGGATCGGTGATTTCTTAATTTGATTTTACCCCTTGCTTGGGCATTTTAAATAAGCTACGCTCTAATTCTTCTTCCAACACATACACATCCGTAAAGCTAGATTGATACCTGATTCGGGTGGTCGAGTCATTATCGAGTAGGTAGCCTGTTATGACTCTAGGGAAAATCATTCCATCTACATTTCGGTAGTCCTCGTATTTAAGGGCTTCCTGAACTTGGTTTCCCTTGTCAAAAAAGGTCACTGCAAAAAGGACCCAAGCTACTTGTCCGGTAGTTGAATCGATCAATAATTCATAGCGATTGGAAGGCCCCAATAGATTTCCATCTTTCATTTTTGCTTCAAGGGTGGTATAGCTCACTCCATTGAGTATCCGATCGTCTAGAAGGGTAACAGTAACTAAGGTGTCTGTAAGTGTGTACGGGATACTTAGAAATGTGGAATACAGGTTGTGGTAGAAACGAACCGACTGCCCAGGAAAAGACTTTCTACTGGGACTTATCCATACCTGATCTCCGTCATTTCCGGCTTGAAAAAGATCTGCATCTATTCGCACTTTTCCATCCATTAAGCTGAGGTAATGATTTTCCCATTCTAAGGTAGTTTCATGAACCATAGCAAAAGAAAAGGATTTGGCAGCGACCCATTTCTCCCAATCTCCATGAGCGGCTAAGACTTTCTTGAAGTGTTCTGGCTGAGAAAGCCTAGGGTCTGGCCCTTGAGGAGCTTTGGAACAAGCAAGACAAAATGCGAGTAGAGTAGTGGTAATTAGAATTCTTAAAAAGGTCATGGAACTTATTTTTTTCTAAATATAAGGATTCAAAAAATCCATCCACTCATGAAGCCAATTTTCAGTCTTTCTGATTACCCGTTTTGCCACAATTAATTAGAGAAGCATAAGGGTTGAAATTCACTTGAATCAGCAGTGGACTGTTGCTAATTCTCCGCAGTAATGCAAAAACAGATTCTAAGCAACCGGTAAGGTTGTCGACAATCAAAGAAGTCCTTATACAGAGGGGCTAAAAAAAGACAGGGTGTTTTTGAAGATTTAAGAAATACTATTTAGATTTGTTCCAAATAAAAATAAGCTGGTATGTGGAAGTCCATCCGCCAATTTCTAAATGACATTCACCTTTATGCGGGTTTGACCTGCGGACTGATTGTAATAGCAGTTTGCTTGACTGGAACCATCTATGTCTACAACACAGAAATCCGTGAATTTTTTGATTCTGAGCGGTATTTTGTGCAAAAGGAGGGGAGAGCCATTCCTTTGGATGAACTGAGAACTACTTTAGAAGAAAACTTGGGTGCTCAGGTAGTGGGCTTTCAGATTTTTGGGCAAGAGGGACGTACCCATCAATTTTCTCTCAAGAAACCTGGGGAGGAGAAGTCAATCACCTATTTTGTCAACCCATACTCTGGGAAAGTTCTCGCAGATAATACCCAAAAAACAACTACTGAGACGTTTATGGGATACCTGTTTTCGATGCACCGTTGGTTGCTATTGGATAAAGTGGAAACTCCCATTCTTGAATCCATGTCCAACTTGGAGTTGGGTAGACTAATTAATGGGATAGCTACCAGTTTATTTTTAATTGGCGTCTTAACAGGAATTTTTTTATGGTTTCCAAAAAAAGCCAAAAACTGGAAGCAAGGGTTAAAGGTAAAATGGGATAGTAATTGGAAACGAATCAACCATGATTTGCACAATACGCTAGCATTTTACGCACTCATTGCTCTATTTATTATGGCTGTGACCGGACCTTTTTGGTCATTTGGCTGGTACAAGACTAGCTGGCAGAAAACTTGGGGTACCTATCAAGCTCCCAAGGAAGTTCCCAAAGGAAATGACGCAGCTAATTCAGAAAAAGAACTTATGAAAGAGCAAGATTCGCTTTCTTGGATTGCAGCACCAGTAATTTCTCTAGATGATCTACTTACTTTAGCCAATCAGCAACTTTCTTACGAAGGAAATGTGCGGGTTACCTTGCCGCAGGAGGCTAAAGGGGAGATTGGTGTGAGTAAGTCTCGCATAGGTTTCTTTGCCCGCGCTGGGGCAGACCAACTGAAAATAAGTCCTGCTACGCTTGACGTCAAGGAAGCCCTCCTTTTTGGGGACTTACCTGTTCGGCAGCAGATTGGTAAATCCGTCAAAGCGCTGCACACGGGAGAGATTTTTGGTCAGTTTACCAAATTTTTATGGGCTATTGCTTGTGCTATCGCCACTTCACTTCCCATTACAGGAACCTTGATTTGGTGGAATAAGCGAGGCAAGAAGGGAAAGAAGATATCGACGTTTAATGGTGATTGAGACTTGTAATTAAGGCTTTTCTGATTATCCGCAATCCTATCAGTAGCTAAAAAATTGTTTGAATTACTTTGCATTATCGTCGACAGACCGCAGGCAGACGACAGTTCACGGACCACATCTCATTAAAATGAACTTCAAATCTTATTTTTCTTTGGATACTGGTAACTAAGCGGATAATCAGATAGGTTTTTGTTTAGTCCCTTTTTTCAAACTTAGGTTCAAGATAATTTTTGGTCTTTAGATAGATTTGCCTGGGTATAGGGATATTATTAAGAGCTATTGCGTGGATTTTCCAAAAAATAGGGAAAATTTACAGCATGAGAATCCTAGTAGTAGAAGATGAGCAAGGTATTTCTAATTTCCTCAAGCAAGGCTTGGAGGAGGAATCCTTTGCTGTCGACGTGACGGACAATGGAAAAGTAGGGCTGGAATTGGCCCTTTCGGGAAATTACGATTTGCTCCTACTGGACTGGATGGTGCCAGGTTTGAGTGGCATTGAACTCACACGTTTGTTTCGTAAGGAATTTCCCAGTACGCCAATTATTTTTTTAACAGCAAAGGATACAGTAGATGAAACTGTTTTTGGCTTGCAAAGTGGGGCCAATGACTACATTAAGAAACCCTTTCATTTTGAAGAACTCCTCATGCGGATCCGAGTTCAAATGCGAAATTCCGTACAAAATGAAGAAATTTTGACCCTAGGTCCTATTGTGTTGGAACCAGAAAAGCATTTAGTCTTATTGGAGGGCAAAGAAGTACCCCTCACTCAAAAAGAGTTTGCCTTGTTGGAATACTTAGTTCGAAACAAAAACAAAGTATGCAGACGAACCCGGATTATTGAGAGTGTTTGGGATATACATTTTGATTACAATACAGGGATTATTGATGTGTTTATTAATTCCCTCCGTAAAAAACTCCAATTGAACAAAGAAGAAGATTACATCCAAACCATCCGTGGGGTGGGTTACATGGCCAAAGATCGATGAAAAGCTCCTACAAAGAACGAATTGCACGAAGGCTAACTTTGGTAACGGCGCTTATTTTCTTTCTCGTTTTTTTATTGATTTATTTGGTTGCCAGCTACACGGTGGTGCTTTCGATTGACCATGAACTTCAACTTGAAATTGTGGAGCATCAGGAGGAGTTTTTTATTGACGAAAGGGAGGTCCGGTTTTTACATCAAGGTGAATGGGAAGAAATGGAACATGCTCAAATCCATTTGAATCCCATTTTTATTGAAGTAGTTGATTTGGAAGGCAATTCATTAGATCGCTCTCCTAATCTTGAAGAAAATCATTTGGTATTTTCTTTCTCTAAGTCTAGGAGTCAGAAAGCTTGGCAAACTAAAATTGGGTCTTTGGAAGTTAGGCAAAGGCAGGTGCCTTTATTCACGTCTGGAAAACAGGTGGGGTACTTGTTGTTGGCCAAGTCTTTTGCCGATGCACGGGAATTACTTAATAATTTACGGAGTGTTCTCTTATTAATTTACCCCTTGATTCTTGTGACCTTGTACTTCAGCATGCGTTACCTTGCAGGGAAGAGTATTGAGCCACTAGAAGTCATCAGCCAGAAAACCAATCAAATCACTCAGCAAAACTTAAATGAGCGTATCCCAGATTCAGGGACAAACGATGAAATAGGTCAGCTTACCAAAGCAATTAACAATTTGTTGGGACGGTTGGAACAGGCAATTCAGCGTGAAAAGCAGTTTACTTCCGATGCTTCACATGAATTACGAACCCCACTTTCAGTACTTCGCGGAACCTTAGAAGTTTTGATTCGCAAGCCAAGAACAACAGAGGAGTATGGATTGAAGATCAAGGCAGTGCTCGCAAGTATAGATCAGATGAGTGCCATTATTGATCAATTACTTGCCTTGGCACGCGTGGAAAATGGCCAAAATCTGGTTAAAGAGGAACTGGAGCTTATTGCTTTTTCAGAGGAGTTTGTAGATAAAATAGCAACGGAAAAAGGCTATAAAATCCAATTTCAATCCGAAGTGGGGATTCCTATATATGTCCGCACTCATGAAAAATCCCTAGAGATGATCTTACATAATTTAGTGGAAAATGGATTTAAATATGGCTCAGAAGATGGCGTGGTTTTCTTTCGAGTAGGGAGGAGCGAAAAGGCAACTATTGAAATCATAGATTCTGGGAGGGGGATTGATTCGGTACATTTGGAACAGATTTTTGATCCCTTCTTTAGAGTTCAAGAAGCAGTTGATTTGGGAATTCCTGGAACGGGTTTGGGTTTGGCTATTGTTAAAAAATTGGCTCAAGAATCCGGAATTAGCTTATCAGTAACGAGTGAGAAAGGGAAGGGCAGCAGCTTCCGATTGGACTTTAATGAAGCTTCTTAAGGAAAAATTAAGATTAGATTAAGCTGCCACTAAGGCTAAATTTTCCAATATTGTAGTTAACCTAACCACTATGCTTGACCGGATTATCCAGTGGAGTATTTCTCATAAATTTTTAATCGCCCTGTTTATTGCAGCTTGGGTGGGATTTGGGATCTATTCCTTAACCAATCTGCCCATTGGTGCTGTTCCAGATGTAACTACTAATCAGGTACAAGTCATTACGACTTCCCGAAATTTGGCTACAGAGGACGTGGAAAAATTTCTCACCTATCCGATTGAATTGGAGATGGCTAACCTGCCAGGAATCAAGGAAATTCGATCCATTTCCAAGTTTGGTCTATCGGTAGTGACCTTGGTATTTGAAGAGGATATGGGCATGTACCTTCCTCGGCAGTTGATTGCGGAGCGCCTTAAAATTGCTGAAGAACGAATCCCAGCAGGCTTTGGAACACCCATTATGGGTCCAGTTTCTACCGGATTAGGCGAAATCTACCAATACATCATTGACGTCAAACCAGGTTACGAGGATAAGTATAGCATCACAGACCTACGTACCATTCAAGACTGGGTGGTTCGAAGAAACCTTTCTGGCATCGAGGGAGTCATTGAAGTCAATACCTGGGGAGGCTTTCTCAAGCAATACGAGGTAGCGATAGATCCTGATCGACTCAAGGCCATGGAAGTGGATTTGGCTTCGGTGTACGAGGTGCTTCAAACCAACAATTCCATCGCAGGGGGGAGTTACATTGAAAAGAGCAACGAAAGTTTTTTTATACGTGGCGAAGGCCAGGTAAAAAATCTGGAAGATATTGAAAATATAGTGGTCGAACTCCGCAATGGAAGCCCGATCTACATTCGAGACATTGCTGAGGTGAAGTTTGGCCATGCCAATCGCTTTGGTGCCATTACTGCCAATGGCCAAGGGGAAAAAGTATTAGGGCAAGTCATGATGCTCAAGGGGGCTGATGGAAAGGGAACGATTGACCGGGTAAAGGCC
The DNA here is from genome assembly GCA_030729785.1 of Algoriphagus sp. GTDB lineage: Bacteria > Bacteroidota > Bacteroidia > Cytophagales > Cyclobacteriaceae > Algoriphagus. Next base: position 9,125 of record JANQWS010000022.1, on the reverse strand, counting down.
CGAATTGCTGAAATGGAAACAGCCCTCCCAGAAGGGGTTGTGATCAATGGATTTTTAGATCGCTCCGAGCTTATTGATCGAACGACCTTCACCATCGTCGAGAATCTAGTCCTAGGTTGTTTGATTGTAGTGTTTGTGGTCGTATTGCTCTTGGGTAATTTTCGTTCAGGTCTTGTGGTTGCTTCTGTAATACCGCTTAGTTTACTGTTTGCCTTGGCTTGCATGTATGTATTTGGAGTAGATGCCAACTTGATGAGTTTGGGAGCAATTGACTTTGGAATCATCATCGATGGTGCAGTAATTATAGTAGAATACATCGCCTTCCAGTTTACTAAATCTACCTCCACAATTTCTTCACTTTCTGGAAAGGAAAGGCAAGTTGAAAAAGACAAGATTACTTTTTCAGGTTCCTCCAAAATGATGCATTCTGCGATTTTTGGGCAGATTATCATCATCCTAGTTTTTATTCCCATTTTATCCCTTTCTGGGGTGGAAGGAAAGATGTTTAGACCGATGGCTGAGGTCTTCAGTTTTGCCTTGATCGGTGCGATGATTTTGGGACTTACTTATGTACCTGTGGTGTCATCGGTATTCCTGAAAGCGGAAATACCTGGTCCCAAAAATACGTCTGTTCGGCTGCTCAACTATTTAAATAAGCTCTACCTACCTGTGTTAGACTGGGCTCTTGGGCATAGCAAAGCCATCCTCCTTACCGCTTCAGGACTACTTTTAGGGGCAATTTTGCTTTTTTCCACCATGGGTTCTGAGTTTGTGCCCACCTTGGATGAGGGGGATTTCGTGATCCAACCTGTATTGAAGACAGGGACTACCCTGACCAATACCGTGGAGACGATTACTGAAATGGAGCGAATCCTGATGAAGTTTCCTGAGGTCAAGCAAGTGGTAACCCGTATTGGTGCGGCAGAGATTCCCACCGATCCCATGTCCATGGAGGAAAGCGATGTGATCGTGACCTTACATCCTCCAAGCGAATGGACTACGGTGGAAACCAAGGATGAATTGGCGGAAGCCTTTAAAAAAGCACTGACTGCGATTCCAGGGTTGGATTATGAATTTACTCAGCCCATTGAGATGCGTTTCAATGAATTGATCACTGGGGTGCGCGCTGATCTAGCCATCAAGGTAGTGGGAGAGGATTTGGATGTACTCTTGCACACGGCTGAAGCGATTGAATCTGCCATTCAGGGAGTTAATGGTGCTGCTGATATCATTCTTGAAAAAGTCGATGGCTTGCCACAAATGAGAATTGAGTACAATCGGGCCAAAATCGCAAAGTATGGGTTGAATGTGGAGGACCTCAATCAAGTGGTTACCATGGGATTTGCAGGACTCACTGCAGGGACTGTATTTGAGGGAGAAAAGCAGTTTGACTTAGTCGTGCGCTACGATGAGCCGTTTCGGAAAGATATGGAGCACCTTGAAAATGCATCGATTCAACTTCCTACAGGAGGGAGTATTCCCCTTTCTGAGTTGGCTTCCATTTCCTACACCAAAGGGCCTGCTAAAATTTCACGAGACGATACCCAACGAAGGGTAGTGGTAGGGGTCAATGTGCGTAATCGAGATTTACAATCTGTAGTGGACGATATTCAGGCCATAGTTAAGAGTGAGGTGAAAGTGCCAGAGGGCTATCGAGTAGAATATGGAGGTCAGTTTGAGAATTTGCAACAGGCAAGAACGCGACTTTTGATTGCCGTTCCCATTGCGCTCCTGCTTATTTTTGTCCTTCTTTACTTTGCCTTTTCTTCGGCAAAAGATGCAGTTATGATTTTTACGGCGATCCCCTTGTCGGCAATTGGTGGAATTGTGTTGCTTTGGATGCGAGATATGCCATTTAGCATTTCTGCAGGAGTGGGTTTTATTGCGCTATTTGGGATTGCTGTTCTCAACGGTATTGTCATGATTGAACATTTTAAATCCATGACCTCTCGCTATTCTTCGCTTCGTGAATTGGTGATGGTAGGTGCTGGTGAGCGTCTCCGTCCTGTTCTGCTAACGGCCTCAGCTGCAGCTTTAGGTTTTTTACCAATGGCCCTGTCTGGGTCAGCTGGTGCAGAAGTGCAGCGCCCTTTGGCTACAGTGGTTGTGGGTGGACTCATATCCGCTACCTTATTGACGCTGGTGGTACTCCCAGTGCTTTATGTGTGGTTTAATTCCAAAAAAGAGCGGACCACATCTAACATGAAAGGTGCTGCGCTTCTCCTACTTTTTCTGATTTTTCCACTTGCGAGCACGATGGCTCAGACTTCTTCTGGATTGACTTTGGAGGAGGTACTTGTCTTGGCCGAGAAGCAAAACTTGGGGATTCAAGCTGCGCAAAAGCGATTGGCTGCTGCAGAAGCTCTAACTGGTTCAGCTTGGAACTTAGGTAAAACAGAGGTCTACCGCGCTCAGGATGAAAACGACATTGCTGAAAATGGGGTGTTCAACCAAGTATGGGGAGTTCGCCAGCGATTTGAGCTGCCTACGGTTTACAGCACTTCCAAGAATATCCTTCAAGCCGGACAAAGCCAGGAAGAGGCACGTTTGCAATTGGATATGCGTGCGTTGAAGAAGGAAGTGAGTTTAGCTTTTGTGTCCGCACAGTATTGGATGGAGTTAGAAAGTAATTACAAGTATTTGGATAGTCTCTATTCCGCCTTTGCAATGGCCGCATCTCGTCGTCTAGAGACGGGAGAGACCTCCCTTTTGGAAAAACTTACCGCAGAAAGCAAACAAAAAGAAATTGGATTGCGCAGTTCGGAGGCAAAAAGCGAAAAATCGAATGCTTTGATGCGATTGGCAAGTTTGCTAGGTGTGGAAAGGGAAATTCAGATTTCTGCTACTCCGGTGGTATTGAATTCAGCAATGCCTCAAGACCTGCATCCAGGGCTCTCTTGGTACGAAGCGACCAAGTTGCAAGCCAAGTACCAGACCCAAGTGGAGCAGCAGTACTTGTTACCCGACGTGAATGTGAATTTATTTCGCGGAACGAATTTAGCCGCAGGCTCCAAAATCTACCCCGGATTTGAGGTAGGCGTGGGTATTCCCTTGTTTTTTGGAGCGCAAGCGGCTAAGATAAAGGCAGGTAAACTCGTGCAGGAGCAGGTAGGCTTGGAAGCAGCTAATTTTCAAGTGCGCTTGGATAATCAAGTTGCCGTTCTGCAAAATAAGTTGGCCCAGCAAAGTCAGGTCATTCGCTACTTTGAACAGGAGGGCATGCACCTAGCCAATCAGCTAATGGAGCAAGCAATTCGCTCTTTTTCTGAGGGAGAAATTGATTTCCTTACCTATGTGCAGCTGCTAGAAGATTCCCGTTCCATTCAAGTGAAATACTTAGAAGCTAAGCGGGACTACTTAATCCATCAACTCGAACTTATTTACCTAAATCCCTCATGAAATCTAGTTCAAAAATACTTTTAGCCCCTGTTTTAGCCTTATTTCTGTTGACTTCCTGTGGCAAAAAGGAAGATGGCATTGAGGTCAGTGAAGCTCCAAGCGAGTCTACTGAAGTTCAGTTGACGGTGGAGCAATTTCAAACCATGAAAATGGAATGGGGAGAATTGCATACTGGAGAATTTTCGGAGGAAATTCAGGTACAGGGGACTGTACAGATTCCTGTGGAAGGGATGCGTGAAATCACCACTTATTTTGGCGGCTATGTCGAAGATTTGAAACTAATTGAAGGGCAGGGAGTTCGGAAGGGTGAAGTTTTGTTTACGCTTGAAAATCCAGAATTTTTACGCTTGCAACAGGATTTTTTGGAAACGAAAAGCCAATTGGCCTACCTGAAAGCGGATTGGGAACGGCAAAATACCTTGGCTCAGGAGCAAATTTCGGCGCAGAAAAACTTCTTGAAAGCTGCTGCAGACTATGAATCGGCTTTGGCAAAAGCAAAGAGTTTGACTAAACAGTTGGCGCTAATTTCGATTGATGGAGAGACACTTTCTCCAGCTACTATGCAAAGCAAAATTTTAATTACTTCTCCAATCAATGGTTTTGTAGAGGAAGTAGTGGCTGTTCCGGGTCAGTTTTTACCGGCAGGCGCCAAGGCACTTAACTTGATAAGTAAGGATCATATTCATGTGGAGCTCGTCCTGTTTGAGAAGGATGCGAGTAAGGTACGTCCTGGTCAGGTGGTTGAATTTATCAGTCCAGATCGTCCGGAAGAGGTGATCAAGGCGAAGATAAAAGTAGTGGGCAAATCCATCAATGCCCAGCGACAGATCAATGTCCATGCAGATTTAATTGACAAGAAGGAGGAAGGCCAATTGACCCCAGGCATGTTTTTGCAAGCTCGAATTCAATTGGATCCCCGACAGTCCTTGGCTGTTCCTGAAGAATCTATTATTGAAGTAGGAGAGGAGCACTACATCTTGGTGCAAAAATCAAAGGTGGAAGGAGGTTTTGTCTTGCAAAAAATCAAGGTGATTCCTGGGGCTAAAGGCAAAAACTACAGAGCTATCTCTACTGCAACAGCCTTAGATTCTACCACTTTGGTATTGGTAAAGGGAGGATTTAATTTGCTTTAATTGCCAAAATTGGGATGGTACTCCCTCATTTTCTTTTTTTTTATGCGATGCCCCTTATTTTTACCGTTTGCAATATAAGCGACTGATTTTTAATAAGTATGTACCACTTTTTGGATAATCCCATTTGGAATGCACTCACTACGGGAGCAGCCAACTATGCTTTTAGTCGAGGGAAAGCGCTTTTTATTGACCGAAAGATGGGTTTCTTTGTTGGTCTTCCCAGTTACAAGGTGGAGCAATTGGATCAATTGCATGCAGTCATGGATACAGGGATGCGGGTGATTTTGTTTACGCCTGGATTTTTAGAATTGGATGCCAAATGGAAAGTGCGCAACGACCACGTGTTGCTGCAAATGGTCCTCGATAAACCTTCTTTCCAACTAAGCCCTGATTCGGCTATTCGGAAACTTAGTGTCGCAGATGTACCTGATATGTTGGCCTTAACGCAATTGGCTAAACCGGGGCCATTTTTAGAAAATACGATCGATTTTGGAGGCTATTTCGGCTATTTTGAGGAAGGAAAATTAATCTCTATGGCCGGAACGCGTTTGGCAGTAGGCCCGTACACCGAAGTGAGTGCAGTCTGTACGCATCCAGATTTTACTGGGAAGGGATTTGCTAAAGTGGTTTTGCCTTATGTGCTGAATTACATTCAGTTGCAGGGGCAAATTCCTTTTCTCCAGCTTTATCCAGACAACCTACCTGCGTTCAATTTGTACCAAAAATTGGGTTTTGTGGAGCGAGCCAATTTACGTGTGTATTCCTTGGAAAAGTAAGGATTCGCAGGCTTTTTGAAATTGCGTCTTGAGTGAATCTTTTTTTATAGAGGCTTTACTAGTTAATTGGAGGACAAGTTGTTTTCATACTAACAAGAACTACTTCGGATGCCTAGAAAATCCCTATATTTCAATTGTAACTTTTTTTCGGAGTTACCAACTAACTGATTGTCGACTATGCACTCCTTCAAATTACTCGCTATCGTCCTCCTTCTCTTTTCTCAAGACCTTTTTGCACAATCGAAAACAACCAAGACAGAGCATGTAGTTTTGGTTACCTTAGATGGACTTCGTTGGCAAGAATTGTTTAGAGGTGCCGACTCCTTGCTGGTAGATGACACGGGAATGGTGGAAAAACACGGTTCTTTGTTGGCTGATTTTTGGCATACCGATCCCCTGGTGCGAAGAGCCAAACTTTTTCCTTTTGTATGGGGTACCCTTGCCCAGCAAGGTCAAGTGTATGGAAATAGATCTTTTGGAGCTAAAGTAGATACGCAAAACAAACTCTGGTTTTCTTATCCGGGGTACAACGAGTTGCTCTCTGGAAGTGCTGATGATATCCGAATTCGGTCCAATGACAAAGTGCCTAATCCCAACAAGACCTTTCTAGAGTATTTGAACGAGATGCCTGCCTACCGGAATAAGGTAATGGCTTTTGGGGGTTGGGATGTATTTCCGTTTATTATCAACGAAACACGAAGTGGCATCCCAGTCAATTCAGGATTTATTCCTGCTGAAGGAACTACGCTTTCCGAAACAGAAAAACTTCTCAATCGCCTTCAAGAAGAGATTCGTGGCCCTTGGGAGTCCGTTCGCTTGGATCCATTTACACATCATTATGCCTTGGAAGCCATACGATCCCAAAAGCCTAGTATCCTTTACTTAGCCTATGGTGAAACAGACGATTGGGCACACGATGGGAAGTATGATGAATACTTAAAATCTGCCAAGCAAACTGATACGTACTTGAAGGAACTCTGGGAAACTATTCAGTCCGACCCCTATTATCAAAACAAGACCACAATGCTAATTACCGTGGATCATGGGCGTGGGACTACTAAAACAAGCTGGAAAAGTCACGGTGCTGATGTTCCTGGAGCTGGTCAGGTTTGGCTACTAGCAATCGGTCCAGATACACCTCCTTTAGGGGAGATAAAAGAGGAGGGGCAGTGGTATTCGGCTATGCTTCCTAGAACCATTTTTGGTCTTTTAGGGCTAGACTATCCTGAGAAAAAAGCAGCTTCCGAATGGAAAGAGATTCTTGGGCAAACCAATTCGAAGTAAAACAACTTGCTTTACTTCGAATTGATATAAGCCCTTAGTAGAGAATAGCTTCCTTTGCCTTCTCTAGAAAAGGGATAGTTTTGGCTAATTCTCAGTAGGTTTTACCTTCTCTACGTTATTTTAAATAATCGCTTTACTTATTTTCTTTAGGTTTTTTATCTAGTAGTAGAAACTCATTGACAACGATCTCGGTGATTCCTTTCTTATCCCCATTTTTGTCAGTGTAGCTCCGGTTGGTCAATTTGCCTTCTATCGCTATTTCCGAGCCCTTGTCCGTGAATTTGGCCAGATTCTCTGCCGTCTTGTCCCAGACTACCAGATTGTGCCAAATGGTTTCCTCCACACGTTCCCCTTTTTGATTTTTGTAAACTTCTGAGGTGGCAAGGCTGACGTTTCCTACAGATTTACCAGATTCCAAGCTTTTTAGGTCAAGCTTGCTACCGAGGTGTCCAATTAATTGAACTTTGTTTTTTAAAGCATTCATTGAATTAAAAATTTAGGTGAAGCAGGAAAAGTCCCACTTAAAAAAGATTTAAAAATTGATGTTTCAAACTTCGAAAAAAGGAAAAATAAAAATCGGGAGGTAAGTATTTATAACCGTTTATAACCGACTTTAATTGACTAATGCTGGGGTATTGAAATATTGAAAAAGGATTAATCTTGCTTTTTCCCTATCCAGAACAGCAAAGAGCCAACCCCTACAAAAATCGCTGTCATCCAAATCGATTGGCTGCTCACCTGCAACATCAACCAAAGGCAAGCACCAATTCCTAAAATTGGTATGAAATAGCCCCCCTTCAAAATAAAACGACCCTCCCCACGAAACTGAGGCCTCAATTTAGGAATAGCAGCACAACTCATTCCGTACAAGAAGAGTCGAGATAGCACGGTCATGGCAGCCAGTACTGTAAACGATCCAAAGGCAGCCAATAAGAAGGCGGCAACTCCAAAAAATACGACTGAGTTGGCAGGAGTCAAAAACCGTTCGTGCACTTCGCCAAACCAACGCGGGAGGGATTTTTCTAACGAAAGTGCATACGTCACTCGGGTAGCAGAAAACATGGAGCTGACCAAGTTGGCAAGGACTGAAGCAGCAACACCCACCATCAGTAGAATAGCCCCAATAGATCCAAAAAGGCTCGCAGACACATCCAATAAAGGGGTTTTCGACTGGGCTAGATCGGGTACAGCCGCCTGGGAAACCAATTGAATACCCATGTACAAAATAGCAACTACCCCCAATCCCAACAATAATCCCAAAGGCATATCCCGTTCGGGTCGCTTGGCCTCGCCAGCAGGAACCACCGCTCCCTCAAATCCGACAAAGGCATAGATTAATAGCAAGGCAGCAGCTCCTAAATCACCAGTCTGTGGTAGGGGACTATCAAAACGAGGAATAACTTCTGAACCTAATACGATAAATCCTCCAAGCGGAAGGAGTATCAGCACTGCAAACTTGATAATTGTAAATAGGGTCATGGAGCGTATCGATTCGATAGACCCAAGCACATTAATCACACTCAGCCCCACACATATTACCGCCAAAGAAATAATCCTTCCAGTACCTGTGCCTGCCCCATCTATAAAATAAGCTATGGAATCAGTAAGCAGGACTGTGTTGGCAGAAAAAGAAATCAACCGTGCCAGGTAGTACAACCAGCCACCTTGAAATCCTATAAAGGGCCCAAAAGCTAAAGTCCCGTAGCGGATTGGTCCTCCGGTACCACGGAAATAACTTCCAAGTTCGGCAAAACACAAAATAATCGGTAGGATAAGGAGCGCACAAAACGCATAGACCAACACACTATACTCTCCTGCCAAAGCAGCGGCTCCACTAGGTAATCCAAAAATCCCAGCGCCTATCAAGCCATTTACAACGAGCATCCAAATTCCCCACAAACCTAAATTTCTAGGTAGTTTTTCTTCAGAGCCAACGTTTGAGGGGGAGGGAACCACTATAGCAGGTGTTATCGATGGTGAATTGGGAAAAATTTAAATAGGGCTTCGAAAGAATTTATTTTTTCCATTCCAAGACTTCCATGCTGCTTAGTTCGGGACCTCCACCTCGGTTTGCAGAGCCCGCATGAACCCATATTTTCCCATTTAAATAGGCTGTACCCGTACCATGTCTACCCTGTAGTAAATTGGGTAGTTTGGTCCAAGTTTTGGTCCGTGTATCGAGGACATCTACCTCTGCATGAGCAGTCCCTTGGGCAGCGCTCTCTCCATTGAGTACAACTAAGTAAGGTCCAATACCCAAATTTGAATTTCCTGCTCGTAGCGTAGGTAGCTCAGTTTCTAAGGTAGTCCAGGTCTCTGTTTCAAAATCAAAAACATCTACCTCTTTATTGGTCAACTCTAAGACCTTTCCAATTTTGGCATAGGAAGTCCGGCCACCTGCCAAATAAAGTTTGTCGTCTACCACAGCAGCACTCACGTGATCTCGAGCTCTAGGAGCACTCGGCAGAGATCTCCATGTCCCTGTCTTAGGGTCTAGCTCATCAAACCAGCGTACAAAACCATCGTAATGCCC
>JANQWS010000021.1 GCA_030729785.1 Algoriphagus sp. | reverse complement strand
GCATCAGCTCTTCCATTCATCAACAAATTCACAATTTTCTTCTCTCGCTCCACATCTTCTTGGGTGCAATAGACCAATAGGTGGTATCCATGTGCTTGAGTGATTTCTTCAATCCCATCTACTACTTTGGCAAAATAATTATTGATCCGCTCAGGGATAACCACCGCAATGGTTTTACTTTTATTCTCTCGCAAGCTTCTAGCAAATGGATTGGGCTGGTAATCTAGCTCTTTTGCAAGCAAAACAACTTTTTGCTTTGTGGCTTCGCTTATTTCATAGCTATCATTCAATGCACGAGAAACTGTCGAAGGCGATAGTTTCAATTCAGCGGCCAACTCTTTTAAATTTACTCCCATAGTACAAAAAGCACAATTATTTAGAAGGTTCTACGCACACAACTTAAGTTGAATCATTGAAAATACTTAATTATTTCCGATTATATACAAAATGAAATCGTTTCCGTATTTATTCAAGAATAACCAATTTTTTAAGAATAAATTTAAATTCATTTGAACTGAACACAAAATAATCAAACAAGACTGCTTGATGCCTAGCCAAAAATCAATCCCTACCTTTCTTTCGGAAGATTTTCTATTAAAAAATGAATTTGCTAAAAATCTTTACCATGGGTTTGCGAAGGATTTGCCTATAATCGACTACCACAACCACCTTTCTCCTGCTGAAATCTCCTCCAATCGTAAATTTGAAAATATCAGTAAAATTTGGCTTGCTGGAGACCATTACAAATGGCGAGCCATGCGCACCCTCGGAATTGAAGAGAAATATATTACTGGGGATGCTACCGATTACCAGAAATTTGAAAAATGGGCCTATACCCTACCTTACACGCTGCGCAACCCGCTCTACCACTGGAGCCAAATGGAATTGAGTAGATATTTTGGGATTGAAGAGTTACTCCACCCTAGCCAAGCAGAAAAAGTCTATCAGGCTACCTCCGAGCAACTCCAAGAAGAAAAATTTCGGGCTCGCGGATTGCTTGAGCAAATGAAGGTAGCGATAGTTTGTACAACAGATGATCCTGCAGATACGCTGGAACATCATGAGGCTTATTTTAATCAAAATCAATCGGTAAAAATGTACCCTGCATTTAGACCCGACAAATCTTTTGCAATCGAAAATGTAAGTACATACAAAGCCTACCTCCAACGACTTGGTCAAGCTGCAGGGGTAGAGATTACTTCCTTTGACACGCTTTTGGAAGCACTTGAAAATAGAGTCAACTTTTTTCATAGCAGAGGCTGCCGCTTATCTGATCATGGGTTGGAAAATATGTATTTTTCCAAAATCACCTCCCTTTCTCCTGATCAGATTCTTAAAAAAGTTCTTGAAGGAACTGAACCCACGGATCAGGAGATCATTTCATTTAAATTCCATGCCCTTACAGCCCTTTGTAAATTCTACCATGCCAAAGGATGGGTGCAGCAATTTCACTTAGGAGCACTTAGAAATACAAACGAAAGAATGGAAAGAGTATTGGGACCCGATACAGGATTTGATTCTATTGGAGATTTTAACCAGGCCACTTCCATGGCTGCATTTTTCAATGAACTGGATAAATCAGACCAGCTTTCCAAAACAGTCATTTACAATCTTAACCCGAGAGACAACGAAGTATTTGCAAGCATGATTGGAAATTTCAATGATGGATCTAGCAAAGGAAAAATTCAGTTTGGTTCTGGCTGGTGGTACCTCGACCAAAAAGATGGAATGGAAAAGCAGCTAAACACGCTTTCAAACATGGGATTGATCAGTTGCTTTATTGGAATGCTTACCGATTCAAGAAGTTTTCTTTCCTTTCCAAGACACGAATATTTCAGACGGATATTGTGTAATTTATTTGGTCAAGATGTTGAAAACGGTGAATTGCCATGGGATGAGCAATGGCTTGGAAAAATTATTCAAGACATCTGCTATTACAATGCAAAGTCCTACTTCAACTTCAGTCCTAGCAATTTTCAACACCTCTAACTACCCACAGGTATTCTTATGAAAGAGTCTTCCTTTTTTTCTCTCGCTGGAAAAAAAATAGTGTTTTCTGGAGCAACAGGCGTTTTGGGAAAAGCGATGGCCATTTATTTGGCACAAGAAGGTGCAGAAGTATTAATTCTAGGTAGAACTGCCCAAAAAGTGGATGATTTACGCGATCAAATCCTTAAACTAGGAGGCATAGCTTATTCGTTTTACGGGGATGTCACCCAGGAGGAAGACCTACAAAAAGTTGCTTCATCCATTCTTTCCCAGCATGGTTCTATTGACGTATTGATCAATGCGGCTGGTGGCAACCTACCAGGAGCAGTGATTCGACCTGACCAAAATTTATTAGAATTAGACACCAATGCCCTCAAGCAAGTAATGGATTTAAATTACTTAGGTACCGTACTACCAGTAAAAGCGTTTCTTCCTTTGCTACTAAAATCAGAGAAAGGAACTATTTTAAATATCAGTTCTATGGCAGCCACTCGCCCCATGACCCGGGTAATGGGGTATGCTTCTGCAAAAGCTGCTATTGACAACTTGACCAAATGGCTAGCAGTAGAGCTTGCCACCAAACACGGCCCCAATTACAGAGTAAATGCTTTGGCTCCAGGATTTTTCCTGACCGAACAAAACAGGACACTTCTCACTGAAGTAGATGGAACGCTAACACAGCGTGGAAATCAAATTATAAGCCATACACCAATGAGCCGGTTTGGACAGCCAGAAGACATTTTAGGCACCTTACATTGGTTGTGTAGTGACGCTTCAGCCTTTGTTACAGGCACTGTAGTGGCGGTGGATGGAGGTTTTAGCGCATATTCTGGTGTATAACCTCTTGAATTAACTTCTTACATTAGTTAAATCCTAAAAAATACAAGGTATGACCTATAAAATGGAACAAACCATGCGCTGGTACGGTCCTAAGGATCCAGTGAGTCTGCAAGACATCCTACAGGCTGGAGCAACCGGTATCGTCAACGCATTACACCATATCCCCAATGGAGAGATTTGGACTAGAGAGGAAATAAGTGCTCGAAAAAAAACAATTGAAAAGGGGGGCCTAACTTGGTCTGTAGTCGAATCTGTTCCTGTCCACGAGCAAATAAAAACCAGAACAGGAAACTATCTTCAATTGATTGAAAATTACAAACAAACCCTTCGTAACCTGGCTGCTGAGGGGGTGTATACCGTTTGCTACAACTTTATGCCGATTTTGGACTGGACGCGTACCAACCTAGAATACCAGCTCCCAAACGGCGCCAAAGCCTTATTGTATGAGAAAAAGGCAGTCATTGCTTTTGATCTTTTTATCTTACAGCGTACAGAGGCTTACTCAGAATACACTCCAAAAGAAATAGCTGACACCAAAGAGTACTACGAAAACTTGTCTGAAGACTCCAAAAAATTGATTTTGGATAACATCCTTAAAGGGCTTCCAGGCTCAGAAATTGGCTATACTTTGGAGGAATTTCGAGAAATGCTGAAAACTTATTCTGGAATTGATGCAGCCCGTCTTGCAGAGCACCTGCGCTTATTTTTGGATGCTATCACCCCGGTAGCAGAAGAAGTGGGTTGCTTTTTATGCATTCATCCAGACGATCCTCCTTTTTCCTTGTATGGATTGCCTAGAGTTGTTAGCACGGCGGCAGATGCACGTCGAATTCTAACTCAAACTCCGAGTCTTCACAATGGGCTTACCTTTTGCACGGGTAGCTATGGGGTACGAGCCGACAACGATCTACCAGCAATGGTCCGCGAATTTGGGGAGCGAATTCATTTTCTTCACCTACGAAGCACGAGAAGAACGGAAGATGGAAATTTTTACGAAGACAACCACCTAGACGGCAATGTAGATATGGTCGCTGTCATTCAGGAAGTTTTGAATTGGCAGGAAAAACGAAAAAAACGAATTCCTATGCGCCCAGACCATGGACACCAAATTTTGGATGACTTAGCCAAGAAAACAGCAAATCCTGGCTATACAGCCATTGGTAGGCTAAAGGGTCTTGCTGAACTTAGAGGAGTAGAAGAAGCACTGGTGTGGGTATCCAATAAACAATAAAAAGGCTTGTCCAAAGGAATTCCAAAAAGCAGTAAATGGCTATGAAGTCGGAAAAAGAAAAAATGCTTGCTGGAGAATTGTACCAAGCCTCCGATCCAGAATTGGTCCAAGAAAGACTTAAGGCGAGAGCACTGTTGCAATTAATAAACACCACTGCTCCGACAGAACCAGAAAATCGAGTGGCACTACTTCGAAAACTTGTGGGCAAGGCTGGCAAAAATCCTTGGATCGAGGTCCCTTTTTACTGCGACTACGGCTACAACATTCAAATGGGGGAAGATTGCTTTTTTAATTTCAACTGTGTGGTGTTGGATGTTTGTACGGTCCAACTTGGAGACCGAGTATTTATTGGACCAGCTGTTCAAATCTACACCGCTACACATCCATTGGATGCGCAGACTAGAGGCGCATTTTGGGAGTCAGGCAAGCCTATAAGCATTGGAACAGACGTATGGATTGGTGGAGGAGCAATTATTTGCCCTGGGGTCAGCTTAGGTGACCGCGTGGTGGTCGCTGCCGGAGCTGTAGTTACCAAAAGTTTCCCTTCAGATGTAGTTATTGGAGGTAATCCAGCAAAAATAATCCGTTATTTGGATTCCAAAGATTAACTCATGGCTACCTTCTATTCCAAAAGAGATCTACTTTTCCAGCTTTTTGAAAATCAAAATTGCTTGGAATTGCTCCAGTATCCCTACTTTTCTGACCATTCTAAAGAGACCTTTACCCTGGTTTTGGATGCAGCAGAGCAGATTGCGGAGAAGTCCTTGTATCCAATTTTCAAGGAAATGGACCGACTGGAACCCCAATTGGAAAATGGGATTGTGAAAGTTCATCCCCAAATGCGGGCAATCATCCGCCAATTTGGAACCGATGGTTGGATCAACGCCATCTTCCCTTACGAAGAAGGTGGGCAGCAACTCCCTTGGACCCTGCATTTTTCAGCTGGATTTATATTACAGGCCGCTAATTATTCTGCCAGTGTTTTTCCATTTTTGACTACTGGGGCTGCCAACTTGATTCGATCCTTTGGTTCTCCAGAACTTCGAGATGCCTACACGCCCAAAATGTATTCGGGAGAATGGCAAGGAACCATGGCCTTGACCGAACCGGATGCAGGCAGCTCGCTGTCCGATTTATCAACCACAGCCATACCAACCTCAAATCCAGGAGTTTATTCTATAAGCGGTCAAAAAATATACATTTCTGCTGGGGACCACAATGCCTGTGACAACATCATCCATTTGATGCTTGCGCGCATTGCAGGAGCACCAGCGGGAACGAAAGGAATTTCCCTATTTGTGGTACCCAAAATCAGATTGGATGGCACCCAAAACGATGTATTGACCCAAGGAATTTACCACAAAATGGGCTACAAGGGCGCGCCGATAGTACACTTAATGATTGGGAGTGAATCTGCTTGCGAAGGGTATCTCGTTGGGGAAGTACACCAAGGCCTAAAGTACATGTTTCAAATGATGAATGAAGCTCGATTGGGAGTAGGCATGAATGCTACAGCCATCGCTACAGCGGCATTTCAAACCTCTTTGGAATATGCGAAAGTCAGACCACAAGGACGAAATCTAAACGACAAAGAACCTCATAGACCCCAAATACCCATCATCCAACATGCTGATGTAAAACGTATGCTCTTATTTCAAAAAAGCATTACGGAAGGATCTTTGGCACTATTAATTTATTGTGGATTGTTAGCTGATAAAATTTCTCAAGAAACTGATTCCAAGAATAAAATTGAAATGGAATCACTTTTGGATTTACTCACCCCAATTGCCAAAAGTTATCCTTCTGAAATGGGTCTGCAAAGTACTTCCATGGCAATCCAGATTTTAGGTGGAGCAGGTTACACCACTGATTTTCCTGTCGAACAATATTACCGTGAAGCTCGAATCCACCCAATACACGAAGGCACCACCGGTATTCATGGATTAGACCTTTTGGGAAGAAAGCTATTACTCCATGAAGGATTGGGCTGGAAAATGCTTCAAAAAGAATTTCAATCCACACTTAAGGAAGCGCAGCCTCTACCTGAATTGGGTGAAATTGCCTTGACTTTTGAAAAGTATGTCCAAGAATTTGCTTCAGGTACTGCTCACCTCCTATTTAAGCGAAACCAAGGCCCAGATTATTTCCTTGCAGATGCTACCCTATTTTTAGAAGGCGCTGGCCTCCTGTGCATGGGTTGGATATGGTTAAAACAGGCAATTACAGCCCAAAAAGCAATAAATCAAGGGAGCAATGAACAGAATTTCCATCTAGGAAAAATTGAAACTGCTCGATATACAGTAGCCTACGAACTAACCAAGCTCAATGGGATTTTGGAACGATTTGCATCTACGCAATACCCTACCCTTGACATGAAAACGGACTGGTTTTAACGTACATTTGTACTACTACTAAATGGTGTAACTATTAATCATTAGGCAGTTACCTAGTAGCAAGCAATTAAAAAAATCGGGAGAAAAAGGTTCAACCTAACAGTAGATGAAACGAATTTTAGTCAGTGGTGGAGCAGGTTTTTTAGGAAGTCACCTCTGTGAGCAGTTGGTGGATGAAGGAAATGAGGTCATCTGCCTAGATAATTTTTTTTCAGGTTCTGAACAGAATATTTCCCATTTACTTTCCTCCTCCAATTTCAAGTTAC
Organism: Algoriphagus sp.; assembly: GCA_030729785.1. Taxonomy (GTDB): domain Bacteria; phylum Bacteroidota; class Bacteroidia; order Cytophagales; family Cyclobacteriaceae; genus Algoriphagus. Next base: position 29,263 of record JANQWS010000021.1, on the reverse strand, counting down.
TCGTACAGGATGTCAGCATGCCACTTTCAATTGAAGTTGACGAAATATACAATTTTGCATGTCCTGCTTCCCCCCTCCTTTACCAACGTTTCCCCATTGAGACATTCAAGTCTTCTGTGCTTGGATCTTTGAACCTGTTGGAGTTGGCAAAAGCAAGCGGCGCAAAAATTTTTCAAGCCTCGACTTCCGAGGTATACGGGGATCCACTACTTCACCCCCAACCCGAATCCTATTTTGGCAATGTCAATCCCATTGGACCTCGTGCTTGCTACGACGAGGGAAAGCGGAGTGCAGAAACCTTGTTTTTTGATTTCCATCGGCAATACCAAGTGGGGATCAAAGTCATGCGTATCTTCAATACCTATGGTCCTCGCATGAGTGCTACAGATGGCCGTGTAGTGTCCAATCTAATCCTCCAGGCACTTCAACGAAAAAATCTGACCATTTTTGGGGATGGCAGCCAGACCCGATCTTTTTGTTTTGTAGAAGACACCATTCGAGCCATTCGACTAATGATGGCCAGTCCCAAAGAGATTACAGGTCCAATAAATGTGGGAAATCCTACCGAATGTACAATTTTGGAGCTAGCTAGCCTCATTCTCGAATTGACAGGAAGTAGTAGCCAACTTTATTTCCTTCCTCAACGAACTGATGACCCAGTCCAACGTCAACCTTCAGTTGAATTGGCCAAAACCGAATTATCCTGGCAGCCTACCTATCCACTAAAAGAAGGCCTTTTAAAAACCATCGCCTATTTTGAATCGTTTTTGAAAAAAGATGTAGACTGACACTTTTTTTTCCAAAAGTGGCCTAAAAAAAGAACTAATTTTGGACGGATAAAACAAAACTTCTTCACTTCCACTATGCAGGATAATTTAATTAATCATCCCGGTATTATCATCGGATTTTCTGTTGCGGTCCTATTTATGCTCTTGCTTGATTTAGGCATCTTCAACAAGAAGAAACACGTGATTTCCAATCAGGAAGCAGCGATTTGGTCTATCGTATGGATTGGCCTATCCATGATATTTAGTATTTTCATTTATATCGCTACCGCTGAAACTTCGGGGTTGGAGAAATTTTCCCAGTATCAAGCTGCCTATTGGATCGAAAAGGCACTTTCGGTAGACAATCTTTTTGTTTTTATATTGGTATTTGGGTATTTCAATGTTCCTCGAGACTTGCATCATAAAGTCCTTTTTTGGGGAATTCTAGGAGCGCTTGTCATGCGTGCCGTCTTTATTTTTGCCGGAGTAGGTTTGATCAACCTTACTTTCTTGCCAGAGATGCTTTTATTGGGTCAACTTGTAAAAATCAATGCAGTGCTCACCATTTTCGGATTTTTCCTGATCTATGCAGGAATTAAGTCCTGGTTTGCAGACGACAAAGACGATCACGAAAAAGATTTTAGCAAAAGCCCAGGGGCTCAGGTAATCTATAAATTGTTTAAAGTAAGCAAAGAATACAATGGAGGAAATTTTTTTACAATTGAAAATGGAATAAAAATGGCTACACCTCTCTTGGTCGTAGTTGCTGTGATCGAATTTACGGATTTGATTTTCGCAGTAGATTCCATTCCTGCCATTTTTGCCATAGCACCGAATGACCCTTTTATACTTTACACCTCAAATATTTTTGCGATTCTTGGACTACGCTCCCTGTATTTTCTATTGGCCAACTTCATTCATATGTTTAGTCGATTGAAGTTTGGCTTGGCCATCATTTTGTCTTTTATTGGATTCAAGATGATTATTGCTCCGTTTTATCACATTTCCTCGCCACTTTCGCTCTCCATTGTTGGAGGAATTTTAATCCTTTCTGTTGTCGCTTCCATTTTATTTCCGATTAAGGAAGCTGCGAAAAACTAATCCAAAAAAAAAGACCGCAAACGCGATCTTTTTTTTTAATACCCTAGGGTCTTCAACATACTTTCTTCTTTTTGATCGGTAGCAAACAACCAGTGCTTCACCTCACCCTTTTCGTCTCGATCGATCAACACATGTTTTGGTGCTGGAATCAAACAATGCTGAATACCTCCATAGCCACCAAGTGATTCTTGATAGGCGCCGGTATGGAAAAAGCCAATGTATTGCTGCTTCTTTTCAACCAACTTGGGTAAATAAATATTGAATTGATGTGCTTCTGAATTGTAATAGTCCATGCTATCGCAGGTCAAGCCACCGAGGGAAATGTTGTGGTATTCCTCCTCCCAGTTGTTGACTGCAAGCATGATGTATTTTTGATTCAACCCCCAACTATCTGGGAGCTGCGTAATGAAGGATCCATCAATCATGTACCACAATTCCTTATCGTTCTGAAGTTTTTCTTCCAAAATGGAATAAAGAACCGCCCCACTCTCTCCCACAGTGTAACTTCCAAATTCAGTAAAAATATTGGGTTCCTTGGTATTATTCTTGGCACACATCCACTTGATATTTTTGACGATTTGATCTGCCATGTACTGGTAATCGTAATCAAAAAATACGTTGGTCTTAATCGGCCAGCCCCCTCCAATATCCATGGAATCCAAACTTGGTGCTACACGCTTCAACTCCACATATTTCTGAATAAAGCGCGTCAATTCTGACCAATAGTAGGCGGTATCCTTTATACCTGAATTGATAAAAAAGTGAAGCATTTTGAGGCTCACTTGAGGATTATTTTTGATTTTTTCTTCGTAGAGCGAAATGATGTCGTTGTAACGAACGCCCAACCTAGAAGTATAAAATCCAAATTTGGGTTCCTCATCGGAAGCAATACGAATTCCTACTTGAAAGGGTACGGTTACATGCTCTAAGTAATAATCAATTTCAGTTAAGTTGTCCAAGATGGGCACGCAATTGACAAAGCCGTCGTTGAGTAGTTCGCTCACGTACTCCTTGTACTTCTCCCGCTTAAAGCCATTGCAAATGATGTAGGTGTCTTTTCGAATTTTCCCCTTGGCATACAAACTTCTAACTAAAGGAATATCAAAGGTCGAAGAAGTCTCGATGTGAATGTCATTTTTTAAGGCCTCATCCAAAACAAAACTGAAATGCGAGGATTTAGTGCAATAGCAATAGGTATACTTCCCTTGGTAATTATGGGTTTCCATGGCATTCCCAAAATAGGTCTTCGCCTTCTGAATATTTTCTGAAATCTTAGGTAGGTAGGTCAGCTTTAATGGAGTCCCATAAGCTTCTATGATCTCCATAAGGTTCACTCCGTTGAAATACAGCTGCTCATTTTCAACCTTAAATTCTTTGGTTGGAAAATCAAAGGTTTGCTGGATTAAATCTAAGTATCTATTCATCTACCAATTGTGCTTTATCTAGGAAATAAGGGTGCAAAAATTGCGCTTTTATTAACAGTTACCAAAGGTTTGACCCACAATTTATTAGCTGCATTTACTTTACTAAAGATTTGACACCTCGATCACTGCGGATCTTTACTATAATTTCAAAAATACAGCACTCTAAAGGGTGTTTTTTTGATCCTAATCAAAGCCAAAAAATAATCATTCTCTATCCGCACTTTGTCAATTTGTACTGTAATTTTTACTTAGTTTTACAACTAGAAAATAACCCAACTATACTCTAAAATGAGAAAAATAAAATTGGTAGAGGTTCGCTCTGAAATTGCTGCCGGAACACGTGGAGCAAGCTTAGGAGTCGATGCGCTCAAAATTGCCAGTCTAGATAAGAAATCAAATTTTTTCTCCCAATTCCAACCCATTCATGTACCCAACGCAAATGATTTTCTTTGGAAAGGCAATAAGCACCCCTATGCCAATTACATCGATGGCGTTTACCAGGTGATTAAAAACGTGTATTCTACTATTGAATCCTTGCGTTTGGAAAAAAAGTTTCCCATCATCTTGGCAGGTGACCACAGTACTGCTGCGGGTACTATCATGGGAATCAAAGGAGCTCACCCGGATATGCGCTTGGGAGTAATTTGGATTGATGCCCATGCCGATTTACACACTCCCTACACCACTCCATCGGGCAATATGCACGGCATGCCTTTAGCAATGGCAGCCCACTTGGATAATTTGGATTGCCAGCTGAATCAACCTAGTAAAGATACTTGCGATTTTTGGGATCGATTAAAAAAGATTGGGGGAGATTTTCCTAAAATTAAGCCAGAAGATATCGTTTACATTTCTGTCCGAGACACAGAGACTCCAGAAAATACGCTAATTCAAAAATACGGAATCACCAATTTTACCACAGAAACAGTACGTGAATTAGGGGTTTTTGAAGTTGCTAAGCGTTCTTTAGCACTTTTAAAGGATTGTGAGCAACTCTATATTTCATTTGATGTAGACAGTATGGACCCATCCTTTTCATTGGGAACAGGAACACCCGTGCCCAATGGGTTAACTGTCGAAGAAGCTATTCAATTGAATGCAGAATTGATCAAGGACAAGCGGGTTTGCTGCTGGGAAATTGTGGAAGTAAATCCCACGCTAGACAGTGAAAATACTATGGCGGAAATCGCCTTCGAAGTACTAGAGATTACAACCAAGTCCTTGGTCAATCATTTTTGATCGAATCAAGAGATTTCAGAAGTAGCTTAGTACTTCTAAATATCACAAATTCCTGCGCTTTTTCATTTAAAATGGGAGCCGGTGCCGCATTTTACAAGAAGCCGTCTTAAATTCGCCTTACCAAGTGATTGTTATTAATTGAGTCAAATGCGATGCATTGGATTTTTTTGATGCTTTCTCTGGGTAAAACGCAAAACCATGAATTTTCAAGATTCCATCCTCCAAGGCATTCAAGATGCTTTTACTTCCTGCTTCCAAACAACTGTTTCGCTAGATCAACTCAGTTTGGCTCCCACCAAAAAAGAGTTTGAAGGAAGCTACACCTTTGTTGTGTTTCCATTTTTGAAGCAATCCCAATTGAGTCCTGAAGCGACCGCAACCCAATTGGGCACCTACTTAAAAGAACATGTGTCTGCAGTGAAAGATTTCAACGTGGTCAAAGGATTCTTGAATCTGGTAGTTGCACAGGAGGAATGGATCAATTTGTTCAAACAAGTATATACCTCCAAAAACGTTGGTCAGCATCCAAGCAATGGGCAAAAGGTAATGGTGGAGTACTCCTCTCCCAATACCAACAAACCCTTGCACCTTGGCCACCTGAGAAATAATTTCTTGGGGTATTCAGTGGCAGAACTTTTAAAAGCCGCAGGGTATGAAGTAATCAAAGCCAACTTGGTCAATGATCGGGGAATTCACATTTGCAAATCCATGGTAGCTTACCAACATTTTGGAAATGGCGAAACACCGACCACATCTGGACTTAAAGGGGATCACCTAGCAGGAAAATATTACGTTCTTTTTGACACTCATTACAAAGAGCAACAAAAAAGTTTGAAAGAGTCAGGACAAACAGAAGAGGAAGCTAAGAAAAATGCTCCTCTCCTGCTCGAGGCTCAAGAAATGCTCCGGAAGTGGGAAGACCAAGATCCGGATGTGATCGCACTGTGGAACCAAATGAATGGCTGGGTATATGCTGGTTTTGATGCAACTTACAAAAGAATGGGGGTTGATTTTGATGTGACCTACTACGAATCCAACACTTACCTACTTGGCAAAGACATCGTAGAGGAAGGATTGGCCAAGGGCGTATTTTTCAAAAAAGAAAATGGTTCCATTTGGGTAGATCTAACTGACGAAGGGTTAGATGAAAAACTCGTTTTAAGAGGGGATGGCACCTCCGTTTACATTACCCAAGATATGGGGACGGCGGACTTAAAATACCAGGATTACCAAATAACAAAATCAGTATATGTAGTTGGAAATGAACAAGATTATCACTTTGATGTCTTGTTTAAAATCATGAGAAAATTAGGTCGTTCTTACGGTCCTGGCTTGCATCACCTTTCCTATGGGATGGTCGACTTACCTACTGGAAAAATGAAGTCGAGAGAAGGAACTGTAGTGGATGCGGATGAATTGATGGAGGAGATGGTAGCTACGGCTGCACACCACACCAAAGAACTGGGGAAAATCGAAGGTTTTACGGAGGCACAGGCAGAAGAATTGTATGAAATTCTTGGATTGGGCGCGCTCAAATATTTTTTATTAAAAGTAGATCCTAAGAAACGTATGCTCTTCAATCCACAAGAATCCATCGAATTTCAAGGGAATACTGGCCCGTTTATTCAATATTCTCATGCCCGAATTGCCGCTATTTTAAGAAAGGCTGATCAAATTGAAGTCAATCTTTCTGCCGAGGCTTTTGCAAATCTAAGTGGGCTTGCAGAGTCCGAAGCCAACTTGATTCAATATCTGAATGATTTTGAACGAAAAATCAAGCAGGCTGCAGAGGATTATTCTCCTGCTATTCTAGCGCAATACCTCTTTGACTTGGCTAAGGAATACAATCGATTCTATGCTGAACTTCCTATTTTCCATGAGAAAGATTCACAACTTCAATCTTTTCGCGTAGCGCTTTCTTTGCAAACAGCCAAAACAATCAAAAGGGGAATGAGTTTGATTGGTATACAAGTTCCCGAACGAATGTAACTATGAAAACAGTACTTATTTCACTCAGCATAGCTTTATTAGCCTGTGGCTCGACTTTAGATCGCCCTACTGATACCGCAAGTTTCCACCCTTCTTACGACCAAACTATGGAAAGTTCCTTTTACGATTTCAAGATAAAAGACATCAATGGTCAAGAAATTGACTTTGCCTCTTTCAAAGGCAAGAAATTGCTTTTAGTCAATGTAGCTTCCAAATGTGGGTATACCAAGCAATACGCACAACTCCAAGAATTGTATGCCGAGCATGGAGACGACATTCTCATCCTTGGCTTTCCTGCAAATAATTTTGGTGGTCAGGAACCAGGTACCAATGAAGAAATCAAAGAATTCTGCTCCACTGAATTCGGAGTCACTTTTCCAATGTTTGAAAAAATCTCCGTCAAGGGTTTTGATAAGCACCCGCTTTACAGATGGCTTTCTGATGCCAGTTTGAATGGTTGGAACAACCAAGAGCCTAGTTGGAATTTTTGCAAATACTTCATCAGTGAAAAAGGTGAGTTGGTTAAATTTTTCCCTTCATCCGTCAAACCTATGGACGAAGAAATTCTAAGTTTAATTGCCCCCTGATTACCCATTTTCCTTGAAAAGAGAAATTAAAACCAAAAAAGAAGCCTGGCTGCATGCAGTCAGGCTTCGTACCTTACCCCTAGCCTTAGCAAGTATTTTTGCAGGCTCTTTTTTAGCAAACTGGCAAAATGAGTTCCGCTGGGAGGTGTTGGTGTTGGCCTCTTTAACTACAGTATTTCTCCAAATCTTATCCAACTTGTCAAACGACTACGGTGATACCGTTCATGGAGCTGATTCTTCTTCACGTAAAGGTCCGATTAGAGCAGTTCAATCGGGGTTGATTTCCCTTCCAGAAATGAAACGGGCAATGATTTTATTAGGCCTCCTTTCCCTTGTTTCTGGAGTTTCACTCATCTACCTATCCCTTCCCAATTGGCCTTATTTTTTAGGCTTTCTAGCTTTAGGACTCCTAGCAATTTGGGCAGCAATACGCTACACCTCTGGCTCAAATCCCTATGGATATGGGGGATTAGGTGATATTTCGGTATTCCTTTTCTTTGGACTAGTAGGTGTCCTAGGCACCTTCTTTTTACACAGCCTGCAGGCCAATCCTTTGGTCGTATTGATTGCATGTTCGCTTGGCTGCTTCAGCACGGCAGTTCTTAATATCAATAACATTCGGGATATCGACTCAGACCAGCTTGCCGGTAAGCGTTCTATTCCTGTACGAATTGGAAAATCGAGAGCAATTACCTACCACTGGACCTTAATTGGGGTTGCCTACGCCTGTTTACTTGCTTTTGCAATCCTAAGCCAAGCCTATGGATCGTTTTTAGCGGTTGTTTCTTTGCCATGGATGCTACACATAGGTATTGGCATACAAAACGCAACTTCTGCTGAAAAAACAGATCCTTACCTCAAGCAGATGGCACTCAGCACCTTGCTTTGGACACTTTTATTTGGCATTGGTCTCTTGAATTTTTAAGAGTGAAAAACAGTCGAAAGTCATGTTTTCGCGCGTTTTGTATTCGTAACTTAAGGGACTAATTAAATGCGATCCCTTACGACTTACCCTACTGCATGTAGTCAAATACCCCTTAAATGTAAGAGGGGGACTTTAAGTGTTGGAATTAATCCTCATTTTGATTACCAACACCTAGACCGTAAATGAAACTTTTAATTTGAGCATAGCTTTATGAGTAAAAAAAACAACGATTGGAAAAAAAGAGATGGGATTGTATTCTCTACTGCTGATTCTTTTGACTACCAATTTGGGGAAGAAGAAACGGCTAATTCCCTTCCCACTTCCCAGCAAAAATTACGGATACTCTTGGATAAAAAATCCAGAGCAGGAAAGCAGGTTACCCTGGTGGAAGGATTTATAGGCTCGGAAGAGGATTTAAAAGATCTTGCAAAACTTCTGAAAAATAAATGTGGTGTTGGGGGATCCGCCAAAGAGGGCGAAATATTGATCCAAGGAGACCACCGAGAAAAGGTACTACAAGTATTGATACAGGCAGGATATGGAGCAAAGAAAGTGGGTGGGTAAGCTGGCTCCCTATTGGCTGTTTCAACTTCGCCTCTTTCCTTGGATTCCTTACCTAATTCACCAAGCCAAACAGCTTCGCAAATCTAGCCCAAAGCTTCCTGCACAATCCTCCCTTCTCACCTTAGGCAAAGGAGACAATCATATCCTCTTACTCGGAGAATCTACAGTAGCAGGAGTGGGTGCCAGTTGCTCAGAACATTCCCTTGCTGGAAATTTCCACCGACTACTTGGAGAATCCTATCAAATTGAATCGATTGGAAAAAAGGGATTGCGCGTCAAAGATGCACTTTCCTTGTACTACCAACAAAGGCAAATCCCCGTCCAAAAATCCAAAGGAATCCTCCTTTTTTTGGGAGCCAATGATTGCTTTCTTTTGACTAATCCAACTGCATTCAAGGAAGAAATAGAAACCTTGATTCATCAAATCCAAGAGGCTACTGCTGCCCCATGGATCTACTTAGCTGGTATCCCACCGGTCCACCTATTTCCAGCTTTTTCAAAAAAGATGTCATTCTTTCTTCAAAGGCAACGAAATTATTTGCAAGCTGAACTTGAAAAAATTGCTGCAAAGGACCCTAATGTGATTTACCAGGAAATTCCTATGAACCTACAACTCGAATTCTTTGCTGCAGACGGTGTGCATCCCTCGGATTTGGGTTATCAAAAAATAGCCGAACTAGTGGTAGATAAACTAAAATTTTTCCCTTTTTATACGCCTTAGCCTTACTTTGTATCTTCGATATCTTCAACTAACTCAGCATACCACTGCTCTCCATACTTTCGAACAAGGGCATCTTTTAGAAAAGCATACAAGGGAACTTGCAAACTTTTTCCAAGCTGGCAGGCGGGATCACAAATATGCCAGCGATCGTAATTCAACGCATCGTATTGGTCGTACTTGGTAACCCGTATAGGATATAGGTGGCAGGATATAGGCTTTTTCCAAGAAATTTTACCATCTAGGTAGGCTTGCTCAATTCCACACTTCAAAATCCCTCTCTCGTCATAAAGGGCGTAGGCACACTCCCGATTATCTCCAAGTGTAGGCGTACCTTTATCCCCATCTTTGTCAATAACCCAAGTACCTTGGGCCTCTATCACACTTCTTCCCTCTTCTGTGATGTAATCTTTGACTATCGGATAAATTTGTTCTAGAATTCCAGTTTCTTCATCTTCTAAAGGTGCTCCTGCATCTCCCTCGACGCAACATGCTCCCTTACAGGCCTCTAAATCACAAACGAAAAAATTTTCTTTGATGTCATCAGACAAAACTACATTTCCAACTAAAATCATGGGGGATTTTTTTACAAAGATAGAAAGATTAGCGGCCAAGGAAAAGTCAACACTAGGACAAAAAAGAACCGCTCCTTTCGAAGCGGCTCAACCCAGCACTATGAAGAAGGGCGACCAAGCCCTCTGATATACAACTAGATAACTGGAAAAAAGGTTTTTGCAAAAATTATCTAGTTTAGTTTTTCCTGATTATTCGCTTTTAAACAATCTGATTTTCCACTTTGTCACCAGTAACCAAAGAAAAATAAGGTTTGAAGTTCATTTTAATGAGCTGTAGTATGCCTCCAAGAATAACCTATTCATTAAAATTGCCGTACTTTGCATCGTGCAAGTCGTCTTGTCGCTCCGATAGTATCGGGGAGGAAAGTCCGGGCAACAAAGAGCACCATACTTCCTAACGGGAAGGGCTTTGACTGGTGACGGTCAAGGTACAGCTAGTGCCACAGAAAACAAACCACCATTGGTTCTAAACAAGCTTCGCTTGTGCTGACCCAGAGGAAAGGGTGAAAAGGTGGGGTAAGAGCCCACCGCCTCTGCAGTGATGAAGAGGGCATGGCAAACCTTATGGGTTGAAAGATCAAATAGGCCTCGGGCAAAGAGCTGCTCGTTCGATATCTTTTCTTTTGAAAAGAATTCCGAGGTGGGTAGATCGATTGAGTCTTGATGCAAATCAAGATCTAGATAAATGACAAGAGCAGAGTTCAATATCGATTTGTTCGAACGAACTTTGTAACAGAACCCGGCTTACAGACTTGCACTTTTTTATTTCTTCTTGAATATGGCAAAAATCTTATTAATTGACGACGAACGATTCATCCGCTCCTCCTTGAGAGAAATCCTCGAATATGAAAACTACGAAGTAGTTGAAGCCCAGGATGGAGCCGAAGGATTACAAAAAATTAGGGAAGAAGAATTTGATTTGGTTCTGTGCGATATAAAAATGCCAATCCTAGATGGATTGGATGTTTTGGAGCAGGTCAAACAATTGGAAAGAGTACCTCAATTTATTATGATCTCAGCACACGGCACTATAGAGACTGCCGTTGAAGCAACTAAAAAAGGAGCATTCGATTTCATCCCCAAACCACCCGATTTGAATCGATTGTTGTTAACCGTACGTAATGCTTTAGAAAAGAAGCATTTGGTCACTGAAACTAAAGTTTTAAAAAAGAAATTATCTAAGAAGTTAACGATGGTTGGAGAATCCCCTGCCCTCCAAACCGTTAAAGCAACCATAGAAAAAGTAGCGCCAACAGAAGCACGGGTTTTAATTACAGGTCAAAATGGTACAGGAAAGGAATTGGTTGCCCACTGGATTCATGAAAAAAGCAAGCGTCAGGAAAAGCCATATGTAGCAGTAAACTGTGCTGCTATACCATCTGAATTAATTGAATCAGAACTATTTGGACACGAAAAAGGATCATTCACTTCTGCACACAAGCAGCGCTTAGGTAAGTTTGAACAAGCCGATGGGGGAACACTCTTTTTAGATGAAATTGGAGACATGTCCCTAGCTGCTCAATCCAAAGTTTTACGAGCGCTTCAAGAAAATCTAATCACCCGAGTTGGTAGTGATAAGGATATCAAAGTAGATGTACGTGTGATTGCGGCAACCAACAAGGATTTAAAGAAGGAAATTGAGGAAGGTAAATTTCGAGAAGATTTGTACCACCGACTGAGCGTGATTTTAATCCAAGTTCCACCTCTAAAAGACCGTAAAGATGACATCCCTCTCCTTCTCAACAAATTTTTAGAAGATATTGCACAAGAAAATGGAAGCCTTCCTAAAAAAATCACTCCAGAAGCAATTACCTATTTGAAAGAACTACCTTGGACAGGAAACATCCGTGAACTACGAAATGTAGTCGAAAGACTAGTAATCCTAGGAGAGCCTACTATAGGAGTAGAAGACGTTAAAAAATACGCAGACTATTAAATCCTAATTTGGGTTCATCCCCATCCTTTTTTAGGGGAGATTTCTTTAGCGTAAGCAGGACAAGGTCTACTGGATGCACAAGAAGCCATAGCCAAAAGTGAAATAACAAGCGCAACAGAGGCAAAACGTTTCATAGAAGTATCTTTAGATAGTTAAAGATGTTTATTAATTTTTTCTAAAGCAATTACTGAACCAAAAGGTTGCAACCTCGAAGTTCAGAATGATCAAATCTTCCCAGAACTTCTAAATATCCATTTTCATCCCATTTACCGATATCTTGGGTTTCAATAAAAGCACAGGAATGAAAATTTGCTAAGTCAATTAAATTAATTCCTCCTTGGCTCCTACTTGCAAGACTCCAAGGGTCATTGAGATCCCGAAGTACCACCCGCATGCAGGAGGGTACTTTATATTTTCCATTCCCTTTGGAATAGATTTGAGAGAGTAATTCAGTCATTCCGTACTCCGAATGAATTTCATCCACATGAAAGTAAGCTTTAAGCTGCTGGTGCACCTCTTCACGAATCATCTCCCTTCTCCTTCCTTTCATTCCACCCGTTTCCATCACGATCAAGTTGGAAAAACTCTGAAATGGCATTTTTGATTCAGTCAAATCCAACAAGGCAAAAGTGACCCCCAAAAGCAATACCTTTCGGTTCCCAGAAGAGAGCTCCTTCAATTTTTCCACTAGTTCTTTTTGGTTGTACAAAAAAAACCCTGAGGACTCTGAGTTACTTTGAGAAATAAAATGTGCTGCCATGGCAACTAAACTACTGCCAGGACGCTCCAAATAAGCAGGAAGCAGTCCAAGTACATGAAAGTCCTTTAAGGAACCATAAGTCTGTTCAAATAGCTTTTGGGCATGATTCAAATAAAATTCTTCAGACCAAAGATAATGTTTGCTCGTACTTGAACCCGTGGTACCACTACTGCTAAAAACTTGATTAGAAGTAGCGCTATTTCCGCAATAAACGCTTGAATCTTTAAAAAATTGAATGGGTAAAAAAGGAATATCTTCTACTTTTTGAATGCGGGTAGGTGAAATTTTTCTAACCTTCAGATAGGCCGAATAGATGGGATTGTGAATTGCTTGAAATTGAAACAAATCAAGTGCAAAATCATCAAAATGATCCAAAGTCAAGGTTTCCAACCTTTTTGAAAAACTTTTAAATTCTTGCATCGTTTTATATCTTGGCTCCTCCTTAACAGATCAATTTTGTTTTGGAATGTAAATGTACCTTCATCTCATGCGTTTGAAAAACTATTCTCACTTATTGTTTGGTTTTGCTTTGTTAGGGTACTCCTGCATTAGCCCTCCCGAAAATTTTCCAAGCACTCCAGAAATAGAATTTTCTAGTTTGGAGTACATTGGAACATCCGGTCAGGACTCCCTACTACTTACCCTAAATTTTAAAGATGCCGAAGGAGATTTAGGATTAGCAGCCACCGATATCAATCCGCCATTCAATCCACTCAACTACAAGCGGGATGCAGCAAATAATCTCATCACCTATGGAAGGAGACCCAGTAATGCTCCAAATTACAATCCAATAGACTGGGTAATTGACCCTATCGTCAATAATACCATTGTAAAAGACACCGTTTGGGTAGAAAAAAACGAAAACCAATACAACATTTTCATTCGCTTTTTCATCAAGAGAAATGGGCAGTTCAGCGAATTTAGATGGCAGGACCCACCCTTTTTTACCACATTTAACGGCAGATTTCCTCGAATATTAACGACAGAAATTGGGCAAGCCGTTGAAGGAAAAATCACCTACCGAATGCTCTCCTCTGGTTGGGAATCTATCTTTAGAACAGACACTTTGCGCATCGATGTACAAATACAAGATCGAGCTCTCAATCGATCCAACGAGGTCTCAAGCCCTTCAGTAACACTGCGACAAATCACTAGAAAATAGAATAAATCATTCTAATTATCCGCAATCCTACCAGTACCTAAAAAATTGTTTTGAATTCCTGCGGATAATCGTCGACAGACCCCGGTCTGCAGGCGGCCCACAGCTCAATAAAATGAACTTCAAACCTTGTTTTTCTTTGGGTACTACTGACAAAGCGGATAATCAGAAAAGAAATAAGTCCTACTAAGACGTGAACTTCTTAGTTTACCCTGATTGAGGAGAAAAAGCGCGCTGATTTTTTGTTTCTCCGAGGGTTTACCAGCCTTATTTTTCCTTTTTGATCTATGTGTAAAAAAAATCTAGTAGCAGATTAATTTGACTGCCCACTGAAATTTAATCCTAATCCGAGTAAGCTATTTTTACAGCGAAGGATACTTTTTCGGGTTAGATTCATGCATAATTAAGTAGGCTTTTTCTATCACATCTTCCACACTAGGCTTTGAGAAATAATCACCATCTGTGGAATAAGCAGGTCGATGCGCTTGAGCAGATAAGGTCTGAGGAGCTGCATCCAAAAACTGGTAGGCGCCTTGGTGATCCAAAACTTGTTGCATCATGTATGCTGCCCCTCCTCCAGGAACATCCTCATCTGCAAAGAGCACACGATTGGTTTTTTGTATTGATTGCCCAATTACACCATTCGTGTCGAAAGGAAGTAGCGTCTGAACGTCGATTACCTCTAAATATATACCAATTTCTGCTAGTTCTGTGGCCGCCTCCAATACAATTCGGCACATGCTACCATAGGTAACCACTGTCAAGTCTGTTCCAGTGCAAAGTATTTCTGGAATTCCCATAGGTACAGTAAAGCGACCAATATTTTGCGGTAATTGCTCTTTTAATCTGTATCCATTAAGACATTCAATGACTAAGGCTGGCTCATCGGATTGTAGCAAGGTGGCATACATTCCTGCAGCTTGCGTCATATTTCGAGGCACACAGATAATCATCCCCCGTAGACTAGCCAGAATCATTCCCATAGGAGATCCAGAATGCCAAACACCTTCCAAACGATGTCCCCTAGTACGCACAATTAAAGGTGCTTTTTGCCCTCCTTTGGTACGGTAGGTTAGGGTAGCAAGATCATCAGAGAGCAATTGAATTCCATACAATAGGTAATCTAAGTACTGGATTTCTGCCATGGGTCGAAGTCCACGCAGTGCTGCACCAATTCCTTGACCGAGAATAGTACATTCTCTGATACTAGTATCCATCACACGCCATTCACCATATTTTGCCTGTAAACCAGCAAATGCTTGATTGACATCCCCAATTTTTCCAACATCTTGACCCAGTGTAAAAAATTGCGGATTGTGTTCTAAAGTATAATCAAAAAAAGCTTGTAGAATTTCTCGCCCATCCACTAACGGTGAATTATCGTTAATCTCTGCAGGGATTTGTTTGCACTGCTGTACTGCGAATTCGCTTTGACTGTACAAATGGCTATTGTAGCGGCTTTGATTTATTTCTTGGATTTGTGCATACCAGTCCTTTAACTCATTTTTTATAGAACCTCCTTCTGCCCGAATTAAAAACAAACACTTTCGAACCGCACTTACTACATCTTTTCGAATAGGATTGATCGTTTTTTGTAGGTCATCAGCCAATTGAAGCAAGGAGATCTTACGAGTGGAATTCTCGGCAGTTTTTCGAATAAGGGACAGAGCTTGTTCCAATTCTACTTTAATTTCTTCATTAAATTCAGTCCAAGCAGCATCCTTTTGCTTTTTAACTTGCACCTTCACATCTGCTTCAATTTCGTCTAAATGGTCAGCAGTTGCAATTCCAGAGGAAATTAGATGTTCCCGAAATTTCGCAATGCAATCCCAATCCTTTTCCCACTGCAATCTTTCCTTGGATTTGTATCGCTCGTGAGAGCCGGAGGTGGAATGTCCTTGTGGTTGAGTCATTTCCTCCACATGGAGTAATACAGGTACATGCTCCTCACGCGCCAATCGACCAGCCGTTTCAAAAGCATGAACCAATGCATCGTAGTCCCAGCCTTTGACACGAAGGATTTCAAACCCATTTACGGTATCCGTCCGTTGAAAACCGAGCAATGCCTCTGAAATACTTCCTTTGGTAGTATGAAATTCGGTGGGCACCGAAATCCCATATCCATCGTCCCAAACGGACACTACCATGGGTACTTGAAGCACTCCCGCTGCGTTGAGGGTTTCAAAGAACATTCCTTCAGAGGTGGATGCATTTCCTATGGTTCCCCAAGCAACCTCATCCCCATTTACTGAAAAGTCAGTGAGTCCTTTTAACCCTTTGTTGTTTCGATAAAGTTTGGAAGCAAATGCCAAACCTAAAAGTTTTGGCATTTGGGCCGCTGTTGGTGAAATATCAGCAGCTGAATTGTATTGTGCGGTTAAGGACTTCCAAGTTCCATCCTCGTTGAGAGATCGAGTAGCAAAATGGCCGTTCATCAGACGTCCTGCACTAGCCGGTTCAGCTTGCACATTTGTATGTGCGTATAATTGTGCAAAATACTGCTGAACAGTAAGTTCACCCAAGGCCATCATGAATGTTTGGTCGCGGTAATAGCCTGCTCTGAAATCTCCCTTTCGAAAAGCGCGTGCCATAGCCACCTGGGCAAGTTCTTTGCCATCACCAAAGATTCCAAATTTCGCTTTACCCATGAAGACTTCTTTCCTACCCATCAAGGAAGCATGCCTGCTTGTCAATGCCCACCTAAAATCAGCTAGCACCTCTTGTTTTTGAATGGTTATTGCCTGCCTCACCTTTTCTCTAGATTTTTCCGCCATAAGCCAAATACGCTACTCGTTACATTTTGGGTCTATTTTTACGAATCAAAAATAGACATTACCTGCGTAGTTACAAATTTTAACTGAAGTTATTACCCATTTAAAATTTGGTAAAAAGTAATTTTTTACATTAAAATTAATATAATATTTTGATTTTTTGCATAAAACAACTTTGTACTAAATCGAATTCCCCTAAAACCAGACACTTTTTTTTATCAAAATTTTTTTATCCAAAAACTTACTTTTTTGAAATTAAGTAAACAAATGAGGACGAATTTGGAAGAAACTTTTGATTTATTTCAAAAAACAAAATCAGCTTTAAATAGTAGTTCAATAATTACTTCTCGAACCTATTTTGCATAGTATCTTTGCAGCCATACAATAAATCCAAATCGACTTTGCCATGATTATAGGTGTTCCTAAAGAAATCAAAAACAATGAAAATCGCGTAGCCCTCACTCCTGCAGGTGCAAAAGAATTAATAAAAAGAGGTCATCAAGTCTATGTACAACAGACTGCGGGAATTGGAAGTGGTTTTTCTGACGAGTCTTACATAGAGGCTGGTGCGTCTCTATTGCCAAGCATTGAAGCTATCTATCAAATTGCAGAAATGATCATGAAGGTGAAGGAACCTATTGAATCAGAATATAGCTTGATAAAGCCGAATCAACTGCTCTTCACTTACTTTCACTTTGCCTCCTACGAACCACTTACAAAAGCCATGGTGGCAAGCAAAGCAATTTGTTTGGCCTATGAAACAGTAGAGAAGCCAGACAGAAGCCTTCCCCTACTTGTTCCTATGTCTGAAGTAGCTGGTAGAATGGCCATCCAAAAAGGAGCCAACTACCTTGAAAAACCATTGGGAGGAAGAGGAATTCTCTTGGGTGGAGTCCCGGGAGTACTTCCTGCCAAGGTGCTTATTTTAGGCGGAGGGATTGTAGGAACTCAAGCTGCCTGGATGGCTGCTGGTCTAGGTGCCGATGTGATCATCATGGATGTATCTCTACCAAGAATGCGCTATTTAGCTGATGTCATGCCTGCCAATGTAAAAACCATGATGTCTAATGAGTACAACATTCGCGAACAAATCAAACAAGCAGACCTTATTGTAGGTGCAGTTTTAATCCCTGGCGCCAAAGCACCTCATTTGATTACCAAAGACATGTTGAGAGACATGAAAAAAGGAACCGTACTAGTAGATGTAGCCGTAGATCAAGGTGGATGTATCGAAACCTGTTCCCCTACCACACACGAAAACCCTACTTACATCATCGATGATGTGGTACACTACTGCGTTGCCAATATGCCAGGTGCAGTACCCTACACCTCTACCCTAGCATTGACCAATGCCACCCTTCCCTATGCCATACAATTGGCGGATAAAGGCTGGAAAAAGGCTGCACAAGAAAATACAGATTTAATCCCTGGCTTGAATGTGATTCAAGGTGATATCGTGTATAAGGCAGTAGCAGAAGCATTTTCTATGCCTTACATACCAGTTGAAAAATACCTTTCTTAAATCAAACTAGCCAAACTTTAAAAAATCCCATCGCGTTAATCGATGGGATTTTTTTGTCCAGAGTATTAGTTTGAAAACTAGTGGAAAGGTTAATAAGTTACGCCTTACGAACAAATTCTGATTTAAGTGCCATAGAGCCAAAACCCTCGATTTTACAATCAATGTTGTGATCTCCTTCCACAAGGCGAATGTTTTTTACTTTTGTGCCGGCCTTTATGGATTTAGGGGCCCCTTTTACAGGAAGATCTTTAACCACCACCACCGAATCTCCATTTGCTAAAAGAGCGCCATTGGCATCCTTTATTTGCAATTCCTCAACTGTAGCCTCCACTTCATCACTAGGATTCCATTCCAATCCACAGTCAGGACATACCATCAATGCATCTAAGGGGTAGGTGTACTGGGAGCCGCAAGAAGGACAAGGTGCTAAATTTTCCATGTCCGAATTTAATCAGAATAAATTCCTTTTTTACCTAATCTGATTATTTGCAATCTTACCAGTAGCTAATTTTTTTTTGAATTCCAGCGGATAATCACCGACAGACCACAGCTCATTAAAATGAACTTCAAACCTTATTTTTCTTTGAAAACTGGTGACAAAGCGGATAGTCAGAAAAAATATGGATTATACCCAATTGTACCAAGCTTGTTCGGAAAGAATTAAGCACCATGGGGAATCATAAACAGCTAACGAACTACCGCTCTTCTAATCGATCTTTCATGGAATTATATTCCGATAAAGGTTCAAGACTGGGTCATCTATAAACCATCAACTAGAGATATGCCTGAATCGTAAAGGGAGATTTAAAAAAGTATCCTATTCCCCTACTCAGGTCGAATTGATTTGGCCCATTCCAACAATTCAATTCCTAATTCCTGTTGGAACATCACTAAAATCCCGTCAAAAAGAAGTAAAAAAGCACCTTGAAGAAGAATTGATTTTCCAAAACCAATCCAGCTATCCTTCTCCAAACGACGGCCTTTCTCAATTAAGAAAAAACCAAAAGACAGGTAGGCTACGTCTAAAGCTGCATTGAAAAGTAGTACCTTTTCGATTTGTTGCTGAGCATTTAATACCTCCCAAAAATTCAGCGCTAGCGAACCCTGTCTTGCTTGCCACAATCCATAGCCTGCAATCCCCAAATTCACCAAATTCCAATAGGCATTCATCTGGTGAAAAGCTTGCACTTGACCTCGAGTCTGAAAACCTCTAATAGTCCCAATCAACAAATTGAGTAGTGCCCAAGATCCCAGAACCCACATTCCCTGGCGATTGTACTCCAAACGAGTGGAATTAAATACTTCCAAAGAAACTGAATCCTGAGCCAATGTTGGAAGAGAAAATGTCCCCAATAAAAGGAGAAGAAGAATGGAAAACCGAGTTAACATTGTGCCTAAACCTACAAAGAATCTTGAAAGATTGCACTTAAATGACAGAATGCAGTGTGTTCCAAAGCATTCGTAAACCAAAAAAACAAACCATTAGTCCAGCGAATACTTGCAGCACCATTCGAATAGTTAGAGACATCAAATGGGCCAACTTACTTGCCAAAAAAGCCTTCGCCAAGTCAAATCCAAGGACAGTAAAAAGTAGCGCCGCATAAAAAAACGCTCGATCTGAAATTTCCCAAGTAGATTTGATAGAAACCATACTTGCAATGGATAACCAAAAAAGCATGACGAAGGGATTAATGCCATTGATACCAAAACCTTGCATTAAGGCTTTGCCTTGACTCGCGAAGGATGGAGAAGTAGGGCTAGGGGGTGCTGTTATTTTCTTTCGAAGAAAACTGATTCCAAAACCAATTAAAATCAAGCCTCCAAAAAAACCGAGGTACTGTTCCACATTTGGAATAAAAGTCAAAGCCTGGATTCCAAAGTAAGTCACTAACACATAGACCAAATCACTGAGAAAAACACCAAAGGCAAGAATGGCTGACTGCTTAAACCCATGATCCATGCTGGTGGTCATCAAGGCAAAAAACACAGGACCAATCATCATGGAAAGCAAAAGCCCCATCTCCAATCCTTCTAAAATCGCAGCAAACATCTTCAAAAGTACCGCCTCTTCGGTTATATTTGAATTCATTCCGATGAAAATTTATACATGGACATCAAAGCCAACCTCGAACAGATCAAAAAATCATTTCCAAATCCAACTTGTCAACTGATTGCAGTTAGCAAGACGAAGCCTTTGGCAGATCTACAAACTGCCTATGCGGCAGGTATACGAGATTTTGGAGAAAATAAGGTGCAAGAGATTCAGGCCAAACAGCCAGAAATGCCAGCAGATACCCGTTGGCACATGATTGGACATTTACAAAGCAATAAAATCAAATACATTGCCCCCTTTGTGCATTTGATCCATGGAGTAGATTCTTTCAAACTACTTTTAGAGATAGATAAGCAAGGGAAAAAAATCAATCGTCCAATCCCTGTTTTGCTACAAATCCACATCGCCACCGAAGAAAGTAAATTTGGGTTTGATCCATCAGAATTGGAGGAGATGCTCAACAGCATTGAATTTACAAACTTGACACACGTTCAAGTAAAAGGATTGATGGGGATGGCTACCTTCACGGAGGATCAAAACCAAATACGTGCTGAATTTCGGGGCTTAAAACAGCTTTTTGATGAGGTTAAGAAAAAATCCCTTCCTCATTTTGTTGACTTAAAAGAGCTATCCATGGGCATGAGTGGGGATTATCAAATTGCACAAGAAGAAGGGAGCACCCTAGTTCGTATTGGATCAGCTATTTTTGGTAGCAGAAATTACCCAACACCATGAAAGCCAAACAAATTTTACAGCTCGCTGGAATTTCTGGCGCCCTTGCTGTAGGCCTAGGTGCCTTTGGGGCACATAGCTTGGAAGAACTTCTCATACAGAACAATAGATTAGAAACTTTTCAAACGGCCGTAAATTATCATTTTTACCATACCCTTGCCTTACTAGGAATCGGACTTTTGGGAACAATAAAACCTGAATGGAAAGGAATTAACTTATCAGCCTGGTGCATGATCCTTGGTATTTTGATTTTTTCAGGCTCCCTCTATGTCCTTTGCCTAACTGGTTTTACCTGGCTGGGTGCCATTACACCCTTGGGAGGATTGGCATTTATTCTGGGTTGGTTGAACATTTTCTATTCCAGCTACAAAAATTGAAAGGACTTTGAAGAGGGAACTACTTTACACGCTTTTACTTGCCTTTACCTGCTTTCGGCTTAGCGCTCAGGTTTCTCAAGAAGCAATCTACCAACTAGAGGCAAACTTTGGTCCTCAGCGTTTTTTCCAAGGGCACCTCACTGGATTTATGCTTTACGACCTAGAATCCCAGCAAGTAGTTTTTGAAAAAAATAGCCATCAATACCAAATCCCCTCCTCTACTACCAAACTCCTTACGCTCTATGGAGCCCTAGTAGTCCTTGAAGACAGTACACAAACCCTTCGCTACCATTCGACAGGGGATACCTTAAAAATATGGGGAGCAGGTGATCCGAGTTGGAAATACAAGGACTTTTACCAACCTGATTTTCAAAAAATCATAGCAAACCACAAGGTAATCCAGTTTTCAGATGCCAACCAGATTTCATCATCCTACGGCTATGGTTGGCAATGGGACGATTATTACTTTGACTATGCCGCAGAACGAAGTAGTTTACCCATCTATGGAAACCTGGTAAAGGTGGAGAAAGAAGGAAATACGCCACAACTTTTTCCAAAGATTTTTCAAGCTGAGCTTCAGCCAAGCAGTCAAGTCCTTGAGGAGGTGCAGCGAGATTTTCACAGCAATTCTTTTTTTTATAATCCACAAACTTTCGTTGGCAGAGAAAAACAACTCCCCTTCCTCGTCAACCCATCATTAATCACCCAATTAGGTGCTGAGCTCACCGGGATTCCATGGATTTATCGTCCCGAACCCCTTCCCTCCAACCATCAAATTTGGCGTGGGGCTCCACTAAATCCCTTACTCCAGGAGATGATGTTGGAAAGTGACAATTTTATTGCAGAGCAACTACTTTTTAATATTTCTGACAAACTTTTTCAAGAATTAGCATCAGAAAGAGCAATAGACTACCTACTCAAGACTGCCTTATCGGATTTGCCCGATGTGCCTAAATGGGTCGATGGTAGTGGTTTGAGTCGCCATAATTTAAGCACACCAAGGACCTTGGTTCGGGTAGTAGAGAAACTAGTTGAGCTACTTCCTGAAGCTGAATTGGAAAATCTTCTCGCCGTTGGTGGAAAATCAGGCACTCTAAAAAATACTTTTCAAGCTGCGGCTCCCTATATTTTTGCTAAAACAGGAAGTATGACCGCCTCCTACAACTTGGCCGGATTGGTAAAAACGAAGTCCGGAAAGACCTATGCCTTCGCATTTATGAATTCCAATTTCCCGTTTGCAGTGTCTAGAGTAAGAAAAGAAGTTGAAAATGTGATGCTCCAAATCAGAGATCATTTTTGAAGTAGCTGTTATTTGATTAAGTTGTAAATCAATTAAATGCCCCAAAAAACATCCTTAAAATGAATAAACGTAGTTTTTTGAAATCCCTAGGTCTTCTAGCTGCCACAAGCCCCATCCTAGGACTTGATTTTGCAAAAAAGGGCAAGGAAACTACGCTGTATCCTAGCGTATTGCTTCGTGGGCAAACAGTAGGAATCATTAGCCCTTCGGCTGCTACTGCAGATCGAATGGAGTTTACCTACGCCAAAGAAGCCTTAGAAGCCTTGGGGTTAAAAGTAAAGCTGGGAGCAAATTTCAAGAATCGATTTGGCCATTTGGCAGGAACAGACCAAGAACGTGCTGCAGATTTGAATAGCATGTTTGCCGATCCGGAAGTTAAAGCAATAATCTGCCTTCGAGGAGGGTCTGGAGCTGCACGAATTTTACCTTTAATAGATTACGAACAAGTAAAGGCTACTCCAAAACCCTTACTTGGATATTCGGATATCACAGCACTCCATTGTGCACTTCAAAGTCAAGCAGGATTGATTTCCTTCCATGGACCGAATGGCTCTGGGAGTTGGAATAGTTTTAATTCCAACCAATTTCAGCAGCTTTTCTTTGAACAAAAACTACTCACCTACAAAAATGAAATTGGCAAAGGTGATGACTTGGTGGCCAAGGGAAATCGGATTCAAACGCTCAGTTCAGGCAGCGTAGAAGGGAAAATTCTAGGAGGAAATCTAACTGTATTAACGGCTTTATCTGGAACTCCTTACTACCCTGATTTTCAAGATGCTATTTTATTTATAGAAGATGTGGGGGAAGATCCATACCGGATCGATCGAATGATGAGTACACTCAAACTAAATGGCACTTTAGAAAAAATCAAAGGTTTTGTATTTGGACAATGTTCGGAGTGCAAACCAGGAGGAGGTTATGGTGCTTTCACTGTAGACCAGATTATGGACCAGTACATTATCCCCCTTGGAATTCCAGCTTACTTGGGCGCCATGATAGGACACATTCCACGTCAATTTATAATTCCTGTTGGTGCCCACGTTCGTTTAAATGCAAGTTTGGGTACCCTAACCTTACTTGAGAACGTATTTAAAACTAGCTAAAAGGATGTCTTCAATTTTTCAATTTCCCTTACTGCTTTTATTCTTTAGTGCAATGACATTTTCCTCACCAACTTCAGCACAGAAAAGCTCCCTGAGCTACCTTGCTTTAGGAGACAGCTATACCATTGGTGAAGGGGTAGACTTGGGTGACCGCTACCCTATGCAACTTGTACGGGAATGGAATAAAAGAGAAAAAACGCCTTTCACTGCCCCCTTAATCATTGCAAAAACTGGTTGGACGGTAGATGAACTAGAAGTCGGCATTCAAAATACAGCTACAGCAGCAGAAGGGTATGACTTGGTGACCTTATTGATTGGCGTCAACAATCAATACCGAGGTCGTTCTGTAGAGACTTTTGCCACAGATTTTGAAAGGATCTTGAAACGGGCCATAAGCTTTGCAAGAGGAAATAAATCACGAGTCATCGTCCTTTCCATTCCGGATTGGGGAGTAACTCCTTTTGCCCTCCAAAAGGGAGTAGACCAAGATGTCGTAGCACGAGAAATAAGCAGCTACAATCAACTGAAGAAAAAGATTTGTGAAAAGCACGAAATCAAATTCATTGATATCACATCCGATTACCGGATGGAAGGAGGTCTTCCTGAATCCCTTGTTGCTGATGGACTACATCCTTCAAAACAGATTTATGGTGATTGGATGCATAAAATACTTACTGAACTGAAGCAGCTTAACTTTGATTGATTCATAAGAGAGATCAATTAAAATCAGGTATCACTTTTTTAATTGTTACCCCAAATTTTACAACCCGCTCGAATAACTAAAAATTACCATGAAAATCATTTGTATAGGACGGAATTACGCGGCTCATATTGAAGAGCTTAAGAATGAAAAGCCTGGAAAGCCGGTGGTATTTCTTAAGCCAGACACAGCCCTATTAAAAGGCGGAGCCCCTTTTTATTATCCTGACTTTTCATCCAATATCCATCATGAAATTGAGTTGGTACTCAAAATCTCTAAAGAAGGAAAATACATACAACCTCAATTTGCCCACCGGTACTTTGATGAAATTGGTTTAGGAATAGATTTCACAGCACGAGACCTTCAAGACCAATGCAAGGCCAAAGGCTTGCCGTGGGAAATTGCCAAAGCCTTCAATAGCTCTGCTCCTATAGGGGAATTCAAACCAGTGGCCGAATTGGGAGATTTAACTTCAATCGACTTTCACCTTGAGGTCAATGGAGTGCTTCAACAAAAAGGGAACACCGGTTTAATGCTTTTTGATTTTGCAACCCTCATCGCGTACGTATCCCAATTTTTTACCCTCAAAAAAGGAGATCTCATCTATACCGGTACCCCAGCTGGAGTGGGGCCTGTGCAAGTGGGTGATCAATTGGTTGGATTTATTGGCAATGAAAAAATGTTACATGTCGAAGTTAAGTAAGCGGTTCCATTTCCTTTTTGTTTTTGCATTCGCTTGTTGCTCATTAAATTTTGCAGTTGGCCAAGAAATTCAAAAAGGATACTTCCAATCACCCGTGAAGCCTGGGCAACGAAATTACCTTTCTGGAAATTTTTCAGAGCTTCGACCAAATCACTTTCATACTGGTTTGGACTACAAATTTGGTGGTGTAGAAGGCGAACCCATCTATGCAGCTGCTGAAGGATGGGTTCACCGAATAAAAATTTCTTCTTTTGGCTATGGGAACGTTATTTATCTCAAGCATCCTAGTGGACACATCACACTTTATGGCCACTTGAGGAATTTCAATCCCAGCTTACATGACTGGATAAAGACCAAGGCCTACGAAGCCAAACAAAATGAATTGGAGCTATTCTTGGAAGAGGGGCAACTTCCCATCAAAAAAGGAGAATTGATTGCCTATGGTGGGAATACAGGCAGTTCTGGAGGTCCTCATCTTCATTTTGAAATCAGGGATAGTTTGGACAGAGCACTTGACCCCTTGCTCGCTGGTTTTGATGAAATTGTTGACAAAACCCCTCCTACACCTCAAAAAATAGCTATTGTCCCTCTGGAGCTCGATAGCCGTGTAAATGGAAAATTTCAACGGGTAGAACTTAGTCCTGTACTCAGCGGAGGCAATTACCGCATTCCAGAAACTATAAAAGTTACAGGAAAAGTGGGATTAGAAATACAAAGCTACGACAAGTTGGATGGCGCAGAAAATCAAAATGGTTTTCCAAGATTCGAATTAGCCGATGATTCCGGGCACTTATTAAACCTTCAAATTGATCAAGTAGACTTTAATTATACTCGTCATTTTCTACTGCATACGCACCGAAATCGATTTACTAAACTGTATTATCAAAAGGACTTAAAATTCTCATTCCTCACTCCAAATGATCCCAGTACCGGTATTTTAGAGATAGAGGCAGGAATCAAGAAAAATTTTCAGCTTAAACTAATTGATGCTTACAACAATACACGTTTGGTACAACTCAGTCTACTAGGTACCGACCTGGATTCAACCAAGTCCGATGGAGCATCTCCAGCCAAAGCACAGGTTAGTTACTACAAAAACATCCTAAAAATTAAAGTCGCTCAAACTTCGAAAGGAGGTCTTGCCAAATTCGAGATTGGAAACCATAGCTATGAAATTCTTCCCGCTTACCAAGATGCTGCTAGTAGAACTTACCTTTGGGACCTAAGATTTGGAATCCCAAAAAAAATTGACTTGTGTTCAGAAATATATATCCCAGATATTTTGGGTCATTTTCCAGTTGGCAAGGAACACCTCCATGCGGTCGATAACTTACAGATACGAACCAGTGAAAATAGCCTTTTGGAAGATTTATACCTTCGTGTCTCCCAATCAGGAAGCCCTACAGCTCCAATTCTCAACTTAGGAGAAACGACTTCCTACCTTTGGAATCCACTAGAAGCAACCTGGGAGGTCAATGGATACAGTGGAAACAAATCCAAAACACATGTATACCTACGCGCTGCTAATGGTGCCAGAAGTTTTGTGGGGGGGGGATGGAATGAAAATCAAATACGGTTCAAAATCAGAAATTTTGGTAGTTTTGTTTTGGCGGAGGATGTAGTCAAACCAAGCATCACTCCTATTCGAGTTTCTAACCAAGGCTTGCGCTTTTCAATCAAAGACAATTTGTCTGGAATCAAAAGTTTTGAAGCCTTTGTGAATGGGGAATGGATTTGGATGCGTTACGAGCACAAACAAGCTGTAATTTGGTCAGAATCGCCAAAAGGCCAAGCGCTAAAAGGTGCTGTCCTTTTAAAAGTAACTGACCAGGCAGGCAATGTAGCGGAATGGCGCAGCACCCTCAACTAAATTTGTAATCACCTTAATCACCACTACCATGACTTTAGAAGTTGGCCAGTTGGCACCTGATTTTGAAGCAAAGATTGAAACTGGAGCTTCCATCAAACTATCTGACTACCGCGGAAAAAAAGTGATTCTTTATTTTTACCCTAAAGATGCCACTCCGGGATGCACGGCTCAAGCCTGTAACCTTCGAGATAATTACGAGCAACTACTCAAGGCGGGTTATGTAGTCTTTGGAGTAAGTTCGGATACCGAAAAATCGCACCAAAAATTTATTGAAAAACAGAACCTTCCCTTTTCGTTAATTGCGGATACGGAACTTACCGTACACCAAGCCTACGGAACCTGGGTAGAAAAATCCATGTATGGCCGTGCCTACATGGGGACCGCGCGTACCACCTTTGTCATCGATGAGGCTGGAAAAATCGCTGAAGTCATCCAAAAAGTAGATACCAAAAATCACACGGCACAAGTGCTTAAGTAACCTAACCTCATGAAAAAACATTCCCTAACTGAGCTACAAGAAATTTGTAGCCAATTACGTAGAGACGTATTACGCATGGTTCATGCCGTGCAATCTGGTCACCCTGGCGCCCCCTTAGGATGTGCTGAATTTTTTGTAGCGCTCTATTTTGATCAGCTCCACCACAATCCCGATTTCCAAATGAATGGAAAAGGAGAAGATCTTTTTTTCCTCTCCAATGGGCACCTATCCGCAGGTTGGTATTCTGTATTAGCTCGAAGTGGGTATTTTCCAGTAGAGGAATTAAAAACCTTTCGCAAACTGAACTCAAGGCTACAAGGTCATCCAGCTACTCATGAAAAGTTACCAGGAATCCGCATTGCATCTGGTTCTCTAGGTCAGGGTTTATCTGTGGCAATAGGAACTGCACAAGCCAAAAAAATAGACCATGACAAGGGATTGGTCTACGTACTTATGGGCGATGGGGAATTGCAAGAAGGACAAGTTTGGGAAGCAGCGATGTATGCTGCCCATTACGGTATGGACAATGTGATTGCGACGGTTGACTATAATGGACAGCAGATCGATGGCCCCACTGAAAAAATAATGGACCTGAAGAACCTCAAAGACAAGTGGGAAGCCTTTGGTTGGGAAGTCATCGAAACCAAAGAGGGCAATGATTTAGCAGCTGTCATCGCTGGTTTGGAAAAAGCCAAATCCCTTACAGGAAAAGGAAAACCCATCTTGAACCTCCTTTACACCGAGATGGGCTATGGAGTAGATTTCATGGTAGGTACCCACAAGTGGCACGGTTCCCCTCCAAATGATGAGCAATTGGCCCTAGCCTTGGGTCAATTAGAAGAAACACGTGGCGATTATTGATTTATCCATTGCAAAACACAAGAAAATGAGCTTAGACTTAAAATATACCTATACTGAAAAGAAAGATACCCGCTCAGGTTTTGGCGATGGATTTTTGGAAGCAGGAAGAAGAAACCCGAATGTGGTAGGCCTATGTGCCGATTTGATCGGATCCTTGAAAATGGGTGACTTTCAAAAGGAATTTCCAGAACGCTTCTTTCAAACCGGTATCGCAGAGGCCAACATGATTGGACTTGCCGCGGGGATGGCACTAGGAGGAAAAATTCCCTTTACCGGCACCTTTGCCAATTTTGCCACGGGACGTGTGTACGACCAAATCCGCCAATCGGTAGCCTATTCGGACAAGAACGTGAAAATCTGCGCCTCTCACGCAGGTCTGACACTTGGAGAAGATGGGGCAACTCACCAGATTCTGGAGGACTTGGGCATGATGAAAATGCTTCCGCACATGACGGTAATCAATCCTTGCGACTACAATCAAACCAAAGCTGCGACCATAGCTATAGCAGAATATGAAGGACCAGTATACCTCCGCTTTGGACGCCCAAGCTGGCCAATTTTTACTCCTGCCAACCAAAAATTTGAAATTGGAAAAGCTTGGAAAATGATTGACGGAAAAGACGTGACCATTTTTGCTACGGGCCACTTGGTATGGGAGGCAGTAGTTGCAGAAGCCATGCTTCGCGAAGAAGGCATCCATGCTGAGGTGATCAACATTCATACGATCAAGCCTTTGGATACCGAAGCAATCTTGGAATCTGTTCACAAAACCGGTTGTGCTGTCTCTGCCGAAGAGCACCAACTCAATGGAGGGCTAGGTGATAGCATCGCACAAACCTTGATTCGTCACCACCCAGCTCCCTTGGAGTACGTGGGTGTCAACGACAGTTTTGGTGAGTCAGGCACCCCAACTCAGCTGCTTGAAAAGTACGGCCTCAACGCCGAAAACATCGTCAAAGCCGCCAAAAGAGCACTTGCAAGAAAATAATCCTTGAGGTTTCCCTTAAACCTCGAGGATTTTGGAATATTCGAGATTTAAAACCTTTGAG
>JANQWS010000020.1 GCA_030729785.1 Algoriphagus sp. | reverse complement strand
ACTGTCGTTCCTTCTTCGAGTTTGGAACGTACTTGAATGTTTCCCTTGTGTCTACGCATGATTTGCTTAGATAGGCTGAGTCCGATACCGGACCCTTTTGGCTTGGTTGTAAAGAATGGAATAAAAATTTTCTCCAATGCTTCTTCTTCTATCCCCTTACCCGAATCACTGACTTCTAGAATAATCTTTCCAGCCTCATCAATAAAGCCTTTCAGCCGAATCTCTTTTTGTGGAGCATCTTCTAGCGCCTGGATAGCATTGTGCATCAAGTTGATCAATACCTGTTCGATCTGCGTTTGATCACCAAAAAGAATGAGTTCCTTTGGTTCCAATTCCTTCACCAAACGGATACCCTGCTGCTCCAACTGATGCTGTAGTAGGAGTTCCAACTGATCAAAAAGCGATTCCAACCCGATACTTCCGAATTTAGGAGCAGGAACATGGGCCAAACTTCTGAAATCGGATACAAAGCTTACCAGTCCTTCGCTTCGCTTTTCAATGGTCTGTACGCCCATTAAAAAATCTTCCATATCTACCGGCTGCAAGGCTTCCTTTTGCTCAAGCTTTTGTTCCAATTCTCCCTTCAACGTGCCGGCCAAGGAGGAGATAGGTGCGATGGAATTCATGATCTCGTGGGTGAGAATATTGACCAAATTCTGCCAAGCCTCCATTTCTTTTTCTTCTAGCTCGGATTGTATGTTTTGAAGAGATACTAATTTGAAGCGCTCTCCGCGCATCAGTAGCTCGATCACATAGACGGACAGCTGCATGATGCCATCTGGGTGGGCAATCTTGATCAACTCACTGCCACCTGTTCGCAACTG
The DNA here is from genome assembly GCA_030729785.1 of Algoriphagus sp. Taxonomy (GTDB): domain Bacteria; phylum Bacteroidota; class Bacteroidia; order Cytophagales; family Cyclobacteriaceae; genus Algoriphagus. The sequence continues at coordinate 6,961 of JANQWS010000020.1, read as the reverse complement.
CTGTATGGCTTGATGCAGTTCCTTGTTGATTTGTTCTACCTCCTGGATCTGCTTCAACTCGGCTACCTGTAGCATACGCTTGGCAGCCACGTTTAGAATTTGAATAGCTCCATTTTCTCCAAAAGTGATCAATCCAATGCTCAAGTGTTTGAAGACAGATCGAAAATACTGGTAGTTGGCTTCCTTCTCTGCCTGATCTTCCTTGAGCTTGGCCAAAATAGCATTGAATTCAATGTGTAGGTCGTCCGTTTCGGTGCCATCAAACTTGACGGGGTAAAGCTGGCTATATTTGTCCTGCTTGATGTTGTCTAAAAATAAGCGAACCTTTTTAAAAGAACTTTCTGCATACTTGATTAAAAAGAGGAGTTGAATCCCCCCTAAGATCAGAAATAGGGAGATGAGAAATACACCCCAACTGTCTAACAGCGCGTAGGAAAGTAAAAATAGCGTAGCGGTAAGCAAGGCTATCCGCCCAAGTAAGCCAACTTTATAATCCATATTTCTCCAGTCTTCTGTACAAGGAGGCTCTTGTGAGTCCCAGTTCCTTCGCAGCTTTAGAGATGTTTCCTCCGTTTTTATCGATGGCACGTTGGATGGTGTTTCGTTCCATATCATCTAGGTTAAGGGTGCTGCTTGCCTGAACCTTTTCTGAGGACGGCTTGGCTGAAAGAAAAAAGAAATCTCTACTATCGAGTTCGTTTCCATCTGCCATGATGATGGCGCGTTCAATAGCATGTTGCAATTCCCGGATATTTCCAGGCCAAGGATACCTTTGGAGCAATTCCATGGCTGCAGGAAGGATGCCTTGAAAGTTTTTGCGGTACTTCTGTGCGTACTGCTGCAAGTAGTGGTTGGCAAGCTGGGGGATATCGTCCTGCCGCTCCCGAAGGGGTGGTAGGTAGATCTCTACGGTATTGATACGGTACAAAAGGTCTTGCCTAAACGTATTATCAGCCACCATGTCGTGAACGGGCATATTGGTCGCACAGATCAATCGAATATCCACCGGAATGGACTGGTTGGTCCCGATGCGGGTAACTTCTCGTTTTTGGAGTACGGTAAGCAATTTGGATTGCAAAGGCATGGACAGGTTGCCAATTTCATCCAAGAAGAGGGAGCCCTGGTCGGCTACCTCAAATCGACCTGCTCGGTCTTCCTTGGCATCGGTAAAAGCTCCACGCTTGTGACCAAAGAGCTCAGATTCAAAGAGGGTTTCGGTAATAGACCCCATGTCTACCCCTACAAAGATTTCCTCGCTTCGCAGCGACCGCTCGTGGATGGCGCGAGCAATCAGTTCCTTACCGGTACCATTTTCTCCCAAAATCAAGACATTGGCATCGGTTTGCGCGACCTTATCGATGATGGAAAAAATATTCTTCATAGATGCAGACTGACCGATAATCTCAGTGAAATTCTTTTTAAGGTCGCCCTGCAAGGTTTTTTGCTTCTTACTCAACTTATCTACCTGAGTATAGCTTTCTTTTAGCTTCAGCGCTGCAGATAGGGTTGCAACGAGTTTTTCATTTTGCCATGGCTTCAGAATAAAGTCAGTCGCGCCTTCCTTTAAAGCTTGAACAGCCATTTCTACATCCCCAAAACCTGTTATCAAAATCACCACTGCTTGCGGGTCGATTTCCTTGATTTGACTCAACCAGTAAAACCCTTCTTTTCCAGAAGTGGTGTCCTCCCTGAAATTCATGTCCAATAAAATAACATCGAAGTTTTGGGTATTGATCAAAAAAGGGATCCTTCGAGGGTCTTTTTCAATGTGAACTTCTTTGGCATGCTTCTTCAAAAGCATCTTCGCCGCAAAAAGTAAGTCTTCGTTGTCATCGATGATCAGGATCCGTCCAAGTTGCTGTTCCATAAGTGGTGTTTTGGGTATTCCTTCGAAAAATAGTGCCAATAGGGATTGGAGAGGCTAGTCGCTAAATACAAAGTTAAATATGTCCGAAAATGTACAATTTTTTGCAATTTCCGGACACTATTTTTTGGTTTGGGACGCCTAATTGTTTTTCCTACCTTTGGTATTCACAAAATTTGAATTCAATGTCAGCAAAAAAAGGGGATGCCGTAGCCGTCCATTACACCGGAAGATTGGAAGATGGGAGTATTTTTGACTCTTCAGTTTCCAGGTCACCACTAGGTTTTACACTTGGCGATGGCAACATGATTAAAGGCTTTGATTCAGCAGTCTATGGAATGGTAATCGGAGACAAAAAGACAGTGACCATCCCTGCAGCTGAGGCCTACGGAGAACGTCGCCAAGATATGATCATCGAAGTACCTTTGTCACAAGTTCCCCCAGATATTCACCCCGAACTAGGACTTCAATTGACCCTCCAGGGTCCAGGAGGACAGCCCATGCCCGTTACCGTGGTCGAGCTAGACGAAGAGAAAATTGTCCTCGATGCGAACCACGATTTGGCAGGTCAAGACCTAATTTTTGATATTGAACTTGTTTCTATTGGATAAGCAAGCGGAAAAGCACGCAATTAGATAGGAACTAAAAATAAAAAAGCTTTTCCAAGTACAATGGAAAGGCTTTTTTGATGTATACTTTCTGGAGTGGACTTACCCTACAGCGGTGGAGGAATACCGATTGGAATTGGGACCTGGACTATGGCTAAACTGCTGGAGCTGTGCCTCCGAGGCACTGAGCTCTAGGTAAGTAAATTGGCTCACCCATTCCCCAAGATTAAAATAGGTAGCACTTTGTCCTACAGGTAATTGCAAAGGTAGATGCCGGTGTCCAAAGATGTAATAATCATGGGCTCTCTTTTGATCAAGTTCTTTGCAGTAGGCCCATAACCATTCCCCATCTCCGAGAAAGCGTTGTTCGTCTTTACTGTGGTTATTGATACGACTAGTACCTGACCAGGCCTTTGCCAATCTTATCCCAATGTCTGGATGAATCCAACGAAAAAGCAATTGGGCCAAGGGATTGGTGAATATTTTTTTTAAAAACTTATAGGTACTATCCCCAGGCCCCAATCCATCTCCATGGCCAACTAAGATTTTCTTTCCTTCCACAACTATCTCAATAGGATGGGTATATACCGGAATCCCCAGTTCTTGAGTGAAATAATCCTTCATCCATAAATCGTGGTTGCCCGTGAAAAAAAGAATTGGAATCCCGCGGTCACGTAGTTGCGAAAGTTTTGCTAGAAATGGGAGAAATCCTTTGGGAATTACTTCTCCATATTCAAACCAAAAGTCAAAAATATCTCCCACCAGAAATACTGCTGCTGCTTCATCTGCTACAAAATCCAGCCAAGCGATGATGCGCTCCTGCCGCTCCCGGCTCGAAGTATAATCAGGTGCGCCCAAGTGAAAGTCGGAGGCGAAAAACAGCTTTTTTCCGTTTAGGGGAAAATTCAGGTCAGAAGCTTGCATGGGGTAAAGATAGATGCATTCCTGTAAAAAAGGAAAAGCCCCGGATTTCCGAGGCTTTTCATGTTAGGCTTTTGTATCTCCAGAATCCACATCTGGACTCTCAGGGATTTCAGCCACAATTCCCGATTCTTCAATGGCTTCCTCTGGCTCAGGAGCTATTGTCTCGGTAGCTATATCCTTTTTATTGGTGAAAGCCTGGTAGGTCGTCTCTTTTTCAAAAGGACGCTTGCCGATCAATCGTTCTAGGTCTGCTTGGAATAAAATTTCTTTTTCGAGCAACTCTTTGGCAAGGATTTCAAGTTCCGCCTGGTGCTTGCGCAACAAATCAAGAACACGGGTATAAGCAAATTGAATCAACTTGCTTACTTCTTGATCAATCATCTCTGCCGTAGCTTCTGAATAGGGCTTGGTCATTTTATAGCCATCGCTTTTGCTGTCATGGAAAGAGATATTCCCTAGCTTTTCATTCATGCCATAGACCGATACGATGGAATATGCCATTTTGGTGATGCGTTCCAAGTCACTCAAAGCCCCTGTAGAGATCTTTCCAAAGATAATTTCTTCTGCAGCTCTACCCCCAAGAGTCATGCACATCTCGTCTATAAGCTGCTCGGTTTGGTAGAGAAACTGTTCCTTTGGTAAATATTGCGCATATCCAAGCGCAGCCACACCTCGTGGAACAATAGATACCTTCACCAAAGGATCGGCATGCTCTAAAAACCAGCCAGCCACCGCATGTCCAGCTTCGTGGTAGGCTACAATTTTCTTTTCCTCTGGAGAGATGATTTTTGTTTTCTTTTCCAATCCCCCAATCACGCGGTCGATGGCATCTTGGAAATCTTGCATGTCCACCGCTTCCTTATTTCTACGTGCAGCAATCAATGCGGCCTCGTTACAGACATTGGCAATTTCCGCTCCAGCAAAGCCCGGGGTTTGGGCCGCTAATTTCTTTGGATCAATTTCTGCAGCAGTTTTGATTGGCTTCAAGTGTACTTTGAAGATGGCCTCTCTGCCCACAATATCCGGTTTGTCGATGGAGATTTGTCGGTCAAATCGGCCTGCACGGAGCAAGGCACTGTCCAATACATCCGGACGGTTGGTTGCAGCTAGAACAATAACTCCTGAATCGGTACCGAAACCATCCATCTCTACCAAGAGGGAGTTGAGGGTGTTTTCTCGTTCGTCGTTTGAACCTGGCATTTGACCTTTGCCACGGGAACGACCGATCGCGTCAATTTCATCGATAAAAATGATGCAAGGAGCTTTTTCCTTTGCTTGCTTAAATAGGTCACGCACACGTGCCGCACCTACGCCAACAAACATTTCTACGAAATCAGAGCCAGAAAGGGTAAAGAAAGGAACACCCGCTTCACCAGCTACTGCTTTGGCAAGCAATGTTTTACCGGTACCCGGAGGGCCTACGAGCAAAGCACCTTTTGGTATTTTACCACCCAACTTGGTGAATTTGGATGGATTCTTTAAAAATTCTACGATTTCTTGAATTTCTTCTTTGGCCTCGTCTAAGCCTGCCACATTGTCAAAAGTAATTTTAACCTTGTTTTCAGCATCAAACAATTGAGCTTTGGATTTACCTACATTGAAAATCTGTCCCCCAGGTCCGGAAGCTCCCGACATGCGGCGCATCATAAACCAGAAGAGGACAAAAATGAGGATCATAAAGCCGAAGCTTCCAAAATAGTTGCTCCAGTTTTCCTCGTTGGTCACCGAAAAGCCGATGTCTTCCGCGTCTTCAGGCATTTTTTCCTCCAAAGCCTGAAAATCTGCTTGAAATTTATCTGCGGTAGTGACCTGCAAAGAATAATGCGGTCCCTCCGGATTAAAGAAAGTGGAATTGGCTTCGAGCTCTGTTTTGTATTTGGCGTTTTGTAGGGCTGTAGGCTTTAGTGAAATATCCACCCGGTTCATGTTGCGAACGATCACCACTTTAGCCACATCGCCAGCAGTATACATGTCCTCAAAGCGCTTCTGGGTCACATCAATAACTGCTCCGCGCTGTTGAATCCAAGTTAGGCCCAACAGTACCATGACTGCAGCAACAATGATCCAGAGTTGGAAATTTGGTTTTTGTGGGGCCTTGGGGACGAAGTTTTTATTTTTCGGTTTGTCGCTCATTGCTGAATAGGGGTGCTATTGATTAGTTCTAAAACAGATTTATTGTGGGAAAGTTCACGAGAAGTGTTAGGAAATACGGGTGGTCTTTGCATCTCCCCATAATTCTTCAAGACCGTAGTATTCTCTTTTGTCGGAAAGAAAAATATGGGCAACCACATTCACATAGTCCATCAACACCCATTGTCCATTGGCTTTGCCTTCTACTTTCCAAGCGGGAGATTCACTGGACTTGTGTACTTGCTCCTCAATGGATTTGGAGATTGCATCCAGTTGGGTATCGGAATTACCCGAACATATCACTAAAAAATCGGTCACCGTATCTTTTACCGAACGAAGGTCCATAATAACAATATCACTCGCCTTTTTTTCTTCCATTCCTTTGGCGATGACCTTACTCAGTTGTTGTGACGTCATACTATTGATTTAAAGCTTGCCTTCAATACCTTTGAGTATCGAAGTACAAACGAATGTATAAAATTCTTGCCAACACGCTTTTTTTAGGGAAAGATATTCATTTTCTGACAGACTGTCATTCTACCAATGACATAGCTTTGGAAGCTGTGCGCAAAAAAAAGGTTCAAGAAGGCAGTATTTTTATCACCAACCACCAAACCCAGGGAAAAGGGCAACGCGGGAATTCTTGGGAAGCAAAACCCGGTGAGAATTTGACATTCTCTCTTGTTCTTGAACCCAAATTCCTTGATTTAAGCGAACAATTTTATTTAAACATAGCAGTTTCTAATGCCATCCGCAGATGCTTTCAAGAATATGTGCCTGAACTTCAAGTCAAATGGCCTAATGATCTAGTTGTTGAAGGCTTTGGGAAATTGGGTGGGATCTTAATTGAAAATTTAGTTAGTACTTCCGGTTGGGAATTTGCCGTGGTAGGCATTGGATTAAACATCAACCAACGTGAATTTGCTAGCCCCCAAGCTACTTCACTCGCACAAGTGACTGGTAGCCAATTTCCATTAGAAGAATTAGTCAAATTGCTCGTTGTCCATCTGGAACAAGCTTATATTTCACTTAAAAAAGGTAAAATAGGATTGCTCAAACAAGAATACTTGCAACACTTATACCTAGCCGATCAATGGGCCTTGTATCGAGTGGGAGAACAAGAATTAGAAGGTAAAATTGTTGGACTAGCCGAATCAGGTAATTTGCTGGTGCAACTTCCATCTGGCAAGCAGCAAAGCTTTGGAATCAAGGAGATAGCCTTCCCAAATTTCTAATTCTACTTCAGATTTTGGATTTTATCCGATACCTTTGCGGTGCGAAAAAGGTGAGCCTACCTACTTTTATTACTTTAAGCTATCTAGGCAAACTTTTCAAATTTTTAACAATTCACATCCATTATGTCCACTACCACTTACATCCCTTACAAAGTCAAAGACATCTCCCTAGCGGAGTGGGGAAGAAAAGAAATTCGTTT
>JANQWS010000019.1 GCA_030729785.1 Algoriphagus sp. | reverse complement strand
CTGCTGCTTCGATAGAGTCAAAGGCACCAATCATACCAATTACCGTACCCATGAAACCCAACATCGGAGCTAGGGAGATAAATAGAGAGATCCAAACAAGTCCTTTTTCCAAACGACCCATTTCTACTGAACCGTAAGCAACGATTGACTTCTCAACCATGTCGATTCCTTCAGAATAGCGCATCAAGCCTTGTGTGAAGATAGAGGCAACTGGTCCTTTGGTATTTCTAGTCAATTCTTTAGCACCTTCGATTCCTCCAGAAGATAGCGCCTCTTCAATTTTCACAAGAAGCTTCTTTGTGTTTACAGTGGCAAGGTTCAAAGTAATGATTCTCTCCAAAGCAATCGCAAGGCCCAAAATCAAACAAATCAATACTGGAGTCATGTACAAAGGATCACCTTCGATAAATTTCTCTTTAATTACTTGGTGGAAGCTCTGCTCCTCAGCGACGATTTCATCGTCAACCATTTCTGGAGATGCCGCAGTCTCTTCTACTGCAGGGGTAGCTTCTGTTGCGGTTGCAGAATCTGCAGCTGCTTCTTGAGCGTTAGCGAAAGCAGGAACGAATAGGATGCCTGCAAGCATGAACAAAGCGATGAACTTTCTCATAGTTTTTTTTTTAATTTACTTTGATTAAGGTTAATTGGTTTCGGTTTAAATCGAGTTTTAAAGTTATCATTTTTTAAATTCAAAAAACAAACGAGCCTTTTAACTTTTTTTTTAGAACCTCTCATTTAAACTAAAATAGGGCTAATTTTTACACGAATGGAAGATAGTCTACCTAAAATTTATGCCTGACAATCTCTTTTTTTTTGAACAAATAAAATTAAAATAAATATTTAAAATGTTCATTATCAATTATTTGTGTGTTTTTCGAGGAACTAGTCCATCCAAGCCTCATAAAATATTTCAAGTAGGCGCTTTCGTGGAAATTTTACAAAGGCAAAACAGTAATTTAACCTTAATTGACCCCTTCCCGATCAATTAAGTAAACCAAGGCCGCCATCGCCGCAGCTCCTAATTCCAATTCCCTACGGTCTACGACTTCAAAAACATCAGCGGCTGTATGGTGGTACCTAAAGTACCGTTGTGAATCAGGTAAGAGCCCAATTAAAAGGGTTCCTTGGTCGCGCAATGGGCCAATATCCGCTCCTCCGCCAGGTTTTTGGAGATTCCACAACTGGTAGGGTCGTAACAACCCCGCCCAAGAAACCAACTTTGCCCGCTGTGCTTCTGTGCCCGTGGAAGAAAATCCGATTGGCAAAAATCCACCAGAATCAGATTCGATCGCCGCAATATGCTTTTCTCCTCTCTCCTTTGCCACTCTAGCGTATTCTTGTCCGCCACGCAAGCCATTCTCTTCATTCATCCACATCACTGCGCGTAAGGTGCGCTTGGGTTTCCATTCCAACTGTTTGTACAAACGGAGCACTTCAATTCCCTGCATACAACCTGCACCATCGTCATGAGCACCTTCCCCAACATCCCATGAATCAAGGTGCCCTCCCACGGCAATGATTTCCTCAGGTTTTTCAGTGCCTCGTAGCTCTCCAACCACATTGTAAGACAACTTTTCGGATTTCATCTCCCCATGAGACTCCAAATACAACTGCAAATCAAGCTGATCTTCCAATAGATCGCTCAACAATTCTGCGTCCTGTGTGCTAATTGCTATAGCTGGAATTGTGGGCACATTGGGTGCGTAACGCTGGTTTCCAGTATGGGCAAAATCATCAATTTGGTTATTCATAGACCGTACAATGGTGCCAATCGCTCCCAATTTTGCTGCTTCAGCCGCTCCTGAACTACGCTGACCCACTGCTCTGGAATACGCCGCAAATGCATCCACCATCGTGGGATCCATGGGGCCATTAAAAAAAACAATCTTTCCATTCACCCTACTCCCCAAAGCTTGCAATTCGGACAGACCCCTCACCTCCACCACTTGACCCGTTATCCCTTTGGCCCCAGTACCTTGGGTGTTGCCTAGTGCCAAAGCCGTTAATGAGATCGTCCCATACTTGATTGAATTCACCACACGAACCACATCGTTCCCACCACGCTCCCAATGAGGTACCATCACGGGTTGCAGGTATACGGTATCAAAACCATAGCTTTCCATCAGCTGCTTGGTCCATTCCACTGCTGCGGCCGCTCCTGGGCTACCTGAAAGTCGATTTCCTATCTCCTTGCAGAGATAACGGAGGTTTTCATAAGTATGGCCCGAGGAGAGTTCCGCATCGTAAATTTTCTTAACTTGAAGTCCATGATCTTGCCCATACGATAGCATAGGAAGGAAGAGGAAGATCCAAAGCATTTTTTTCATAAGGCGATTTTTTCTATAAGGTAAAAAATGAAGCCCAAAAAGAGCAAACTTTTTTACAGTTGGATAATCTACACCGCCCTTCTAGCATTTTTTTTATTTTAAAACACTTTTCCATAAACTTCGTTAAACCAAGAGCCTTTGGAAAGAGTCCAATCAAGGGCAACCTAATTTCAATTTTTAAACCAATTTTTATGAAACTCATTACCACATTATTCTTAGGGTTCAGTTCCCTATTTGCAGCAGTAGAACTTGTAGCTCCTGCCACAGTCGACAAAGCAGAAAGCCAAATTCGCTGGGAAGCTTCCAAGGTTACTGGTACTCACTGGGGGTATGTACCCTTGAAAAATGCTACCTTAGATTACAGTGCAGGAAAGATTACCGGTGGATCATTTGATATGGATATGGTCAACCTGACTGTGGAAGACTTGACAGACCCCAAGTCAAAAGGAAACTTAACTGGTCACTTGAAGTCGGATGACTTTTTCTCAGTAGACAAATTTAATACCTCTACCTTCAAAATTACGGAAGCCAAATCCAGCAATGGAACGGATTATACCATCACGGGTACCTTAACTATCAAAGGAATCGCACAGAAAGTTTCTTTCCCAGCTGTAGTTGCTGTAGTAGGTAAGAAAGTTACTGCAACTGGTAAGATCACTTTTGACCGTACCAAATTCGACATTAAATTCCGCTCAGGAAGCTACTTCGAAGACCTCGCAGACAAATTGATCTATGACGAGGTGAAGCTGGATGTGAAACTAGTAGCAGCTATCTAAAAGCAACCTTTACACAACACAAATCCCCAAGAATTTCGCTTCTTGGGGATTTTTTTGTGAATTACTTTCGGAAATCAATTGGGAGGATTTGTCTCCCACAGTTAGAACTCTACAACCTACAAATCATATTTAAAAGTAAGCAGTGCATAGCGCGGTTGCACCAAGTAAGAGAAGGTACTCACCAAGCTTTCGCTAAAGCTATCCCTACGGATCGCTCGGGTATCTGCGATATTCCAGACGGAAAGCTTGAGCTCCCAAGGGCTCTTCGCCCCCTGATAACTTAAATAGGCATTCAGGAAATCAAAATCACTTCGCGTATCCATTGCTTGATTCAAGTAAGCCGAATAGGTGTAATCCGCCACTAACTTCACCCCCTTCACCAAATCCAAGTCTACTTCCAACTTGGGGCTATGGGTAGTGAAGGTATTGTCGATTCTTCCCGAAACGTACTGGTTTGCGGTGAAGGAATAGCCAATCTTGGCTTCCAGGACCTTGAAGAAGGTGCTGGTCAATTTGGTGTCGTAGGTTTGGGAAAACTGCTCGTTCTGGGTCAGCTGGTCATCCAAAAACAAATTGGTTTGGAAAGCATTCCAATTTCCACCTACCTCAAACTTCATCTTGTTGAAGGATTTGTCCACCCGAAGATTTCCATTCAAGGTCTTATTCACTGGTTCCACGTTGAGCACCGAAAACAAGCGGTTGATCCCAATGAAGTCGGTGGTTGTCACCAAGTCATTTCGCTTGCGTTGGTAGTTGGCATTTCCAAAGACCATCAAGCCAGAAAACATGTCAAAATGCGTGTAGGAAAGCGTATGGGTATTGAAAAGACCATTGTCGAGGGCTCGATTTCCACGAAACAAGGCATTGTAATCTTGCAAAAGCAAGCCTTGAGCCAGCTTCTGGCTATCCATAAAGTTCGCTTCAGTCCCCCAGCGATAGGTCAGGGAGCGGTTGGAGGTCAGGTTCCATTTTGCATACATGGCAGGTAACACCAATATGCGGTCCTGCTCCAATTTTTCTCCGAACTGAGTATCGCTCCACTGGTAGCGGTGAAGGTTGGCTGATGGGCTAAGAATCCAATCTTTCCATTTGGTCTTCCAACTCATTCCGAGGTAGATGTCTTGGAAATCAAATTCGTTGTCATTTCCAAATGCATCAAAACGCTGGCTGGAACCTACCTGGCTCAGCCCACTCACAAAATCCTGGTTGAGCTGTTGCACCCCTACAGACCAGTTGAGGTGATTGGTGGGATTTAGAATGTAATAGTAGTTAAACACCCCTTCCAAGGTGCCGGTATGCAATTCCTGGTTTTGAAGGAGTCGATAGGTCTCTGCATTTGGAATCGAATACAGGCCTACGAGTGGCTTGACGGAAGAGGTAAGGTCCAGGAACGGATCTGAAAACTTCCTTTCCCAGTTCATCTCCATGCTAAATACCTGATCCTCGTTGGGGGCATGGTACCACTCTAGCTTTTGTTGCAGGGCATAGGGATTGCGTGAGGACAGTGTGTTGATATTTTGGGTAAAGTCCCCGAAACTAGAATTAAGCAAGTTTCCATTCTGAATCTCGGAAAGCTTTCCAAAAAAGCTGTACTTCACATAGGTCTCTTCTTTCGGAGTGTAGGTAATGGCATACTTCGCCAAACCAGACTTGTTTTCAACATCAGAGGAAGATAGAAGTTCCTCTTTGTTGTTTTGTCCGGTATTCAGGTAGGTGCGCAGGGAAGAGCTTCCCAAGCCATTGTTTGCCGTGGACCCGATGACAAAGCCCGTATGCCTCCACTTGGAGGATGGGGAATAATTAAGATTGAAGGCTGCTAAGTTGGTTTCCAAGGAATTGGCATTGGAGCGGGTGGCCATAGGAATACCCAAATCCTCTCCATTGATCTGAACACGTGATCCGGATCGAGCAGAAAGGCCTCCCATACCTCCCGAAAATCTAAAATAATCCTGCAAGGTAAAAGGCTGCTCCCCCACGTTGTTTGTACCTCCGATGAGGTTGAGGTTCAACTTGGGAGCATAGTAAAATGTATTGACATGCGCCAAATATCTGTTTTGAGGGCCTATTCCTCCGGTCAAATCCCCAAAAACCATATTTTTCTTTCCGTCCTTCAATTGAATATTGAGTGCCAGGGTTTCGTTGGTATCCATTCCACGGATGGGTGAAATCTCATTGAAATTTTTCAATACTTGCACTCGATCCACCGCATTGGCAGGCAGGTTTTTGGTAGCCAATTTGGTGTCTCCATCAAAAAAAGGCTTGCCATCCACCAACACCTTGTCTACATTCTTTCCTTGTACTTTGACCGCCCCATTTTCATCTACTTGAAAGCCAGGCAGCTTCTCCAAGACATCCTCTAACTTTCGTTCTGTTCCGGTGGTGAAGGCATCCGTTTTGTAAGTGAGCGTGTCCCCTTTCATGGTCACAGGCATCTCCGATACTACTTCGACCAATCCAAGTTGCGTATCGCTTTGCTTGAGAATGACTAGCTGTGGCGTATCTGAATCCCAATCTGAAAGTGGTTTTTCAAATTGTTGGTATCCAACAAAAGATACTCGAAGCAAATAAGTTGAGCCTGTTGCCAAGGTTACTTTGAACCTTCCCTCCTCATTGGAGATGCCAAATCCAGCTATTTTCTGCGTGCTTTGGTTGATGGCCACCACATTGGCATAGGCAATGGGCCGATTGAGGCTATCCAACACGAGCCCTGTCAGCGGCTTGGTTTGGCCCAAGGAGGCCCCAGCAAGCAAGCAGAAACAAGCGAGCAAACTTATTCTTTTGATCAATAGCATTAACAAGAAGGAGAAAAGAGGTGAAGAAAGCCGGATTTTCGGCTCCCAATTAATAAAGGTAGGAATCTAGGCCTTGGAATTAGTTCCCAATCCGAATGGTCATGGTCGCTTCTCCTCCTGGCTTTCCTTGATAGCGATTCATCATCTGCTTCATTCCTTCTTCTTGAATTGTTTTAAATTCTGCCTGCGTGATTACTTTCCCTTTCTTTGGCTTCACGATCTCCACTGGATCTGCTGAAGGATTTAATTCGATTTTTTCGCAGATGAGCGTTCTCCCCTGATTTTGAACTTCCAAAATCAAACCAGGAAGGCCATAGTAATTTTCAGGCCCATGGGAAACGGGAATTTCAGGGGTAAACCATACGGTCACTTGTAACGTATCCTTCACATTCTCCATTTCCGTCATTCCTGTAGAAAAACGTCTTGAATCGACAATTTTGGTGAAGCTTGCCTTTTGAACGGTGTAATTGCCTACTTTCTTGGTTTCTTCAGAAAGCTCCCATTCGAAAGGTTCCGCCTTGTCCTTAATCAAATACTCTTTACCCATGATGTCTTGTTCTTGGAGGTAATTTCCAGCTACATCTTTGTAAAGAGTGGAGCCTTCCCCACTCGAGGTAACCATGAAAACTGCTCCTCCGGAAGACGCTGTCGCAGGACCTCCTCCCAAACTTTCTTCCTTCTTCCAAGTAGACTCAGTCTGCGTGAAAGAAAGCACATAATTCTGTTCCATCTGCTTTTTGAGCGAGGCCTGAATCTGGGCAATTTGCTCAGGAGCCATCTTGGTGGAGTCCATGGAGATGGAGATTTTAGAAGTAGACTTGTAATAGGCTCTTCCTGTAAATCCTTGGGCAAAAGCGGCATGAATACTAAGGCCTAAGCATAGAAAAATTGCTAGAAGTGTGAACGTACGTTTCATAGTGATGTTATTTTGACCTTACAAAAGAAGAGAAGAGTAGCCAATATACGAGTTAAGCAGTGTTAACGTGTGTTAAATTAAAAAGGATTGAAACCCCTACCTGCACAGGGTTGAACTTGGAAAAATTAAAAGGACCACTTCAATGGAACAACTTTGTCAGCGATTAAAAATAGGCTTTTAGATATGCAAATAGCAATTTTAATCCAATAAAAAGACCTTTTATGGAGTCTATAAAATCAATTCATAGAAAAAGCAGAACCTCCTATGGCAATTCCCGTTTTTGAAAATATTACATTTCATAAGATAGGTTGAATCAGTTGAGTTAGTTTTCAGTTCAAAGGAATTCGGCAGGCTCTTTCTAGGACCTGCCGATCCTCTGACTGTTTTTTTTTGCAGGACTTATGCCTACTTATTAATAGCTTAATTTTTTAAGGTAGGCAATACTGATTGGCAAGGTCTCTAACTCATGCTCACTCTCGTCCTCAACAAACATGTGCTTGATACCAATTTTATTGGCCTCCTTCAAAATCGCAACAAAGTCTAGTTCACCCTGTCCCAAGGGCACATCATTTTCAGGGCCAGTCCCTCCGGTCATGTCTTTTGGCGCCCCTTTTCTAAAATCCTTGAGGTGAAGCGACACCCAACGCTTGCCGTATTTCTTCAATAATCCCGCTGGATCCCCTCCCCCAAAATGTGTCCACATCACATCCATTTGTAAAGACACGTAGTTGGAATTCGTATTTTCTACCAAGTAATCAAATAGTGTTCCCGAACCGTAAGGCTGAAATTCATAGCCATGCACATGGTACTTAAAGGTAATTCCATTTTCCTTCAATACTTTACCTCCTGCATTGAAGGCCTTAATCGCACGCTCGGCATCTGTCTTGGAAAACTGTCCCCTTGCATGAGGAATCCAGGCGCACATCACGTAGGAAGCACCCAATGCTTTGGCACGGTCGGCAACCCCCTGAGGATCGCTCTCCAACTCTTCAAAACCCGTACCCGTGGAAGGAATACTGATTCCACGATCTGACAACATTTTCTTGAATTCCACAGGATCCACGCCTTTTGGAGCCCCTCCTTCATAGGATTTAAATCCCATTTTTTGGATGATGTCCAGCGTTTCTGGCACCCCATTCTTCCATTGGTTACGAAAAGTGTAGGAAGCAATTCCTAGCGGGACTTGGAAGAGTGGATCTCCCTTTTTCTGAGCAACCGTCTCTGTTGGGGTTATGATCCAAGTCAGTGAAAGGATCAGGAAAGCAAGTGTTTTTTTCATGGTATTTTGGGTTTTACTCCCTTCGAAAACCACCGACCTAGAAGTTACGATCAGTAAATCCCTGAGGGTAATTGTTAAAGATTGCCCTTGTTCAACTCCTCCACGGCATGATTTGCCGCTCGAGCTGTCAAAGTCATAAAGGTTAAAGTTGGATTTTGGGTACT
>JANQWS010000018.1:37671-39510 GCA_030729785.1 Algoriphagus sp. | reverse complement strand
CGAGCTCCGCTCGGTGAAATAATAAATTCTGGTACTAGTTAACCCTATTTCACGGAGCCTGCCTGCCGCAGGTAGACGAAGCGGAATCTATTTCTATTGTATTTCCACCGTATTTCGCCTCCCCGCCCGCCGCGGCGGTATTTCTTACTTATCTACCACCTTATACACCCCCCCATTCGTCTTGCTCATCACGTACAAGCGCTTGGCAGCATCTTGTCCAAACTTTAAATCTACGCGATTGTGACCTACAAGCTCCTGAAGGGACATTTCATTGCCTTGGTGCCGAATCCCCCAGGTATATGCTACTGCTTTATCCTCCCTCAAATCAACGAAAAATAATCTTCCTGAAGGAATATCTCCAAACACGAATTTCCCTTTCAAAGGCCCTTCATTTACTACATAACCGCCTATTACTGCTACCAACTCATCGTGTTCCAATTGAAGGGTGGGATACGTCACGCCAAACCGGTTGTCGTCTTCAGGCAACGGATACAAGGCCCTAAAACTGCCAAAAGGATTGATCACAAAGGTTCCCTCCCGTATCGGCCAGCCATAAAAATTCCCTTCCACTACCTGATTAATCTCCTCAATACTGTGCTGACCAATATCCGTTGCAAAAAGCTGCCCGGCTTCATCCCAAAAAATCCGATTGGGATTACGAAAACCATACGCAATAACCTCAGCCGCCTTCCCATCTTTGCCAAACAATGGATTGCTGGTAGGAATACCATAACGCCCATTTCTACCCGTGTTCCCCAAGGGATCAATCCTCCAAATGCTGCTGTACATCCCCGAACCGCCATGATTGGATATCCCTGCAAACCCTTTTTCAGCAGTTCCTCCATCCCCATAGCCTACATAAAGGAGACCATAATCTTCAGAAATTCCTTTTTTTGCATGAGGGTTAAAGGTTAGTTCTTGCATCCCATGAGCTTGTGAAGCATTACTTACACGCAGAATCTCGCGACTACTCCCCTTAAATTTACTTGCCCTCGGGTCATCGGCCTTCCACTCCGTCAACACCCACTGCATAAAAACTTTTAAACTGTCGGTATAGCCTATATCTTCCTTTGCACTACCTCCTGGTTCGGTGTGCGCGGTATAAAACAAGCCATTACTAAGAAAATCAGGATGAAAAGCAAAGCTTCCCAGCCCAGTGCCCCATCCTGGTTTGCTCACCATCTTGGGACGTAATTCCAGTAACGGAAGATACAACTGTGGTTTTTGGCCTACTAGCTCGTAAATCCCAAGGCGCTGGTCGTTGATTACCAATCGATCTGTCCCAGGAATGGGCTCCATCTTGGTCATTTTTGCAAGGGGAAAAACAGAATCGGATGCGGGAAGTTGCGCAAAAAGCTCTAACTCAAGACGAATCCCCGAATCTTCCACCTTTTCCAAAATTAAATTGGAAGTGGTGTCCCCAGAAATCGGGATAGGAAGAGTAGAAAAGGTGTGCAAGTAACTCAATAAGGCATCGAGCTCTTCTTGTTTCAATTGTGGATAACCGGGCATTTCACTGCGGTACTTCTCAAAAAGTGCCAGCGCTCTCGAATCCTTCTTGGCAATCATTTCTGCAGGATTCTGAATAAATGCACGAATCCACTCCGACGCTACCTGCCGAGTGAGCCCACTTAAATTGGGTCCTATTGCATCTCCATCAAACCGATGGCAGGAAGAACAATTCTGTTCAAAAAGTTTTTTTCCTCTGAGAATTTGACTTGCATCAGTAGAAATATCCTTGCCAAATTCTTTTTTTTCAGGGCTGCACGCAAAGACAAATGACAAAAGAAATAAACAAAAGATGGTTAATTTATTCATAGAACTAAGATCTAATTTTTT
>JANQWS010000018.1:22078-37571 GCA_030729785.1 Algoriphagus sp. | reverse complement strand
ATTGTACTATTTAGCCAAATCCGCAATCTTCACATGCGTCTTAATCAAATTTGAGCTCGCCTTGGCCACAAGCTTGCCGGACTCCTTGCGGATTTCGGCCTCCCAATGATTTACATTGGCTCCTGAACGAACCAAACGTGCGCTCACTTCGAGACGCTCTCCCACTTGCGCTGCAGACAAAAAATCAACGGATAAGTTGATACTCGTCATCAGAAACTCGGACCCTGCCACAAAATTTCCCATCCCAATCACATCGTCCAGCATCAATGAAGCAATGCCTCCATGCAAGACACGTCCAGGATTGCACATATCTGGCCGGACTGTGTAAGCCACTCGAATTTCATGTTTCTCAACTTTCAAAAGTGTCGCCGCTAGCCAGTTGCCCGCAGCAGAAGGAGTACGGTCCAAGGTCTTGCCGACTTGGGAACGAAAATAATCCATGGGGGTAATCGATGAGTTGTCCACTAGGGTTGGGGTTGGTTGAGAAGTCTAAAATAATCGGTCAAGACGGTTTTTAAAACTTCTTTCTCGGATTCTGTCTGCCAAAGTGGTATTTCTTTATCCCGCACCAACAAGCTAAAAGATGCATCTTGCTGGAGCAAGGGCCACAATTGCTCCCCTAAGGTTTTGTGGGCTGCATTTCCCCCCAAATCAAACGGTATTTGATCTATTTGGTCACCCCTGTTTATTTGAATTTGAAGTGGATATTCTGCCCTTTCTAGTTCAAAAAACAAATAAGCTTCCTGCTGTTTGGAATGAAGTAAAAGGGCTGGAAAGAAGGTGAAAACCGTATCGGATTTCGACCGTTTCCCATGCCGATAAATCTCCATTCCCGCTTCTAGACGGACTTCCCGATCGTAATGGATGCTACGCAGGTTGAGAAAAAAAAGCCGATCGGCATCTGCCACCTGGAAACTTCTCCCTTTTCCAGTATTGTTGGCCCGATAGGCATCAAAAAGTGAAAAAACCAAAACCAGTCCCAAAGCAGTCCCAAGAAAAATCTTTACGATTTGGATCAAATCAGGAGTTAAAACAGGGGTTCTATTCGGCATAAAGGAAGGGCTTTCCGTTTAAACCCACAATATTAACGCTTTGTTGGGCTATCATCGCACGTAGGACCCCGCATTCATGTCAATGGAAGTACCAGTCGCATGATCTGCAAGGCCCGAACAGAGTAAGGTCACCATCGGGGCGATATCCTCTGGCCGGGTCAAATCCGACAGTGCAATATCTTTTAAGGCGAAATCTTCCCCATACTGGGCCAAAATTTCGCTGGCCATGTCGGTACGGGTAAATCCAGGGGCAATCAAAAATGCTTTGATGCCCTCTTTTCCGTAATGCCTAGCTATCGAGCGCATAAGACTTACTAGCGCTCCCTTGGATGCTGCATACGCGAGGTAATCAGGCGTATCCCCGCGGAAAGCAGCTCGAGAAGAGATCATTACAATCCGACCATTTCCCCGAGACCTAGCCTGATCCACAAACTCCTTGCATAAAATCCCTACAGCAGTCGCATTGACAGCCATCACCTGCTCCCAAATGGCAAGCCAATCCACCGTAGGAAGGGAATCAGAAGCGGAAGGTGAAATTCCGGCATTATTAACTAGGGCTGTAATCGGCCCATACTTTTCCACCAAGCGAGGAATAAAACCGCTTACCTCAGTGGGGTTTGCCAAATTGCAAGCCTCCAAATGGGCCTTGGTAGGGAGTTCCGCTACTACAGCCTTGGCCGCTTTGGCATTTTCATTGTAATGCACAATTACCTCGGCTCCTGAGGCGGATAGCTGTTGCGCTATAGCACGCCCTATTCCACGTGAAGCTCCAGTAACAAGGATTCGTTGGTTGGCGAGGGATACCTGCATGGCTTAACGGTCAAAGTTGCGTAGAATCAAACCTGTAATGTGTGCCAGATGGTGCTTTCCATGCCAAGCATACATGAGCGTCACTTCCGCTAGGGTTTGGGTACGCTGCTTTTCTGGATGGTAATAGCTGCGCTCAAAGTCTGCAGAGTTCATGTTTTCAAGCAAATAGGCCCATTTGGCATGAACCAAGCGTATCGTATCTAGCGCATATTGTGCCGGAAGCTGGGAATCGGGAAGATTCGCCCATGCACCTTCGTCATACGCTTTAATACTTGGATTTTCTTCAGTAAGTGCGTGTTTAAAACGAAAAAGTGCTTGTCCATGGCTATCGCCACAATGGTGTAGGAGCTGACGTATCGTCCAGCCTTGAGGTCGGTAAGGACTATCCAACTGGGCTGGAGTTAAAGAGCTAGCAACTTGAAATAGGGCCGTTGGGAACTCAGCGATTTGTTCAACAGCTGAATTAATCATCTGCTTATCAATGATTTGTGGCACAAAAAATTTTCCAATGGGGTACTTTAAGGAGTCTAAATCAGGATGCATAGGTAGGTGAATTAACGGCCACCGGCGGCGATGGTAGCCAAATCTACAAGTTTTGCACCACCTTCCAAAAGAGCAGTTGCTGCCGCACATAACGTTGCTCCTGTGGTCAAAATATCGTCAACCAACAAAACACGTAATTCTTGAATTGGTACACCCGGTTGCAATTCAAACACATTTTCTACGTTGGTGAGGCGTTCCAAGCGAGACTTATTGGTTTGGGTATCGGTAAATTTTCTCCGCACCAATAATTCGCTGTACGGGATTGCTAGGGATTTGGAAAGCCCCCTACCAAAGCACTCACTCTGATTATAGCCTCTGCGTGCTTTTTTTCGCGGGTGCAAGGGGACCGCCACCACCACATCCCAAAGACCTGAAAATCCGTTTAAGTCTAAAGTACTGCCGTACATACGGCCCAATTCTTCACCAATTTCGGGTTGGTTTTTATATTTTAGCTGATGAAGCAAGTTTTGACTTCTGCCGTTTTTGGAAAAATGGAGAAAAGCAATGACACGATGTACCGGAATTAGGCCTTGTAACTTGGACGTCAGTTCGTTATCAAAAGGCCTTAAATGAAAATTGGCCCGAGGAAGTAGGCCTTTACAGACGGTACAAAGGCATGCCTCAAACTCAAAAAGGGCTTGTTTACAAAGGGGACAATTTCGTGGGAAAATAAGATCTAAAAAATCTTTCCAAAAAAATAACTGCATCGCTAAAAGATAGGTTAACCTCCAATGGATGTATAAGCCGTATATTTGCCCATTGGACTGCATAAAAGAATAAGATAATGAATCTATTAGAAGAATTCAACGACTATAGAAGCAAAATGAATGAGCGCATCTTGGCTGAAGACAACAAGGTCATCAAACGCTTTTTCAATTTGGACACGAATACCTATGCCGACGGAGTGGTAGACGTCAGAACCAAGGAAATGATTGGCTTAGCGTGTTCCATGGTACTCCGTTGTGACGATTGCATCAAATACCATTTGGGCAAGTCATTTGAGGCCGGTGTGGGTCGCAAAGAAGTCTTTGAAGTCTTTTCGATTGCCATGGTAATTGGGGGCTCAATTGTCATTCCTCACCTTCGCCGTGCAGTAGAATACTGGGAGGAACTTGAAAAACAAGGTCATAGCGATGTTTAAACGAGATCTAGACTTAGAAAAACGCTGGAGCCGATTACTCGATGGCCTCCAAGAAACCATTGGTAAGAAACCCAATGACCTAAATGGGGTATTGTTTTTAATTGGAGTACAGGAATTGGGTCAAGGCACCCGGCCGTTTACCAAGGAACAAAAGCAAGACCTCATGCACATTGCGGTTTGCAAGGTGCTCAGCTATGGCGGTTTTTATAGCTTAGATTTTGTGGATCAAGAAGGGTGGCCCCATTGGAAACTAGAAAAGGAGTTACCTCATTTTGACCTCTTGGAACAAGAAAAACTACTGAAACTGCAGGTAATAGAGTATTTTGAAAAAGAATATCAACTAGAAATTTGATGAAGTTAATCTCCTACAATGTAAATGGAATTCGGGCAGCACTCAATAAGGGTTTTGTGGATTGGCTAGTTAAAGAATCACCAGATGTTATTGGCTTACAGGAGATTAAGGCTTTAGAGTCAGATGTTAACTTTCGCATTTTCCAGGATTTGGGCTACGAGGTGTATTGGTACCCTGCCGTCAAAAAAGGATACAGTGGCGTGGCGATTTTGAGCAAAGTCGCTCCCAAAGCGGTCCATTATGGAATGGGCGTATCCGCCTACGACGACGAGGGCAGAATGATTCGCGCAGACTTCGAGGAATTTTCTTTCATCTCTGCTTATTTCCCTTCAGGAACTACTGGTGATGTGCGGCAGGACTTCAAATACGCCTTTCTAGACGATGTGTATGGCTTTATGCAAGACTTAAAAAAGGAGCATTCGGGATTGATCCTAAGCGGAGATTACAACATTTGCCACAAGCCAATTGACATTCACAATCCCGTTTCAAATAAAAACACTTCTGGATTCCTACCCGAAGAGCGGGCCTGGATGGATAAGTTGGTGGACTTGGGCTTTATCGATACCTTTCGTGCCTTTCATACAGCCCCCGGTCACTATTCCTGGTGGAGTTACCGAGCAAATTCCCGAGAAAAAAACCTAGGCTGGCGAATAGATTACCACATGGCAAGCAAAGAATTGCAAAACAAACTAAAAAGTGCCGTAATTTTGCCCGACGTGGTTCATTCAGACCATTGTCCTGTTGTCCTAGAACTTCACTGAGAAAAAGAAAAATAGAACTACCTAGCGCCGAATAATTGTGATGAAATCCATAAAAATTTCTATTCCTTCTTTGATTGAAAACATTCAAATCATTGAAAGTTTTATCGACAATGCCAAAGAGTCCTTTGAAATCAACGACGATCAGTATGGCAATATCATGATTTCGGTAACCGAATGCATCAGTAATGCCATCGTTCATGGAAACCAAAGTGATGCAACTAAATCTGTTCAGCTAGAACTCCAAATGGAGCCGGGAATCTTACGTTGTTGCATTGAAGACGAAGGAAATGGTTTTGATGTAACTCAACTACCTGACCCAACAGCACCAGAGAATTTAGAGAAAGTGGGAGGCAGAGGGATATTCTTAATGAAGCACCTCAGTGACGAAGTCAAATTCGAAGAAGGAGGAAAGAAAACAATACTTTCATTTTACCTCGAGTAAATTATGGCTGTTCATTTTTTTTCTGAAGACATTCCCTTTGAATTGCAAGACAAACTACGTCGAAAGCGATGGTTGAAGGAAATAGCAAACGCTTCCGGCTTTCAAATAAAAGAATTGAACTACGTGTTTTGTTCTGATGAATACTTGTATCAATTGAACCTTAAGTATTTAAAACACGACACTTATACAGACATCATTACCTTTGACAACTCCGAAAAAACCGGAGAATTGGAAGGAGATATCTTCATCAGTGTAGATCGAGTCCGTGAAAACGCAAAAACCCTACATGTAGAAGAAACCACTGAACTCACGCGAGTATTGGCGCATGGCCTGCTTCACTTGATGGGCCACAAAGACAAAACAAAAGACGAAGCTTCACTTATGCGGACAAAGGAAGAAGAAGCCATAGAATTGTATCGATTAAACTGACGTTCCACGTGGAACATGCGTGAAAGGATTTCGATTCTTTACTTAACTGTTCCACGTGAAACACAACTGAAAATACATGTTTCCAAAATACGATGTCATCGTTGTAGGCGCGGGACACGCGGGCTGTGAGGCAGCTCATGCAGCAGCCAAAATGGGTTCGTCCGTACTTCTGTGTACGATGAATATGAACACGATTGCCCAGATGTCTTGCAATCCTGCCATGGGTGGTGTGGCCAAGGGCCAAATTGTGCGTGAAATTGATGCGCTGGGAGGATTGTCAGGCATTATTTCAGACAAGTCCATGATACAATTTCGCATGCTCAATCGGTCCAAAGGCCCTGCTATGTGGTCTCCCCGTACACAAAATGACCGCATGCGCTTTGCGGAAGAATGGCGCCTTGCTTTGGAACACACGCCCAACGTAGATTTTTGGCAAGAAATGATTACCGGACTATTGATTAGAAATGGGGCCGTCTACGGCGTACGGACCGGCATAGGAATCGAAATCGAATCCAAAACGGTTGTGCTCACAAACGGCACTTTTTTGAATGGGATCATCCACATCGGTGAAAAGCAGTTTGGTGGAGGAAGAACAGGGGAGGGCGCCGCAAAAGGGATCACTGAACAACTCGTGTCCTTAGGGCTTGAAGCCGGCAGAATGAAGACAGGAACGCCTCCACGGGTAGATGGTAGAAGTTTGGATTATTCCAAAATGGAGGAGCAATTGGGAGACGAGCATCCAGAAAAATTTTCTTATCTGGACAGTACTTCCCCTTTACAGACCCAGCGCAGTTGCTGGATCACCTATACAAACACCGACGTTCACCAAACCTTAGAAACAGGGTTTGATCGCTCTCCGATGTTTAATGGACGAATTCAAGGCCTTGGACCAAGATATTGCCCAAGTATTGAAGATAAAATCAACCGGTTTGCAGAGCGAGATCGACACCAAATCTTTGTAGAGCCCGAAGGATGGAACACGGTAGAAATCTATGTAAACGGCTTTTCTACTTCCCTACCTGAAGAGGTCCAATACGCAGCGCTACGAAAAATACCTGGATTTGAGCAAGCCAAAATGTTCCGTCCTGGGTATGCCATTGAGTACGATTTCTTTCCACCTACACAACTTAAACTTAGTCTAGAAACTCAAGCGATTCCAAACCTTTACTTTGCGGGTCAAATCAATGGAACTACCGGCTACGAAGAAGCTGCCTGCCAGGGATTGATGGCAGGAATCAACGCGAGCCTTCGCGTTCAAGAAAAAGACCCTTTTATTCTCAAACGATCTGAAGCTTATATCGGCGTACTCATCGATGACCTGATTACCAAAGGAACAGAAGAGCCCTACCGCATGTTTACTTCACGAGCAGAGTTTCGCCTTTCTCTACGCCAGGACAATGCAGATCTACGACTCACTGCACTTGGGCACTCCCTTGGTCTAGCAAGTGATGAACGCTTCGACAAAATGAGCTACAAGAAGTCGGAAACAGCTAAACTAGTCAATGACTTAAAACAAAAGAAATTCAGTCCTGATGCAATCAATCCAGGACTTGAACGGCTAGAAACGGCAACGATTACTGAAAAAATCTCAGCAGAGAAATTACTTAAACGACCCCAACTCGGAATAAAAGAATTGGCCAGCCTTTCAGAAGAACTAGCGGACTACTTAGAAAAGTATCCTACGGAAGTGATAGAACAAGCGGAAATTCAAATTAAATACGAAAGCTATTTGGTGAAAGAACAATTGATGGTAGATAAACTTGCCAACATGGAAGATTTCAAAATTGCTCCTACCTTCGACTATCTAGGCATTGCTGCGCTTTCCAATGAAGGAAGACAAAAGCTCCACAAGATTCGCCCAGACACCCTAGGACAAGCATCCCGAATTAGCGGTGTATCTCCCGCAGATCTTTCTATCTTAACTGTTTACTTAGGACGCTAATGTCAGAACGATTACTCAAATGCCCACTTTGCAAAAACGGTAACATCCTCAACCATTGTCTCGTAAAGGATTATGCCGTTAGCCAAAAAGAATTTACTCTCTGCAGGTGTGGAAATTGCGAGTTGCTATTCACTAACCCAAGACCAAAAGAAAAAGAGATTGGGCCCTTCTACGATTTTAAAGAATACTATTCACACGAAGATAACGTTCAGAATTTTACTCAGTGGGTTTACCAAAAAATTCGTAGTTACAGTATCAAAAAGAAAGTGTCCCTCATCCATAAACTAAGTAAAGGAAGAACGCTTTTGGATTACGGCTGTGGTACTGGAGAGTTTTTACAGGAGGCCACCAAACAGAAATGGATAGTTCGAGGCATAGAGCCTAATGAAAAGGCACGAGGCCAAGCATTAATCAAACTACCCGATCAGATTGTTCCTAGCTTAGACAAACTTCCTACCAACGAGACCTATGACGTCATTACCCTATTTCACGTTTTAGAGCACATCCACAAGTTACGCAAAACCTTAAAAAACATCATAAACCATTTAAAATCAGAGGGTTATCTTGTCATTGCCGTTCCAAACCCGCTTTCTGCAGACGCCAAATACTACGGAAACTATTGGGCGGGTTACGATGTACCACGACACCTTTCCCATTTTTCCAAAAAATCTATCGCTGTACTTCAAGAAGAATTCAACTTGGAATTAGCTGAAACCAAACCCATGATTTTTGACTCTTACTATGTAAGTCTACTATCCGAAGGCTATAAAAATCCAAATCAGAGCCAATTTTCTAGGTATTGGAAAGCCCTCATCCAAGGGTTCCGTTCCAATAGAAAGGCGAAAGTTCCTGGAAATTACTCGAGCAACATTTTTATCTTTAAAAAGAAGTGAAACAATTAATTTATCTATTCCTCCTTTTTTTATCCGGACTTGCCGCATTTTCTTGTGCCAAGCAGAGTTCGCCTATGGGCGGTCCCAGAGATGAAGACCCGCCTCTATTAATTGAAAGTCTTCCAAAGGATCAAAGCGTAAATACCAAGCCAGAGAGAATCGTCTTAACTTTTGATGAGTTCGTTGGATTGGATAATCCAGGAAAAGGAGTAGTCATCACCCCCAAAGTAAACAAAGACCTAGTAGAGTTTACCGCCTTAAAAAACAGCATTACTGTATTACTCAAACAAGACTTAGAAGATAGCACCACTTACGTACTAGATTTTCAAAAATCGGTTGTAGACATCTCGGAGAGAAATCCTGCAGAAAACCTCAGATTAGTCTTTTCTACTGGCAGCCAAATAGATAGTTTAAATATTTCGGGTCAGCTACGCTTTCCCTTCTCTGAGTCCAAAGAGGATTATAAAAATGTATTGGTTGGCATTTATCCCTTAAATGATAGCACAGATGTTTTTTCAGCCCCTCCCTACTATCTTGCTCAAGTAGATACCTTAGGAAAATTTAGTTTAAAAAACCTCAAATCAGGCCATTATAGAGCTTATGCATGGAAAGATGTCAATGGTAACTTAAAAGCAGATTACAAAAGCGAAGAATATGACTTTTTACCTGACACCATTTCTCTCACCCCAGAAACTACCGATTCTCTCTTTTTTAATCTAACAAAGGCAGACCTAACGCCTATTAAAATTCTTCGGTCTTCTAATTTTGGAAAGAATTTTGACATCATCCTCAACCGCAATCCACTATTGAATGAGGTTGAAAATGACCTTTTAGGAAAAGACCTATTCTATGTCCAAGGAGAAAAAAGACTACGTTTCTTTCCGAAAAAACCAATACTAGATAGCATTCCCATAAAAATTAGCCTACAAGATTCAGTTGGATTTAGTAGTGATTCATTAATCTGGGCAAAATTTCCTGATTCTGGCAGGAAACCAGAAAAGCTAGACATACAAATAAATTCAGGGAAAAGTTTTTATCAAGATCTGGATATCCAATTGACCTTCAATAAACCAGTAAATCAAATTAATCTTGATTCACTTCAACTCAAGATAGATAGTTTATTCATTCCTATTCAAAAACACATGCTCAGTTTTGTCGATTCTAGCAAGCGAGATGTATTACACATAAAAGCCTTTTTAGCCGATTCACTACAAACAGAATTGGTCACCCTTATTGCACCAGATTCGACTTTTCAAGATATCGAAGGAGAATACAATGAAAAGAAAGTGGAAGCCAATTACCGTAAACTAGTACGAAAAAACTTAGCTGATGGCATTAGTGGCGAAGTTATAGGAACAGAGGGCCCCTTAATTATTCAGCTCATCAATGGTAAAAAAGAAATTACGTACCAACAAGTTCTCGATACTAAAACCAAATTTTCTTTTAGTCTTTTAGACCCAGGAACCTATACCCTACGGGTTATTGAAGACAGTAATGGGAATGGAATTTGGGATCCATCCAATTATATGCAACGAAAATTGGCAGAACGGGTGTTTTATTACAAAGGAGAAGACCAAACACGGGATTTGATCATTCGAGGAGGTTGGACGATAGAAGACTTACTAATTAGCGCCACACCCGCTACTGGATTGCATAAAAATGAAAAATAATCAGTTGATAACCCTATATTTTTCTGTGCATAAGTAAACCACTCCTCTTTTTTACAGAGCACTTATCCACATCCATTACTGTAAAAATACCCCTTCCATTTTTTATGAGAATAAGTCCCTATTTCTCCACAGAAGAAAGACAAGTTGTACACAGTCAACTTTTACACCTAACATTCTAGAGCTATCGTCCACAAATAATTGATTTTATAAGTAAGTATATGAATATCAATAATTTAAATGTGGATTATCAGTGGATAAACTGTGTTAGTAGCTGGTATAAATTAAAGAATTTTGTGGCAAACCTAAATGAATTTCATTATCCACCTATGCACAGACTTAATAACAACTATAGTTTAATTTAATTAAATAATTTAATACAATTAATGTAAGTAAAAAGCTGTGGATATCTGATTGTTGTGGAATCGGGAATCATTTGTTAATATTAAAAATCAATCCACCCAAACTAATCTGAGATATGGAACTTACCCGTTTATTTGACCTCATTCCCTATCAAATTGAAAAATACAACAAAGAGATAGCTTTTAGTCGAAAAGAAGAGGGTATTTGGAAAACCTATTCTTCTAAAGAAGCACAGAGCATTATCGATGAATTGAGTTTCGGTTTTTTAGCTAAGGGAATCCTTCCTGGGGAAAAAGTAGCCATCATCTCAGAAAATCGGCCCGAATGGAATTTTATTGATCTTGCTTTACAGCAAATCGGGGTAATTTCGGTACCGATGTATCCCACCATTACGGTGGCTGATTATGAATATATTTTTGATCATGCAGAGGTAAAAATTATTTTTGCTGGTGACCAAACAATCTATGATAAAGCTGTTCAATCAGCTGGGAATAATCGTTCCATTTACTCTTTCGACCGATTGGCTGGAGTGGCACATTGGACTGAATTGCAATCAGAAGGAAAATCAGGTGATTTTACTGCATTGGCTGAATACAAAGGGAATGTGAAACCAGAAGATTTATTTACGATTATTTATACTTCAGGGACGACAGGCAAACCGAAAGGGGTCATGTTGACACATGCCAATGTACTTTCGAACTTGATCTCTGTATCCCACATCATGTCTCCTCCCTTAGGAACATCCAAGGTGTTGAGTTTTTTACCACTATGCCACATTTTTGAGCGGACTGCTTCTTTCTGTTTTATGTATATGGGTTATTCCATTTATTATGCTGAAAATATGGAGACCATTGGAGATAATTTGAAGGAAGTGCAGCCTCATCTTTTCAATACTGTACCACGTTTATTAGAAAAAGTGTACGATAAGATTGTTGCCAAAGGGTACGAACTTACCGGGCTTAAGAAAAAATTATTTTTCTGGGCTTTGGAATTAGGACTCAAGTACGATCCTGCCGCCGATATGGGAGGTTGGTATGACTTCCAATTGAAGTTGGCCAACAAACTGATTTTCTCTAAATGGAGAGAAGCTTTGGGTGGAAATATCATGCAGATCAACTCTGGTGCCTCCGCACTTCAACCTCGTTTAGCTCGAGTCTTTTGGGCAGCGGGAATTAAGGTTTGTGAAGGTTATGGCTTGACAGAAACTTCCCCAGTAGTGACGGCCTCCATTGGAACGCGTGAAGAAATTAAAATTGGCTATGTGGGTAAGATTGTTAAAGATGTGGAAGTGAAAATTGCCGATGATGGAGAAATATTAGTCAAAGGGCCCAATGTGATGCAAGGTTACTACAAGGAACCCGACATGACCGCTGAGGTGATTAAGAATGGATGGTTCCATACCGGTGACATTGGTATTTTGGAGGGCAGGTATTTGAAAATCACAGATCGTAAAAAAGAGATGTTCAAAACCTCTGGAGGTAAGTATATCGCTCCTCAAGCGATGGAAAATAAGTTTAAGGAATCTTCACTTATCGAACAGTTAATCGTGGTAGGTGCAGATCGCAATTATCCGGCTGCTTTGATTGTACCTAGTTTTGATGGCCTACGCGAGTATTGCAAGCGAAAGGAGATTCCGTATACCACCGATTCTGAAATGATTCAGAACGAACAGGTTCAGGATAAATACCTTAGTGAAGTGGAAGAATTCAACCAACTTTTTGGAAAGTGGGAGCAACTGAAGCGATTTGAATTGCTAGACACGCCTTGGGGAATAGATACAGGGGAACTTACGCCCACCATGAAGCTCAAGCGAAAGGTAATCATGGAAAAGTACGCGGAACGCGTGGAGAAATTGTATCAGTAAATTGTACGAAGTACCAAGTACAATGTACCAAGATTAATAAATGTCCTGTCTAGAGTAAGTAGGCAGGATGCTTTTTTAACCACATAGGCACATAGATTTTAATCTATGTGCCTATGTGGTTTTTTTTAAACTTCTTTTGAAAGCGATGGACTTTGGTTACCAATTCCTATCTCATAGCACACGTCATACATTGTACTTGGTACCTGGTACTTTGTACAAACGTCTTCCGTATTTTTTCCAAATATAGTATGCATGCATACAATTTTTTTCTAATTTAGAAGCGCATTGTTGCAGGACTTGTGCTCATGAAAAAAGAAGAAACCGTCGATTACCCCATCAAAAGTGCCTGGCATGCCATTTCAAGGATGTACAATCAACAAGCGGCAGAAGAGGGGTTTACCACATCAATCGGCTTTGTGTTGATCAATATCAATTCCAAAGAAGGCACACCGGCTACGAAAATCGCTCCACTGATTGGATTAGAGACCCGTAGTCTCACTCGCATGTTGAAGACCATGGAAGAAAAGGGCTTGATTTTCAAAAAGGCTGACCCGATCGACAAGCGCTCGGTACGCATTTTTTTAACACCCGAAGGGAAACGGAAAAAGGAAATTTCCGTTCAAACTGTAAAGCGCTTTAATGAGCAGGTTCGTGACGTAATCAGCGATAAAGAACTTGCTGGTTTTTTTGGTGTCATCACCAAAATCCAAAAAGTAATCGACCAAATCCAAACTAAGGAAGGCGCATCCTCCTATGTAAACCAATGAAATCACCCCAACGCATTTTAATATATAAATCATGAATAGAATCATTAAAAAAGTAGCCGTTCTGGGCTCGGGAGTAATGGGGTCCAGAATTGCCTGTCACTTTGCCAACATTGGCGTGCAGGTGCTGCTTCTGGATATCGTTCCTTTTGAACTCAATGAGGAGGAGCAAAAGAAGGGTTTGACCAAGGAATCGCCTGTCGTTCGCAACCGAATCGTGACGACAGCACTTCAAAACACACTCAAAGCAAACCCATCTTCGATTTACGAGAAAGGGTTTGCTTCTCGAATCACTACCGGAAATTTTGACGACGATCTTCCAAAAATCAAGGACTACGACTGGATCATTGAAGTAGTTGTGGAGCGCTTGGACATCAAGCAGCAATTGTTCGAAAAAGTAGAAAAATACAGAAAGCCGGGAACCCTCATCACCTCCAATACTTCAGGCATCCCGATGCATTTGATGTCTGAAGGCCGATCGGAAGATTTTCAAGCACATTTTGCAGGAACACACTTTTTTAATCCTCCGCGCTACCTGAAGCTATTGGAAATCATCCCTGGTCCAAAAACCAAGCCTGAATTAATAGACTTTTTGATGGGTTATGGTGACCGGTACCTGGGAAAGGAAACGGTTCTTTGCAAGGATACTCCGGCTTTCATTGCCAACCGTATTGGGGTTTATGCCATTATTTCGGGCATGCACGCCATTGAAAAAATGGGGCTTGGGGTTTCTGAAGTAGATAAACTTACCGGTCCAGTGATCGGCCGCGCAAAGTCGGCCACTTTCCGTACCATGGATGTGGTAGGCTTAGACACCACGGTCAATGTATCCAACAACTTGTACAAGGCGCTTCCTCAGGATGAATCTAGAGACAAGTTTATTCTACCCAAGATTGTAGAGGTGCTCTACACCAACAAATGGTTTGGAGATAAGACGGGCCAAGGATACTTCAAAATGACTCGCCACCCAGACGGCAGAAAGGATCTTCAGGAACTCGACCTGAAGACCTTTACTTACAAGGACGTGGAAAAGCCGAAGTTCAAAGCCCTCGACGCGGCCAAAGAAGTGGAGGACTTAAAAAAGCGTTTGCGCCTTTTGGTCAACTTTGAAGACCGTGCAGGAGAGTTTTACCGAGCTTCTTTTTACGACTTATTTAAGTACTGCTCCCACCGAATTCCGGAGATTTCGGATGAATTGTATCGCATAGATCAGGCGGTTTGTGCAGGCTTTGGTTGGGAATTGGGCCCATTCGAAACTTGGGACGCTCTAGGTGTAAAAGAGACCGTTGCCAAGATGGAAGCGGCTGGTGAAAAAGCGGCGGCTTGGGTACACGAACTTATTGCTGCAGGACACGAGTCTTTCTACAAAATTGTCAACGGCAAAAAAACTTATTACGACATCCCTTCCAAGTCCTATAAAGAGGTTCCTGGATTGGAGGAATTTGTCATCCTGGACACACTTAAGTCTGCGGGTAAGAAAGTTTGGGGCAATGCTGGAGCTACGGTAGTGGATTTGGGAGATGAGGTCATCGGCCTAGAGTTCCACAGCAAAATGAATTCCATGGGTGCTGAAGTGATTGAGGGCATCAATACCGCCATCGGCATGGCAGAAAAATCCTACAAAGGGCTGGTAATCGGCAACGAAGGAGGCAACTTCTCTGCAGGAGCCAATTTGGCCATGTTGTTCATGTTTGCCGGAGACCAGGAGTTTGATGAAATCAACTTGATGATCGCCCAGTTTCAAAACACGATGACCCGTGCGCGCTTCTCGTCCGTACCAGTGGTCGTTGCACCTCACAATATGGCTCTAGGTGGTGGATGTGAACTTTCCCTTCATGCAGACCACATTCAAGCACATGCCGAACTGTACATGGGTTTGGTGGAAGTAGGGGTAGGTCTTATCCCTGCCGGTGGAGGCACGAAGGAAATGACACTCCGTTTCTCCAACGGAATCATTGCAGGAGACGTGGAATTCAACCAATTGCAGGAATACTTCATGAACATTGCAACGGCCAAGGTATCTACCTCTGCAGAAGAGGCGAGAGGCTTGGGCTACTTGCGCGCCAGCGATGGGATTTCCCTCAACAGAAAGCGGCAGTTGGCGGACGCCAAAGACAAGGTAATTTCTATGTCTGACTTGGGTTATACTCAGCCCATCCCACAGCGCAACATCAAGGTGTTGGGGAAAAGTGGCCTGGCCAACTTTGAAGCGGGAATCATGGGAATGATCTATGGGGGCTACATTTCTGAGCACGACGCTAAGATTGCGAAGAAACTAGCGAATGTGATGGCAGGAGGGGATTTATCCGCTCCTACGGAAGTGACCGAACAGTACTTATTAGACCTGGAACGTGAAGCTTTCTTGAGTTTGACAGGAGAGAAAAAGACCCTCGAGCGAATCCATAGTATTTTGTTTAAGGGGAAACCATTGAGAAATTAATTAAAGTATCAAGTATCAAGTATCAAGTAT
>JANQWS010000018.1:20265-21978 GCA_030729785.1 Algoriphagus sp. | reverse complement strand
AAGTATCAAGTATCAAGTATCAAGTATTTCTACAAAATGCCTGTGCATAATTTTAAAGAACTTAAGGTTTGGCAAAAAGCGGTTGATTTCGCAGTAGAAATATATGCGGTCACCAAAGGGTTTCCTTCGGAGGAGAAATTTGGATTGGTCTCACAAATGAGAAGAGCTGGGGTGTCCATTCCTTCCAATATTGCAGAAGGGTGCGGGAAGACTTCCACAAAGCAGTTTTCGCAGTCCCTTGAGGTAAGTTTGGGAGAGAGTTTTGAGTTGGAAACACAATTGATAATTGCTCATCGAACAGGCTTGATCACTGCAGAACGAGTAAAAGAACTGGAAGAGAATCTTTCAGAACTTCAACGAATGATTAATGGATTAAAAGCTTCCTTGGCACCACTGACTTAACGGGGTTTAGGTACTAATTACTTGATACCTGCTACTTGATACTAACTACTACATAGACATAAAATCTTTCAAGAATCTTGGCTCTTGTTTCTCGGTTCTTGGCTCTTACTAAAAAAGACAGATAAAAAAATAAATATGGAAGCATACATTATAAATGGATACCGGTCTGCGGTAGGGAAGTCCAAAAAAGGAGGGTTTCGGTTTTATCGTCCGGATGATTTGGCAGCAGACGTGATCAAGCATTTGGTGGCCAATACTCCTGGTCTCGAACCCAAACTAGTGGACGATCTTATTGTCGGCAACGCTATACCAGAAGCAGAACAAGGCATGCAAATGGGCCGAATGATTTCTTTATTGTCCTTGGGTATCGACACTCCAGGATTTGTAATGAACCGCTACTGCGGATCGGGCCTGGAGGCCATTGCTTTGGCAGTAGGCAAAATCAAAGCAGGAATGGCAGATTGCATCATTGCAGGGGGCACGGAGTCCATGTCATTGGTGCCTATGATGGGTTACAAAACTGCGCTCAATTGGAAGATTGCTTCCCAAACCCCTTCCTACTACTTGAACATGGGCTTGACCGCTGAGGAATTGGCCAAGGAATACGGCATTACCCGGGAGGAGGCAGATGCTTTCTCGGTCAATTCTCACGACAAAGCACTTGCGGCAATTGCTGCAGGCAAGTTTAAAGAGGAAATCGTACCGGTGGAGGTAGAAGAAACCTACCTGGACGAAAAGGGGAAAAAGAAAACCCGAAAGTTTACCGTAGACACGGACGAAGGGCCTCGGGTAGGCACCACCATGGAAGCGCTAGCGGCACTGAAACCCGCTTTTAGAATGGGTGGTCAGGTGACTGCAGGAAACTCCTCCCAGACCTCGGATGGAGCAGCCTTTGTAGTGGTGATGTCCGAGCGTCTGATGAAGTCCTTAGGCTTGGACCCAGTGGCGCGAATGATGTCCTACGCTGTAGCAGGGGTAGATCCACGTATTATGGGAATTGGTCCCAAGGAAGCGGTGCCAAAGGCACTCAAGCAAGCAGGCCTCAGCATGCAAGATCTAGGTTTGGTAGAGCTAAACGAAGCCTTTGCTGCTCAAGCACTAGCAGTGATCAAATCCCTAGAAATGGATCCTTCCGTCGTCAATGTAAATGGAGGAGCCGTTGCTTTGGGTCACCCATTGGGATGTACCGGAGCCAAGCTTTCCGTACAACTCTTCAACGAACTTCGCAGGCAAAACAAAAAGTATGGACTTGTGACCGCTTGCGTTGGAGGTGGCCAGGGAGTAGCGGGAGTATACGAGTTACTGAAGTAA
>JANQWS010000018.1:0-20165 GCA_030729785.1 Algoriphagus sp. | reverse complement strand
CGCTTGCGTTGGAGGTGGCCAGGGAGTAGCGGGAGTATACGAGTTACTGAAGTAAGGAAGAAATGCGAAGTACGAAATACGGGATTTAACTAATGTTGAATGCTGAACGTCCATTGAAGAATGAAGAAGTAAGTAAAGATGGCGCGATGCCAGTAACAGACGTTCAAGCCCAGCAGCATTTAGTCTAACCTGCCTGTCGGCAGTAGTGTCACGTCAGGTCTCTTATCTCTTGCTTCTTGCTTCTCGTCTCTTGCTTCTTTAAAAAAATAACATACCATAACATACACCACTTATGTCAACCCAAACCAACAGCATCCAAGGCGGAGAGTTTCTCGTGAGAGAAACCCCAGCACAGGATATTTTTATTCCTGAAGAATTCAGTGAAGAACAAAAAATGATGGCTCAAGCCTGTCAAGATTTTATTGACACGGAGATCAATCCCAATGTGGAGAAAATTGATAGCATGAAGCATCCAGAACTGGTGCCAGAGCTATTCAAAAAAGCAGGAGACTTAGGTTTACTAGGGATATCGGTTCCAGAAGAATATGGAGGGCTAGGCATGAGCTTCAATACCTCCATGCTCATTGCAGATATTATTGGTGCCTCTGGCTCTTTTTCCACCACCTATGGAGCACATACGGGTATTGGTACCTTGCCGATTTTGTATTATGGGACAGAAGCACAAAAGCAAACCTACTTACCCAAGTTGGCCACTGGAGAATGGGCCGCCTGTTATTGTTTGACCGAGCCTGATGCGGGATCGGATGCCAACTCTGGCAAAACCAAGGCAGTTCTTTCTGCTGATGGAACCCAGTACCTTATCACTGGCCAAAAGATGTGGATTTCCAATGCGGGCTTTGCAGACCTATTCATCGTGTTTGCAAAGATTGAAGACGATAAAAATTTAACCGCATTTATTGTGGAAAAAACCTTCGGAGGGATTACCATGAATGAGGAAGAGAAGAAGCTAGGCATCAAAGGCTCTTCTACCCGTCAGGTATTTTTCAACGATTGTCCTGTTCCTGTTGCCAACATGCTTTCTGATCGAGGAAACGGCTTCAAAATCGCAGTTAACATACTAAACATTGGACGTGTGAAGTTGGGTGCAGGGGTATTGGGAGGAGCACGTACAGTTACTAGTCAATGCATCACTTATTCTACCGATAGAAAGCAATTTGGGGTATCCATCAATACCTTTGGGGCGATCAAAGCCAAATTGGCGGAGATGGCCACGCGAATCTATGCAACAGAGTCCCTTTGCTACCGAGCAGGACAAGATATCGAAGACCGCATGGGCGCATTGGCTGCCCAAGGCATGTCGGATTCTGAGGCCAAGTTGAAGGCGATGGAACAATTTGCGATTGAATGTGCCATTGCAAAAGTGCACGGTTCTGAAGTACTAGACTACATTGTGGATCAAGGAGTCCAAATTTATGGAGGAATGGGTTACTCTGCCGATGCACCGATGGAGCGGGCCTACCGCGATGCGCGTATTTCTCGGATTTACGAAGGCACCAACGAAATCAACCGCATGCTCATGGTGGGGATGGTGCTCAAGCGTGCCATGAAAGGAGAGATCAACCTATTTGAACCTGCTATGGCAGTGGCATCAGAATTGGTTTCGGTACCTTCTTTTGAAAGCATCGATACTTCTGAGCTTTTTGCCATGGAAAAAGACTTGGTACACAAACTCAAGAAGGTATTCTTGATGGTGGGAGGAAAAGCGGCGATGGCCTTACAGGATCGCATTGAAGACGAGCAGGAGATCATGATGAACTTAGCGGATGTGATGATTGAAATTTATGCTGCTGAGTCGGTATTGCTGCGCACCGAAAAGTTAGTTCATCTCCGAGGAGAGGCTGCCTGTGGGGCACAAATCGCGATGTCTAAAATTTACTTGTACGAAGCCATCGACAAAGTAGAGGCAGCGGCGAAAGAAGCAATTGTGTCTTTTGCCAAGGGAGACGAACAAAAAGTGTTGTTGATGGGCTTGAAGCGATTTACCAAACCAGATTTCATCAATACCAAAGAGCTCAGAAGACAGGTTGCTGATTATATGATTGCTGAGGGGAAATATCCTTTCTAAGTACAATGTACCAGGTACCAAGTACAAAGTAGGGAATACGATGGAAATAAACTTCGCTTTGCTTCGTGAAATAAGGTAGAAATACGAATTGTAATCCTTATTTCTACGAGCTTGCTCGTATTATTTCTATTGTATTTCCACCGTGTTTCTTTACCCAATCATTCAACCAAGCTCTTCTAATTTCACCATCAAATCCCAAACTGCGATGCCTAAACTGACGGAAATGTTCAGGGAGTGCTTGGTACCGAATTGAGGAATCTCAAGGACCTCGTCACAAGCGTTGAGGACCTCTTCTTCTACCCCGAAGACTTCGTTTCCAAAGATCAACGCATATTTATTTCCTTTTTGGGGTTGAAATTGCTGCAAGTGGGTGGAGTTTTTCACCTGCTCCAGGGCGCAGCAGCGCACCCCTTCGGCTTTCAATCTAGTAAGTGCTTCTAGTGTACTGCTGCAATATTCCCAATCCACCGATTCGGTGGAGCCGAGTGCTGTTTTTTGGATGTCTCGGTGTGGAGGGGTGCCGGTAATGCCACAGAGGTAAATTTTTTCGACACGGAAGGCATCTCCTGTTCGGAAGGCAGAACCCACATTGTTGAGGCTTCGCACATTGTCGAGCACCAAAATGAGGGGGGATTTTTTGGTTTCCTTAAACTCCTGAACGGATAGCCGCTCCAGCTCTTCCATGCTTAATTTCTTCATCTCTTTTATTTCCTTTTTGAA
The DNA here is from genome assembly GCA_030729785.1 of Algoriphagus sp. Taxonomy (GTDB): domain Bacteria; phylum Bacteroidota; class Bacteroidia; order Cytophagales; family Cyclobacteriaceae; genus Algoriphagus. The sequence continues at coordinate 17,359 of JANQWS010000018.1, read as the reverse complement.
TCGGCTATTTTCAGGTCTATTTTCCGATTCAAAAGTACGACAATTCTAATTTTACGCATGAGCAAATCCAAAGACGGCCAAGAAACCCCCTTGATGAAGCAATACAATGCCATCAAAGCCAAGCATCCCGGGGCCTTGCTGCTGTTTCGAGTTGGTGATTTTTACGAAACCTTCGGAGAGGATGCGGTCGTGGCGAGCCGCGTTTTAGATATTGTGCTGACTAGACGGGCCAATGGAGCGGCTTCTCACATTGAATTGGCAGGCTTCCCACACCATTCTTTGGACACCTACCTTCCAAAGTTGGTTCGTGCGGGCAATCGAGTAGCCATCTGTGATCAGCTGGAAGACCCCAAGACAGTAAAAGGCATTGTAAAAAGAGGTGTGACCGAACTAGTTACTCCAGGGCTTTCGTACAACGACCAAGTGCTTGACACTCGGAAAAATAATTATTTGGCTTCCATCCATTTTGGAAAAGAGAAGTATGGCATCGCCTTTTTGGACATCTCTACAGGTGAGTTTATGTGTGCTGAGGGAAATGCAGCGTACTTGGAAAAATTGCTTCAAAGTTTCACTCCTTCCGAATTGATTTTTTCAAAGGCAGCCAAGAAAGTTGCTTCTGAACTTCTTAAAAATGACTACGTCACCTTCCATTGCGAGGATTGGGTGTATCAGGTGGATTTTACCTACGACAAACTAAAAAACCACTTTGGCACAAGCAGTTTGAAGGGTTTTGGAATAGAAGATTTACCCGCAGCAAGTGTAGCCGCAGGAGCAATTTTATATTATTTGGAGGAGACAGAGCACAAGGACATCCAACACATTTCTTCTATTTCCCGCATTGCCGAGGACAAATACGTGTGGTTGGACAAGTTTACGATTCGCAACCTGGAATTGGTGTTTCCTCAGCACGAAGGAGGGGTGCCGCTCATTCAGATTCTAGACCAGACGGTGACTCCTATGGGGTCAAGGATGATGAAAAAGTGGATGGTGCTTCCACTAAAAGACAAAAAAGCCATTGAGGAACGCCTCAATGTGGTAGACTTCTTTTACCAGAATCCAGCACTGATTGAGGAGATGTTGGGACAACTGAAGCAGACAGGCGATCTGGAACGCTTGATTTCTAAGGTGGTGGTAGGACGTGCCAATCCTCGTGAAATCAATCAGATCAAGCGTGCGCTCCTAGCCTTGGTGCCGGTCAAAGCACTCCTGAAAACCCAATCCAACCCAACGCTAAAGCGCTTATCCGAGCAGTTACATCCATGTGAACTCCTCGTAGAAAAAATTGAAAAAGAGCTCCAAGAGTCTGCCCCCATGCTCTTGCATCAGGGAGGAGTAATTAAAGACGGAGTGGATTCGAGTTTGGACGAATACCGAGGCCTGGCCAATACAGGGAAAGACTTTTTGTTGCAGATCCAGCAGCGGGAGATTCAGCAAACAGGGATTTCTTCTTTGAAAATTTCCTACAACAAGGTTTTTGGCTATTTCTTGGAAGTAACTCATGTCCACAAGGACAAGGTGCCAGATTCCTGGATTCGCAAGCAGACCCTGGTCAATGCGGAACGCTACATTACGCCCGAACTGAAGGAATACGAAGAGAAGATCCTTCATGCGGAGGAGCGGATGATTGCGCTCGAACAAAAATTTTTCCAAGAATTGGTTTTGGAGGCGGCAGCTTATGTCGTTCCCATCCAACAAAACGCCAAAGTGCTAGGTACCTTGGATGCTTTGCTTTCTTTTGCTCAAGTGGCCAGCAGCAATACCTACAGCCGACCAAAAATTTCCGACACAGAAACCCTTGAAATTAAGGAAGGAAGGCATCCGGTGATCGAAAAACAGCTGCCACTCGGAGAAACGTATGTGCCTAACGACATCTACCTAGACCACGATAGCCAGCAGATTCTCATCATCACTGGTCCCAACATGGCGGGTAAATCGGCCTTACTTCGGCAGACCGCACTTATCGTATTGATGGCGCAGATGGGAAGTTTTGTGCCCGCAAGTTATGCCCGTGTAGGGATTATTGATAAGGTTTTTACCCGTGTAGGTGCATCAGACAACCTTTCCAAAGGGGAATCTACCTTCATGGTGGAAATGACAGAGACAGCGAGTATTCTCAACAACCTTTCCAGCCGAAGCCTGGTATTGATGGATGAAATTGGAAGAGGCACATCTACTTACGACGGGATTTCCATTGCCTGGTCGATTGTGGAGTACTTGCATCAGCATCCTCATTGCAAGGCCAAGACCTTATTTGCCACGCACTATCACGAACTGAATCAGTTGGCGAGCGATTTTCCCCGGATCAAAAACTTCAATGTTTCGGTCAAAGAGGTGGGAAATAAGGTCATTTTTATGCGTACGTTGAAAGAGGGAGGAAGTGAACATAGTTTTGGAATCCATGTAGCGCAGATGGCAGGAATGCCCAATCCCATTGTACTTCGTGCTTCAGAGATCATGAGTCATTTGGAAAAAGATAAATCTGTAAATGAGAAAAATGCAAAGTTGAATTCGGTTCCCAAATCAAATTTTCAATTGCATTTGTTTGAGATGGACCCCAAATTGGCGGAAGCCAAAAAATTGCTTGATGAGCTGGATATCAACACCATATCACCTATTGAAGCCTTGCTTAAGTTGCACGAGTTGAAAAAGAAAATGGAGTAAGAAATATATTTCGGAAAGAAAACCTGTTTAAAAACGATTTTTAGGGCAATTGCATGGAAAGAATTTGTGCGGTTCAGAAAAAAATCTTGTCAATTACCTTGTAAAAATATTTTGAGGGTTTACCTTTGCATCCACAATGCGAGAGTAGCTCAGCTGGTAGAGCACGACCTTGCCAAGGTCGGGGTCGCGAGTTCGAATCTCGTCTCCCGCTCAAAAGGCCCTTGAAAAAGGGCTTTTTCATTTCAGTTCATGGAAACATGACTGAAAACTCTACATCGGTAGAGGAAGCCGGGATGGTGGAATAGGTAGACACGCAAGACTTAAAATCTTGTGGCCATCTGGCCGTGCGGGTTCGATTCCCGCTCCTGGTACAAAAGCCCCGTAATGCTACGGGGCTTTTTGTTTTTTAGACCTATTTGTAAATCAACTCGTAGTATTCTTTGGCCATGCGATTGCTTTCAAAAGTGACCCGTACATCTTGCATTCCCGCTTGAACGATGTCCCGCCACTTTCTTTTGTTGCTGTAGTAGAGGGGTAGTATTTCGCTTTGCAATAGCTGGTAGAGATTTTCCAAATCCTGCTCATCTTGTTTTTCTACGGGCAAATGACGGTAGTCGCACTGAGGAACAATGAAACTGTTTTCCCCATGACGGGCAAATTCACAAATCCACCCATCATCGGTGCTGAAATTGACCGAACCATTCATAGAGGCAGTCATGCCTGAAGTACCCGAAGCCTCTCGCGGTACGCGAGGGTTGTTGAGCCACAAGTCAGATGCTTGCTTTAATCGCTTACTCAAGGCCAATTCATAACCCACGCAAACGGCCACATTTTTATAGCGTTTGCTGAGGTGAACCAGGGAATTGAACACGGAGATTGCTCCATAGTCCATTGGATAGGGCTTTCCTGCCCAGATTATTTGAACTGGAAGTTGTGTATTAGTTACGAGCGCCTCAAATTTTTCCAAATCCCGGGTGATTAATTCCGGTCGTTTGTAAGCAGCAAAACGTCTTGCCCAAACGATGGTCAGCACTTCTGGATCAAAAATTTTACCTGTTTGGTCAGCAACTAATTCAAAGGCCCGCTTTTTTAGGTGTCTTTTTCGGTCATCAAAACCCTTGTTATCCGCTTCTTCCATAAACCGGTACAGCTGTTTATCTGCCCAATAGTTCCAATTTTGTGCATTGGTAATGGATTTGATGGCAGGGATGTCCGAATAACCACCCCACATCTCTCGGCTTACTTTTCCGTGAAGTTTGCTTACCCCATTGGCAGCACGGGCAAAACGCAAGGCAGCAAGGCTGTGGTTAAATTGTGCTCCCTCCATGCCTGTGAGTTCCCGCACTTGCTCGACCGAATGGCCATAAAAGTAACTCATCTTTTCACAAAGAGGGAAATCGTGTTTTTCGTTACCGGCTTCTTCTGGCGTATGTGTGGTGAATACCATTCTTTTCTGCACCTCTTCCTTTTTCCCGTACTTTTTCATCAAATAAAAGGCACAACTAACTCCATGTGCTTCGTTGAGGTGGTAGACTTCAGGGTTGAATCCTAGGATATCGATTAGCGTTGCCCCGCCAATGCCCAAGAGCATCATTTGTGCGACTTTTGCTGCAGTATCGGAGTCGTACAAGCGATGGGTGATTGTCTGGCTTAGGTAGTCATTTTCAGGCAGATCTGTACTCAATAAAAAAAGAGGGGCAGACTGGAAAGTTTCTGGTGCTAGGTAAAAGGCTTTTACCCATACCGGTTGATTGTGGACAATCACGGTAAATTTGATACCAGTGTCTTCCAAAAAGCTATAGTTTTTTTCGTACCATTCTGGCTTTATGGTTTGGTCTTGGTTGCGAAGCTGATCGTAGTAGCCATACTTCCAAAGGATTCCAATTCCGATAAGGTTTTGCTTCAACTCGTAGGCGCTTCGCAAATGGGAGCCAGAAAGGAAACCAAGTCCTCCACTGTAGATCTTTAGGGGTTGGTGAATGGCAAACTCCATCGAAAAATAGGCAACTGACTTGGAATAGGCCTTTGCGGGAGTGTAAGGCAGGGTATAGTTGTTGAACTTACTCATTGGGTGATTGGTGGTTTGGAACCGAAATTTACTACCAAATGAATAAAAACGTAGAAAGATTTTTAGGATTATCAGCAATCCTACTAGTAGCCCAATCGTAGTGTTAAGTCCTGTGGATAATCGTTCACAGACCACTGCCCACAGGCGGTTAACGGTTCACAGCTTACTTAACTGATCCTCAAACTTTATTATCGCTGGTTATGGGTGATTTGCAGCTATTTAGCTAACGTCAAAACAAAAAATGGCCCCGTATTGTACGTACGGGGCCATTTGCTAGTTACGGATTTGTGAGTGCCGCACGTGCCGCACGATCTGGATCGTTTTGAACTTCAGAGACATCGTTGAGTACCATGGTCTCTCCTTTTTCTACACTGAATTTAGGCCAGGATGGAAGCCCTGCCCCATTGGGATTGCCAGTTTTCATAAATGCTAGGAGGGTAGCAGACATTTTTTCTGCCAATGCACGGGGGCGTTTTCCACCACCCGTATGGGTATACATGCGGTCGGTATTGTCGTACCAAAAGCAAATGTCAAGGCAATGAAATGCCCGCATTCTGCCATTGTATAAGTTTGGCTCCCAGCCAAACCAAGCCATGTAAACTGGAGCAGTTTGTTTGGCCTTTGCATTTCCACAGGCCACAGCATTCTGCCGATTGGAAGCGGCCAAGGTCATGATTTCTGCAGGAGATTTGTCTGGAAAATTAGTCTTGTAGGCTTGATAGACTGTTGATGACTTATCCCCAAACCGAGACTTCATAAATTCAATGATTTCCGCTTCACCGGCAGCATCTAGTGCTGGGTTGATGCGTGTAGCCCCCCACTCGTGAAAGGTGGTGCAGATCATCAAGGGGATGTCGTTGGTGTGCTCGGACGAACTGCCAAAGAATTCACCTTTTGGTACATGTACCCCGTCTGCAACGGGTCCATAACCCCCTCTAAATCCAGGCAATGGATTTTCTTTGCGCAGGCGATCTAAGGCTTTGTTGGCAATATCGATATACGTTCTCCAAGGAATGTCTTGAAGCTTATCTACTTCATTGGGAGCTAATCCAGCTTCCTCCAGCACATAACTCCCCAATTTTCTACTGTATTCTTGGTCATTGGCTTTCAGCATACTTCCACTCAAGGCAACGCCCTTGTGTACGAGTCCTTTGGAAGCGGGCATAGCTAGGGTACAGGTTACTTTTGCTCCCCCTCCCGATTGTCCCATGATGGTCACATTGCTGGGATCACCGCCAAAGTTGGCGATATTATCTCGTACCCATTGTAAGGACGCGATGATATCCAGTTGACTGACATTTCCTGAAGCCGAATATTTTTCCCCACCTACTCCAGAGAGATCGGTAAATCCGATGGGACCAAGACGGTGATTGATAGAAACAAATACGGCTTCATCCTTTTTAGCAAAATTTTCACCGTGGTAGCCATCTTGTTCAAATCCATTTCCGTTGGTAAATCCTCCTCCATGTAACCAGACTAGGACTGGTCTTTTTTTGCCATCATTTAGTCCCTTGGTCCAAACATTTAGTTTCAAACAATCCTCAGACACATCGTCGTAGTTCCAATGATCTGCAAAGGAGTAGTGAACGCTGGCATAACGACGGTCCATAATTTGTGGGGCGGTATTTCCCCACCAAATCGTATCTTTAATTCCCTCCCAAGGGCTAGGTTTTTGAGGAGGCATAAATCGATTTTTTCCAGAGGTATCTGCTCCATAGGGAACCCCAAGAAAGGTATATACGCCATTGAGTTGGTAGCCTCTGATTTTTCCAAAAACGGTGGATGCTACAGCAATATCATCTCCGATTTGAAGGAATTGTTCCTCCGAATCTGTGGAGGAATTCTGGTGTGAAGATTTTGCGCTAAGGGCTATAGGGGCTGTAGCAAAAGCGGCCGACCCTAAGCCAATTTTTTGAAGGAAAGAGCGTCTGTTGGTTTTCATAGTGAGGTTGTTTGTTGAGCTAATTCCTTCAATATCAATTCTAAAGATTGGATTAACAAGCTGTAGCCCCTTTTTGTGGGCAGGGAATAATGGATAGGTTAAACGGAAAATTTTGGAGATTGGAGGGGATTGCCATGCATCCGAAAAGAGGATAAAGAATCCTATTCAAACAAAAAAGCCTTTGAATCCATTATGATTCAAAGGCTTTTATTAAAGGTAGCCGAGATTAAAATTTGATCTTTGCTTCAATGGTTTGGCCAGCGCGCTGTACTACTACCTGCGTGGAGTCTCCCTTTTTAAATACACTTAAGGCACGCATGTATCCCATCATATCTAATACGGTAGAGTCTCCTAATTGAATGACCACATCCCCCTTCAGTAGACCAGCAGCTTGTGCAGGCTTTCCTTCGGAGACGCCATCGACTCGCATTCCTTTTCCATCGTACAAGTAATCAGGAACTACTCCCATAGAAACGGTAAATCGTGGAGAATCACTTGAATCTTTCGTTTTGGTAAAGGCCAATTTTGGCTCAGAATCAAGCGCTACGACCAGTCGAGAAATGTAGCGAACAACCTGAACCAACCCTTCGTAATTGATTTTATCCGAATCGTCACTGGGCTTGTGGTAGTCTTCGTGCTGTCCTGTAAAGAAGTGTAGCACCGGAAGATCTTGTAAGTAAAACGAAGTATGGTCCGATGGGCCTACTCCAGATTCAGAAGGCACTAATTTGAGGCTATCGGTATTGATGGGATCAAGGACGGAGGGAAAGCTAGGGCTGGTACCTACGCCATGGATAGCAAGGGATTTTTCAGGGTTTAGTCGGCCCACCATGTCCATGTTGATCATGTAGTTGACCAATTTCAAATCTAGGGTTGAGTTTTTGACAAAATAATTGGAACCCCAAAGCCCGTTTTCTTCCCCTGAAAAGGCAATGAACAAAATGTTGCTTTTTAGGGATTCGGATTGGAAAATCTTGGCAAGTGCCAGTAGCGCAGCGGTACCGGAGGCATTGTCATCCGCTCCGTTGTGGATGGCTGAATCTCCTCGGTGGAGGGACCCTTGTCCGCCCATGCCCAAGTGATCAAAATGGGCACCAATGACAATGGTTTTCTCAGCTTTTTTGTCCAAGTATCCAATCACATTTCGACCGGTTATTCCTGCTCCCTCGGTACCAATCACAGCCTCCTCATGAGGATTACTCGGTTTGGAAACGGTAAACTCTTGAAAAAATCCATTCGTACCCATGGGTTTTAGACCCAACTTTTCAAACTCCTGTGCCAGGTATTCTGCAGCCTTTTGCTCGCCAATTGTACCAATAGCTCTTCCTTCCAAGTCATCAGCAGCGAGAAAGGTCAGGTCCCTTTTCAGGGAGGAAATTAATTTTTCGTCAGTAGGAGGCCCCTGGCAGGACCCAAGGAGGATCCCAAAGACTAAAAGGGGGAGGAATTTTAAATCGTGTAGTTTCATCAATCGGGATATTTAGCCCAAAGATAATAAGTAGTATCTTTGCCCGCACATTCTTTCTAGTCAAGATTACACATGAATACTCTACGCCAATGTGCAATTGCACTCCTTTTATTGTTTAGCACACTTTCTGTTGAGGGGCAAGAAAAGCACTCTGCTTCTGATTCCGTTTTGCTCCATCCGGAGGAAATGAAATACCTCAAAAATATTAAGCAACTCACCTTCGGAGGGAATAATGCAGAGGCTTACTGGTCCTTTGACGATAGCAAACTGGTTTTTCAGTCGGACTATGCAGGATGGGGAAATTCTTGTGACCAAATGTTTTTTTTAGATTGGAAGAAGGATGACTTGTCTATCTCCATGCCACAACGGCTTAGCACAGGCCTAGGGCGCACCACCTGCTCGTATTTTCTTCCAGGAGACCAAACTATTGTCTACGCCTCTACGCATCTGGTAGACCCCGCTTGTCCTCCTGTACCAGAGCGAAGAGCAGATGGCAAGTATGTATGGCCGATTTACGACAGTTTTGATATTTTCACTGCGGACATGCAGGGCACTATTCTTTCCCAATTGACCCAAGAGGCTGGCTACGATGCCGAAGCTACGGTATCTCCCAAGGGGGATAAAATCGTATTTACGTCCATGCGAACGGGGGATTTGGAATTGTTTACCATGAATATTGATGGTACAGATGTCAAACAAATCACGACCGAATTGGGCTACGATGGAGGAGCGTTCTTTTCGCCCGACGGAACCAAGTTGGTCTGGAGAGCCTCTCGCCCACAGACCCCAGAAGCAATTCAGGAATACCAAGACCTACTCAAGGAAGGGCTGGTAAAGCCTACCGACATGGAGTTGTATGTGGCTAATGCAGACGGCACAGACGTTCAAAAGATCACCAATTTGGGCAAAGCCAATTGGGCCCCTTTTTTCCACCCTTCGGGAAAGAAACTGATTTTTGCCTCCAACCACCAAACTGAGAGGGGCTATCCGTTTAATCTGTTTATGATTAACCTAGACGGTACCGAGCTTACGCGAATTACCCACGATGGCACCTTTGATGCTTTTCCAGTATTTTCAAACAACGGCAAGTACTTGGTATTTGCTTCTAATCGGAACAACGGAGGTACACGTGACACCAATCTCTTTGTTGCGGAGTGGATTGGGGATTGATTTGGATTGGCTAAAGCTCTTCTAGCCGCTCAAGGTAATAGTCTGCTTGGTCTATTAATTCCTGTTTGTTGCCCATTTTGTCCCAAGTACGGTACACCATCCCGATGCGTGGGTTTTTTTCGAGCAGCGCCCTGTTGCGCGCATGAAAGTGCCAATAAAGGCTATTGAATGGGCAGGACCCCTCTCCTGTTTTTTTGTCGGCCTGATAGACGCAAGTACTGCAGTAGTTGCCTTGCTTTTTGATATAGTTGGCTGAAGATACGTAGGGCTTGGTGCCGACGATACCTCCATCTGCAAATTGGCTCATGCCCCGAGTATTTGTGATTTCTACCCATTCGATGGCGTCGATATAGATGCCTAAGTACCATCGATCAACTTCGTCTGGATCGATACCTGCCAATAGAGCAAAGTTTCCCGTCACCATCAGTCGTTGAATATGGTGGGCATAAGCCAAATCCAAGGACTGCTTGATGGATTGACTTAAACAGTTCATGTTGGTTTTTCCCGACCAAAACCAATTTGGAAGTTTCCGTTCGTGACCAAAGTAATTGAGTTGGGCAAAATCAGGCATTTTCGCCCAGTAGATTCCCCGCATATACTCCCTCCAACCGATAATTTGTCGAATAAATCCTTCTACCTGAGCAATGCCAATTTGGTCCTGGTGTGTAAACCAGTAGGCCTCCACGGTCTGCACTACTTCTAGAGGGGTGATTAGTTTGCTATTGAGGGAAAAACTTAATCGGGAATGAAAAAGGTAGGGGTCCCAGGTAGTGAGCGCGTCCTGGTAGGAGCCAAAGTGAACCAGCAGGTGTTCGCAAAAATGGGTTAGGAGTTCCAGACTTTCTTGGCGGGAGGTGGGCCAGTGAAAGGATTCAGGATCTACTGTGCCCAACATTTTTACTCCACTTCGCTCCAACATGTCCAAGATTGGACCTACCTGTTTGGGGTGAAGGCGAGCCGGAAGAATCAGAGATTTGTCTTTCAGGGCTTGACGATTGTCTTGGTCGTAATTCCATTGGCCAGTAATTGGCTGGTTTCCTTCCATCAAGATTTGATATTTGCGACGCATCTCTCGGTAAAAGGATTCCATCAAGTAGGTTTTTTTTCCCTTAAAAAAATTCGTTAAAAACTCCCGATCACTCAGAAAATGCTCGGTGTCTACTGCCTGGCAAGGGATGCCAAGGTCATTGCAGCATTCCTTCAGTTGCTGATCCAGCCGGTACTCATCAGGGAGCAGGTATTCAAATCGATTAAACCCTTCTTTCGTGACGAGGGTTTTAATTTGGGTAGCTAAGGATTGTTGATTTTGTGGATCGTCAAGGGTGAGGTAGATGAACTGATGGCCTTTCTCTTGGAGCTCCTGCGCGAATTGGCGCATGGACAAGAAAAAACCAAGTACCTTTTGAATGTGGTGGGTTACGTAGTCTGTTTCTTGACGCATTTCCAGCATCAGGTAGGTGACATCAGGATTGGTTTTAGTAAACCAAGAATGCTGACTGTTGAGCTGATCCCCGAGGATCAAGCGAAGGGTATGGGCCATAAAAAAGAAGCTTTACTTCTAAAGTTCTTTTTTGAAAAGAATGTTTGGCAATGTGGATAACTGCTGGAGTTGCTATTTGAGGTATTCCAACTGTCTTTTTTTAGAGGTCGATGGAAACCTGGTTGCGTAGCAGGTCCTCAAATTGCTCTCGCTTGCGAATCAAATGCGCCTTTCCTTCCCAAACAAGTACTTCTGCAGGACGAAGGCGGGCGTTGTAATTAGAGGACATAGTAAAGCCATAGGCACCTGCATTCTTGAGCACCAACAAATCTCCTTCCTTGACGACATGCAGTTGACGCTGCGAAGCAAGGGTATCGGTCTCACAGATGTAACCCACTACCGTGTAGGAGGCGGTGGCCCCTTCTTGGTTGCTGAGGTTGTAGATGTCGTGGTAGGCATCGTACATCATGGGGCGGATGAGGTGATTTAAACCAGAGTCTACCCCCACAAAATGAAGGGTTGGGGATTCCTTCACCACAGTCGCCTTGACGATAAAATAACCTGCTTCGGATACCAGGTACTTGCCCGGTTCGATCCATAGCTCTAGCTGACGGCCATATTTTTCACAAAACGTCTGAAAGGCAGCACTCACCTCTTTGCCCAATTGAGCGATATCTGTGGCAGAATCTTCTGGGCTGTAAGCTACTTTAAAGCCTCCTCCAAAGTCTAAAAAGCGCAAATCAGGAAACTGCATTGCGGCTTCAAATAAAACGTTACCTCCCTTTAAAAATACTTCTGCATCGTAAATATCCGAGCCCGTGTGTACGTGAAGTCCTGTCACCGAGATTTGGTAGCGCTGTACTAATTCCAAGATTTCTGGGAGTTGCTCTATCGATATTCCAAACTTACTTTCCTTGTGGCCCACAGAGATTTTCAAGTTGCCTCCCGCAAGAATATGCGGGTTGAGACGTATGCAAATTGGCAAGGTGCTGCCGTAGGTCTGTCCAATCTTTTCTAAAAGAGGTAAGCTATCCACATTGATCATCACACCAATCTGTACCGCTTCTTGAATTTCGTCAAAGCCCACACCACTAGGGGTATACATAATTTCGGAGGCAGTACAACCTGCAAGAAGGCCGAGTTTTATTTCCCCCAATGAAACAGCATCCAATTCTGCCCCAGCCTTTCGGATAAGACGAAGTACAGAGAGGCTAGAAAGGGCCTTGGTGGCATATTTGATCCGGAGGGGAACTGCGGCAAAAGCGGTTTGTAGGGATTGAATTTGTTGGACAATCTTTTCTCCATCGTACACATAGAGAGGGGTTCCAAAATCTTGGGCTAAGGTTTCTAGCGCAATTCCTTGTATGTGCGAGGGCTGTTGCACGGGAGGCAGAGGTTTAGTGAGGCGACAAAAGTACCTAAACAATAAAAAAGGAAGGCAAAGAACCTTCCTTTTTTTGGAGTGTAATTAGAAAAACCAACAATTAAGTATGCTAGAATACAATCAAAAAGGGGAATATGAAAGAAACTTTTTTTAAACAGTCGTTAAAACATGTTAATAGGAGTCACTTGCCAATTGAACCGCTTAATTTTGTTCCATGTCCAAGAGTAACATTACGTTGATTATTGTCCTGATGTCCCTTGCGAGCTTTGGCTTGATGGGCTTTCAATACTATTGGATTAGAAATGCTATTCGCATCAATAAAGAGCGCTTCGACCAGAATGTGTTGCAGGCGTTGTCAGGAACAGTTTCTGAATTAGAAAAAGGGGAGACTTCGGATGTACTGCTCAATAAGCTGATCAAGGACTCAGTTTTAAAAGAAATCATCTTTAAAAAAATAGATCCGATTGATTTACAAATCAAAACAAGCAGGAGGTATACACGCCCTTCCCTTACAGATACACTCGTCCTTGCCCCTGTTCCCCAAGTAAGCGCCACTTTTCGAAGAATGTTATTGTCTCGGGGTTTGGATGTTTCGTTTTTTTCCGAACTCGAAAATTTCTTTGCATACATGACTCCTGAAGTGGCTTCGACCATGTTTACTCCGGATGAGATGCAAATCTTACTTCAGGAAAAGGAACGGCAACTAGAATATTTAAATCAAAAGCAGCGGTTTGTAGGAGAGCAGTCACGTTCGTATACTGGCATCGTTCCTCAATTTGATACCGAAGTCAATCTTTCTGAAGATGCCTTGGACAAAATCAAAAAAACCAACATTAAGATTGATCTAATTAACCAAGCCTTGGCTGAGTTAGGAGAGGGACAGCAAGCGATTTTGGACCGTTTGGATACGGTAACCGTAAAAAGTTTGTTGAAAAAACAGTTTTTGGAAACAGGAATCACAGAAGATTTTGAGTTGGTAATTAAGTCTGGCGAAAAGGATTTTTTTGGGATAGGACCTTTAGTTGACCCGCAAGTAGTACTTCAAGAGGGCCTTCAAGCCAAATTATTTCCCAACGATATTTTGGGGAATGATAATTTTTTATACGTGTATTTTCCTGAGAAAAGTAGTCACGTATTGCGACAGGTTTGGCTTCCAATTTCTAGCTCTATTCTCTTTATTATGGTCATCATTTTTTGCTTCTATTATGCCATACGAATCATTTTGAGACAAAAAGCGCTCTCAGATATAAAAAATGATTTTATCAATAATATGACGCATGAGTTCAAAACCCCATTGGCAACGGTAAGTTTAGCTGTGGAGGCCTTGCAGGATCCCGAGTTGAGCAACCAAGATTCTTTTCGCGCGCGATATTTGGGGATAATCAAAGAAGAAAATAAGCGTTTGGTAGGGCAAGTAGAGAAGGTGTTGCAGGCGGCAGCACTTGACAAAAAAGAATTTAAGTTAACTATTGAGTCGATTCACCTACCAGCAATGCTTCAAGCCTGTGTGGATCAATTTACCCTTCAAGTGGAGAATCGTGGTGGAACGATTGAATTGAATCATCGCTTGGAAGACCCTTACCTGGAAGGAGATGTGTTTCATTTGACACATTTATTTACCAACCTGCTTGATAATGCCAACAAGTATTCGCCATCTAGTCCTAAGATTCGAGTAGAAGTAGCAGATCAAGGTTCGCAGTTACAAATTACCATTCAAGATGAAGGGGTAGGCATGAATCGGGAGGCTGTAAAAAAGATTTTTGATAAATTTTATCGTGTGCCCACAGGAAATGTCCACGATGTAAAAGGGTTTGGACTGGGATTATCCTATGTTAAAACGATGCTTGAGGCCCACAAGGGAACCATACAGGTGCAATCTGAGCCAGATAAAGGGAGCACCTTCACGATTAACCTACCAAAAAAACAATGAGCAAGGCCAAATTATTAGTAGTGGAGGATGATCCCAACTTGGGTGAGATTCTACAGGAATATTTGCAAATGAAAGGCTACGACACCACCCTTTGCAGGGATGGGGAAGAAGGGTGGAATAAGTTTAAGAAGGACAAATTTGATCTCTGTCTTCTTGATGTTATGATGCCCAAAAAGGATGGATTTACCTTGGCTAGGGAAATAAAAAAAGTGCAAGAGGACCAGCCTATCCTATTTCTTACGGCGAAAAACCAAAAAGAAGATGTAATCGATGGGTTGAAATTAGGAGCGGACGATTATTTAACCAAGCCGTTTAGCATGGAGGAATTGTTGTTGCGGATATCTGCTGTCCTTAAGCGTACGCAAAAAGGGGGTACTGTAAGCCCATTAAAAACCTATGTTTTTGGAGCCTTTGTTCTTCATTACGACGAGCAATACATCGAAGGGCCGGAAGGAAAGCACAAGCTCACTTCTAAGGAAAATGAGCTTATCCGACTGCTTGCCTCCGAAACCAACAAGCTAGTCAACCGAAGCCACGCGCTCAAGCAAATCTGGGGCGATGATAGTTACTTCAATGCTCGTTCCATGGACGTGTATTTGAGTAAAATCCGAAAAATTTTGAAAGATGATCCTCGAGTGCAAATCATTACTGTGCATGGGGAAGGATTCAAATTGATAGTAGGCGAGGCCTAAGAAATCAATTCTGCGCCGATTCCAGGTCCCGCGGGGAAGCGAACCTCTGTAGGAGAGATCTGCACGCCTCGCGCAGGATCGGTAGACAAAAGCATGGCCCCATCCATATCTACATAGTCTAGAAGAGGAGCAAGGTGTGCTATGGCAGTGATCCCTACAGAGGATTCGGTCATGCATCCGACCATGGTTTTCAGCCCCAAGGATTTTGCTTTAGCAATCATCCGCAGTGCAGGGGTAATCCCTCCCGCCTTCACCAATTTGATGTTGATGCCATGAAATCGTCCTAGACATTTTTCCACATCACTTTCGTGGATGCAACTTTCATCAGCGATCACGGGGAGTTTGGAATAGGCAAAAACTTCGCGCATGCCGTCAAGATTATCTTTTTCCAAGGGCTGTTCTATAAATTCTACTCCAAGTTGGGCCAACTCTTTGGAATAGGAGATTGCTTGATCTACGGTCCATGCACAATTGGCATCCACCCGAAAGATGGATTGGGTGTGTTTGCGAAGCTCTCGAACGATTTCCAAATCATGCGCAGTGCCCAACTTAATTTTGTAAATAGGCCAGTCTACTTCTTTCAACTTGGCACACATTATTTCAATGGTGTCGATTCCAATGGTAAAGTTGGTGGTTGGTAGTTGGGCAGGATTGAGGCTCAAGTATTCGTAAAGCTTTTTTCCCTGTTTCTTGGTGTACAAATCCCAGGCTGCTAGGTCAAGCGCACATTGGGCAAAGGGGTTGGATTGAAAAACTTCCTTTCCTAGCTCCCATAACTCCGCTGGAGTGGTCCAGCCCCCTCCCAAAAGTATCGGCTTGAACTTTTCTAAGGTCCCCCGCATGTTTTCCAAGGTAATGCCGTAGAAGGGGTTGGTGGTAGATTCGCCTAGGCCGTAGTATCCGTCATCTTCTAGCTTTACGATAAGGGTCTCTTGTACCTCTCGACTCTGATGGGCGATGGTGAAGCGATGTTTTAAGGGGAGGTCAAGCCCTAGGATCTGGATGTTCATGGCAAGATTTTTTTGGGTTTGACAAAAATAGCGGGAATTATTGCAGTCCTTTCCCTAGTTTTAATTCAAAATACCAGAAAAGATATGAATCACGATTGGATTGGATTAAAAAACAGGCTTATTGTCCTTTACTTTTTTTTGGGGATGGGCCTTAACTTTTCTCAAGCACAGACGGTTGCCCCGCGGTTAAAAGCAGCAGAATTGGCTTCGGCTTACGAATCCTTTCGTGAGCCGGCAATTACGCATCGTCGATTTACCCATGCAGATTTGCAACCCTTGATTCAGAAACATGCAATTCAATTTCAGGTTCATCCTCTTGGAAAATCTGTCTTAGGCAAGTCCATAAGCGCATTAGACTGGGGAACAGGTTCCACCAAAGTGATGCTTTGGTCGCAGATGCATGGCAACGAGAGCACGGCAACGATGGCCTTGTTTGATCTCTTTAATTTTCTAGAAGGACAAGGAGACAGGCATCAGGAATTGCGAGAACTACTTCGGTCCCAGTTGCAACTCAAGCTTATTCCGATGCTTAATCCAGATGGGGCAGAGGCGTTTAAGCGGAGAAATGCACTAGACATTGACCTCAATCGAGATGCTATCTCACAAATTTCCCCTGAGGCAGTAATTTTGAAAAAAGCGCGAGATGATTTTGAGCCTGATTTTGGGTTCAACCTTCACGACCAACAGATCTACTACAACGTAGTCAACACACCAAAGCAAGCCACGATATCCTTATTGGCACCGGCCTATAATGAAGCTACCGAGATCAATGGGGTTCGAGAAAGAGCTATGCAGACTATTGCAGGAATGAACGAACTCTTGCAAGAGTTAATCCCTGGCCAGGTGGGAAAGTATGACGATGCCTTTGAACCCAGAGCTTTTGGAGATAACATTCAGAAATGGGGAACAAGCACCATTCTTATTGAATCAGGAGGGTTATTGGGGGATCCCGAGAAACAGGAAATCCGCAAGATCAATTTTATGATTCTCTTGAATGCGCTGCATTCCATCGCAACTAGGAATTATATCCAGTACCAAACTGCCGATTATTTTGCCATTCCAGATAATGGGTTTCAATTGATGGACTTGCTTATTGAAGAAATGCAGGTTCCTGTGAATGGCAACTGGTATCCCATAGATTTAGCTATCCGAAGAAGGGAAATAGAGTCTGCTGGCGGATTTTTCTACACGGGTTCGGTGGAGGACCTAGGGGATATGCAAGTATTTTTCGGAATGGAGACGCTGGATGCCTCTGGCCTAAAGTACCAAGAAGGGAAGGTGTTCCCCACTCCTTTTGAAAGTGTAAAAGAAGTTACCCTTGAAAAAGCAATGGAACTCCTGCGTCAGGGCTTTATGGCTATCAAAGTGAAGCAAGAAAGTCCAAGACAGTTGCATGACCTCCCCTTGGTAGTGTTGAAAAGCAGCGACACGTTTTCAGGAGGCTGGACCACGGGTGTGACACCCAATTTCTTCTTAACCAAAGATGGCAACTACGAATTTGCCCTAGTGAACGGATACTTGATTGACTTAGATAGAATTCCTAAGGAAAAATTC
>JANQWS010000017.1 GCA_030729785.1 Algoriphagus sp. | reverse complement strand
CTTCTTTTCTTACTCATGAAAACCTTCTACACAGTCTTTTTCGGTTGTATGCTATTCTTCATACTTCCCCTGCATGCGCAAAAATCCAGCACTCACCGATTAGAGCAACTCATGAAAGACTATCCCGTCATGGGACTGTCGGTAGCTGTAGTTAAGGAGGGTAAGGTAGTCCATACCCAAGCATTGGGTTGGAAGGAAGAGGGGAAGGAACCGTTAGAGACCACAGATCTCTTTCGAATTGCCTCCATTTCCAAATCATTTACGGTGACTGCCTTATTGCAGCTCGTAGAAAAGGGTCTTATTTCCCTAGACAATGACGTGAGCGACCTAATTGGATTTCAAATTCGCAATCCCAAATTTCCGGACACGGTAATTACCCTCCGGATGCTCCTTTCGCACACCTCCAGTATCAACGACCAGCAAGGGTACTTCACCTTAGATGCCATCCATCCCGAGAAGAATGCTACTTGGCAAGCAGCCTATAATGCCTACGCCCCAGGAAAGGGTTACGAATACTGTAACCTGAACTTCAACCTAGCAGGAGCAATCTTGGAGAAGTATTCTGGAGTTCGATTTGATGCCTACATCCAAGAAAACATCCTCAAGCCGTTGGGCCTGTATGGTGGCTACGATGTAGATCAATTGGATAAAAGTCGATTCGCCACGCTCTATGCCTATCAGCGAGACTCTGCTAAGTTTATCCCATCACCAGCAGCCTATGTCTCCAAAAGCGAGGAACTCAAAACCTATGTTCCGGGTTACAGCACCCCTATTTTTTCCCCAACGGGGGGTATGAAAATCTCAGCACCAGATCTAGCCAGATACCTCTTACTGCACATGAACTATGGAAAGGTCGGTAAGGTGCGGCTTATTTCTGCTGCACATTCTCAAGAAATGCAAACTCCTCTTTCTTCGGACGAAAACTACGGTTTGGCCCTGTGGAAAACGGATGTGCTAATTCCAGGAGTGGAACTGGTAGGACATACCGGATCTGCCTATGGTTTGTACAGTGCCCTATTTTTCAATCCCGAAGAAAAGTATGGATTTGTAGTGATCAGCAATGGTTGTGATCCAACCGTAGAAGAGGGATACATCCGAGTGATTCGCCGTGCCATCCAAATTTTGCACGAGGAGTGGATTGTGGAGCCCTAATCTAATTTATTTTCTTTCCGGCCTTGGGTACCGAGATTTAATTTCATGAATAAGGTGCTCTAATCCATTCAGTCGGATTTCATAGAGGGTATTCAAGCACATACCCAAGTGGCCAGCAGGAAATCCTTTTTTATGCATCCATACGAGGTAGTCTTCAGGGATATCGCAGAGTAGTCGTCCCTTGTACTTGCCAAAAGGCATGGTGTGCGTGACAACATCGATTAGGATTTGGGGATTCATGAATTTAAAAATACCCTTTTTTCAACTCCAAAAACAAACAATATCCTGTTTGATACTAGCCGATCGCTTGGGGAATTAGTCAAGACTACCTAGGTTTATGCCATGGAAATAGGAATAGATAGCTTTGCAGCTTTTGTAACGGATGCTCAAGGCAATCCCATAGGCACTGCGCAAGATGCCTTACGTGAATTGTTGGATCGTATTCAGCTGGCTGATGAAAAGGGACTGGATGTATTTGCCGTCGGCGAGCACCACCGCAAGGAGTTTTTAGATTCCGCTACCTCGGTGATTTTGGCAGCTGCTGCATCTCGGACTACCCGAATTCGCTTGAGTAGTGCCGTAACCGTGCTCAGTGCAGCAGACCCAGTTCGTGTATTCCAACAGTTTGCTACCCTAGACTTACTTTCCCAAGGCCGTGCCGAACTAGTTGTAGGCAGGGGTTCATTTTCTGAGGCGTTCCCACTTTTTGGACTGAACTTCCAAGAGTACGATGCCTTATTTGCGGAAAAGCTTGATTTGCTCTTGCAGCTCAACGAACAAGAGGTCATCACCTGGAAAGGTAGATTTCGACCTGCCTTGCAGGAGCAGGCCATCTACCCAAGACCCATGCAAGCCAAGCTTCCTATCTGGTTGGGTGTCGGCGGCACGCCAGCCTCCTTTGTGCGGGCGGGTTCCCTGGGACTTCCGCTGATGGTGGCGGTGATTGGTGGGGAGACGCACCGTTTCCGTCCCCTGATTGATTTGTACCGAGAGGCCGGAGACAAAGCAGGCTTTGCACAAGAGGACTTGAAAGTGGGTTTGCACTCCTTAGGCTATGTAGCACAGACGCACGAGGAAGCGGTGGAAACGTACTACCCTGGCTATGCCGAAACCTTCACTCGGATTGGCAAGGAGCGCGGTTGGCCGCCTGTAACCCGCGGGCACTTTGAGGCCCAAAATGCTTCCCGTGGGGCCTACTTGGTAGGAAGTGCAGAAGAAGTGGCTGAAAAAATCCTACGACATAGCGCCTCTTGGGGTGGTATTGATCGCTTTACCTTCCAGTTGGACAACGCCGGACTCAGTCACCAGCAGCTCAGTGAGACGATTGCGCTTATTGGGGAAGAGGTCATTCCTCAGGTCCGAAAAGGGTAGTCGATTAGGCAGCTCAATTCTCATTAAATCCTCCATCTCCTTTTTTCTATGTTCAACAGTTCGGAGTATCCCAAACCGCTCAGTGAGTCTCAATTTATGGCTTGGCTAGAAAAGGGGCGTGCCAGCAAAATACCGTATGAATACTTGTTGATCGTTTGGGATGATCTAGAGCAGGAATACTTGCCTATGTATGTAGAAAACCGCGCTGCCATACATGGTTATGAAAAATATGGTACCTCCCCCGCACAGCAGCTGCTCGTGGCTGCCTACGATTTGTACTCTGAGTCGAGGGTGGGGTAGGGTTTACGCTACAAAAAAAGCCCTTCCGGTATTCCGAAAGGGCTTAATCTGCAGAGGAGGAGGGATTCGAACCCCCGGTACCTCACGGTACAACGGTTTTCAAGACCGCCGCGATCGACCACTCTGCCACTCCTCTAAACGTGTCGATTGGTCATCGAGAGTGCAAAAATAGTCGCTTTCCCTAGTTATGCCAACACCTTGATCGCTTTTTATCGTAAGTGCTTGATTTTTTTGATGTTATTTTTCAAATCAGGGGATTAAGTGACCCAAACAAGAACCATCTCTTGCGTCTTTCTATTTTTTAAAAGGCAATAAACAGAGTAGTCTCTTACGTTAGATCTTCTTTGGAGAGAAATTTTTTCAAATTGTCCCGTGCTCGCTGCTTTTCCTCTGCCAAGTCAAAACTTACATTCACTTCAAAACAGACCAAAACGATTACCGAAGTCAGGTATAGCCAAAGCATCAATGCGATGATTGTACCAATCGAGCCGTACAACTTGTTGTAACTCGAGAAATTTTCCAGGTAAAAAATAAAACCGTAAAAGGAAAGTGTAATTAGAAGTCCAGCAAGTTGAGCCCCTGTAGAAAAGAAATGCCATTTATCATGAATGGCAGGGGCAAACCGGAAAATAAAAGCCGAAGTCAAATAAAATACTGCGAGAAGAATAAAAAACTTGAGTGTATTGAATAGAAATATCACGAAGCCACTGGAAAACAAATGGGTCTCTTCCAAGGCCTCAATCCACAAACTTCCAACAATCATGACGGTGCTTGCAGCAATCACAGTAATGACTAAGATGAATACTATTGCCACGGCAATTGCACGAGCGGTAAACCAGCCCCGATTTTCCTTAGTTTTATAGACTGCATTGAAGGAGTTCATCATGGAAATCACTCCTTGTGTGGAGGCAAATAGGGCAAAGAAAAAGCCTAAGGAAAGCAGACTTTGTCGGGGTCTAGATATGATGTCCAACAAAGTGGAGGCTACGGTTTCATACACCGCTACCGGAAGGATTCCTTCCACAAAGATAAGGATGTTGCTCGTGGTCACTACAGGGAAAAAATCTTGCAAATAGGGGATTAGATTTAGTAAAAATAAAAGCAAGGGAAATAAGGCGATGGTGTAACTAAAGGCCATGGAGCCTGCCCGCTCGTTGATATCGTCTTTTTTTAGTTGCTGAATAAATATCCGAATGACATCGTACAGATTTTTATTTTTGGGACCAAAATGAATTTTCTTCAAAACTCTCGCCTTCAATTGCAATCGAATACGCCATTTTAAAATTCGTTCTTGGAGCACAGCAGCGTAACTTAGTTAGAAATAAGGGCTTAGTAGTTCAATTAACCCCTTTGGAGGTCGGGTAGGCTGGTGATTTTCCTTTTTTAAAAAAGCCAGTGTGGTCCAAGCCCGTGCAATTTGTTCGCCCTCCTCATTACTTACCTGGTAGTCAAATCGAATTTTCACTCCAGGTAGCTCGGAGATCAGGGTATGAATGGTGAGCAAATCATCGTATTTGCCTGGTTTAAGATAGGTGATATGGCTTTCTAGGACGGGCATTAAGATTCCGCCCTCTTCCATTGCTCGGTAGGAAAACCCTACAGATCGCATGGCCTCAACACGGGCTACTTCAAAGTACATGGCGTAATTGCCATAATACACGTAGCCCATCTGATCTGTTTCAGCGTAGCGAACCCGGATTTGTGTTTTGGCTTTAAACATATTAGAAGATTTTTGCGGCGTTTAATGCCTTTTGGTAACGTCTCGCATTGTTGAGGTGCTCGTTGTAGGTTACGGCAAAGGAATGGTAGCCCGAAAAATCCTCTTTAGCACAAAAATAGAGGTACTTGTGTTTCTCCGCAGTTAATACCGCATTCAAGGAATTGATATCGGGGAGGTTGATTGGTCCCGGGGGGAGCCCTAGGTTTTTATAAGTATTGTAAGGACTGTTGATTTCCTTATGCACATTTAAAATGCGCTTGAGGCTAAAGTTGCCTATTGCGTAGACTAGGGTAGGGTCCGCTTGGAGGGGCATTTGCGTACGAAGTCTGTTTAGGTATACACCCGCAATCCTTGCTCTCTCGTCAGACTTTTGGCTCTCTGCCTGTACAATTGAAGCTAGGGTGCTGACTTCTTTTTGGCTCAAGCCCAAGGCCAAAGCTTGCTGTTTCCGTTCCTCAGTCCAAAATTTCTGGTATTCTTGATGCATCCGCTCAAAAACCCCTTCTGCCGAAGTATTCCACCAAAATTCATAGGTATTAGGTAGAAATAAACTCAGGATAGTTTCCTCCTCAAAATCAAATCTACGGATGTATACCGAATCCCGAAGTAATGCTAAAAACTGTTCCTCGCTAACCTCCAAATTGGCAGTGATTTTTTCTGCAAGCTCTTCCTTAGTCCGGATGGTATTGAAAGTTACCCTAACTGGCACCTGATCACCAGCGCGAAGCATACGGACTAAGTCAAGATTATTCATGTTGGGATCGACCCGATATAGCCCAGGCTTGATGGCTTCTTGGTAGCCTAGTAGCTTCGCCACAAAACTAAAACTCAATGCGTCGTTTATTACTTTATCGTCGTAGAGCTGGGTGGACACTTGAGAAAAAACAGCATTTGAAGGAATTTTTAAAAAATAGGCATCTTGATTGTCCCGCAGCGTGTTGGCACTCAGAAATACCTGGTAAAAGTAAAAGGTCATGGTAATGGCCAATACCGAGCCTGAAATCAAGAGGACCAGGAGCAGTTTTTTGTGCTTCTCGAGTTGCATAGATACAAAAATAGAAAATAATGATTCTCTGCAATCGTACAAGCGATTCTAAATCCTTAGAACCTGCATATAAAAATGTCTCTAGGCTGTCCACTTTTCTCTGCTTCCTTCTTAAATCGAATTAAAAATGGCATTTTTGTAAGCTTCTAGTTTTAAAAAAATACTTTATCTGATTATCCGCTTTTTCACCCCTACCGGAATAAAGTAAGGTTTGAAGTTCATCTAGATGAGCTGTGGTCATTGGACAGCCTGTAGGCCGTGGCCTATCGTCTGCCTGCAGACTGCGGTCTGTCGACGATTATCAGCAGTCATTCAAACATGTCTTAACCCACTGGCATAATTGAGGATTATCACCTAGTTCAATTCTTTTTGTCAGTACCATGAACCCTATCCAAGTAACTTGCCTCCTTCTTTTTCATCAGGGAAAAATTTTGGCGACACAACGTGGTGCTGCGATGGATTTGGCTGGCTACTGGGAATTTCCTGGAGGCAAAGTAGAAGTAGGCGAAAGCCCAGAAAATAGTTTGATTCGTGAAATCAACGAAGAATTGTCCATTGATATTCGGATTTGTGCTGCATTAACTCCAGTCTTGCACGCTTATCCATCCAAGTTGATTCAACTAATTCCTTTTCTTGGTACCTGGCAAGGTGGTAGCTTGAAACTTACGGAACATGCCCAAAGTCAGTGGCTGGGCAAAGAAGACCTCTTATCTTTGACCTGGGCGCCAGCAGATCTCCCTATCGTTCAAGAGGTACAGTTCAAATGGGAGGATTTACAGGGGTTAACCTAAGAAACCATGGCGGAATTTATCCGATTGTATGAAGAAAACCCAGATCCAAGGCGGATTAAGCAGGTGGTAGAGGTTCTCCGAGATGGAGGAGTCATTATTTATCCTACCGACACTGTATATGGTCTTGGATGTGATATTAATCAGTCCCGTGCAGTTGAAAGAATCTGTAGAATCAAGGGGATTAATCCTAAAAAACACAATTTTTCCATCGTCTGTTCGGACCTCAGCCACTTGGCACAATATACCCGAGTGATTTCCAAACCCATTTTCAAATTGATGAAAAAAGGTCTCCCAGGGCCTTTCACTTTTATTTTAGAAGCCAATTCCCAAGTTCCAAAAATGCTCCATAGCCAGAAAAAAACAGTAGGAATTCGGGTCCCCAATCATGGTGTACCTCAGTCAATCGTAGACTTACTAGGGCATCCCATCCTGTCTACTTCCTTGCTTCAAGAAGCGGATGACCCAATTGAATACAGCACCGATCCGGAATTGATTTTTGAAAAATACCAACATGAGGTGGATTTGGTCATCGATGGGGGCTATGGGGGAGCAACACCGTCCACTGTTTTGGACTGTACAGGGGAGGAAGTAGTATGCCTGCGTGAAGGACTAGGGAATTTGGAGGATTTGATGCAGTAGCTGAGAGGAAGAATTCTGCTCAGGTAGTCCAACGGCTAACAAATTCTGAAAACTGATCTTTGTATAAGTCTCCTACAGCGATTTGTTGATCCCCAACGTAGATTACATTTTTTGAGATAGAATCTATGTGATCCAAAGAAATAATAAAAGAGCGGTGTACCCGCATAAACCGGTCCTTTGGGAGGAGTTCTTCCATGTTTTTCATGGAAGTCAGGGATAGTAAAGGGTGGTTTTTGGACTTAAGATGCACTTTGACATAATCCTTGTAGGCTTCCACATGGGTGATGTCTTTGAGTACTACTTTTACAAGTTGGTACTCCACCTTTAAGAAAATGTAGTCTGCAGTGGGTTGTTGATGAGTGGAAACAGTGGATTGAGGGATATTACCGATCTTCCCAAAGTACTGATAGGCTTTGGTAGCTGCGGCCAAAAAATCTTCGTAACTGTAGGGTTTCAGTAAGTAATCTAAGGCCTCTACCTTGTACCCTTCCAATGCAAATTGATGGTAGGCAGTACAAAAAATCAATCGTGTATTTTCTGAATTTCTTTTTCCATCGATTATCCGTGCAAGCTCCATCCCCGAAAGATCTGGCATTTGTATATCCAAAAATATCAAGTTGACCTCCTGTTGATTGAGGTAACTTAATGCTTCTATGGCATTTGAAAACGAAGCTTGAAGTTCAAGAAACGTAGTTTGTTCAATAAATTTGGTGAGAAGGCCAAGTGCTAATGGTTCGTCATCTATGGCTATGCAGGAGATTTTCATGCCAAATTGATCGTTAGCTTTACAGAATATTCAGCTAGGGATTCAGCAGTATCTAGTTTTAGTCGATGCTTTTCTGGATAAAGCAAGCTTAATCGTCGCTGGGTATTTACAAGTCCAATTCCATTTTCTAGTGCTTCTGGGCTATCTGGAGGAACAGGGAAAATTTGGTTTTTGGTTTCAAAAAATACCGTATCTCCCATCACTTCCAAGCTAATACTGATTTCACTCTCTTGTTGTGAACTGACTCCATGCTTAAAACAGTTTTCTAAAAAGGGTAAAAATAGCATAGGTGCTATGACCAAATCTTCTTTAGGCTCTTGAAGCTTGACCTGGAGCTTGACCTTTTCTGAAAGTCGCATCTTCATCAATTCCAGGTAATCCTCTATGAATTTCACCTCCTTGCTCAATAGGGTTTCGTCTTTTTGGTTTTCGTACAATACATAACGCATCATTCGGGATAGTTTCAAGAGTGCTTCCTGAGCTTTGCTTACGTCAAGGGTAGTCAAGGAATAGATGTTGTTTAGCGTATTGAAAAAAAAGTGTGGATTAATCTGAGCTTTTAAATACGCTAATTCGGTATTGATCCGCTGTCGTTCTAGTTCTCCACGAAATGCCTCGTCCTTTTGCCACTTTTCTACCAAAGCGACAGAGGTACTTAAACCAATGGAAATTACATACAGCAACATTTGAAATACGTCCCCAGGCACCCAACGCTTGCCCGTGAAAGGCTCGTCGGGATTGAATAGTTCATGCATTTTTTCGCCGTACTGAATAAATTGTTCAAAATAAACAATTACTCCGTAAAAGATCCCTGCACCCAAAATGATTACCAATAGGTAGAGGTAGTTTTTACCCCTAAGTAAAAATCTGGGAACAATCAACCAGGCATTTAGGTAAAAGACACCAATAAGGAGTCCTACTAGGAAAATTTGTTTCCACCAAAATTGGGTAGGAAGCTCCAATTCTCCCATCCTCCAGGATAAGGGCGAAAGGATAAGCAAGACCACGCACAACATAATCCACCCCAGAAGGTGGACGAGTATGGAGAGGTTTCTTTTTCTTGTTTGGGAGAGCATGGGCCTGATTTACAGGGGTGAAGCTAAGGTTTTTTATTTTTTTCTTTCCTATCAAATCTACCAAATCTAAGATCTAACCTATCAACGGGGTAAATAAGCACACCAACTCCTTTTCTTGGGCGCGAATTTTTTTTATCTCTCTTTTCTGGGAATTGGTCGATATAGGGATTGTGCTGGTCTATCAAATTTGAGGAGTCCAAACAATCCCCTCACCTTTGTGGTATACCTAGGGACTTAAAGTCTCTTTTGAAAACTAAACCATGAAAAAAATCACATTTGTACTTTTAACCGCTTTCTTTTTTTCTATGAATTGGGCCTTTTCCCAAGAAACACTAGAAAAGAAAGCTCCTGCTCGAATCCTAGGCATTGCCAAGGATTTGAAAACAGGAACTCCTATTAGCTATGCCACTGCTGCCTTGTACAAGGCTGGTACCACACTCTCTATAGCAGGAGCGGTTGCCGATGGCGAGGGCGTTTTTTACATCACCGGATTTTCGGTGGGTACTTACGAACTCCAAGTTTCTTTTTTGGGCTACGAAACAATTAAGCGGTCTGTCACCGTTAATTCTTTGGAATCAGATCTTGACTTAGGGGAAATTGCCCTTTCCGATGAAGGAGTAGCCTTACAAGAAATAACAGTTCAAGGACAACGTGAACTTATAGAAGAGCGCGTAGACCGGACCATTTACAAGGCTGAAAATGACCGAACCACTGCAGGTGGTGATGCGACAGACGTCTTACGTCGTGTTCCTATGCTATCTGTAGATTTGGACGGTAATGTCTCCATGCGTGGGAGTTCAAATATTTTGGTCCTTATTGACAACAGGCCCTCTGCGATTGCAGCTTCCTCAATTGCCGATGCCCTACGGCAAATCCCTGCCGACGAAATCAAAGCAGTAGAAGTGATTACTTCCCCTTCAGCACGCTTTGACGCAGAAGGAACTTCTGGAGTGATCAACATCGTAACGAAAAAAAATAACCTCCAAGGCATGACTTTGAACTTGAATTCTGGGGCTGGATTAAGAGGTTCTAATTTGGGATTACAAGGGTCTGCGCGAAAAGGGAAAATGGGATTCTCTCTGGGGGGATTTGGACGCTCTGGCTATAATATCCTCGGAAGCTTTGAAAATCAACAGGTAACTAATTTGGCGAATGGAAGTGTTTCTACCTCTAGACAATCTGCAGATACTGAGCGTAGTGACCTATTTGGACGGTATAATTTTGGAGTTGATTACGAATTGGATGCCTTTAATTTTATTACCGGAGCTGTAAATTTTGGTATTCGAAATTCAGAAAACTGGCAACAGAATTTCTTGACGCAAAATTCTATCGATGGGCAACTAAGGGCACAACAAAATCGAGCAACAGCTACCCTAGACAACTCAAATTCAGTGGATATAAGCTTGAACTATACCAAGACTTTTGAGAAGAAGGGAAAGGAATTGAGTTTCCTTACACTGTATTCCAAAAACAACCGTGAAAATTCCTTCACCAATACGCTCTTTGAAGAGAATGACTTGGAAACTATCTTTTCTAGATTGAAAAACTTGAATCCAAGTAAAAATGAAGAATTTACCATACAGGTAGATTACGTAACTCCGATTGCAGATAAAGGAACTCAAATCATTGAATATGGTGCCAAAAATATTTTAAGAAGAGCCTATTCAGACTTCTCGTATTTCTTGGCCCAAGGCCCATCAGGTGAATTTGTAGCCTTACCGGACCCAACCCTAAGCAATGAGTTTAGCTACGATCAAAACGTAACTGCTGCCTACCTTTCCTACACCTTTCAACTGCTGAAGAATTACACGCTAAAGCCTGGGCTTAGGTATGAATACACGACCATTACTGCAGATTTTAAAACTGACTTTAAGGCAGAAATCCCATCCTATGGCACCTTGGTTCCAAGCATCAACGCGAGTAGAAAATTAAAAAATGGGAACTTGATCAAATTGGCCTACAACCGTAGAATTCAACGGCCTTCACTTCGATTCTTAAATCCAAACATTGAAGCTTCGAACCCGCAACAGCAGTCTCAAGGTAATCCAGAACTTGATCCAGAGTTGACGGACAATTACGAATTAGGTTACAGCACCTTTATCAAAGGGACTACCTTGAATTTTACCGGATTCTACAGAAACACAACTGGGTCTATTCAATCCATTCGCAATGTGCGTGAAGATGGGATCATATTCACCACCTTTGAAAATATCGGGCGAGAGCAGGCCTTAGGTACAAACCTATTTTTCAACGTCAACCTGAATAATAAATTCTCTCTCAATGGGGGCACAGACTTGTACTATTCGATGTTGGATAATGGGCTCGAGGACCCCAAGTTTGCCGCCAAAAATGAAGGGTTTGTGGTGAGTGGCCGAATGTTTGGAAACTACAGCTTGCCCAAAGATTGGCAGATTCAGCTATTCACCTTTGCTAGAGGACGACGTGTACAATTGCAAGGGACTTCTGGTGGATTTGCAGCATATGGTTTGAACTTTAATAAGCAGTTTAAAGAAAAAAGAGGGTCATTTGGCTTTGGAGCGGAAAATTTTCTAATGAAAGAGTTTGTTATTCGTAACGAAATCATCACTCCAAGTATTGTACAAAATAGTACTTCGAGAATTCAGAACCTGAACTTTAAATTGAACTTCAATTACCGAATAGGGAAAATGAGTTTGGATCAGCGTCCTAAGAAAAGGAGATCCATTACCAATGATGACCTAAAAGACGGTGGTGATGGAGGGCAAGGCGAACAAGGGGCGGCACCAGTTCGTAATTAATAGAAGTGCATTTCCTAAGTAATTAATAGATGGGTTGAGTTACTAATCCCGGATTCGTTGAATTCGGGATTTTTTTATTCCTTGGAGAGTTTAGGAGTCCAAAAAAATATACGATTTTCAGCAATCATGCCAGTGGCTTAGGATTTGTTTGACTTACTGCGGATAATCGTCGTCAGACCGCAGTCTGCAGGCAGACGATAGGCCACGGCCTACAGGCAGTCCACAGACCACAGCTCATTAAAATGAACTTCAATCCTTATTTCCTCTCGTTACTTGTAACAAAGCGGATAATTAGAAAAAAATAAAACCCAGACCAATTCGGGTCTGGGTTGGAATAATTCAAATTAAAGAGTTAGCCCTTATAAAGCACTTTTTGAATGGCCTCAACGGTTCGCTTCACATTGGGAATCGTCACATCAATGTACGATGGGGCATAACTCAATGGGATATCCATGGAATTGACACGAAGAACTGGAGAGTCTAGGTGATCGAAAGCATGACGCTGAAAATGGTAGGTCAGTTCAGAAGAAATACCTGCCAATGGATTTGCTTCTTCTACGATTACCACGCGGTTGGTCTTTTTCAAAGATTCCACACAAGTAGCGTAATCAATAGGGCGAACGGTTCTCAAATCAATCACCTCGCAGGAAACACCTTGCTTGGCCATTTCTTCCGCTGCCTCAAGAGCTATCTTCATCATTTTCCCGAAAGAAATTACAGTCACGTCCGTGCCTTTGCGCTTGATATCGGCTACCCCTATGGGAAGTAAGTATTCCCCATCTGGGACCATTCCTTTGTCTGAATACATTACTTCAGATTCCATGAATATCACTGGATCTGGGTCACGAATGGCGGATTTCAGCAATCCTTTGGCGTCAGAGGGATTGGAAGGAACGATTACTTTAAGTCCAGGGGTATTGGCAAACCAGTTTTCAAAGTTGGAAGAGTGTGTTGCTCCCAATTGACCTGCATTGCCTGTAGGGCCTCGGAATACGATGGGCACAGAATAAGCTCCCCCCGACATGGCATACATTTTCGCTGCAGAGTTGATGATCTGGTCGATGGCTACCAAGGAAAAGTTAAAAGTCATGAATTCGATGATTGGTTTCAATCCATTCATGGCAGCACCTACTCCAAGACCTGCAAACCCAAGTTCTGAAATAGGGGTATCGTACACGCGCTCGGGTCCAAATTCATCCAGCATCCCTTGGGATACTTTGTAAGCACCGTTGTATTCGGCAACTTCTTCACCCATTAAAAAGACGTTTTTGTCTCGTCTCATTTCCTCGGTCATGGCTTCTCTCAAAGCTTCCCGAAATTGTAGTTCTCTCATTGCTTAGGGACAAATTTTTGGCTCGTAAAAATAGAAAGGAATCGGGCATTTACAAAGCTTAGGGATTTCTTTGTCAAAATCGATGTTTAACCAAAGTCAATGGTTTTCTGATTAACAAACTCTAAAAATTCCTTGTTTGCTTAATTCTCGACCATATCCTGATTTTTAAGGCCTCCAATAAGCTCAACTGTCCGAATCAAACTCATTTGACCACTTCTTTACCAGCTTCTTTCCAAGCAGTAATCCCTCCTTCTAGCATGTAAACATTTTTGAAACCCATTTTTTGCATTGCATCTGCAGCTTTACGCGTACGGCTACCTGACCGGCAGTAGAGCAAATAAGTTCCTTTCTTATTTAATAAAGTCGCTTGAGAAGCGAAATCGGGACTTAAAAAATTAACCGTGGTTGCATCAGCCAAATGACCTTCAGCTACTTCCTCTGGGGTACGTACATCGATGATTTTGGATTTCCTTTTAGTAGCCATTTTCTCAAATTGAGCGATGGAAAGCACTTGGATAGAGTCCTTAACAGCTGTTTGCGCGAAACTTGTGCTGCCTAGTAAAAAAAAGAGTGTGACAAGAAGTAGAAGGTTTTTCATAGGTGAATTTGGTTTTTGGGTAAACAACTGCCTATTTGATCGAAAATTTACTGTTTTCTGACCAAAATGTCGCTAAAGATTGGATTGATTTCGGATACGCACAGTTACTTAGATCACAGAACTTGCGATTACCTACAAGAGGTGGATGAGATTTGGCATGCCGGAGATGTAGGTGACCTGTCCATCATGGAACAATTACCCAAGGGCAAGCCGATACGGGGAGTATTTGGAAATATTGATGATCAAGCAGTTCAAGAACAGTTTCCAGAATGGCAGGAATTTGAATTGGAAGGCGTAAAGGTGGTTATGACGCATATTGGCGGACTACCTCCACGCTATGCAAAGGGAGTGCAGACAAGGCTAAAAACGCAAAAAGCCCAATTATTTGTTTGCGGCCATTCTCATGTCTGTCGCGTGGAGTTTGATCGTGAAATCAACTGTCTGTACATGAACCCAGGGGCGGTGGGTCAACATGGGTTTCACCAGATGAGGACGCTTCTACTTTTTGAATTGGACGCTGGAAAAATCACCAACCTTCGTGTGGTAGAGTTGGGGAAAAGAGGAAAAATTACAGGGTAGCGTAAATAAAAATAGCGGCAGATGCCGCTATTTTTATTTCTTTAGAAAAACATCCAGTTTATTTTCCAAAAGATGCTTTTAATTCTTCAACGTCAACATTTTTGATCACAGGCTTCGCGCACAATTGCTTGATTTTGATCACTCGTCCAGTCTGACCTTGTCTTTTTCTTTTCAGTTTTCTTTTAAGCGTTGTAACACCCATGGTCGTATGTAGTTAAAATTTTTGATTTCGAAACGGATTGCAAAAGTATATAAACTTATCTTTTTTGCCTACAAATCTTTTGATTTTATTATTGTCTTTCCCTGAGATGCTTCCTTCAGTTTGGGAATTTTGGGTAAATTTGAGTTCAATTTTGATAAAAAGCCATGCAAAAGCCTAGTCTTCCCAAAGGTACCCGCGATTTTGGTCCACTTCAAATGGCACGTAGAAATTATATTCTGGATGCCATCAAGGATACTTTTCAGCTCTTTGGGTACCAGCAGATTGAGACTCCTTCCATGGAAAATCTCAGTACGCTTACGGGTAAATATGGAGATGAAGGAGATCAGCTCTTATTCAAAATATTAAATAGTGGCGATTTTTTAAAAGGCCTTACTTCAGAAGATTTATCCAAGGGTTCTGCTGCCAATTTGACCAAGCTTTCCGAGAAAGGCCTGCGCTACGACCTGACGGTCCCATTTGCACGTTACGTGGCCATGAATCGCAACGAGCTTTCGTTCCCGTTTAAGCGCTACCAGATCCAGCCAGTTTGGCGAGCAGACCGTCCCCAAAAAGGAAGGTACCGCGAATTCTATCAATGCGATGCCGATGTGGTAGGTACAGAAAGTTTGCTCTGTGAAGCGGAAATAATTTGGATGATTAGACAGGTGTTTGCAAAGTTGGGGTTGAAGGATTATGCCATTAAAGTCAATAATCGAAAAATATTGACAGGCATCGCTGAAGCGATAGGCGAACAAGGAAAAGAGGGGCCGCTTTGCGTTGCTATTGATAAATTGGATAAAATAGGGTGGGAAAAAGTAAAAGAAGAGCTGCTTCAACGGGGATTTGAAGAGGCTTCCATGCAAAAGTTGCTGCCCCTTGTAAATTTAGCGTCTGGAGTAAAGGAGCGGTTGGCTGTTTTGACTCAGTTCTTAAATCAATCTCCCGTAGGATTACAAGGTGTAAAAGAATTGGAAGAGGTGTTTCGTTTTCTCGAGCAGTTGGGTATCCCATTAGATCATGTGGATTTTGATCCCATGCTTGCCCGAGGGTTGTCCTATTACACTGGGGCGATTTTTGAAGTGAAGGTAAATGGGGTGTCCATCGGCTCGGTGAGTGGTGGTGGGAGATACGATAACCTAACCGGGGTATTCGGTTTGCCAGGCGTGCCAGGAGTTGGCTTTTCATTTGGCGTAGACCGCTTGTATGATGTTTTAGAAGAATTAAACTTATTTCCTGAGGAGCGGCTTGCAGGTACTCAAGTACTTCTGGCTCATTTTGATCAAAAAGGGTTGGAGTATGGATTGCGCTGGTTGACAGCTTTAAGGGCAGAAGGGGTGAGGGCGGAACTTTATCCAGAGGTGTCCAAACTCAAAAAGCAACTTGAGTATGCTTCCAAAAAAGAATTGCCTTTTGTAGGGATTTGCGGGGATGAAGAAATCGCATCTGGAAGGCTTATGGTAAAGAATTTAACCACAGGAGAGCAAGAGTCACTTACCTTGCCAGAAGCTATAGTAAGGTTAAAAAAATAGGGCCTAAAACTCAAGCCAAACAAGTATCCGATCCGTGTGTTAAAATAGAAAATAAATACAGCTAGATATGTTTGATTTCATGGGCATGATGGGCAAGGTAAAAGAAGCTCAGGCCAAAATAAAGGAAACGCAGGCGAAATTGGTTCACTTAAGGGCCGAAGGGGAATCTGGGGCAGGCCTTGTCAAAGTTCAAGTAAGTGGTACCCGTCAGGTACTGACCATGGAGTTGGAT
This sequence comes from Algoriphagus sp., assembly GCA_030729785.1. Lineage (GTDB taxonomy): Bacteria > Bacteroidota > Bacteroidia > Cytophagales > Cyclobacteriaceae > Algoriphagus. The sequence continues at coordinate 23,404 of JANQWS010000017.1, read as the reverse complement.
GAATCTTTACTCAACCCTCAAGATCGAGAGATGCTGAGTGATTTGATTGTTGCTGCCACCAATAAAGCCATGGAGGCCATAGATGAAAAGATCAAACAAGAAATGAAAACCGCTACAGAAGGGATGATTCCTTCTATCCCTGGAATGGATCTAGGTAATTTATTTGGATGAAATCCTGCGCGATCGTTCTACTCAATTACAACGGAGAAACAGTTCTCCCTACTTTTTTACCTTCCGTGGTCAAGCACAGTGTTCATGACCTATGGATGATAGACAATGCCAGCACAGATAGATCTTTGGATTATGTGCGCAAAGAATTTCCAGCAGTTGGACTACTTCCCCTTGAAAAAAACCATGGATTTACTGGAGGCTACAATTATGGATTGGAGCAACTTCGAGGGCAGTATACCCATTTCATTTTAATCAATACGGATGTGGAGGTTACTGCCGGTTGGGATCAAAGGTTAGTGGATTTTCTCCAGAAACAGAAAACCTATGCGGCAGTTCAGCCGAAGATATTGTCCTGGAAAGACAGATCAACCTTTGATCATGCAGGAGCAGGAGGAGGCTATATCGATGCTTTGGGCTATCCGTATTGTAGAGGAAGAATTTGGAATCACCTCGAACAGGATCAAGGGCAATACGACGATAGTTTGGAGGTGGATTGGGCATCTGGAGCCTGTCTAGCTATTTGTGCAAATGATTTTTTTAATCAGGAGGGATTTGATAATCAGTTTTTTGCGCACATGGAGGAGATTGATCTGTGCTGGAGGCTGCGTCAAGTTGGAAGAAAAATTGGATACCTTGGATCAGTAACCGTATATCACCTGGGAGGTGGGACCTTGGACCGTAATAGCCCTCAAAAATTATATTTAAACATTCGAAATAGTCTTTTGATGCTCCATAAAAATAGTAGCAGGAGCCAATTTGCTTGGGTAGTTATTCTAAAGGCTTTCCTGGAAGGCGCTTCGGCATGTACCTTCTTTTTAAAAGGTCAGCCTAAATTAGCCCAGGCGATTATTTCAGGGTACCTTAATTTTGGTAAGATCAAGAAGCATCAAAAAACCCAAAGTCGTACGAAAAGGAGGGCTTCAAGCTTGGGTCCAATTAAAATTCTTGCAGTACCTACGCTATTGCGCAGGGTTAAGAAATTTACTGAGCTTTAGTCAAATAAAGCAGGGTGATTTTTTTTCCTAAAGTAGGTTCTAATTTTCATCATCATTGCCAGGGAAACATAAAGCACCACTGGAGATCCAAGCGTAACGAAAGAAGTATAAATGAAAAATAAGCGAATGCTGTCGATCGGAAAATGTAATCGCTCTCCTAGTCGGGAACATACACCGAATGCGTGTTCTTCAAAAAATAGTTTTATTTTTTCCATGGTTGGGGCAGAATGGATTCAAACAAAGGTATTAAAAAAAGCAAGTAATCTTCAAACTCGCTTGATAATCAGATTGTTTTATGCTGTCCTTTATTTTTTTTTACTCGTAGCACCACTAGTTGCTCAGCAGCCCAAGCAATCCACTAGTACCTATTTAAAGAATGTCAGGGTTATTCCCGATATACTTCAGGTGCATGGTGATTCAGTCCGGTTTGAAGTTTCTGGTTCTTTGCCTGCTACTTCGGGGGTTTTCTCCAAGACTCGCCGGCTCTTATTGTCCTTACGAAGTGATGAAGGCTATTTGGATTTGGGAGCTCTTGAGTTAAACGAAAAAAATGGAAAAATGAGTTTCAAGGAAACGGTTGCTTTTTCATTTTCTCCATGGATGGAAGGAGCCAGTTTGGAGCTTGATTATGTAGAGGGTAGGGACGATGCTTCCATTGAAACCAAAGTTTTGGCAAAGGGAGTTAAGGCTCCCCAGTTTCTGGTTCGTTTGGGTCAGCCCCGTCCAGGTGAACGCACCCCTGTGATTGGAAAGTTTGATTTTCAAGAAAAGCAACAACAGGTCAGGCGACCCGTATCGAAGGTCTATTATTTTAGTTTTGAGGCGGGAAAGTCCGAATGGATACCTGGGCCAGGAAATGAGAAAGTAATTCAAGAAATGGCTCTTTTTTTGGATCAGAATTCCGACTTAGAATCAATAAAGGTCACTGGCCTACAATCCCCCGAGATGTTAGAGGGTCGTTCCAGTCAATTGGGCTATCTACGAGCTGAAACAATTGGACAAAAGTTGTTGCAATTTTTTCCAGAAATCTCCAGTAACCAACTTAAAATTGGTTCTAGGTGGAATGATTGGTTTGATTTTAGATTATTTATAGCAGCGGATTCAAATCTTTCAGAAGCGCAAAAGTCCGTTTATTTCGAAATCCTTAGGGAGCAAGGGTCCTATTTTGATCAAGCTACTCAATTAAAAGCACTACCAGGTTTTGAAGAAGTAGCCGCTCAAATTTATCCCAAATTACGCGCAGTGAAAGTAGAGGTCACCGCCATGCCCGCTACAGGGATGACTAAAAATCAAAAAGCCTATTTGCAAGAAGTAAGTCTTCCAGAAGCAAAAAATCCATGGACCTACGAAGAATGGGTAGAAGTAGTAGCTGCCTGTCATCGCCTAGACGAAAAATTGTGGGTATTGACTTCGATGTGGCGCTGGTATCAGGAGCCGAGCGTTTTGAGTAACCTTGCTGTGGTGCGGATGCGCCAAAGTCAAGCAGTAGACGATCTAGGATCTAAAGAAATCTTGTGGGAAGAAGCGGCTCGACTATTGGCTGAAGCAAATCGACTGAAAGAGGATCCCTTGACCTTATACAATCATGGGCAGTTGCTTGCCCTTCAAGGATTCTATTGGGAAGCCTACAAGGTACTTTCAACTGCTTCTCTGCTTGCAAAATCAACTCCCAAATTGCTCTCAACCATAGATTTGTTGAGGGCTGCCCTAGATATCCGAAGGGGAGATTACAAATTGGCGCTACTCCGTTTTGGAAGTGCAAGCAAAGGTGCGGATGATTTATTTAATCAGGGACTTGCTAATTTTTTAGTTGGCGATTATGCCTCGGCAAATTTATCTTTTGAATCTGCTGTGCTTGCGGATAGGGAGTCGGGATACGGTTACTATGGACTTGCTATGGTTGCTTTGGAACTGGGTCAATTGGAATCGATGAGTTTTTACCTCGAAAAAGCCATGGTAGTTAATCCCTTCTTACGAGCTAAAGCAAAAATAGACCCGGAGTTTGGCTTATTTTTCCAATTGGATTAAAGGTAGTAGAGCCCAAAAAGCAAACCCTTGCTATTGCGTTTTTCTGTAAGTTTTTAATTTATCTTGAAGGGTGTTACGCGAGTGTGAAGCAAGGGTTTTTAATCGTTACATTTTTTCAAAGAACTAAGGGTTGTTTTCGCGTATGAATTGGGGGTTAAATGTGGGTGATTTGCATTTAGGGATATTTATTTTTTTTACGATTTCAAATTTTATTTGGCACAGATAGTTTGTTTTTTCTTTAAGATTATTTAACATTGGAGGTCAAGAAAAGATAAACTAACCTGAAAAAACAGCCTATGTGTAAAATTACTTAGACAATTCCTTCTCTCACCTAGCATCGACCGATGTCAAACCTATCGGTTTTTTTAGTTCGCAGGTCATTTGACCAGGTATAAGCGCAATAGAATCCTTAAAAAAAAATTGGACGTTCTATTGCAATTATTTTAAGAATAATCGCAAACGATTGCATTTTCAATTAACAAACAAGTTATTGAGATTAATCTTGTTACCCAATCTATCTATGTTTATGAAAAATGTTTACAAATTCCTAAGTGTGTGCCTCACACTCTTGGTACTTACTGTCTCGGCTGCCTATGCGCAGAAAACAGTGACAGGTACAGTCCTTGATGAATATGGCATGGGCCTTCCGGGAGTATCTATCCTTGTTAAAGGAACGACAAACGGAACTGCCACTGACATTGACGGTAAATATTCCCTCAATGTCCCAAATGACCAAGCTACTTTGGTTTTCTCTTTTATCGGCTACACTACTGTTGAACAAGCAGTAGGTGCTCGAAGTGTGGTGGATCTCACCATGAATCCCGATGAAAGAACGCTTACTGAACTCGTAGTAACTGGTTACTCTATCGATTCAAGAAGAGAAACCACAGGTGCGATTTCAACAGTTAGTCCAAAGGATTTGACCGTAATTCCAACTGGTAACATCGAGCAGACCCTTCAAGGTCGTGTTTCAGGTGTAACAGTCATCACCAACGGTCAGCCAGGTACTTCTTCCATTATTCGTGTGCGTGGTTTCGGCGCCTTCGGGGGTAACGAGCCTTTGTATATTGTTGATGGATTGCCTACTGGATCTACAGATTTCTTGAATCCTGACGACATCGAGTCCACTACTGTATTGAAAGATGCTGCTGCAGCTTCCATTTATGGTGCTCGTGCCGCAAACGGTGTTATCGTCTACACTACCAAGCGTGGTGCTAGAGACAAGAAGCTACGTGTAGATTACAATGGTATGTATGGGATCACTGATCCAGGCACAGGCTTAGATATGTTGAATCCACAAGGCTATGCAGACATCACTTGGTTGGCTGAAAAAAACACAGCTGCCTTGCAGAACCGTGCTCCAGCTTATGGACATCCACAGTTTGGTACAGGTGCTACGCCAGTAATGCCGTATTACTTAAGTTTAATTACAAAAAACCCTACTTCTGGCGCTTATGGAGTGTTGTCTGGTCAGCCAGGTCCACTATCACAAGCACAAATCGATCAGCAGCGGGAGTGGTATAACGTAGATCCTTCAGCAGGAACTATTCGTCAATTGACTAGAGCAATGACAGGTGAAGGAACCGATTGGTATGCTGCTTTAACCCGTATGGCTCCTTTGACTAGACACTCTTTGGGCTTCAATGGGGGATCTGAAACGTCCAGATTCTACATTGGTTTAGGTGTTCAGGAGCAAGCAGGAATCATGATTGGCAACAATTTTAAAAGATATTCTTTGCGTGCCAATTCTGAATTTGATGTTACCAACAGAATCCGCGTTGGTCAGAACTTCCAAGCGACTTACCGTCAGGTATTGGGTCAGCAAGGGGGTACTGGTGGTCGTGGTGTATCTGATGATGAGAACGACATCTTGCAAGCTTTCCGTATGCCATCCATCATCCCAGTATACGATGAGTTTGGTGGCTATGGAGGTACAGCTTCAAGAGGTTTCAACAACCCAAGAAACCCAGTTGCCAACCGAGACGGTCAGGACAACAACAGAAACTTCAACGCGAATGCTTTCGGTAACGTGTATGCAGAATGGGATATTATTGATGACCTGACCTTCAGAACTTCTGTGGGTGGTCAATACAATAACTACTATTTCTATGGCTATTCTAGACTTCAATACGAAAACTCAGAGAACAACTCTGCCTTTGGATACAATGAAGGTGCTGGATTCAACTTTGGTTGGACATTCACCAACACCGTATCTTACAAGAAGAAAATCGGTAAGCATGATTTTAATGCCTTGATTGGTCAGGAAGCTTTGAACTCTGGTGCTGGAAAAAACATTAGTGCCAATGGACAAAATCCATTCTCTACTGATCCAGATTTCATTACAATCTCTAATCTACCAGTAGGTACACGTCAAGTAAACTCTGACCAATTCAAAGGGGTTAACTTTAACTCTTATTTTGGTCAATTACGTTATACTTTTGATGACAAATACATCTTGAGTGCAGTAGTTCGTCGTGACGGTTCTTCTCGATTCGGTGCAAATGCGAGATACGGTGTATTCCCAGCATTTTCTGCCGCATGGAGAGTGTCTTCTGAGTCCTTCCTTCAAGGAGCAACTTGGATTGATGATTTGAAAATCCGTGGTGGTTGGGGTCAAATGGGTAACTCCAACAACGTAGATCCGAACAACCAATTCTCTTTGTTCGCAGGTAACGTAGGGGCATCTTCTTACGATATTACAGGTTCTAACTCTGGAGCAATCATTGGTTTCAGAAGATCTCGAATTGGTAACCCTAACGCTCAGTGGGAAACTGCTGTAACGCAAAACATCGGTTTTGACGGTACTTTCTACAACGGTCGTTTGGATGTGATCTTTGACTGGTGGAAGAAAGATACCAAAGACTTGTTGTTTACAGTTCCGATTCCTTTGACTGCGGGTAGCAATGCTTCCCCTCCAGCAGTAAACATTGGAGAAATGTTGAACAGAGGTCTAGACCTTTTGGTAACTACTAGAGGTAATTTGACCACAGATTTGACATATGAGTTGACCGTTACCGGATCTACTTTGAAGAACGAGATTGTTTCGTTGTCTCCTGGTTTGGACTTCATTACTTCTGTTAACCCTTCTTATCGAGGTATTCAGCCAATCCGTAATGCGGTGGGTCAGCCACTTTCCTCTTTCTTCGGATACAACACACTTGGATTGTTTAGAAATGCGGAAGATGTGGCAAGCCATGCTACTCAAGATGGTGCCGCTCCTGGTCGCTTCAAGTTTGAAGATGTAAACAAGGATGGTAAAATCACTCCTGACGATCGCGTATTCCTTGGAAATCCAGTTCCTGATTTTACAGGAGGTATGAATTTCACGGTTGGCTACAAAGGATTTGACCTTTCTGCCTACTTATATACCTCTATTGGTAACGAAATCTGGAATCAATCTCGTTGGTTTACTGACTTCTTCCAGACTTTTGAGGGTGCAGCTATTTCAAATCGTTTGAAGAATGCTTGGACTCCTCAAAACTTGGATGCAACCATTCCTGTAGTGGAGCGAGTTTCTAACTTCTCTACTTCTAACGTAGCCAACTCTTTCTATGTGGAAGATGGATCTTACTTGAGATTGCAGAACTTGACTTTGGGATACTCAGCACCTGCTAGTGTATTGCAGAAATTGAAAATGGAAAGAGCAAGAGTTTTTGCTTCTGTTAACAACCTATTTACCTTGACTGGTTATGAAGGTTTGGATCCGGCTGTTGGTGGTGACGCTGACTTGACGTTCGGTATTGATATCGGAAACTACCCTGTTACTAGAGGTTGGACTTTCGGTGTGAATTTGAGCTTCTAAGCCAAACAATTAATTTTGAATCGAGTTATAGAAACTATAATTGATTAAATAAATGAAAAATTTCAAATTAAAAATCGGTGCCCTACTCGCATCCGGAGCGATGCTAGTAGCAGTGAGTTGTAGCGAGGAGTTCTTGGAAGTTCCGCCGGTTGGTCAATTGTCCGAAAATCAGCTTTCTTCTTTGGCTGGTCTAGACGCAGCATTGATCGCGGCCTACTCCCAAGTAAACGGACGTGGCAACAGATTAGGGTCTCCATCCAACTGGGTGTGGGGTAGTATTAGAGGGGGTGAGGCCAACAAAGGAACTGACCCGGGTGACTTTACGTCCATCAATCCTATACAGCGTTTTGAAAACGATGCTGCAGGTGGAGACATGGGTTCAAAGTACAACGTGGCTTACGAAGGTGTTGCCAGAGCAAACAATGTGTTGAGGTTGGTAGCGAAAGCTGGTGATGCCATTTCTGCAAATGACCAAGCAAGACTTTCAGCACAGGCTCGATTCTTGAGAGCGCATTTCTATTTTGAACTTGCACGTGACTACAATCGCACACCTTATGTGGACGAGACAGTAGATTACGGAAGCGGTTTGGAAGAAGTGAAAAATGACAAGGACTTGTGGCCTTTCATTATCGCTGACTTGGAATTTGCTATCTCAAAGCTTCCTGCAACTCAGCCTCAAGTAGGCCGAGTAAATGCTTGGGCTGCGAAGTCTTACCTAGGTAAAGTATACATGTATACGAAGGAATTTACCAAAGCAAAATCCTTGTTTGACGATGTAATCGCCAATGGCGTTACTTCCAATGGCTTGAAATACGATTTGGTTCCTTACTACGACGACATGTTCCGTGGCAAGAACGATAACCACCAGGAGTCTATCTGGGCGTATCAGTCTTCTGCCAATACTGGCTCTGTTGCAAATGCCAACCCTGAGTTTGACTTGAACTTCCCTTACAATACTGGACCTGCTGGACCTGGTAACTGCTGCGGATTCTTCCAGCCAAGCTTTACATTCGTAAATGCGTTCAGAACTAAGGACGGACTTCCACTTTTGGATAAGTCATACAATAGTGCTGCAAACGAAGTAAAGAACGACATGGGTGTGGCTTCAGGAGCTGCTTTCACTCCAGATGCTGGACCACTTGATCCAAGATTGGATCATACAGTAGGTCGTAGAGGTATTCCTTATTTGGATTGGATGGATCACCCAGGCCAAGCTTGGATCCGTAACCAACCGAATGCAGGACCTTATTCTCCACGGAAGTATGTGTATGCTAAGTCTGAGAAAGGTACATTCCAGGATAACTCTTCTTGGACTCCAGGCTATACCGGTATCAACTTCATGATTATTCGTTTCGCAGACATTCTGTTGCTTGCTGCAGAAGCTGAAATCGAAGCAGGTAGCGCTGAAAAAGCACGTGAATACGTAAATCGTATACGTACAAGAGCTATCAATTCATTATTGAAGCGAGAAGATGGCAGCAATGCTGCAAACTACGAGATTAGCACGTATACAGCTGCTTGGACAGATAAGGATGTGGCTCGAGCTGCAGTTCGTCACGAGAGACTTCTTGAATTGGGTATGGAAGGTCACCGTTTCTATGATCTTCAGCGCTGGGGTACTGCCAAGCAGGAATTGGATTTCTACTTCGCTTACGATGGTGCTAAGCTTTCTTCTGCTCTTGGTGGAGCAACTTACACCGATAAGTTTAAGTGGGTTCCGATCCCTCAAAATCAAATTGACTTGGTAGGTACTGATATCCTAACACAGAATCCAGGATTCTAATCACGAATTCATTTTCTAATTAAAGGAGAAGGTTTTAGACCTTCTCCTTTTTTTCTTTCTTTTTTTTGGCTTGAAAAATCGGTAAATTTCTAGTTCAAATGCATTCCGAAACCTATGCGATTTCTCCGAATTAGTCCAATTTACCTTCTTTTTCTTTCCTTTAGCGCCTGCCAGAAAGCTCCAACATTATTTGAATTGAAGTCTCCTGAAGACACGGGAATCACGTTTGTGAATCAGCTCACCGAAACAGATAGCTTCAATATCTTGACAGATGAATATATTTTTAATGGGGGAGGGGTGGCCACTGCTGATTTTGATAACAATGGTCTTCCAGACCTATTTTTTACGGGAAATCAAGTTTCCAATCGCCTTTACCTCAATAATGGAGATTTTAAATTTGAAGACGTATCGGAAGAAGCAGGGATTCTAGCGCTAGGAAACTGGTGTACAGGTGCTGTAGTTGTAGATATCAACCAGGACGGATGGATGGATATCTACGTAGCTGCTGCCATGAAAAAAGGACCTGGGGAGCGGGATAACCTACTTTTTGTAAACCAAGGAAAAGATGCTTCCGGAAGGATAAGTTTCAAAGAAATGGGGCATCAGTATGGCATTGCTGATGCTGGGAATTCAATGGGGGCCGCATTTCTGGATTATGATTTGGATGGAGACTTAGATTTGTATGTGCTCAACAACGAGCAATTAGTAGCCAAGCCTACCAATTTTAGAGCAAAGGTCACGGATGGAACAGCTATAAATAACGATGCATTTTATAGAAATAATGGAGATGGTACGTTCACCAATGTGACCTTGGAAGCAGGCATCCGTTACGAAGGATTTGGATTGGGGCTGGCTATTGGAGATGTCAATAACGATGGATGGCCGGATATCCATGTAAGTAATGATTACATCACCAATGATATCCTCTATCTCAACAATCAAAACGGGACTTTTACCAACCAAACAAAGGCATTATTGAGGCATCAAAGTCAATTTTCTATGGGGTCGGATTTATCCGATGTGAATAATGATGGAATGCCTGACTTGATTACCATCGATATGCTAGGAGAGGATAGCTACCGTAAAAAGACCACCATCGGTAAGAATAGCTATCAAACGTACCTGAATAACGAAGAATTTGGCTACGATTACCAGTACGTTCGTAATATGCTTCATGTTAATAATGGCCCTGGTCTTCCCTTTAGTGAGGTCGGCATGCGGGCAGGTGTGTACCAAACGGATTGGAGTTGGGCGCCTTTATTTGCTGACTTGGATAACGATGGTCATCGGGACTTAGTGGTTACCAACGGGTTTCCAAGAGATATTACAGACAAGGATTTTGCCAATTATCGTGCTGACGTGGGCAATATTGCTTCGGTACGTCAGCTATTGGACTCTATTCCAATTGTAAAAATTCCAAATTATGCTTACCGACAGCGGGGCGACCTAACCTTTGAGGATGTTGGGATAGCTTGGGGCTTAAATCAACCTTCTTTTTCTAACGGTGCAGTCACTGTGGACTTGGATCTAGATGGCGATTTGGATTATGTAGTGAATAACATCAATGATCCTGCTTTTGTATTTGAAAATAAGTTAAATCAGCAACAGGATAGACCCAACTATTTGCGGATTCAGCTTGTGGGTCCAAATTCAAATCCCATGGGATTGGGGGCAAAGATTTGGGTTCGTTATGGAGCAGGTAATCTTGGCTATCAAGAACAACAGGTGGTTAGGGGGTACATGTCCTCCGTTGAACCAATTGTCCATTTTGGATTGGATTCTTCAGCCAGGGTAGACGAGGTGTTGGTTAAATGGCCAGATGGTAAAGAGTCTATCCTTCAACAAGTTTCTGCAAATCAAGTGCTTACCATTGACTATCTGGAGGCTGTTTTAGGGGAGTTTTCTGTGGCAGTGGCGAAACAGCCCGAAGGGAACACTTTATTTTTAGAAGTTTCAGAAGCTGTTGGGATTTCTTTTGTTCACCAAGAGGGGGATAAAATCGATTACAATATCCAGCGTACACTTCCCCACAAACTCTCACAATATGGGCCTGCGCTAGCCGTTGGAGACCTCAATGGGGATGGGTTGGAAGATTTGGTGGTAGGGGCGTCATCTGGATTTCCGCTGACTTGGTTCAAGCAAAATAGCGAGGGTGGATTTACCCAGCATTTAGTACTTCCGTCTTCCGAATCAACCACCCAAGAAGTGACCGGGGTACTCCTTTTGGATTTGGATAATGATTCGGATTTGGATTTGTATTTAGTATCCGGAAGTGCCGAATTTGCTCCGGGTGCTCCAGAATACCAAGACCGGGTGTATTTCAATGATGGAAAGGGTAATTTTAGATTTGACCCAAGTTCCTCTATTGCAGTTGGAAATGGATCTCTTGTCCGTGGAGCAGACTTTGATGGGGATGGATTTTTGGATGTGTTTGTGGGAGGTCGTAGTCCTATTGGTCAATATCCACTTCCAGAAAAGCCCTATTTGCTCAAGAATGATGGGGGGAAATTGGTAGATGTAACTGCAACCTGGATACCAGAGTTGGTTGATTTTGGAATGATTACGGATGCTGTATGGTCTGATGTCAATCGTGACGGAAAAGTAGATTTACTTGTGGTAGGCGAATTGATGCCAATTACCCTGTTTATCAATCAAGGGCAGCACTTTGAGCGGGCTATAGAAACTGGATTGGAGCAATACAGTGGCTGGTGGAATAGTGTAGTTAGTGCGGATTTGGACCAAGATGGGGATACAGACTGGATAGTAGGCAATCTGGGTGCCAACAATCCTTTTCAACCCACAGCCAATCAACCTTATACGGTTTATGCAAAAGATTTTGATGCCAATGGATCAGTAGATCCCGTGAGTTTTGCCTACTACAAATCAAAAATAGGCGGGGATTATCAGTCATACCCTTCTCATTTTTGGGATGACTTGATCGGTCAAAGCCCGATGTTCAGACGAAAATTTGATCGCTACAAATACTTTGCTTTGAGTACTGAGCAAACCTTTTTTACCGAAGAGGAAAAGAAAGATGCGCGTATTCTAACAGGAAATTACGATCGATCAGTTTGGGTGGAGAATTTGGGGAATGGAAAGTTTACCCTTCATGAATTGCCTTGGCAGGCGCAATTGGCTCCCATGTATGGGATGCAAGTGGAAGATGTTAATATGGATGGGTTTTTAGATCTGGTCCAAGTAGGCAATGATTACGGCAATGAAGTATTTATTGGTAGGCTTGATGCAGCGATAGGTTGGGTATTTCTTGGAGATGGTGAGGGCGGCTTTACGGCTATTTCGCCAAGAGAGAGCGGATTTATAGTTCCTGGAGATGCTAAAGCCTTGGTCAAACTTACTAGGGCTGGAGGGAATCCGTTATACATTGCATCTCAAAACCGATCCAAATTGCTAGCCTTTACGGCGAATCAACAAGAACAAAAAGTTTTAAAAGTGCCTTCTGATGCGATGGCCGTGGAACTTATCTTGGCGAATGGAAAAAAACAGCGAATGGATACGAGTTTTGGGGCAGGTTTTGGATCTCAATCTAGTCGTTCCATTCACTTGCCTAGCGGTGTCAAATCGGCGTCAAAAATCAATTACAAAGGCGAAGTTAGTTCCTTAAAGCTCCCTGACTAACTTAGCGATACAAGGCTCCAGGTTGTGCTTGGCATAGGTCTTCTAGTAGGTCAGCAACCTTGTCAGTTACGTCTTCGAAATAGCGCTTTCCTTTTTCTGGGGAAGCTTTTTTTGGATTTCCGATGCCGGTATCTTCAGATACTTCTGACCATTTTCGCTCTGCCCAAGCCCATTTTTCACGAATTCCACGGATAACTGATTTTTTTTCAGTTCCATCCCCTGCTTCAGATAAGGGAGCAACGAGTTCTGGGTGTAAATGCTGAATCAAGGAGGTTTCCATCTCATCGGCGTGGTCCCCTCCTTCTTCAAAATACGTGGATTTTTCCAGTGCCTGAAACCAATTGCAGGTAAATAGGAGCATATCAGGGTACTTCAAACCCAGTTCCCGAAGCATAGGCTGAAAGTTGTTGCCTCCATGGCTATTCAAGATTAATAATTTTTTGAGGCCCTGTCGTTGAAAAACCTCGATCAGATCCTTAAGCAAGAGAAGTTGGGTGCTAGGATGTACATTGAGATCTAGGTAGATGTCTGATTGGCCTGTGTTTACGCCAAAGGGAACAGTGGGAAGTACAACTACTTTATTGCCTTTTTCCCAGGCTTTTCGTGCTCCTTCTGCAGCAATGGCATCTGCTTCGTAGACATCGGTACCATAAGGCAGGTGGTAATTGTGTGCTTCAGTGGCTCCCCAAGGTAAAACGGCAAGCTCGTAGCGAAAAGTTTGGAGTGATTTCCAGCTGGCTTCTTTCAGGATGTAGGGTCTCATGGATTTGTTGGGAGATTTGATGAAAGGAAGGAGTAAATTGATGTAAAATTGATAATTTGTCTTCCAGATTCTAAAGTACAACCCATGTCGCAAAGAAGAAAGTTTATCAAACAATCCTTGTTGGGCTCGGCCCTATTGATTCCCGGGCTATCCACCCTAAAGGCAGAAGCATCTCCTATCAAAAAAAATGCAGGCACCAAACCAATTATCCTTTCCACTTGGAATCATGGAGTTCCTGCCAATGCGGATGCTTGGGCGAAACTCAAAGAAACAGGAAGTATTTTGGATGCAGTGGAAGCAGGGGTGCGGAACACGGAATTGGATCTGGAGAATCTATCTGTAGGATTGCAAGGCCTACCTGATCGGGAAGGAATTACTACTCTGGACGCTTCCATTATGTTGGGAGACGGATCTTGTGGTTCGGTAGCTTTTGTCAGACAAGTCAAGCATCCCATTTCGCTCGCAAGAGCGGTGATGGAGAAAACCCCACACGTGATGCTTGCAGGTGAGGGCGCACGTCAGTTTGCTATTGCACAAGGCTTTCCTATGGAAGAAGAAAAATTAAGTCCCAAAGCGCAGGAGGAATACGATAAATGGAAGGTAACTAGCCAATACAAACCGATTATCAATGTAGAAAATCACGACACCATCGGAATGATTGGATTGGATGCTTCTGGTAAATTGGCGGGAAGCTGCACTACGAGTGGATTGGCTTACAAAATGCATGGAAGGATAGGAGATAGCCCAATCATTGGAGCTGGGCTATTTGTTGACAATGAGGTAGGTGCTGCCACGGCAACGGGACTAGGGGAGTCTATTATCCGAATCTGCGGTAGCTTTTTAATTGTAGAGTTGATGCGACAGGGGAGAAGTCCTCAGGCTGCTTGTGAGGAGGCAGTTCGACGGTTGGTAGCCAAAAATAGAAATATCAAAGATATTCAAGCAGGTTTTTTGGCCATCAATAAAGAGGGCGAAGTAGGTGCTTTTGCTGTTCATCCGGGTTTCAATTATGCTCAAGCAACTGAATCAGGCAATGTATTGATTGATTCGGCTAGTCATTTTAAGGCATGAGTATGCTCTTAGAAGCGCCGGTTTTTAACCTTCAGGCCTCCTTGGAAGCCGCACAACTCGGCATTGATCGCTTAGAGCTATGTGCTAACTTTCCAGAAGGGGGAGAGACTCCTAGTGCGGGTATGCTCCGTTTTTTGAAGCGGGAAATTGATATTCCGATTTTTGTAATGATTCGTCCTCGTGGCGGAAATTTTGTCTACTCGCCCAAGGAGTTGCTAGTAATGAAGCAGGATATCCAACTTTTAGGAGATTTGGGAGCAGATGGCTTTGTTTTTGGTGCTTTGGATGCGCAAGGGTCAGTTAACGAGTCTGCCTGTGAGTCCTTGTTGCGAGCAGCCGAATCCAAGCCTTGCACCTTTCATCGAGCATTTGATGCTTCAGCAGATCTTACGGGTTCCTTGGAAAAAATCATCCAACTTGGTTTTCATCGGGTACTTACCTCTGGAGGGGAAAATTCCATAGAGGAAGGATTGCCACAGGTAATGGCGCTATTGGAGCAAGCCAAAGAGCGAATTATTATCCTTCCTGGTGGAGGACTCAAAGTAACTCATGTTTCAAGATTAAAGGAATCAGGCTATCTGAAAGAGGTACACGCTTCCTGCAAGTTGGCCAAACCTACTGACAATCAATTTGTTAAATCAGACCTCAATTTTGTAGGGACTCCCTTAGATTTTAGTATGAATTTTGGGATAGACCCTCAACTGGTGCATGAATTTAAAGCTATTTTTTAAGTCAATGATGCGTCTAGCTTGTGGTTTCGTGTGGGTGCTGGTTTTGTTTTGGGGATGTGATCCTATTTCAGAACGAAAGCAGCCTCCGCCCAGTCTTTACCAACTTTCCCAGTCGGATTTAAATCTATCTGGGGAGCAATTGGCCAAAGGATATTGTGCCGCTTGTCACTTGATGCCTGATCCGACTATCTTAGATAAAAAGACCTGGTCGACCTTGCTTCCCGATATGCGGAAGCGCATGGGTTTGTACTTGGAAGAGGATTTTGGTACGGCTATGCCGGAAGATGAAGGAGTCCCAGAGGGTATTTATTCCAAAATTCCCTATATCACCCGTGAAAATTGGGAAAAACTCGAAGCCTATTATTTGGCTAATGCTCCTGATACCTTACTACTTCAGTCCATCAAAGAGACTCCCAAACTTGGGATCCCTGGGTTTAATCTAGAAGTTCCTAACTTTAAAGATACCCGCTCCAGTTTAACTACCTTACTTCGTATTCATCCTCAAACAGGGGATTTGTGGGTAGGTCATCGGTTTCGTGCATTGTATCGTTTAGATTCGAAAAATAATTTTTTTCAACTCGATTCTCTACCTACTCGTGTTGCTCCGGTAGACTTGATTTGGAATACACCAAGCTCCTTTGATTTGTTGTCTATGGGCAAGATGGATCCTTCCAACGATTCCATAGGACTTTTATCCAACTTTTCATTTACTGCTAATAGTTGGAAAGAGGTTCCTCTCATTGATCAATTGATGCGACCTATGGACATGGAGGTGGCGGATTGGAATGGGGACGGTAAGAAGGATTACGTGCTGTGCCAATTTGGGAATCATGTAGGCAAACTGAGTCTATTTTTAAGTAAGGAGGAGGGATATACGGAAGTTATTTTAAAGTCAGACCCAGGCGCAAGAAGAACCATTGCAGTCGATTATGAGGGAGATGGGGACCTTGACTTAATGGTTTTATTTTCTCAAGCCAAAGAAGGTATTTCCCTATTTGAAAATGTGGGGCAAGGAAAATTTAAAGAAAAGCAGTTGTTGGCATTTCATCCAGCCTTTGGATCGAGTGATTTTCGATTTGAGGACTTAAATGGAGATGATATTCCAGAGCTTGTGTTGGTAAATGGGGATAATGCAGACCAAAGTCAAATTTTTAAACCGTACCATGGGCTTCGGATTTTTGAGCGGGATGCAAAAGGAAATTACCTAGAAAGCTGGTTTTATCCCATGCACGGAGCAAGTGGCTTGGAATTAGGGGACTTTGATCAGGATGGGAGGATGGATGTGGTGGCTATTGCTTTTTTTCCGGACCGAAAGCAAATTTCCTTTCAAAATCTAATTTACTTCAAGCAATCTCTTTCAGGAGTATTTCATCCGTACATTTTGAAAGAGCAGCTCGCAGACCATTGGCTTACACTAACAAAGGGGGATTTGGATTTGGATGGAGATGAAGATCTGGTTCTAGGTACTTTTGCCTTTAATCAGTTGTACCAAGTTCCAAATAGCCCTTGGAGGCCCTTTGTAGTCTTGCGAAATACGCTACGCTAAGTAGTTTACTTGGATTGCTCTAGGGCTCTTTCAACATCTTTTACAATGTCTTCGTAATGCTCCAAGCCTACAGAAAGCCGGATAAGTCCATCGCTAATTCCTACTTTTTGGCGCTCTTCTGGGCTTAATTTGCTGTGGGTGGTAGAAGCTGGATGGGTAACAATACTGCGACTATCTCCCAGGTTGGGGGTAATGGAAATCATCTGCAACTGGTCGATAAATCTTTGTGCTCTTGGGAGACCTCCCTTTAGGGCCAGGGTAATAATTCCTCCACCAGCTTTCATTTGCTTGAGAGCCAAGGTATGTTGTGCATGTGAAGGTAAGAAGGGGTAATTGACTGCATCGAGGTGGGTATTGCCTTCAAAATAACGGGCTACTTTTTCTGCGTTTTCGCAGTGTCGATCCATGCGAAGCGCTAAGGTTTCCATACTTTTAGATAGGATCCAAGCATTGAAGGGGGATAGAGAAGGCCCCGTATGGCGGGTAAAAAATCGAACTTCGTCAATGAATTCTTTTTTACCTAGGATCAAACCGCCAAGCACCCTGCCCTGGCCATCGATGTATTTGGTAGCACTATGTGTCACGATATGTGCTCCCCATTTCGCCGGTTGTTGTAAATAGGGGGTGGCAAAACAATTGTCCACTACTAAAATTAGTCCATGAGCCGCTGCAAATTTACCTGCCCATTCCAAATCAATAATTTCCAGACCCGGGTTGGAAGGGGTTTCTAGAAAAAGCATTTTGGTGTTGGGTTGCAGTAATTTGTCCCAATTTTGATAGTCGGAAATATCCCCATAAGTGGAGGTAATGCCCCATTTTGGAAATACGCGTGTAAGGAGTTGGTGGGTGGACCCAAACAAGGATCTAGCAGCTAGGATGTGATCTCCCTGCTGGAGTAGGGAAGCGATGCTGCCAAACATGGCGGCCATTCCAGAGGCAGTGGCGATTCCATCTTCCGTTCCTTCTGCGCGGCATACTTTTTCAATGAGGTCAGAAGAGTTGGGATTTGAGTATCGGGAGTAGATATTCCCTTGGATTTCATCGGCAAACATAGCGCGTGCCTCTTCCGCTGATTCAAATACAAAACTAGAACTCAGGTACAGTGCAGAAGAATGTTCGCGCTGATTGGACCGTTCTTGGATGCGGATTGCATCGGTTTCAAAATGTGCCATTTGGCTAGGTTTACAGGTTGATACAGGTTGGCAATTCAAAAGAATTTTTTCCGACAGGCACGTGAACTCAAAAAAAGGTAGGGATTATTCTGCCGATTTATCGTTCCCATGCTGGGTAGGACTTGGCACCTTACTCTTTTGGAGAGGGTTGCCAGAGGGTCATAGAGCCTAGTCTCTCGCCTCTTCTTTATAAATTTCACCTGTTAAAAGGAGTACAAATAAATAGGGAAGGATTCGTAAATCCAAATTTCCAAAAATCAATCGTTGAACTGGGTCATGGTCCGTTCAATTCCTATCGTACAAAATGCCAAGGCCATAGAAATGGCTTTATCCATGATTTCAGGAAGTAGCGATAGTTCTTGCGTAGTAAATCTTCCCAAAACATAATCGGCTTGCCTTCCTTTGGGGAAATTGTCCCCAATGCCTACCCGCAGCCTCGAGTAATCTTGTCCTCCACAAAGCTCTTCGATGTTTTTGAGTCCATTATGACCCGCGGCACTGCCTTTAGGGCGCATTCGTAATTTCTCAAAAGGGATAGCTACATCGTCGACTAGTACCAATAAATTTTCTTTTGGGATGTTTAGGGTTTTTAGCCAATAATTAACAGCCTTTCCACTCAAATTCATGTATGTGGTAGGTTTGAGAAGGTGAAGGGTTCGTGATTTGTGCTTAATTTCAGTTTTGAAGGCAAGTCGATCACTTTTCCAAGTTGCTCCTTCTTTATCTGCGAGTCGATCTAGGATAAGGAAACCTATATTATGTCGTGTTAATTCGTATTCAGGGCCGATATTTCCCAAGCCTACAAGTAGATAGTTCATGGATTTTGGGTTCAATAGGATAAAAATAAAAAATCCTGCTCGGGAATGAGCAGGATTTTTGTTGAAGTAGTTGTAGACTTATTCTGCCTTCTTTCCACGTAGTGCTCTTGGGATCCCAATAGTAACCACAGAAACGTTAGGTGAGGTAAGAATTTCAAAACCTTCGGGTTGCAATTCACTTACTTTAAATGATTTTCCTAGGTCTAGGTTAGAAATATCCACCAAGATATTGTCTGGAAGGGTATTTGCAAATCCTTTCACCTTCAATTTTCTAGTTTTAAATTCTAGTTTACCCCCCTTTGCGATTCCTGGTGAATTGCCTTCAATTTTTACAGGAATTTCAAATTTGATAGCTTTATCGTCTGTGTAAGCCATAAAGTCTGCATGGAGCAATACTTCACTTACAGGGTGAAACTGTGCTTCTTTCAAAACCGCACGAATGATTCTGCCTTCAATATTGAGTTCAACCAAGTGAACCTCCGGTGTATAGATGAGGTCTCTGAATAGGATTGCCGGAGAATAGAAATGAACTTGATCAGGAATACCTGGTCCGTAAACCACGCAGGGAACATTGCCGGCATCTCTGATTTCATTCAAAGCAGCACTGTCGAGATTTGCTCTTTTAAACCCTATAATCTCTAGTGTTTTCATGTGTATGTGTATTTAAAATTGGTTTCAAATAAATAAGGAACTGATGGAGGTGTGTCCTGTGACTGCATGAATGGCTTTGCCAAACAACTCTCCTACAGTAAGTACTTTAATTTTAGGATTGGGATATTTTAAGGGAATTGTATCCGTAATCACTAATTCTTCTAAAACTGAGTTTTCAATATTTTCATGCGCTTTCCCAGATAGTACCCCGTGTGTCACGATCGCACGTACTGAATTAGCCCCTTTTTCCTTGATGATTTGAGCCGCTTTGCATAAGGTGCCCGCTGTATCTACTAAATCATCTACCAAGATTACATCTCTTCCCTCTACTTCACCAATCACCTGCATAGATGCTACCTCGTTGGCTCTTTTTCTGTGCTTGTCACAGACCACCATTTCTACTTCAAAATGCTTAGCGAAAGACCTTGCTCGTGCCACACCCCCTACATCTGGAGCTGCAAAAATCATGTCGTTCAACCGAAGCGTACTCAAATAGGGTGCAAATATAGCAGATCCATTTAAATGGTCCAATGGAATGTCAAAAAAACCTTGAATTTGTCCTGCGTGCAAGTCACAGGCCATGATCCTGTCTGCTCCTGCCGAAGTAAGCATGTTGGCGATGAGTTTGGCAGCTATAGATACGCGTGGTCGATCTTTTCGGTCTTGACGGGCATAGCCGAAATAAGGAATTACGGCACATACCTTGTAGGCACTGGCTCGCTTGGCAGCATCAATCATCAAGCACAATTCGAGCAGGTTGTCGCTCGGGGGGTTGGTGCTTTGAATGATAAATACCGTGCATCCGCGGATGGATTCATCAAAGCTAGGAGACATTTCTCCGTCACTGAATTTGGATAATGTCAAGTCGCCCAACTTTTTTCCATAGCTTTTGGCGATTTTTTGTGCCAAATCTATGCTATTGGAGCCTGCAAAGATTTTTACCTCGGACATAGGGATTAAGGGAGTTTGTGGGAAGGAGTAGAAAAAGGAATCTAAACAAAAGTAATGATTTTGAAGGAAGGATTGGTTCTGTATCCCTCACTTCAGAAAAAAAATATGGTTAAAAACCGATTGTTTGGATGGAATAAAAAGGATTCTGCTTACCCAATTTGTCACCAGTAACCAAAGGAAAATAAGGTTTGAAGTTCATTTTAGTGAGCTGTGGTCTGCTTGCAGACCGTGGTCTTTCGACAATTATCCGCAGTAATTCAAATAAATTTTTAGCTACTGGTAAGGATTGCGGATAATCAGAATAGGGGATCATCCACCACGATAAATCCAAAGGAAAACGATAAAATCCTCCAGTCCTGTAAATTCTGGGTCTTCCCATAAATTTCCAACTCAATTCCAAATCAAAGGAGTAAATTAGTGTCTAACAAACTAGTTTTTCCATGAAAAAAATATTTCTGCTTCTACTCCAGGTAGTTTTTGTGCCTTTTTTGGTGATTGCTCAATCTATACCTACCCCAAAAGAGCATTTTGGGTTCTCCATTGGTGAGCCCTATCAACTGGCTAATTTCACACAAACGGAAGCCTACTTCAAGAAAGTGGCTGCACTCTCCGATCGAGTGCAATACCGTAGTATTGGGCAAACTGAGTTTGGACGTGAGCAACCGCTCTTGGTAATTACAGCCCCAAAGAATTTTCCAGATTTGGAACGGTACCAAGAAATTTCCCGAAAGTTAGGAAGAGCAGAAATTTCAGAAGCCGAAGCGAAAGCATTGGCAAATCAAGGGAAACCCATTGTTTGGATTGATGGAGGCTTGCATGCAAGCGAAGTGGTAGGGGCGCAGCAGCTTATAGAAACGCTATACACCTTGGCTTCAAAAAACGACGAAGAGACCCTCCGAATCTTGGATGAGGTGATTATTCTGCTCGTTCATGTGAATCCTGATGGAATGGAAATTATGTCCAATTGGTACATGAGGCCGGAGGATAAGGCCAAGCGAAATAAGAATATTCCTGTCTTGTATCAAAAGTATGTGGGGCACGACAACAATAGAGATTTTTACATGAACAACATGAAAGAATCCACCAATATTTCGCTCCAACAGTATGTGGAATGGATGCCTCAGATCGTGTATAACCACCATCAATCTGGACCAGCAGGTACTGTTGTAGCTGGCCCTCCCTACCGGGATCCATTCAATCATGTTTTTGATCCACTGATTATTACGAGTTTGGATGCAGTCGGAGCAGCCATGATTAATCGCTTGCATCAAGAGGAAAAGCCAGGGTACACTCGTCTTGGGGGCTCCGTATTTTCCACTTGGTGGAATGGAGGCTTACGTACCACTCCTTATTACCACAATATGATTGGGATTTTAACGGAGATTGTAGGAGACCCTTCTCCGTATTCTATTCCATTGGTTCCAGATCGCTTGATTCCAAATAATGGAAATCCATTTCCTGTAACTCCAGGGCCCTGGACTTTCCGTAAATCCATAGACTATTCTGTATCCTTGAATTATGCGATTTTAAATCATGCCGTTCGTCATGGGGATGAGCTGCTGTACAATTTTTACTTGATGGGGAAAAAGTCTATTGAGCGAGGAAATACCGATACATGGACCCGCTATCCAAAATATGCACAGGCGATTCAAAAGACCTTTGATGCTAGTAAAGGAAGGAAGGCCGCAGATGATCCTAAGGAAGCTTATTTTGGAAATAGGGGGGGTATTCCGCTAGCTTTTTATGATTCTGTCTATGCAGATCCTTCCCTTCGAGATCCTAGAGGATACGTGTTGCCAGCCGATCAAGCGGATTTTTCCACTGCAATTAAATTTTTGAATGCACTGATCAAATCGGGTATTTTGGTACACCAAGCAACGGCTGATTTTTCCATTGGGGAGAAGCGCTATCCTAAGGGGTCTTACCTTGTAAAAACAGCACAAGCATTCCGGCCACATGTCTTGGATATGTTTGAGCCGCAGGATCATCCCAATGATTTCCTGTACCCTGGAGGGCCTCCAATTCGACCCTACGATGCGGCCGGTTGGACTTTGGCCTATCAGATGGGTGTGAAGGTAGATCGTGTCTTGGAGGCCTTTGATGGTCCTTTTGAAGCGATTCCTTACGGGCAATTACTAGAGCCAGCCCCTGCCAGTTTACCTACTTCTTCCTCTGGATATTTCTTAGATGCACGGGTAAATGATTCTTTCAAAGTGGTAAATGATTTATTGAAGGCCAAAGTGAAGGTGTACCGAACTCAGGTTCCAACCAAAGCGGTGCCTGCTGGGTCGTTTTATGTACCGAGCTCAGGAAAAAAAGCTTTAGAGTTAGCCGTAAAATCACATGGGGTCGTTCCAAAAGTAGCTGAGGGAGTGCCTTCTGGAGCCAAAGAAATTTTTCCTGCCCGTATAGGCTTGTACGATTACTATGGAGGTTCCATGCCTTCCGGATGGGCACGCTGGATTATGGAACAATTTCACTTTGATTATGCGCAAGTGTTCCCCATGGAAATTGATGGGGGAAATTTAAATGAAAAGTTTGATGTCTTGCTTTTCATTGGCCCGGGGATGCCTGGGGCTGGTAGGGGCTACGGGATGGGTGCTCAGCCAAAAAAGGAAGATATCCCTTCTGAATACCATGGGATGTTGGGAAGACTTTCCGTGGACAAATCCATTCCTGAGCTGAAAGCATTTCTTGAGCAAGGGGGGCAAATCATCACGGTAGGTGCCGCTACTTCTTTGGCAAACCACTTGGGGCTTCCTGTTTCCAATGCCTTGGTAGAGATAGTGAATGGGAGGGAAAAAATGTTGACTGGAGAAAAATATTACATACCAGGTAGTGTTTTGGAGATGCAGGTGAATGTAGCTTCTCCAATAAATTTTGGAATGGGGGAGCGAGCAGATGTCTTGTTCAATAATAGTCCAGTCTTTCGCCTTAGTCCGGAGGCAACGCAGTTGGGAGTGACACCTTTGGCTTGGTTTGGTTCTGAACCTCCTTTGCGTAGCGGCTGGGCTTGGGGACAAAATTACCTAAAACAGGGTGTGACCGCATTTGAAGCTCGGGTGGGTAGCGGTAAGTTGTATGCATTTGGTCCTGAGATTACTTTCCGAGGACAGGCACACGGCACCTTCAAAATGCTATTCAACGGCTTGTACAAATAATACAAATACTGTTCTTTCATCGAACAAAAAATAAAAAGACCTCCCAAAAAGGAGGTCTTTTTTGTTGACCGACTAGGGCTCGAACCTAGACTCTTCTGAACCAAAATCAGACGTGTTGCCAGTTA
>JANQWS010000016.1:7102-8475 GCA_030729785.1 Algoriphagus sp. | reverse complement strand
ACCTCCGTATGGATACGTGTTCGTAAAATCAGCCCCTCCAAACTTCGAAGTCTACTCAAGGCCACGTACACCTGTCCTGGAGCAAAGGCCTGCCCTACATCCACGATGGCTTTGTCAAAGGTCAGTCCCTGACTCTTGTGTACCGTTACCGCCCAAGCCAGTTTGATGGGATACTGAGAAAATGTACCGATTACTTCCTCCTCCACCTCTTTGGTTTCCACATTAAGTCGGTATCGTTTATTTTCCCAATCCTCCTTTCTGAGCACATACTCCTCCTGTTGATCATCCATGCGGACTTTCACCTCATCTGCAGCCAGGTGAACCACTGTAGCCAACTTGCCATTGAAGTAATTGGCATTGCCCGAGGAATCGTTTTTGATAAACATCACCCGCGCACCCACCTTTAGTTCTAGGATAGGAGGCAGGGGAAACATGCTTTCGGGAAATTCTCGGTCCAGATCCGCGTCGTAAAAAAACGAAGGGCTTTCCAAGCTTCTGAGTTCCCTCAAATTCAGTTCGTCCGCTTTGTAATTGTGTGTAGTTAGCGTAATGCAAGGCATCAAGTCCTGAATCTCATCCAAAGTCTTAAACTGCTGATTCAGTCGCCGTACATCCTCAGGAGTGGATTTATTAGCACGTAGGTTATTTAGGATGCGAATAAAGGTATCGTCCTGCTGGCGAAAAATCTTGTCCAACTCCAAATACACCATTCCCGACTGCTGCAAGGCCTTGGCTTCAAAGAAATGCATGGAGTTGTAAAACCGGCTCAAAACAGTCCATTCCTCGTCCTTGACGATGGGGGGCAACTGGTACAAATCTCCAATCAATAGCACCTGAACTCCCCCAAATGGAACTTGATAGTTGCGCTTCACACTTCGCATCCGGTAGTCAATCGCGTCTAGCATATCCGAACGTAGCATACTGACTTCGTCTATTACTAAAAGATCAATTGCCTTGAGTACTTTCCGTCGAAGTTGGTTGAGAGGATGTTTACGGGCAAGTGTTTGCTGAGTGAAAAACCCTTGTCGATCCGTAAAGTTCCCCTCCGGCTCACGTGTGGGCAAAAAAGACCCAAATGGAAATAAAAATTGGGAATGGATGGTTACTCCTTTTGCATTCAGTGCAGCGATGCCCGTAGGAGCCACAATCACAAAACGTTTGTGTGTTTGTGTAGCCAGCTCGCGAAGGAAGGTGGTTTTTCCAGTTCCTGCTTTACCCGTCAAAAAAATAGGAGCTCCCGTGGTATTTACAAATCTAGCCGCGAGCTCCAGTCGGTCCGTAGAAGTATTCATTTGGCTAAATTAGCCTTTTGTTAGAATCCTTGAAGAGGCTTAGTAAAAATTACTAAAAATTTAGTGGTACAAAGTAACAAG
>JANQWS010000016.1:0-7002 GCA_030729785.1 Algoriphagus sp. | reverse complement strand
ACCTTCGTCGTTCCTCCACCCTTCAAGGTGATCTCCACAGGCGCATTGGTCTTCCAATGACCTCCAGTAAAATCAGGGATATCGATGGAATTGGAACGGTTGGCCACCGACCACTCACTCATCGGAGTGATACAGCTCCATAAGGCAGCATCGTACACATCCTGATCAAGCGGAAGCCCATTACGCAAGCAATCGATCAATCTCCAGTCCATCATAAAATCCATTCCTCCATGACCTCCAATCTGCTTGGCTAGTTCTCCTACCTTTTGGACAATCTCAGGCGTATATTTTTCTTTGAGTGCCATCATTTCATCCTCCTTCATCCAGCTGTGCCCTTTAGCCACTTTTTGCTCAGGATACTTCTGCGCATAGCCTTCGGTACCACTCACCACATGTAGTCGAGAATACGGGCGCGGAGAGGTCACATCATGCTGGATGACGATGCTTTTCCCAAGTTTAGTTTTTACCACGGTGGTATTCATGTTACCTCGATAGTTCTTTTCAGCATAGCCATTCCAAAAAGAATCTTGCTGGGCAAGTTCCTTGGCTTTTTTCTGCATTTGAAAATCATTCGATGACAAAGACGTCAAATAATCCATCTGATCCCCACGGTTGATATTCAAAATCTGACAGATAGGCCCAAGTCCATGGGTGGGATAGAGATTGCCATTTCGGAAATTTTCCTCCAGTCGCCACATGCCCTGGTATCCCTTATCCTTGTCAAAGTTGAGCCAAACCAAATCGTGTATATACGCTCCCTCTACATGCACTACATCACCAAAAAATCCCTCACGAGCCATCTTCAAGGTCATCAATTCGAAGAAATCGTAGCAGCAATTTTCTAGCTGCATGCAATGCTTTTTGGTACGTTCGGATGTCTCCACCAGCTGCCAGCATTCTTCCAAGGTTCTGGCTGCAGGCACCTCCACGGCAGCATGCTTGCCTGATTCCATCGCATATACCGCCATTGGCGTATGCCACTCCCAAGGTGTGGCAATGTAAATCAAATCAAGATCGGGACGCTCGCACATTTTCTTCCAAGCATAAGGAGAACCCGAATACAATTCAGGAGTGTGGATAGTTCCTTCCAAAGACTTTTTTGCTTTCTCTACCCGCTCAGGAAGTAGGTCGCACAAGGCCTTGATCTCTACGCCTTCAATTTTACTTAGGCGATCTACTGCTCCAGGACCACGCATTCCCAAACCCACTATCCCTACACGTACGGTAGCTAGCTTAGGAGCAGCAAAGCCCGACATATTGAAGGACTGCATTCGAGAAGCTCCATAGGATGCCTCCAATGGCAATACCTTCATGGAGTCCGCAAAGGTGCTTCCTGCACCAAATAGTCCTAGACCTGCTAGTCCAGTCGTCTTTAAAAATTCTCTTCTACGATTCATATGGGTCTACTTTTTTGGGTTTGCATCCCCTAGTTACTAAAAAATCAAAAAAAGTCCTTACCGCCAATCCAAAAAAGAAGCTCTACACTTAGTTTTTTGGAAGGGCGGAAGTACGGATATTTTCCAAATTAATTTCTGAAAGCTTCTCCAATGCTCCTTTTTCGTACAAATACTGCATGGAATCTAGCGGAGTATCCTTGCTGGCAGCCTTTAGGTTGACATAGTCCTGAAAGCGTATACCACCAACTTCGCGCGCCTCCCGAACTTCACGCATTCGTACCCCACCTCCATCGGTATGGTAACTGTAGGCTAGGTAATCCATCAAAAAATCATCTACCCCAAACCAATATAAAAACTCATCTTCAAAGTGCTCTCCACCACCTTCTGCTTGAAAAGTCACTTTGACTTGGTGGTACTCCTTTCCCTTAATGGTGGTTTGTCCCAGGTAGGTTTTGATAGCTGCTGCATCATTGAGCCCATAGGGCAAAAAAGCAAAGTACGCCACCGAATTGACCGATCGAGAAAAAGCCCCAATCCGCTCTTCCGTTAATGAATCGATCCCCACTCCATTGACCCTTCGTATAAAACCTTCATTATTCAAAATGTCTACGACCTGCCCCGTGGAATCAGTAAATTCCCTACTGTATTCAAAGGCCGATGGTGACTTAAAAATGGAATAATGTGTCCCTCTGAAATCAAATGTGATAGCTGTTTTTTCGTAAAGACCACCTCCATAACTAGCAATAGCTGAATCAACAATTTTTTCTGCCTCTGTTCGGGAATCACAGGAAACTCCAAAAAACGCAAGCACAAAAACACCTAAGCTGAATAACGCCAATTTCATAGCTGACTTATTTTAAATGAACAAATCCTTTTAAATAGAAACAAAAAAATCCGACATCAATACACCAATTCAAAGTTTGAATACCGGTACTCGGCCCGGAGAAACAAGCGCTTCCCAGAATCATCCACCCGCCAGCTTTCTCGTTTGCCATGAAAAAATAATTGACCCCCTTGCTCAGTAGCTAGATCGTACACCAAACTTCTATGATCTTTCAATTGTACCTCATTGCCCACCATCATGTAAGTAGCAGGGTCAAAAAAGTACCACCATGTATCTGAATCCGGACCATAATCCACGCGAATGGATTCCACTTCTGTCCCATTTTCGAGAGTCTTTTTCCCCTCATAAATGAGTTTACCACCTTTATCAAGCAACTTCCAAGGCTGGGCCACTGTGTAAAAGGCAGCATCAAAATCTTTCTTTTTTGAAGCCAAAAAATCAGCATTTAAAATCTCATTTACTCCCATTTGATAGCGAAAGACCTCCCCATCCCAAGTCATCGAATGGGAAATACTATCCTTGGTCCAATTGATGGTCCCTTCAAATCGTGGACTAAATCGAAAGGCATGCGATTGATCCAATTCGGATTCGACATTCCCTTCCGCATCCAGCATCCTAGTCCACTTTTGAAATTTGATTTCCTTCAGGCTTTCCCATCCTTCCTTGCCTCCATGTGCTTCTATGGACTTATCTAAAAGATCTAGCGCCTCCTCCTCTGGGCTCGGCGTACAAGCCGTCCATGCAAGGAAGATTACAAAAAACAATGCCGATTTTTTCATCCAACTAAGTTAAGAGTTCTTTCCTTTCGAAAATAATCTAAGTAAAGACCAAGCAGCACCAATCCATATTCAAATCCTAAAAATAAGGGCTGTTCCTGAACTGGATTTTGGCTGTAGGCCTGATAGGAAAAAATCGCTCCAAAAGACCAAAGCAGAAAAGTCCACTGGCGAGATAAGACGGACAATCCCAATCCAGGCAGGAGGTACCAGGGATGAACCACCGGCTGCAGCAAGAAATACAGCAAATACAGCTGCACCCAACCACTTGGGATTTCAAAAAGACTAGCATTCGACTGCTTCCAGGAAATCCAAATTACTCCAAGAAGGGTGATCACCATCCCAACTTTCGTAAGGTACCCAATGGTATTGAAACCTGCGAGTTCATAGCCTAGCGCTCGAAACAAGTAATACAGCGAAGCATTGAACTCAAATTTCCCTTGGTAGAGTTGGAGGCTTTGGAAAAAATTCCCCCATGAATTCCAATAAACAAGCGGGAAAAATGCCAAGACTAAAACTCCTACTGCCATGCCCCAAAACCGAGTTGATAATCGAACACCTTTCCAAAAGAAAAAAGTGGGAGCTAGCAAGAAAGGGAGCAATTTTATTCCCACAGCCAATCCCCAAAATGCACCTGACCATCCAAGTTTCTGCCGAGATAAATTGAGAAGTGTGGCCAGTAAAAACAAGAGTACGAATCCCTCAAAATGCAGATTGCCCACTACTTCCAAGATCACCAAGGGATTGAACCAATACAAAATAATCTGTTTTTGAGGAAGTTGGAATCGAACCACTATTCCCCAAAGCAGGTAAAAAACACAAATCTCTCCCAATAGGAGCAGGCATCGAAGGACAAGATATCCTTGCGCTACACTCCCCTGCGCTGCCAATGCTCCAAACCAAAACATGGCTTGATTGAGGGGAGGATAAACCGAATAATAGTTGGGTGAATTCAATATTTGGAAAAGCTGTACACGTAACCCGCTTCCCTCCCCTTGTTGCTCTAGTACTTGCATTGGCGTTAAGCCATAAGGATTCTGACCTTGACGTAAAAGCTCCCCATCCCATAAAAATCTTGCGCTGTCCTCCGACCAATTGGGTTCAAAAAAGAAAAGGCATCCCCTTAAAAGTATCCCTAGCAAAAGCAGTCTTTTGAAATTAACCTGCTCACCCACGAGTAGGTAATTCCCTAGCATCCCCCCAAAAGCAAGCGTAAAAAAGACAAAAGTCAATCCAAAATTCTCCCTAGGAATCTGTGCTAATAACACTAGAGAACCAGCCAATAAAATGACTGAAGCAACTTTAAACCCTCTTTTCACTGAATCGTTCAAAGTCCCAATTCCTTCCGCAGGGACTCAAACACCTGCTCATTTTGTTTCCAATACGGCAACTGCCTCAAGTGCGAACGTGTAGCTTTGGTCACTTCCTGCTGCCCATTTTCTTTAGTCCAGACTTCCGTAAATCCAGTAATCTCGAAAGGAAATAGCTGCTGGTAGCGAATCAAAACCGTTCTACCAATCTCCCCATACATCACCTTCAATTCAGCTTGGTCCGATCCCAAGGCCTTGCGTGAGATGGTTGCCTGCTCCCCTTTCAAGGGAATATGGGCAAAACGTTGAAAAATCAGACTGGGGATAAGCGTTACATTTCCAAGAGGAACAAGGTCGGGATGAAGTCGAATCAAGGTAAAAAGCTCCTCTTCTGTTTGTCCATTCAGTTTGGATTCAAAATCCCCCTCGGATTCAAAATAAGAAAACTGCCTCACGGTATATTTTCCTGACTTGTAATTGAGTTGGGTAAAGGACTGCCCACACCACTCGGTGACCGTAGCAGTCAATTTTGGAGCCGGACTATCTGCATACACGGGCGTAAATACCGAAAGCATGGTGTGGTAAGGATAAATTCCTGTTACAAAATCACGGGTCATATTCAACTTGAGCACTTTTTGCGCATCAGAAGGCCTTTCCTCGGGAGCGTCCAACTTGACCTGTTTGCTTTTGGAAAAATCTTCGGTCACAAAAATTAATACTGCTTTGCCCGGACGGACTTCCCCATACCTACTTTGCTCTAAGTCAAAAACGTTGACTTCGGCAGTACCTTGGTACCAGTAGCTTGCAAATTGAGCTTCCTCCACTCCTTCACGATTTTCTGGTGCACAGGCTATCAGTACTGTGCCTCCTAAAAGAATACATAAACGTGAAAGGGAGTTTAGTTGGAACATTGCTTACTTGGATAATGGAAACAATCAAATTCAGCTCGCTTTAAGGCCGCCAATACTTAAATATCGTGAAAATTATTTTATAACCTGCCCCAAAAACGCCTTTTACAGTGCCACTCACCTTAGAAACTCCAATTCGCTTTCTGTAAGTGACTGGCACCTCCATGTAAGAAAGCCCAGCTTGATGTGCCTTGATTTGCATCTCAATGGTCCAGCCAAAATTTTGATCGACCATTCCCAAGGCAATCAATTTTCTCCAATGAATCGCCCGGAAAGGTCCTAAATCAGAGAACTTGGCCCCATACATCCAGCGCATCAGCGTAGTGGCCAAGGCGTTGCCAAATACTTGAGGAAAAGTCATAGAGCCAGCTTCACGCTCACCCAAGGACCGAGATCCAATCACCAAATCTGCCTTCCCTTCAAGAATGGGGGCTATCAGTAACTCCAATTCCTGCGGATAATCACTGTAATCCCCATCCAAAAACACCAAAATATTGGGTTGGACTTCTTGCTGCTGGATCCAATCCATGGCTGTCAAACAAGCTTTTCCGTAGCCCTTTTGTGGTTCAAAAACCACCTGAGCACCTGCTGCTTTCGCCACCTCAGCGGTGCGGTCTGTGGAATTATTATTGGCTACCACCACATGGCGTACCAGTGTAGGAATATCCCCGATCACCTTTCCTATAGACTTTTCCTCATTGAAAGCAGGAATAATGACATCGACAATTGGCGGGGTATTCATCAGATCCATCAACGAGTACGCAAAGAAGAAATAAACACAAGACTATACCCCAAGGCCAGTAGCCCATGAAAGGGTAGAAAAAGGAAATTATCATAGACGATTCCCCACACAACCATCCCTCCAAACAATAGCCCCATCCCCCCCTCTAGCCAAGTACTCATGGGCAGAGCACGTAGTCGGTAAGCATTTGCCTGAAGTGAGACACTCCCTGCTTCTAGGTTAAATTTTGGGGTACGGATAAAAGGGGATTTTTTTCCAGTTAAGCCTTCCAGTACTGCCTGCGTATTGTGCAGGGCTAAGCCCATAGATACGGAAAAAAAGAGGGGCAACTTCCAGACAGCTCCAAGAATGGACTTCCAAGAATAGGGCTGCGCGGTAAGGTAGGAAACCAAATACACCCCCGCTACGAGCACAAAGCCAATCATGGAAATTCCTGAAGCCCAAAAAAGTTCTAAAGGAATCACCTTCAACTGTACCCCCCACCAGAGGCCAATGCTGCAAAAGCTTGTCAAGAGTATGGCAATGAAAATGGTGGAATTGAATAAATGGGCAAAGGAATGAAATTTAATACTCAGGGGATGATTTTCTTTGAGAATCTTCCCTGCATGCTTGACCGCACATTCGGCTCCGCCCTTTGTCCATCGAAACTGCTGAGATTTGATAGCCGAAAGAATCGGTGGCAGTTCCGCAGGAGATTTGATTTCGGGTCGGTACACAAACTTCCATCCTTTTCGTTGGGCACGGTAACTCAAATCCAAATCCTCGGTGAGCGTGTCCTCCTCCCAGTTTCCTGCGTCCAGAATGCAACTTTTCCTCCAAATTCCTGCCGTGCCATTGAAATTGATAAAAGCCCCTTGCTGGTTTCTCCCCGACTGCTCAATCAAGAAATGGGCATCTAAAGCAAAGGCTTGAAGTTGCGTGAGGATGGAATAATTCTGATTGAGGTGCGTCCAACGACTCTGTACCATGCCCACCTGAGACGAAGAAAAATAGGGTAAGGCCTTGATTAGAAAATCAGGATCCGG
>JANQWS010000015.1 GCA_030729785.1 Algoriphagus sp. | reverse complement strand
TCTCTTCTATTCATTAAGGTCATGTTCGTGTCGGATTAGAGGTTTTGCTTTTTCAATTCTTCAACGGCAAAAGCTGCTGCTCTTGCGGTCAAAGCCATGTAGGTCAGGGAAGGATTTTGTGCTGCTGCAGAAGTCATGCAGGCACCATCCGTTACGAATACGTTTTTGGCTTCCCAAACTTGGTTGTTGCCATTAAGAACCGAAGTTTTTGGGTCTCTACCCATGCGTGCGGTGCCCATTTCGTGAATTCCTTGTCCAAAGGTATAGCCGTTGTCGTAAGTTTTCACATTTTTAAATCCAGCTACCTCAAGCATTTCAGCGGCATCATTCATCATATCTACACGCATTTTTTGCTCATTTTCTTTGATCTCGGCATTCATGACCAAGGCTTCCATACCCCACTTGTCTTTTACTGTATCGCTAAGCTTGATCAAGTTGTCGTGGTAAGGAAGGATTTCTCCAAAGGCAGTGATTCCCATGGACCATGGCCCTGGTTCGGTCAGTGCTTCCTTCATCGGGCCACCTAGGCCAAGTTCGGCTACATCACGGCTCCAACCACTACGGCTGGCTCCACCTTGGTAGCCAAATCCTCGGATGTAATCTCGCTTATCGCCATTTACATTTCGGAAGCGAGGGATATACAATCCTGTAGGACGCTTACCAAAATAGTATTTGTCTTCAAATCCCTCGTAGGTACCTCTAGCTCCTAGTCGGAAGTGGTGGTCCATTACGTTGTGTCCCAATTCTCCGGAGCTTGATCCTAGTCCTCCTGGCCAAATGTCCGTAGCGCTACGCATCAGGATAGCGGTGGAGTTGAAGGCAGAGGCGCAGAGGAATATGATTTTTGCAGAGAACTCAATGGTTTCGTTGCTTTGTCCATCGATCACTTCTACGCCGGTTGCTTTTTGGCTATCCTTATCGTAGATCAATCTGCGTACAATGGACCAAGGGCGTAGGGTCAGGTTGCCCGTAGCCATGGCTGCAGGAAGGGTAGACGCTTGGGTACTGAAGTAGCCTCCAAATGGGCAGCCTAGAGAACATTTATTACGGTATTGGCATCCTGGGCGACCAGGAAGTGGCTGCGTGATGTTGGCAGGTCTACCAATGGTCCAGGTACGTGCTCCTTTGTAATGTTCTTTGATTTTGGCAGCACCGGCTTCCTCCACACAGTTCATTGGCATAGGCGGTTGAAACTCTCCATCTGGCAAGATATCGAGTCCATCTTTGGATCCAGATACCCCTATAAATTTTTCAACATAACTGTACCAAGGGGCAATATCCTTGTAGCGAATCGGCCAATCTACAGCGATCCCATCTTTGGCATTGGCTTCAAAGTCTGTTTCAGACCAGCGATAAGATTGCCTTCCCCAAAGTAGGGAGCGGCCACCAACTTGGTAGCCTCTAAACCAGGTGAATGGTTTTTCTTCCACATAGGGAGAGTCACTTTCGTGTGCCCACCAATCTAGATTAAGTTCGTTTAGGACATAATCCCGCTTTAGGTTGGGGTGATTAGAAAGCTGTTCTTGGGTTCTTCTACCTCTGTGAGGCACTTCCCAAGGGGCCAAGGTGGCCGATTTGTAATCTTTTACGTGTTCAACCATGGGGCCTCTTTCGAGTAAGAGCACGCGGAGACCCTTTTCGGTTAGCTCCTTTGCAGCCCATCCGCCGCTTATTCCTGACCCAACTACAATTGCGTCATACGCTTCATTTGCCATATTCTGGTGCTTGTTTAATTAATTAAACATCACAAACCTGCACTGCGTGACCTAGTGCAGCAATTTTATCTGCTCCTTTGGGGATAAATTCGTGCGAAACATAGCCTTTGAAACCCGAATCTACAATAGCTTGCATGATAGGAGGGTAATTTATTTCTTGATTTTCATCCAAGTCATTTCTTCCTGGGTTTCCAGCGGTATGGTAATGGCCAAAGTACTGATGATTATTTCGAATCGTACGAATAATATCTCCTTCGTCAATTTGCATGTGGTAGATATCGAAAAGCAGTTTGAAATTTTCGCTACCCACTCGCTTACAAAGTTCAATGCCCCAAGCCGATTTGTCGCATTGGTAATCTTTGTGATCTACACGGCTATTGAGTAGCTCCATGGTGATGACTACTCCGTGTTTTTCAGCTGAGCTAAGGATTTTTTTGATCCCAATCTCGCAGTTTTTCAATCCAGTCTCGTCGTCCATGCCACGTCTATTTCCTGAAAAAGCAATTATATTTTTATAGCCTGCTTTTTGTACCAAAGGAATGACTTCCAAGTAGTTTTTTTCTAACTGGGCATGAAATTTAGGTTCGTTAAATCCGTCCGCGATACTCAGTTCGGCGCCGTTGCACATGGAGCAATGGATGTCGTATTTTTTGAGAAGTTCCCAATTGGTAGGTCCAATTAAGTCAATGGCACCCACTCCTACTGACTTGATTTGGGCGCAGAGCTCTTCCAAACTTAGTGGGCGCATGGACCAAGCACATACGCCGTGATTGATATTGCCTTTGAGGGCCAATGCTTCTTTTTCTTTGAAGTCAAAAGAAGCTAGAGATCCTAGTGTAGCTCCGCCAAGAATCATTTTTTTGAAGGAATCGCGTCTTCCTGAATTGAAAGTCATAGGGTGTTGGGATTAGTTTGGGCTATTTATTTTTTCTGCTTTAAATACAAGGATGAAAAATAGGGAAACCAAGGCAGAAATCCCAGCAGGGATTAACCAAATTGATTGCCAATTGTGGAGGCCTGATTCTAGCAGGTAGTAATTGGAGATTTGGCCTGCTAACCAAAACCCGACCAACATCCCAATGCCATAAGTAGCTAGGGTAATCAATCCTTGGGCGGCAGATTTAAATTTTTTTCCGGCATGGGCGTCGGTATAAATTTGCCCACTGACAAAGAAGAAATCGTAGCAAATGCCATGAAGAATAATCCCACTAAGTAGCATCCAGTTACCCGATTGGGTATCGCCAAAGGCAAATAATAGGTAGCGGAGGACCCAGGCGAGCATGGCTACGGCTAGCGTCTTTTTTAAGCCAAATCGGGAAAAGAAAAAGGGAAGTGCTACTAAAAATAGCACTTCAGAGACTTGTCCGAGGGCCATTTTTCCCGTTGAGTTTTCCATGCCTAGTTCGGTCAAAAAAGGACTGGCATTTTGGTAGTAAAAGGCCAAGGGAATACAGATTAAGATGGAGGAGAGGAAGAAAATGGCGTAGTTTCTATGTGAAAGCAGGCTCAGTGCATCTAGCCCCAGAGCATCTTTGAGCCGAAAAGGCCCAGTGGTTTTTGCTTGTGGGGGGGTGGCAGGTAAGGTAAAACTGTAAAGTCCCAAGATGAGTGAAGCTGTTGCAGCGAGTTTCCAGGTGTGTTCAAGTAGGCCATTAGCCAATCCTTCCGGGCTATCCCAGGCGAAGGCTGAAATTAGAATTCCTGCGGCTACCCAACCCAAGGTTCCCCAAATGCGAACAGCAGAAAATTCTTTTTCTGGTTGCTGCATTTGATTGAAGGAGATAGAATTGACCAAGGCGAGTGTAGGCATAAAGAGAATCATGTAGCCCAAAAGAATGGGGAAAAAACTATTAAAATCAGCTACTTGCTGGAGGAGGTAGAGAAGCCCGGCACCAATTAGGTGGATGGAGCCTAGAATTTTTTGTGCTTGAAAATACCGGTCTGCGATCAATCCTACAAAGAAAGGGGCAAGTATGGCGCCAAAGGATTGGGTAGAGAATGCCAAGGAAATGTCTTGGTCATTTGCCTGGATATTGTTGGCCAGAAAAGTGCCCATCGTTACAAACCAGGAGCCCCAGATGAAAAACTCAAGGAACATCATCAAAGAGAGGCGGGTCTTGACAAAAAAGGACATAAGTAAGATTTGGGGCTAGGTGAAGGCTGTTTTTTTAACAAGAAAATTTAAAATTTTAATGTTTTTGCAGTAGTTTACCCATCTTCTTTGAAAATCTAAAGAAAGGAACAAAAAAGATTTGTCATAGCCGTTCATAAAGGGTTCTGGCAGTTGGTCATAAAATGACTTTTTTTAGATAGAAAAGCATGAAATTCCGACAAAATCCTGTTTTATCACCAAACCTAAAAATCCAATCTAATCAAGTACCCATGTCGACTACAGCAAAATTGAAACTTGGCCTCGTAGGAGGTGGTCCTGGCTCATTTATTGGTGCTATTCATTTGAATGGCGCATTAATGGACGGAATGTTTGAATTGGTTTGTGGAGCGTTTAGTTCCGATCCAGCCAAATCAAAGCAAAAAGGGGCAGAGCTTCGACTTGATCCTTCCCGCGTATATGGGAGCTATGACGAGCTATTTGCCAAAGAATCCCAATTGCCCGAAGGAGTGCGGATGGATGTGGTAGCGATTGTTACTCCAAACAACATGCATTTTGATCCTACGGTAAAGGCGCTGCAGCATGGATTTCATGTGGCTTTGGACAAGCCCTTGACGCTAAACTACCAGGAAGCTCAGGACTTGTATCGCATCGTAAGCCAGTCCAAACAACGCTTTTTGCTAACCCATACCTACACCGGGTACCCAATGATTAAGCAGGCTAGACAGATGGTTCAAGAGGGGATGATCGGGAAGGTGCGGAAAGTTTATGTAGAATACCCGCAGGGCTGGTTGTACAAACTCCTTGAAACCGAGAACAACAAGCAGGCAGAGTGGCGAACAGATCCAAAGAGAAACGGTTTGGCAGGATGCATGGGCGATATAGGAACCCACGCCTTCAACATGGCAGAGTACGTGACTGGCGAAAAGGTGTCACACCTTTGTGCCGACCTATACATCAAAATAGCAGGGCGACCCATTGATGACGATGGGGTGGTTCTGCTTCGATTTGAAAATGGAGCATCCGGAGTATTGATGGCTTCCCAAACCGATACGGGATGTGAAAACAACCTTAAAATTCGGGTGTATGGAGAAAAAGGAGGTTTGGAGTGGGAGCAGGAATTGAACAATTCCTTGACCGTCAGGTACCCGAATGTGCCTGCACAGATCTTCCGAGCAGGAACAGGTTACCTAGGTTCTTTGGCACAAGAAAATACCCGTACGCCGGCTGGCCATCCTGAAGGTTATGTGGAGGCCTTTGCCAATTTGTACCGCAACTTTGCGCGCTGCCTCTATGCGGATCGGGAGGGCACTACACCCAAGTGGGAATGGGAAGACTACCCTGGTATCGAGGACGGAATCCGTGGAATGGCCTTTATCGACCACGTCTTGCGGAGCACAGAGTCGGATCAAAAGTGGACTCCCTTTGTCGTAGAAAAATAAAAGCTTATCCGCAAATTCGTCAGGGAATAAATAGGCAAATGAAACACTGCGAATCGTCCACTGACCACGGTCCACAGCTCACCAAATTGAACTTCTAAATCTGATTTCTCTGGTTACTAGCCAAGAAAGTGGAGAATTAAAAAATAGAATTAATTTAAAATCAATTTCTAAGTCGTATGAAAACAATTAAAGGCCCGGGCATCTTTTTGGCACAGTTTGCCGGCGACGCTGCCCCGTTCAATAACTTAAAAAATATCTGCCGCTACATGGCAGACCTAGGGTATAAAGCCGTGCAAATTCCTTCTTGGGATGCGCGAATGATCGATTTGCAAAAGGCTGCCGAAAGCAAAACTTATGCGGACGAAATCAAAGGGATTGTGTCGGAAACAGGAATGGAAATTTCCGAATTGTCTACGCACCTGCAAGGACAGTTGGTGGCGGTGCATCCAGCTTACAACGAGCTATTTGATGGGTTTGCGCCAGCCAACCTCAAGGGAGACCTTAAAGGAAAGTCTGCCTGGGCTACCCAGCAACTCAAGTATGCGGCGCAAGCCTCTGCTAATTTGGGGCTCAATGCGCATGCTACCTTTTCAGGGGCTTTGATGTGGCACACCGTCTATCCATGGCCACAGCGGCCTGCAGGACTCGTAGAGACTGGGTTTACAGAGCTAGCCAACCGATGGATACCTATTTTGAATGCCTTTGATGAGGTGGGCGTAGACGTATGCTATGAGCTTCACCCGGGCGAGGACTTGCACGATGGCATTACCTTCGAGATGTTTTTGGAGAAAGTGGGTGGTCACAAGCGCGCCAATATTTTGTATGACCCAAGCCACTTTGTGTTGCAATGCTTGGATTACTTACAGTTCATTGACTTTTACCATGAGCGCATCAAAATGTTCCACGTCAAGGATGCTGAGTTTAATCCTACCGGCAAGCAGGGAGTCTATGGTGGATTTCAGGGCTGGGTAGAGCGTGCGGGTCGTTTTAGATCTTTAGGCGATGGGCAAGTTGATTTTGCAGGAATATTTAGCAAACTTTCGCAGTACAATTTCAGTGGCTGGGCCGTTTTGGAGTGGGAATGTGCCATCAAGCATCCGGAGCAGGGTGCTGCTGAGGGAGCACCATTTATCGATGCACATATCATCAATGTTACTGAAAAGGCCTTTGACGATTTTGCAGGTACAGGTGCAGACGAGGCATTTAATAGAAGAGTTTTAGGTATTTAACGAATTAAACAAATCAAATCAATGAAACTAAATTTTCGCGCAACAAGTGTAGTGGTAGTTCTAGCAGGTCTTGCTTTTTCTTGTGGAGGGGCTGACAAATCAGCTGAGACAAGTGCTGAGGCAACTGCATCCACCGAATCCGCCCCTGTGGAGGTTTCCTTAGAGGACAAGTACAAAGATGATCCTGTTTACATCAAAGGATTGGAAAAAGTGAAGGGTTCAGACTGTACGGGATGCCATCAAGTAGAGCGTAAGTTGATCGGTCCTGCTTATGCAGATGTGGCTGCCAAATACGAGAATACCGAGGAGAATGTGGCGATGCTTGCTCAGAAGGTAATTGCTGGTGGTGTAGGTGTTTGGGGTGAAATTCCCATGGCTGCTCATCCCAACTTGACTGAAGAGGATGCAAGCGATATGGTGCGTTACATTTTACTTTTAAGAAAATAATCCATGAACATTAAAGTTATCGCACTTCTAGCAGGTGCCGCGATTGGGATGGCCTTTATCGAGGCACCTAAAACTGAAAAGGGACTGATTCCTATGCAAACTAAAGTGCAGGGGGAATGGGCTCCACTCTTTGATGGGAAGTCTTTTGAGGGCTGGTCAAAGTATGGAGGAGGAGCAGTAGGTAATGCGTGGAAAATCGAAAATGGTGAATTGTACCTAGACGCAGCAAATAAAGCGAATTGGCAAAAAGGTGATGCAGGAGACATTGTCACGAATGAGGAGTTTGAGAATTTTCATTTCAAGTACGAGTGGAAGATCGCTCCTAACGGAAACAGTGGGGTGATTTTCTTAGTCCATGAATCTCCAGAGTATCCTTACCCTTGGCAAACTGGTCCTGAGATGCAGGTCTTGGACAATGCAGGACATCCAGATGCCAAAATAATCAGCCATAGAGCGGGTGATTTATACGATTTGATTGTGAGCAGTCAGGAGACTGTAAGACCGGTAGGAGAGTGGAATCAGGCTGAGATCAGAATCAATCAAGGTAAGCTTGATTTCTTTTTGAATGGCGTGAATATCGTCTCTACCCAGCTATTTACACCAGAGTGGGAGGCGCTTATCGCGAAGAGCAAGTTCAAAAGTATGCCAGGTTTTGGAAAGTATAAAAAGGGTAAAATTTCCTTACAGGATCACGGCGATGTAGTGCATTTCCGTAATTTGATGATTAAGAAGTTGTAAGAGAAGCAAGAGCCGAGAGGCAAGAACCAAGATCATTGGACTTTATCTAGGCTTTTTTTAGCCACATAGATACATAGGTTTTCATTTCTCTGTGTTTATGTGGTTTTTTCTGTAGCAAGAAAAGAGAACCCTGCTTGCAGTAGGTAGGCAGAATTCAAGTCATATTTCGAATCCCTACTTTGTACTTTGTACTTTGTACAATACATCCTCACAATCCCAATCCCAAAAATTAAAGCCGCGTCACATCCTCTTTCTTGATGTAGGCAGTTTGTTCCTTCCATTCAATCTCGTACCAGATGTCCTTGGAGGATTTAATTTTAACTCGATGGCCCGGCTCTACAAGATCTATAAAATCTCCTGCAGCTGTTGGTTTGGATCGAATCAAGGTTGGGCTAGAAGTAACGAGTCCTGTGGAAGGGCCATTTAAGAAATTGTTAGCTAAAAAAATAAGCGCAATCAAAAGGAAGGAAGGCCAATAAAACCGCGCTTCTGTTAATTTTTTTCCTTGTGACCACAGGACAATAAGTGACATTATCAGAAATAGGGAGAGTGATCCTACCAGTATTTCCTTGTATTCGACCAGAAAGAGAACAAATCGCATGCCGTCACTCACTTCGTAACCTACTAATTGGGCTTGACCGGTCAGTGTTTTTATTTTAGAAATGGTCTGAGGATTTGGACTTAAATCGTAGTATTTGCTTAGGTAAAGTGTAGCGCGTTCGCTATCCCCAATACCTTCTGTAATGAAGGCCATTTTAAGGAGCATGGAAGGGGAATAGATCCCAGATTCGAAATTTACCTCGTAAATCTCCATGGCTTCCTTGTAACTTCTCTGGTTGAACAAAGAATCTGCAATCATTAATCGAGGCACATCCGCCTGACAATGAATACTTTGCAAGAGGAATCCAAAAAATATGGAAACTTTTATGAGAAAGATGGATTTGATTCTTGGCATTTAGAATTCAGAGTCATAAATTTGCAGTCCAATTACGGCATTGAACTTTCAAAAAGCAAGTTCATTTAACCGAAATTAAGTAGCCGATTCCGTAGCTCAGCTGGTAGAGCAATACACTTTTAATGTATGGGTCCTGGGTTCGAATCCCAGCGGGATCACAAAATTAACTCGCAAGGAGTTAAAGAAAGTTTCGGGGTGTAGCGTAGCCCGGTATCGCG
>JANQWS010000014.1 GCA_030729785.1 Algoriphagus sp. | reverse complement strand
GTACTCTAATCCGTTGTCTATCGACCATCAACTGTGGACCATTATCAATTTTCCTTATATTTAAAGCCAACCAAAACTCATTTACTTCATGGATTACCGCAAACTAGGCAAAACAGACATGCACGTGTCAATTCTAGGATTTGGGGCCTCCCCCTTGGGAGATGTTTTTGAGGTTTGTGACGAACAGGAAGGGATTGCTTCGGTGCACCTCGCCATAGATCAGGGGGTGAATTTTTTTGATGTGGCGCCTTTTTATGGAGAAACCTTGGCAGAAACGCGCTTGGGTCGGGCCTTGAAAGGCAAGCGAAAAGATGTTTACCTAGCTACCAAATGCGGGCGCTATGGGCTACGTGATTTTGATTTTTCCTATGGTCGGATTTTGAAAAGCATCGATGAGTCCTTGGAGCGTTTGCAAACGGATTACGTGGACCTGTTTCAGTTGCACGATACCGAATTCGTATCTCGCCAGCAAATTACCGAAGAAGCCATCCCCGCTATACAACACATCAAGGCCTCCGGCAAAGCACGGTACATTGGCTTGACGGGTTTGCCTGTTCGGTATTTAGCCTCATTGGCCCGAGAAAATGAGTTTGATACCGTCCTTTCTTGGGCGCACTACAACCTCATTCAGGATGAAATTTTGGAGGAATTAGTGCCCCTATCCAAAGAAAAGGGCTTTGGCTTAATGAATGCGGCGCCTTTGGTCCAGCGCATTCTTTCGGATGCGCCGATTCCCACTTGGCATAATGCCCCTGCAGAAGTGAAGGCGATTCAAGCACCCCTGTTGGCCCTGTGTCGGGACTACCAGGTTGCGTTAAGTGACGTGGCGATGCGATTTGCGATGGATCAAGAGGCAATTGCCACCACCATTGTAGGCATGAGTGATCGAGAAGTTCTCCGACGGAATCTGCGAGCCCTTGATTTGAAGATACCGGATGGCCTTTTGGAAGATATCGCGAAGCTGGTGGCACCAATCAAAAATACGATGTGGTACGAGGGATTACCGGAAAATAATTTAAGAAAAAAGATATGAAGGCATTATTTCTAACGGCTATCGGCCAAACTGAAGTCAAGGAAATACCGAAGCCGGTGGTGGAGAAGGATCAATTGCTTTTAAAAATTAGCAAGGTGGGGTTTTGTGGTGGGGATTTGAATGGATTCAAAGGACTCTTTGAGTTGCAGGAATACCCAAGCATCTTGGGACATGAGATTGGGGCCTCGATCGCCGAAATCGGACCCGAGGTGCCTGCTGTATTTCGAATAGGTCAACAAGTAACTGTGTATCCGTACTTAAATTGTGGCACCTGTATTTCCTGCCGAAAGGGACGTAGGAATGCTTGTCAGGACAACAAAACCATGGGCGTACGTCGACCAGGAGGCATGACGCGGTACATCACCGTGCCCTACACGGATGTGTATCCCTCTGAAAAGCTGTCCCTGACGGAATTGGCTTTAGTCGAGCCGCTGACGGTGGGATTCCATGCGGCAGCTCGGGGTCGAGTAACGGCAAAGGATCGGGTAGCAGTGATCGGATGTGGAATTGTAGGGATGGGAGCGATTGCTTCGGCTGTGAATCGAGGAGCGGAAGTGATTGCCTTGGATTTGGATGAGACCAAACTGGCTATAGCACGCAAAATAGGCGTTACACATACCATCAATACGAGTGAGGAATCCTTGGAGGAGGGCTTGGCACGCATCACGCAAGGCGATGGTCCGGATGTGGTCATTGAAGCAGTAGGCAGCCACATTACCTATCGTGCAGCCGTCGAAGCCGTGGCCTACACGGGCCGCGTGGTCTGCATTGGTTATGCCAAGCAAGCCGTGGAATTCAATACGGGAATTTTTGTGAGGAAGGAAATTGAAATTTTAGGCTCGCGCAACTGTACCGATGAATTTCCTGAGGTGATTTCCTATTTGGAAGCTGGAAAATTTCCGGTGAAAGAGGTCATCAGTCGGGTGGTTCCCTTGTCTGAATCTGGAGCTGCCTTGGTTGCCTGGTCAGAAAACGCACAGGGAACTGTCAAAATTATTGTGGACTTAGACGCAGAAGCGGATGATTAAGTCAAGTGTGACTATAGCCTTGGTACCCGAAATCAAGCAGGGGCCATGGATCTTTTGGCATGATTTAAAGGCCTCTATTCAAAAGGCAGCAGATTTGAAATTTGATGCCGTGGAGCTATTTACGTCTTCGGCTCAGGCGGTGGACACTTCCGAATTGAAGGCT
The DNA here is from genome assembly GCA_030729785.1 of Algoriphagus sp. GTDB lineage: Bacteria > Bacteroidota > Bacteroidia > Cytophagales > Cyclobacteriaceae > Algoriphagus. The sequence continues at coordinate 6,663 of JANQWS010000014.1, read as the reverse complement.
TATTTGGCGGCGCAGTCGATGGGCATTTCCGCAGTAGGCACAGGTGCAGGCAAAGTAATCCATGGCCTGACACTGACGGATGCTGATCCAGAAATTCGACAAAAGGCAGTTCAGTTTATCGCAGACATGATGCGTTTTGGGGCGCAGTTTGAAGCTCCGGCCATCATCGGATCGATGCAGGGGAATGCGGGCTTGGATCGAGCCGTGTCTTTAAGAGATCTAGCTGACTCCTTGAAAGAATTGGGGGCATTGGCCATCTCCTTAGGGGTGGAATTGATTTACGAACCCTTGAATCGGTATGAGACCAACCTATTTAATCGGCTGGAGGATGCGGCAGCATTTTTGGAAGCCGAGGAGATCGCTGGGGTCGGTTTATTGGCCGATTTTTTTCACATGAACATTGAGGAAGAAGATTTGGCCGCATCGATTCGAAAAAATGCGCGGTGGATTCGCCATGTGCATTTTGCGGATAGCAACCGAAGGCCCATTGGCTTTGGCCATACCGAAATTAATTCTGTGGCGAAGGCCTTGCAGGACATTGGCTATTCCGGGTATGTCTCCGCAGAGGCTTTTCCATGGCCAGATTCTGATGCGGCGGCGGCACAAACGATACAGGCGTTTAACCATTATTTTAAAAAATAAGAGGATTATCCGCAAGGATGCCAGTGGCTCAAATTGAGCGTTGACCAAGCGGATAATCGTCCACAGACGACAGACTACGGTCCACAGCCCATGTAATTGAACTTCCAAACTAATTTTCTTTAGTTAGTACTGAAAAAGAGAATACTCAAAAAAAATATTTATGCAAAAATTCTGTTTGGCCTTGGACCTAATTGAGGATGAGGCAATGATTCAGGAATACGAAACCCACCATGCACCAGGAAATGCTTGGCCGGAGGTAACTCAGCACGATATCGATGCGGGAATCTTAAACATCGAGATTTTCCGGACGGGCAATCGCATGTTTATGATTTTGGAAACGGATGATGCCTTTAGTTTTGAGAAGAAGGCTATTTTCGATCAAGGAAATCCGAAGATCGCCGAGTGGGAAGCCTTGATGTGGAAATTCCAAAAGCCCTTGCCATGGGCAAAAGAAGGAGAAAAGTGGGTGTTGATGAATCGGATTTTCAAGTCCTAGGCACCTGATTCATAACTCCTAATTTAATAATTGAGTGGTTTATAACCTCCCCACCATCATTCCTCCATCTACTGCGATGATCTGTCCTGTGGCATAGCTTAAATCTCCCCGAAGGAGCGATGCTACCAGCTTACCGATATCCTCGGGATTTCCCATGCGCGGCTCAAGGGTTAGGCCTTTTTGAATTCGTTCCTGATAAATTTCCTTGACCTTTTCAGTCATGTCTGTCTCAATCACGCCTGGCTGAATCTCAAAAACCGGAATCCCAAATTCGGCCAGCTTCACGGCAAAAACCTGATTCATCATCGAAAGTCCTGACTTGGCCATGCAATACGCCGCACGGTTGGTGGAGGCCAGTCGGGCGGAAACAGAGGTAATTGTCACAATGGAAAAATTTTGACTAGGACTTTCCCTTTTCATTTCCACCATCCAGTTGGCAACGTGCTGAGTGAGAAAAAAAGTACCCCGTAAATTGATGTCCATCAAGTGGTCAAAATCCTCCTCTGCCACTTCCAAAACATCCGCCCGTACCCGGGGTGCAACTCCTGCGTTATTGATTAGAAAATTTAAACTGCCGAATTCGGCCTTCACTCCATCCAAAATCCGTTGGCGATCGGATTTTTCTGAAATGTTTCCCTGAAAGTAGGCCACCTGAATGCCAAACTGCCGTAGTTCCTCCACTATCTCCTTTACCTCAACCGCTGGTCGGACCCCATTCAGCGCCAGATCCATGCCTTCTTTTGCCAATTTTCTGGCAATTCCCAATCCAATTCCACGGGTTCCTCCGGTAATCAAAGCTATTTTTTTCATTCTCCTTTCAAGGATTTAAGTTGGTCGTACTCCGGCATAACTTTGTAGAAGGGATCCAATGGAAAACATCCGGAGATCATGCCATTTCTAGGTGCAGTGGTGCAATCGGAAAATGTCCTGCAGATCTTGGCACGCTTCAAGCCATTGCCGGAAAGAATGTCCGCTGGCATATCGGGATAGCTCAACACCATCCGACCAAAGCCTATGGAGTCCGCCTTCCCTGCTCTCAACACCTGCTGTCCTACATGCGGAAGCCATTCTTGAAGGTAGGAATAGGCAGAGCCCACTACATAGAATTCTGGAAATGCAGCCTTCAATAGGGCAGTAGCGGCAATTTGTCGAGCGACCCCATGGAGCGGATCCTCGGGTGGGAGGTAGCCATCTGAAGGGGGAAACAAGGCAGGACGCTGAATATGTGGATTGTAATACGGACTGCCAGCAGTGGTGCAGAGCAGTTCAATATCCAATTCGCGCAAGACCTTCAGAAATACGGAGGATTCGGAAAAATCTTCTTCAATCCCACTTTCTGCTCCTCCAAAGGCATATTTGTACGGACTTTCAGTGGCAGGGACCCCTTTCTCCTCTGGGCCTTTCTGAAAGGGCACCCAGTCAAAAATGCTCATCCGCACCCCAATTTCCAAGCCTGGTGCAGATGCCCGAATGCCACTGACAATGTCCCTGAGGAATCGGGTGCGATTTTCAATACTGCCCCCATATTTTCCTTCTCTATCGTAGGCACTTAGAAATTCATGCCCGAGGTATCCATGACAATGCTTGATGTCCACAAAATGGAATCCAGCTTTTTGCGCCAAAACCGCAGCAGAGATGTAATCGTCAATGATCGAATCAATCTCCTCATCGCTCATCAGGGGATAATCCTCGCCAAGTCCAAATTTCTTATTCAGAATGGGGTGCGGATATAGAATCCTAGGCTCCATCTGTTTCTTGTCATTTGGCTTACAAAAACGTCCCGAATGGGTAAGCTGTAGTCCAACAAGCAGGTCTGAAGTGTCTCCAAAATGCTCTTTATGGGTAGTTTGAACCAACTCAAACAAGTCCACAAAGTCCTTGAAGGTCTGTTCATTCAAAATTAGCTGATTTGGATTCGCTCTACCCTCGTGCCGAACAGCCACTGCCTCACAGCCCCAAAGCAGTTTGGCCCCACTTAACGCAAAGTTTTTCCATCGCCTTTTTGTCAACTCCGTTGGACGCCCATCTGCTGTTCCATCCCATCCTTCCATAGGCAAGATGCAGAGCGCATTGCCTATGGTACTTCCAGATCGGAGCGTATGTGACTTTCCATAGGGGGAACCCTGACCAACAATCAATTCCTGATCAAATTCAAGCTGAATCCCGTCCTTTTGCAAATGTTCTCCAAATTGCTCGGCGGTTTTTAGCTGCGCTATTCGAGGATACTGAGGTTTATACTTTCCACTCATGACGGCACACAGTTGAGGTAGCTGTAATAAGGTTCATTCTTGGCCATCCGCTGAATCAGCAAGGCCAGTTCACGGGCATGGTAATCTCCCCACATACTGGATTCTCCATGGGCAACTTTTCCTTTTTCAGGAACGTAATCCCAGCCATTGGGCTGGTGGTAGATAGAATGCAAAATCAGGCCTTGATGGGACGCTTTAGTAGAGAGGTAAGGCTCCGAAAAAAGCACAGAGGCCAATTGAATGCCCGCTTGAACATAAGATTTTGAACGGCTAGGATCAGAAGATTTAAGCCAATTCCCAATTCGGATCAAGCCCTGGGCAGCGATGCAAGCCGCGGAACTGTCTACCGGTTCAAATTCATTGAAAGGATCGGCAGCTTTAGTCAAGTAGTCGCCCAACTTATGAAGGTTTGGTGCTCCTGTATCCCAATAGGGAATGCCATCCAAAGGCATGTTGGCCAGATAAAACTCCGCTGTAGCTTGAGCAGCTTGAGAAAGTTCCTCAATCAAGTCTTTTTTAGAAATGACCTGCTCGTAATCCGATTCCTGGAGCTTGTCAATAATCTCCAAGGTCTCTCCCAAGCCACAAATCGCCCAAGCCAGGCCTCTGGTCCAGGTGCTAAAGCCGGTGTACCCTTGCTGGGAATTGGGGCATCGGTAATTGCCATCGTTGGTATTGAAGATGATTTCGTGGGCTGTTCGTCCTGAAATATCGTAACTATCTCTACCCTTGCCATAAAAAATCGAATAGCGAACTGTACTCAACAAGTGCTGTATGGCCCGCTGAATCAGTGAAATCCGTCGATCATTTTCCGCTTGAAGCACATGGCCAAGTTGGTGAGACACGACCAATGCCCTACAGCTACGGATCGTATCCACAAAAAGGGAATGTGGGCCGTTGAAGGAATAGATAAATCCTCCACCTTGTATACTTGTCCATCGGGTAGCCTGCACTGCTCCAGTTACCTTGAGAGCCAATTTGTAAAATTCCTTTTCCCAATTGTTCTCTTCGATTTTCCCCTCTAAAATCAGGCGAAGGAGGTTTCCATAGGTACTGACATTGTTGAATCCGTGGTCATGAACCCCTATATGGGTAAGGTGAGGGGCCATTTTGGCTAAGGTATTTTTCCGTCCGATTTCCAAAAATTCAGCATCTCCGGTGGCATCGAATTGAAGAACTGCAGATCCAAATTGGAAGCCCTGAGTCCATTCTGTCCATCCCCGGGTGACATAGGTTCCATTTTCTGTAAAAACCGGAGCTCCTTTGGCGGTATCGAAGGTAGTTTCGATGGAACGGATTTTTTGACCGGAAAGCTCCCAGAAACGGGGGAGCTGTTGGCTAACTTTTTCTAAAGAAAGGTTGAAATCAAGCTTCATGGGTTGTTTTTGAGCTAAAATGATGAACAAGCATAAGCAGGGTAGTTGCCGGAATCAGGATCAGGTACATGGCTGCATCGGTGGGCAAGCCCGCAAAACCGGCAGGCACCACTTCCGCCAAAGACCCCACGAAATACAAGAGTGCACAAGCGGAAAGTACCAAAAGTGATTTGGGTGGATTTTTGAAAATTACGGCTCCCAGCACTACTGGAGCAATCATAGAAGTACCAGCGAAACTCACTCTCGCCAGCAGCACCAATTCATCGCTCATGTAGGTGGAAAATACCAGAACGATGATGGAAAAAATAAAGATGGCGATTTGTGTAATACGCATGATTTTTTTGTCCGAGCCGGAAAGAAGCGACCTCAATTCCGTACCCAAGGCAAAAATTTGTGCATTGGTGGTGGAGAGACAGGCGGCAAAGAGGCCTACTACAGCCAATGCGGCTACAGGACTTGCTTGATCATACAGTAAAGCAGCCGAGAGAAATTCTGCAGTACTACTTTCTGAATAACTCACTGCGCCATAAAGCCCAATGAATGCGGTAGGAAGAATGACCAAAATGGCAAAAAAACCTACTGCATAGGCCATTTTATGAACAGACTTAAGGTCTTTCATTATTACCAAACGGGTGGTAAACTGGGGTTGGGATACTGGGATCATCACAATAGCAATCGCCGATGCAATCAGGAAAGGGCTGCTAAAAAGTCCTTTTGGACCAGGGAGGCTAAGAAGCCCGGCATTACTTTGGGTAATTTTTGCAATCCCTACTTCCAATCCACCTACCATCTGCAAACAGGTATAGCCAATGATCCAGATGACTACCAGCATGATCAAGCCCTGAATGGCATCGCTATACATAATGGCTTTGAGTCCACCGATCTCCGAATACACTAGCATCAATACCACCAGAATAGAAGCCCATCCCCAGCCAGGAATAAGATTGGGAAATGCTGCGTCCAGAAAAATGGAAATTCCTCGAATCTGAATGGCAACATAGGGAATCAGAAATAAAAAGGAACTTACAAAAATCAGGTATCCTGCCCATTTGTTTTGAAAACAGCTTTGGATAAATCCTGCAACTCCTTTGTAGCCTACTTCTGAGGCTCTTTTGCGCAGCTTATACCCAAACCAAATCAGAAAAAATACCATTAACGCATCAGAAAGGCCAAGAAAAATCCACGCCCCTACTCCATGAGTTCGGAAAAAATCAGGCATCCCCATAAAGGTAAATGCACTGAATAGCGCTGCGGAAAAGGTGAGAAAACCCAGAATAGCTCCGATATTGGATCCTGCCAGCATAAATTCATCTGAACTCCTGTTTTTGCTATAGGATTTGTAGGACGCATACCCCAGCGATGCGAGGAAAAGCACAAAGAAGAAAATCAGCCAGCCGATCATGATTTAGGAGATTTTTCCTGTGGAAAAATAATTGATCCGAGAAAGGTAGCGAGCACAACCAGCACTGTGATTGCAAAACTGGACCAAAAAATAAAAGGCACCGATCCCAGGGAGGGATTGGTTTTATCTTCCTGGAAAACAAACCAAAAAGATACGATGGAAAGCAGAAAAACTGCTGAGGCAAGGAAATGCCAGGGTTTGAGTTTCATGAGGCGACTATCAGGTTATTTGGGTAAACTAAGGTAGAATTCTTTTGAAAAATAGCTGACTCAACCTACACAAAATCCCTTGGGTGAACAAGTAACCGGCAATTGAAACCAATCCTACGCAAAGATTTTTTTACGAAATCAATTTCGGAAATGACTGGAGGAAGTGCGCCACAGCCTCACTAAGGCATTGCAGAGCAATCCTGATTCAGAAAGTAGGCCTATCTTCTACGCTGCCTTCAAGGAGGAGTACCACATGACGCCTACCGAGTGGATGAAGAGGAATTTGTAG
>JANQWS010000013.1 GCA_030729785.1 Algoriphagus sp. | reverse complement strand
CTTGTCTTCTAAAGACAAAGCTTGTTCCAGCGTCATGCTTGAAAAGTCTTCTAACTTCAGGGGATTTTCTTCCTTTGGGGCATTTCCACGTGTCCTAGGTGCAGGTGCTGGCTTATCTGATTTGCCTTGATTGTCCAAAAGTGCATAGACTACATCCGGGCTAGAAAGGCTAAAATCAAAACCGATTCTTCCTACAAACTCATCTTGAGGAAAGCCAGTCACTGATTTTTTCCAGGTATCTCCCCCATCTTCTGATCTCCAGATGGTAGAGCCTTTGCCATTGCCAATAAAGTCGTGCGCCTGGCGGTATCTCTCCCAGCTTGCTGCTAAGAGTAGGTTTGGGTTGGTCGGATGCACCTTGATGTCAATCACCCCTGTATTGTCGTCTATGTAAAGGACTTTTTTCCAGGTTTCACCCCCATCAACAGTTTTGTAAAGGCCTCTTTCCTTGTTTTTGGAATACAATGCTCCCATGGAACCGACCCACACGATGTCGGGGTTGGTTGGGTGAATTTGAATCTGCCCGATGTGTTGTGAGTGGAGTAAACCCATCATCTGCCAACTTTTCCCTCCATCAGTGGATTTGTAGACGCCTGCACCTGCATAGGTAGACCTACTGGAGTTGTTTTCTCCTGTTCCTACCCAGAGTACGTCATTATTGGATTTGGATAGGGCCATAGCGCCGATGCCTAAAGCTGCCTGGTGGTCAAAAATAGGCGTAAATGACTGCCCATTGTCGGTCGTTTTCCAAACCCCACCAGAAGCTGCCGCCACATAAAAGGTGTTTGGATTGGAAGCTACCTCAATATCGATGATCCGACCAGACATATTAGTAGGACCCACATTTTTGGCTTTGAATTCAGCAAGTGGGGAGGAAGCTAGTAAGGAACGATGTTTGTTTATTGACTCTTGAAGGGCTTTTTCGGAGGTAGGAGCAATATTTTGCGCGCCTACTTCGCTGGATAGTAGCCCACCAAGGAGTAGGAGAGCAAGGGTATATTTTTTCATAGTGGGTTGAATAAGTACAGGAAGTTAGGGATTCAGGAGGTAGTCAAATCGAAAATTAGATAAACTGAATAATTGACGGGGTAAAAGGCAATGATTTGGCCTGGTATGTTTTAAAAGATAGCTTTAGAAGCTTTGTCTTATGCAATCAGATTGCCTTCCGCATCCCAAACGGCTACTTTACTTCGCTCTTCTGGTTTGAGGTAAATTTCAGCATATTTTTCAGGGTTGGAGAGGTTGTGCTTGGATAGCACTTCAGCAGGAACTCCGTCCCAGACGTTAGGCACATTGCCTTGATAGCCCATGAAGTTCCATCCTTCTTGGGTGGAAAAATATCCGGAACAAGTAAGGTTTCGTAGCATGTTGAACCAGCGTACGCCGCCTTGGTAATCCTCGCTGGCTTTGTCTGGCCAAGCGACCAGGTCGATAATTGCTTGTACTTGAACAGCCTCCAAGTCATTGAAAACTTTGCCAAATACTTCTTGGGCTTCAAAGTCCAGCCACATTAGGCCACCGCGCATGGGTGTTTGTAGGTTTGGCTGATCCTTCATCATAAATTCGATAAAAGCAGGTACCCCTAAAGCAGTGGCTGAAGGAGATTGGTCGTCGGCAGGTAGAATTAGGTCTACTAGTGTACTTAGTTTTTTCAATTCTTCCTCTGTAAAAAACTGCTCAGCAAGCAATTTGGCATCTCGAGCTTTCTCCTCATCTGTACGGCCCCCAGGTGTACCCATCACTTTTCCTTCTAATTTAACTTGCTCAGGCTCGCAGCCTAGCAACAAGCTTGCTCCTAAGGAACCAGCAAAGAGCAGTTTTAAATTTTCTCTTCTATTCATGGCCTAGATGTTTTTTTGTTTCAGTTGTTCGATGATGTAATCGGAAGTTCTCCAAGACAAGGCCATAATGGTCCAGGTTGGATTTTTATCTGCTTGCGATACAAAAGGTCCTGCATCTACTACAAAAAGGTTAGCGCAGCTATGTAACTGGCAGTTGGAATTGACTACCGATGATTTGGGGTCATTGCCCATTCGGGTGGTTCCTACTTCGTGAATAATACGGCCTGGGGCCGCAAGTCCATACATGCTTTCAGGGCCAGGTTTGTTGCCCAAAAGTAGTGCTCCAGCATTGGTTAAGATTTCTTCAAAGGTATCTTGCATGTGTTTGGCTTGCTTGATTTCCTGGTCCGTCCAATTGTAATGGAACCGAAGTACAGGGATTCCATAGGTATCTACTACGTTGGGATCGATTTCGCAGTAATTGCTGTATTGGGGGATACTTTCTCCGCGGCCAGACATTCCAAGGGTGGATCCATAAATTCTGCGTATATCTTTTTTAAGTCCTACTCCATAGCCCCCATTTGGACTAGGATTGCCAAATTCATCTTTGAGGTACTTTCGCATACTATCCATGCTGCCTCCGGCTCCATAGGCTGGCTGTCCCATCCCTCCCCAATATTCAATGTGATAGCCGCGTGCAAAATCTAATTGCTTGTTGTCTTTCCACCAAGGGGTGTACATGTGCATGCCGCCTACGCCATCCTCGTTGTAGCGATCTCGGTCGATTAGGTCGGGGAGAATACCCATTCGGCTGGCACCAGTGGAATCGTGGAGGTATCTGCCCAATACCCCCGAGTCTGCACCTATGCCATCGGGATGTGCCTTGGATTTGGAATTCATTAAGATTCGAGCAGACTCGCAAGCAGAGGCGCCTAGGACTACCACTCTAGACTTTAACTTGTATTCTTTCCGATCTATTTTGGATACAAAGGATACGCCATTGGCTTTGCCCGTATCATCTGTAGTGACCTTGCGAACCATGGAATAAGTGAATAAGTCCACCTTCCCTTTTTTCATTGCAGGATGTATCAAGCAGGTTCCTGAGGAAAAATCAGCATAAGCTTGGCAGGCACGGTTGCATTGATTACAGAAAAAACACACTCCCCGCTCCGCATTGATGGGTCGGGTAAGCATGGAAAGTCTTCCCGGAATCATTGGAATCCCTGCTTTATCAGCTCCTTTTTTGATAAAGAGTTCGTGTAATCTGGGCTTAGGAGGAGGAAGGAAAAAGCCATCTGGCTCGTTATAAATCCCTTCTTTGGAACCAAAAACGCCAATCAGTTTATCTACTTTGTCATAATAGGGCTTTAAGTCATCGTAGCCTATTGGCCAATCGTGCCCCAAGCCATCGATGCTGGCGCGCTTGAAATCATTGGGGCCAAAGCGAAGGGAAATTCTACCCCAGTGATTGGTTCGGCCACCTACCATGCGGGAGCGAAACCAGTCAAATTGAGTTCCATCTTTGCGGGTGTAGGGTTCGCCTTCAATCTCCCATCCTCCTATGGCTTGATCAAAATCTCCAAAAGGGCGTATTTTGGTACCAGCACCTCTTCTAGGGGATTCCCAAGGTGGACGAAGCTGCGTCCGATCTTCTTCCTTGGCGGGGTCAAAATCTCCCCCTGCTTCCACTACAGCTACAGAAAGGCCTGCTTCAGAAAGGATTTTGGAAGCCATGCCTCCACCAGCTCCGGAGCCAACAATAATGACGTCGTAGCTATCTTGGTTTTCTTTGATTTGAAAAGACATAAAAGATTGGGATTTATATAGGCTAATCTAAAAAAAACTATGCATCTGTGAAAGTCTTTATATTTTAAGCGGTGAGACTAACTAGGTGATCAAAGTGCTGTTGAAATGTAGGGCCACAACGTTTCCATGACCAATCGATGTCCTTCTGCGGTCGGATGGATTCCATCAGGTAAGTTTAAGTCCGGATTACCAGCGACACCCTCTAGAAGAAAAGGAATCAGTTCGATGTTTTTTTCCCTTGCTACCGCTGGATAAATGGCTTTAAATTCTTCGGTATACTCTTGACCCATGTTGGGAGGGATCTGCATACCTGCCAAGATGACCTTCGTGTTGGGGTATTTTGCTTGTACTTTTGTGACGATGGCAAGGAGGTTTTTCTTTGTTTCGGTGAGTGGGATGCCCCGCAAGCCGTCATTACCTCCCAGTTCAAGTACAAATAAATAGGGCTCTTCTTCCAAAAACCAGTCTAGACGACTCAATCCGCCAGCGGTAGTCTCCCCGCTCAATCCTCCATTGATCACACGAAACTCTTTTTCTAAGCTATCCAATCGGCTTTGGATTCGACCTGCAAAGGATTCTTCCGGGTCAATACCGTAGCCTGCGGTGAGGCTATTTCCAAAAAAAAGGATTGTTTTTTTCGGTTCAACCTCTACTACTTGCTTTCCAGTTTCTGTCTTTTTTTTCTCTGGGTTTGAGTTGCAGGAACTTACAAAGGGGATTATTCCAAAAAGGAAAATTAAGGCGATTCCATTAGCTATTAATTTCATAGGGACTAGGTTTATTTTTTTCTACTACTTGTAAGGCAGTGTTTTTTTGCGATTCAGCGTCTATTGGTCGATCAAATGCTGTCGTCTGTCGACCACTTGACCCAAGGATGGTGTAATTTTGTTTTCTTTGCTTGAATTCCAAAGTTATTTGTGGATAAGCCAACAAATTAGTTAAAAATAGCGTTTTCTTACTTCAACTTCTTCAACTCTTACATGTCAATTTTATCCCTTCAACACGTCACTAAAACCTACCAAAGTGGCAGTCGAAAGCTTACCGTTTTGGACCAGGTTACTTTTTCGATTCAGGCCGGAGAAGCCATTGCTATTGTTGGTCCATCAGGAAGTGGAAAGACCACCCTGTTGGGTTTGTGTGCAGGCCTAGATTCCAGCTCTACTGGATCTGTGGTCCTGAATGGAGAAGCGATGGAAGGACTGAATGAAGACCAGCGCGCTGCGATTCGTAGCCGTGATGTGGGATTTATATTTCAAAATTTTCAGTTACTTCCTACCCTTACCGCCTTGGAGAATGTAATGGTTCCTTTGGAGTTGAAGAAACGAACGAATGCAAAGGAAAAAGCAATGGAATTACTAGCAAAGGTAGGGTTGAAGGATCGAGCGACGCATTACCCTACCCAACTTTCAGGGGGGGAACAGCAGCGTGTGTCCATTGCTAGAGCTTTTGCCAATGCCCCTAAAATACTTTTTGCCGATGAGCCTACTGGCAATTTGGATACCGAAACCGGGGAGATGATTGAGAACTTAATTTTTGATTTGAATAAAGAGCAAGGAACAACTCTTGTTCTTGTCACCCATGACTTGGAATTGGCGGCCAAAACCCAGCGAATCATACATATCAAGGGTGGCAAAATACAGGAGGAGACACATGCCTGATTTTGCCTGGATTTTAAAAATGGCAGGGCGAGATTTTAGAAAAAATCTTTCCCGATTGCTACTTTTCGTTTCTTCCATTGTCGTGGGCATTGCTGCCTTGGTGGCAATCAGTAGTTTTGGGGAAAACCTAGTCAAAGATATTGATAACCAGGCCAAGGAGCTTCTCGGCGCAGATTTGGTTTTGGAAAACAACAAGCCACTTGGGGAATGGGGTCTCGACTCACTTGCTTTAGAAACCGCCTCAGAAGTTAATTTTGCTTCCATGGTTGCCTTTCCCAAACGGGATGCCAGCCGGCTGACGCAAGTGCGTGCACTAGAAGGGAACTTCCCTTTTTATGGTACACTAGAAACACTTCCGGAGGAAGGCGAGACTAATTTTAGAAGTGGTGGAAAAAAGGCGCTGGTAGAAAAGGCGCTTATGGCCCAGTTTGATGCGCAGGTAGGGGACTCCATCAAGGTGGGTAACCTTCATTTTGAGATTGTAGGAGAACTTCAAAAGGTACCTGGACAGACGGGAATAACGGCTAGTGTAGCTCCTGCAGTATACATTCCTTTGGAATATTTGCAAGAAACTGGCCTGGTGCAATACGGGAGTAGGGTGGAATACAATCGCTATTTACAATTTGCTCCAGGTACCGATATAGCCAAACTAATCAAGCCATACGAAGCCCAGTGGGAACTCGATCGAATCGATGCAGACACAGTTGAGGACCGAAAGCAAAGTACAGGTCGCTCCTTTGGTAATCTTTCTAATTTTTTGAGTTTGGTAGCATTTATCGCACTACTTCTAGGTTGTGTGGGTGTGGCTTCTGCGGTGAATGTATTTGTGAAAGAAAAATTAGCCTCGGTGGCAGTGCTTCGCTGTTTGGGAGTAGCTTCCTTGGATGTGCTGTTGATTTATCTTGTTGAAATTGTGGGTATGGGGCTTATTGGTGCATTCACTGGTTCCGTTTTTGGAACACTATTGCAGTTTGTTCTTCCGGTAGTAGTTGCTGATTTCCTCCCGGTGGAGGTGACGTTTGGAATTTCTTGGAAATCAATAGGCTTTGGCATGGTGACTGGTCTACTTGTATCTGTGTTATTTGCCTTGTTGCCCTTGCTTAAGGTACGGAAGGTGTCTCCTATGGCTACTTTGCGTCCCGAAACTGCCGATAGTACCTTACTTAAGGATCCTGCACGCTGGGCAGTACTTTTGGGAATCCTGCTATTTATTTTTGGATTTAGTTTTTACCTTCTCACCAAGGTCACTTGGGCATTAGGTTTTACTGCATTTGTGCTGATTGCCTTTGGGCTTCTCTGGGGAGTAGGTACTGCGGTGATGTGGGGGGTGCGTAGATTTTTACCACTTTCCTTGAGTTACCCTTGGCGTCAGGCACTTTCAAATTTGTACCGGCCTAATAATCAGACCATTTCTCTAATAGCTACTATAGGTCTAGGTACAGCAATGATTAGTACTTTGTTTTTCTTACAAAATCAATTGCTCCAAGAAGCCAAGTTTGCCGACAAAAAGGACCAACCCAATATGCTACTTTTTGATATTCAAACGGCCCAACTCGAAAAAGTAAAGGAAGAAGTTACCGGTCGGAAGATGCCTATTTTGCAGGAGGTACCCATCGTCACCATGCAGCTGAATACCATCAATGGCATTACTAAAAAAGCGAATGAGGAGTTGCCAGAAGAAGAGAACTACAGTCGCTGGCTATATAATCGGGAATTCCGTGTGACCTATCGGGATACCTTAATTGCTTCCGAGCAGTTGACAGATGGAACCTTGATTTCCAAAAGAGCAAGGGGGGATAGCATTTTTGTTTCCTTTGAAAAAGGATTTGCAGAGGGCAATGGATTTGAGCTCGGTGATGAGGTGGAATTTAATGTACAGGGACGTCCCATTAAAACCTACATCGGAAGTTTTCGAGAGGTGAAATTCAACCAGGTATCCACTAATTTTATAGTGCTTTTTCCAGAAGGGATTTTGGAAGAGGCACCCAAGTTTCACGTAATCATCACCAAGACCAGCACTGACAAGCAGGCTGCAGAGATGCAAGCAGACATGGTGCGAGAGTTTCCGAATATCTCCATCATCAATCTGGGTACGATTGTAGAGACACTAGAGGAGATTTTGGGCAAGATTAGTTTTGTAATTCAGTTCATGGCCTTTTTCTCGATTGCCACTGGAATTTTAGTTTTGATCAGTTCATTGATTATTAGTAAATACCAACGTATGCGAGAGAGCATTTTGCTACGCACCTTAGGGGCTAGTTCAGCTCTAGTAGGTCAAATCAATACCTTGGAATATTTCTTTTTGGGGAGTTTGGCTTCCTTGTCTGGGATTTTACTTTCCTTTTTTGCGACGTTCTTGTTGGGAGAATTTGTGTTTCAGTTGAACTTTAGCTTGGCCTGGAAGGAGGGATTGGTGATTTACTTAGCCATTACACTACTGACTATTGTCCTGGGTTGGCTGAATGGAAGAAAGATCATCAACCAGCCTCCGATGGAAATTTTGAGAGGGAATGGGTAAAAGCAATGTGATTATCCGCAATCAAATCGCTCAGTAGGAAAGTCAACTCCTGCGGATAATCGCTAACAGACCACGGTCCACAGCTTACTTAATTGAACTACAATACTTATTTTATCTGGTTGGGGGTTGAATAGTGGATAATCTTAAAAAATAAAAAAAGCCTGCATCACTGCAGGCCTGTCTGCCGATAGGCAGTACCTTTGTACCCAGAGCCGGAGTCGAACCGGCACGAGTGTAACCTCATTGGTGTTTGAGACCAACGCGTCTACCAATTCCGCCATCTGGGCAAATAAACCAACCATTCCGTTTTGAATGGGGATGCAAATATGAATACAAAAATGATTTCCTACAAACTCAAACACCTACTTCCTGTATTTTTTTTAAACTCCAAGCTTGGGGCTTTTCAGAGAAGAGGCTTTTGGTATAGCTCCAAATCGATTTAAATAGCTGTGAATCACGATACTGATTCAAGGCTTCTTCGCTTTCCCAATGGCTGTAAGTGACGAAAATATTTTTTTGATTCTCATCCTGCCAGAGTTCCAAATGTAGACAACCAGGATAATTTCGGATTAAAAGTTTGTTCTTTTCAAAATTCTCCAAAAAAGCGGAAGCATCTTCTGGACGAAAAGTCATCCGCACCACACGAATCAAACTCATGGTTCAAAATTGATGTAAATCACACTGTCGCGTTTCAATCCCAAGAGATTGCCTCCATGCCCATGATTGATGCCTATTTCCAAAACGTCCAAACTATTAAAAAATAAATAGGGTTCTCCTGCTTCCACTTGATCGTATCCGGTCTGCAATTGGCTTATTTTTTCTCTGCCAAATTGGATAGTGAATTTCCCTGGATTTAATTTTTCAAAAACCTCTCGCCGGATGTTCGTTATCAGGTTGCCATAGCGATCAACGCGTACCACATGCCCAATTAGTTGTTCTCGAGTTGCCTTCACCTGTCTTGGCATTAATTTTTTGAATTGGGTGGATGGGCCACCAAAATCATGTATGGCTGCGCCTGAAGCTACTTTTGCGGCAATAGGGGCTAAAATATCTCTTGTAGGAAAGGTAGAGTCCTTCAAGTGGATATCTGCAAACTGGACAATGATTCCTGGGTCATGGTCAGCTAGAAGACTGAAAAGCCCATTGTTTGGTCCTATAAAAATATGGTCTTCTAACTTGATGCCTAGGTACCCTGTAGTCGCCGATCCCGTAGTATTGATGCCTACCAAATGAACGGTTCCTTTTGGGAATTCGCGGAAGGTTGCTCGCAAAAGAAAAGCGGCATGCTCCAAATCAAACGCAGCTATTCCATGAGAAATATCCACAATTTGTAATTGGGGATTGATGGAAAGCATCTTGGCTTTGACTGCTGGTACGTAGTAGTCTGTGTCCCCGAAATCAGATAGGAATGTCACCAAGGCCATAGAAGCAAGTAAAGTAAAATTTTGTAGTTTTGTTTGAAGAGGGATTGAACAAAAATAGGCATTTTATTCTTTCGCCTTCATGGTGTACCTAATCAATACAAAACTTTGGTCGAAAAAGTAATTACCCTAGAGCATGTTCCCTTGGCAGAATTTTTTGGCACTGCCAATGAAAATATCCGCCAAATTGCACAAGCGTTTCCTCAGTGTAAAGTAATTTCTCGAGGAAATGAAATCCGCATTCAAGGAAGTCCACCTGAGATTTTGCGGATCAACGATCTAATCAACATGCTTTTGGAACATTTTGAGCGCTTTGGGCACCTTAGTCCAGAGCATGTGAAAGATTTTTTGGCGATTGAAGGCGGACCATTTGAAGAAGCCAACAAGGATCAGGTAATTGTTTTTGGAAATAAAGGGCTGGTGATTAAGCCTAAGTCAGCCAACCAGCGAAAGCTCGTAGAGGCAGCCATGAAAAACGATTTGGTATTCGCTTTGGGGCCCGCGGGAACAGGAAAAACGTACATTGCGGTAGCTCTCGCGGTACGTGCCCTAAAAAATCGTGAAGTTAAGCGTATCATCATCACCCGTCCAGCAGTCGAGGCGGGTGAAAATTTAGGGTTTCTTCCAGGAGATTTACAGGAAAAACTCGATCCTTACTTGAGGCCCATCTACGATGCACTTCAGGACATGATTCCCCCAGAAAAATTAAAGTATTATCAGGAGACTCGGGCAATTGAAATTGCTCCGCTTGCTTACATGAGGGGAAGAACCTTACACGATGCCTTTGTACTCTTAGACGAAGCACAAAATACCACGGCCGAACAAATAAAGATGTTTTTGACTCGTATGGGCCCCAATTCTAAGGTGATTATTACTGGAGACCAAACACAAGTAGATTTGCCCATCCGTCAAAAGTCTGGACTATCCGAATCGCTACGCGTCCTGAATGGTGTCAAGGGAATTGGCGTGGTTCGCTTAAGTGGTAGTGACGTGATTCGTCACAAGCTGGTAAAGGCGATTATTGCTGCTTATGAAAAAAGCGAGGAAGAAAAAGAAAAATTAAGACAAGATGCCAACGGTAGAAAAAATAACGACTAAGGAAGGACTTCAAGCTGCTTTTGACATCCGCGAATTGGTGTTTGTGGTTGAGCAAGAAGTTGATGCAGCCGAAGAATACGACGAATTTGAAGACAGTTCGGTTCATTTTTTAGCCAAAGTTGAGGGGACACCCGTAGGTACTGCCCGTTGGAGATTTACCCAAAATGGAGTAAAAATGGAGCGATTTGCTGTACTGAAAGTCGCTCGAGGAAAAGGCGTAGGTCAAGCATTGGTGGCAGCAGTCCTTGGGGATATCGATCAACACCCAGACACAAAAGGGAAAAAGAAATACCTCCACGCCCAAATTCATGCCATGCCCCTGTATGCCAAGTTTGGGTTTCAAGTCGTAGGAGATCAGTTTGAAGAGTGTGCCATCTTACATTATAAGATGGAACTGCGCTAAGACTCGTTCTTTTTTAATTACGCGTAACTATTTTTTTAAACCGGTGGTAAGCCTTCTCATTTTATATCCTAATTAACAAGCCAATTAGGCTCGTATTTTTTGCAATTAGTTGACTGGTGAACACCAATCAAAGAAACTAAAGTTTGAAATTCAGCAAAGTGGGCTGTTGACAGTGGACTGCCTGTATACGGTGGTTTGTCGTCCGTTGACGGTTTGAAGAAGCCGCCATTTTAACCACTTCAAGGGTTTCTAAAAATCATTTTTTAGCCATTATTTTTTTCTACATGACCTTTGCTGATTTTCCTTTTTTAAGATACCTCTTCCTTTTTGTGCTAGGGATCTTACTTTCTAATGCCATTCCTGAAGCACAGCCCAACCTCCTATTTGGGTTGCTTTCCGTTCTTTGGGTTATTTATGCAATTTTCCTCACTAGATCTTCCTTTGCCTCTACTTTCTTCACTGCCTTTTTAGCCTATTTGCTTTTGATGTGTTTTGGCGCTTTTGTGTCGCTGCAGTCCAATCAACAATCACTTAAGGGAGAAATGCAATGGGGAGAGGGAGAGGGTTACCTTGCTGAGGTGCAGCACTACGATCTCTCGAAGGCAAATTCTTCGGAAAATTTACTCGCAGTCGTTGCGGTAAAGGAAGGAGAAAATTGGCGACCCCAACGAGCTTTGGTCTTGGTGTACCACCAGCTTGATACCCCCCTTGTGCCTGGACAGGTGATTTGGGTACCCGAGAATCCGGAAGCACTAGCCCCAGCCACCTTTCCGAATGAATTTGACTACAAAGGGTACCTCGCTAAAAAAGGAATTCATTTTCGACAGTTTCTAGGTAAAAAGCTACGTTTACTTCCTAGTCTCCAGACCTTCCAGCTCAAATTTTCGCTAGCGTATCTTCGCCATTACTTTGCCCAAGCGATCGAGCGCTATGTGGCAAGGCCTGAGTCCAAACAAATTGCTTTGGCACTACTTTTAGGACAAAAAGAATCACTAGGAAAGGACGTAAAACAAGCCTTTGCTGCTGCCGGAACCCAGCATATTCTTGCAGTTTCAGGGCTTCATGTGGGAATTATTTACTCCATTCTTCTACTCCCTTTGACCATTTTAAAGAAAGTGGGAACTACTTTTCGGAGTAGTTACCTGCTCCTAGTCCTAGGCTTGCTTTGGATTTATGCCCTGATGACTGGGTTTTCCCCTTCCGTGGTGCGTGCCGTGGTGATGTTTTCCCTAGTGACCCTTGGGCAAATGCGAAAAAGGAAGCCGTCAATTTGGAATACCTTGTCTTTCTCGGCTTTGCTACTATTGGTCTTGGATCCGGGAATAGGCTGGAATCTTGGGTTCCAACTTTCTTATTTGGCAGTAGCAGGTATTGTAGGATTACAGCCCCTTATTCTCCAATTCTGGTCTCCTTCCAGTCGGATCTTGGACTATTTCTGGCAAATGACTGCGGTAACACTTGCGGCCCAGCTGATCACAAGTCCGCTGACCATTCATTACTTTCATACCTTCCCCACTTATTTTTTACTGGCCAATTTACTGGTTGTCCCACTTTCTTACCTCATCCTTTGCGTGGGCGTACCTTTTCTCTTGCTGGCATGGATTCCATTTTTGGGATGGATGCTCGGGGCTGTAATCGACTTTTTGCTGCTACTCCAAATCGAGATCACCTATTGGATTCACTACTTGCCCGCTGCCTTGTGGCAGGGGATTCATCTGTCTTTCGCTGGGATGTTGGCGATTTGGGTTTTCTTATGGATCTGGGGTAATTGGGAAATAGGTAACCGAAAATGGCTTTTAAGACTTGGAATAGTAGTTGTCTTGTACTGGGGTGGCTCAAATTTTTGGGAGGAAACCCAGCGCCCAGCCCAAGAACTGTACCTGTTTACCAAAGAGGGTCAGTGGGTTTTAGACCTCAACCTAGGAGCACATCACCTCTCTTGGAACCAGAATTTTCCTACTGAGCAACTCTCCTTCTTCATACAGCCCAATCGCCTTGCCAGTCGGCGAAATCCGATTCCAATTCCGTTGAAGGCAATGGTAGAGAAGGATTCCATCTGGTTTCCCGGCATTGACCTGGTAGTTGTCCCTTCTCGAAATCAATTGGTTTGGGGAGCACTAATTCCAAAACTTCAAGAACAACTTGGAGAGGCTCCTACCTCACATTCCCACAAAAAAGATAGCCTTCCCCGATCTTTCGCTGGTTATAGAGTGGTTTTTTAATTTCTGCCATTTTTTTTGATTGTTCTTTGAATTCATTTAAGATTCGGGTGTCGTGGGGAAACTTGGATTTTTAGTAATTTCAACCATTCATGGCAGAAGTAACAGATCAGTTGTTGTCCCTCCTTAAGGAGGTTTTTGGATGGAAGGAATTTCGTCCTGTGCAGAAGCAGGTCGTCGAAAAGGTCTTTCTAGGGGTAGATACGCTTGCTATTTTACCCACTGGTGGAGGAAAAAGTTTGTGCTACCAGGTGCCCGGTTTGGCTAAAGAAGGTATTTGCTTGGTTATTTCCCCACTGGTGGCACTAATGAAGGATCAGGTAGATTACCTAAAAGCCCGTGGGGTAAAAGCAGTGTCACTGCATGCCGGAATGAGTGTTCGAGAAATAGATACGGTTTTGGATAACTGCATCCGAGGAGGAGTCAAGTTTTTATACCTCTCGCCAGAACGTTTGAAAACAGAACTTTTTGTGGAGCGCTTCAAGCAAATGAACCTCAACTTGATTGCCGTGGATGAAGCACATTGCATCTCTCAGTGGGGCTATGATTTCAGACCTGCCTATTTGGAGATTGCAACCATTCGCTCCTACCATCCGAAAGTTAATGTCTTGGCCTTAACCGCCTCTGCCACGCCAGAAGTAGCGCAAGATATTTGTGAGAAACTTCAGCTCAAGCAGCCAGCAAAATTCCACCAAAGCTTTGCCCGTAAAAACCTCAGCTACAGTATTCGACTGGTAGAAAATAAATTGGAGAAGGGACTTGAAATCTTACGGCGTATACCGGGCTCTGCCATCTGGTATGTTCGTACCCGTCATGCCACGCAGCAGGTTGCAAAGCAATTGCAGCAATTGGGGTTTTCTGCTACCGCCTACCATGCAGGCTTATCGGCTTTGGATCGATCTACTAAGCAAGAGGCCTGGAAAACCAATCAAGTGCGAATTATAGTCAGTACCAATGCATTTGGAATGGGAATAGACAAGCCAGATGTGCGCGTGGTCATTCATTCGGATTTACCCGAAAACCTAGAAAATTATTACCAGGAAGCGGGAAGGGCAGGTAGGGATGGGCAAAAAGCGTATGCTGTACTGCTGACCAACGGACAGGATTTTGAACAGCTGCTGGACCGAGCTGCTTTGGTTTATCCCCCTATAGAATTTCTCCGACGCGTCTACCAATGCCTAGCAAACTATTTTCAATTAGCTATTGGAACCCAGTCCTTGAGGAGTTATGATTTTGAACTCTCTGATTTTTGTACAACCTACCAGCTTCCAGTTTTGGACACCTTTTATGCACTCAAGGTGCTGGAAGAGGAGGGGCTACTCGCACTCAATGAAAGTTTTTTTGCGCCCTCCCGTGCACGTTTTTTAGTTAATCCCCAACTTTTGTATGAGGTTCAAATTCAACATGCCAAATTAGAGCCAGTAATAAAAATCCTCCTAAGAACGTATGGGGGCAATCTTTTTTCAGAATACTTTACTATTCAAGAGGCAAAACTTGCTAAGTCAGCAGGATTTTCGGAGGCAGAAATGATCAAGGCCTTGATTCAGCTCGCTAAGATGGACGTCTTGGACTACGAGCCGCGAAAGGATAGGCCGCAACTCACTTTTTTGGCCGAACGACACGATGCAGCAACACTGCCGCTTAACTTCAAGCGGATTGCTTTAAGGAGAGATCTTACCCTCCACAAGGCCACTCAAATGGTGGCTTATGCCCACCAAACACGAATTTGTAGAACCCAATTTATCCAGATGTATTTTGGAGAGTCAACTGACGAAAATTGTGGGGCCTGTGATTTTTGTGTGGAACAAAAAAAAGCCAACCAACCGCTGGAAACTGAATCTAAATTTAAGGAGTTAGTTTTACAAACTTTAGCAGGCAATGGGTCGTTAAGTGAAGAGGAGCTCTTTGAATTACTCCAAAAACCAGCCTCTGCGCCTCATTTGAAATGTCTACGCCAATTAGTGGAAGAGGGAAAGGTGGAAACCAACGAAGGGGGGAAGTATAAACTAAATTTGGATGCCTGATTTCTTTGACGATTTATTGAAAAAAATTTTTCCAGCTCGTGGAAGTCACCAACCCTTGTCTGTTAAAGAAAACTTTTTGTTGAAGGATAAGGATCTTCAAGACGTGGAAGTATGGGGTCATTCCGAAGCCTCAAAGGTGCTCTATGACTTGGTTTATCGAAATTACCACTACAAACGAGCACAAATCAACGAAAGCCCAGAAGTTCATGTATTTTCTTCCGTCTATGCAAATGGTTTTGCGCTTAGCTATGGTCCACCTCTCGATGTAAATTCTTTTTCCTTACTTTTCTTGGGATTAAGTAGACGGATTATAGCTTTGGGGTACGAACAAGTCAGTTTGGATCGGAAGCTAGAAGAGGTCAACGAGCAAGTGAAGGAGACAGAGAAATTTTATTTCAAACCCCCACTTCAAATGCCCCAAGAAGGAGCATTAATCAGTCAGTTGTATGGCAACATTTCTCTAGAAAAAATCCGAATTAACCAACAGCCTAGCTACTTCAAATTACTTGCTGCAGTATATTCTGATCGATTGTATCACGATGCCAAGCCCTTTGATGAACTGATGGATCGGTTATTTGAAAGAACCTAACATGGATAGAATTACCCTACAAACCCAATTGGGGACTTACCGTAGCCCTTACGAAGAGGAAAATCAATTTGTGCCCGATTTTTTGGCCTTAACAGAAGATCCTTTGGCATATTCAAGAGAACGAACTGCCGGACATTTTACTGCATCAGCCTGGATTGTCAATAAAAAACGAACGCATACGCTGCTGACCCTCCACCGCAAGTTGGGCCGATGGCTGCAGCTGGGAGGGCATGCCGATGGCAATGAAAATCTTTTGGAAGTGGCCATGCGAGAAGCTCGAGAAGAAAGTGGACTGACTTCCCTTCAATTTGTAGACACCCATATTTTTGATTTGGATAAGCACATCATCCCGGAGCGGCCCCACGTGGCAGAACATTTTCACTTCGATGTTCGCTACCTCATTGAAGCAGACCTACAGGAACCCTTGGTAAGAAGCGATGAAAGCATCTCCTTAGCCTGGGTCACGTTTGATGCCGTAATTGATCTAATCGGCTACAATCCCTCCATCTTACGAATGCTAGAAAAAACAAGTACTTCTGAAATATTACGCTAATGCGCAGTTATGCTATTCCCCAGCTTCGTGCTGAATTTTCATTTACTACCCCGATCCAGCTTCGATTTTCCGATATTGATGGCTACCTCCATGTCAACAATGGAGTTTATTTTAGTTATTTTGAACACGCAAGGGCTGTTTTTTTATACCAAGTAGCAGGCTGGGATGTACTAGATGTAGGTACCGTGGTTGGTCGAATTGAGATTGATTACCTTCGACCCATTCACTTGACAGATCAAGTGGAGGCCCTCGTGAAATGCTCAAGATTGGGCAATTCCTCTTTTGATTTGGAGCAGGTACTAGTCGGTAAGGATAGTTCGGGAAATGAGCAAGTCTATGCTACCTGCAAAAGTATATTGGTTTCGGTAGACAAGGCGAGCATGAAGCCGGTGCCAGTTCCAGATCCTTTCCGGCAAAAATTAGCCTCCTCCTAAGCTCGAATTCGTAACTTTGCAAAAAATTTATTCCCGTGAAACAGTCTTGGATAATTTGCCTTCTTGTGTTCAGTAGTCTTGCCTGTGCTCCAACAGAAGAGGAACTCATGAAAGTGGGTTTGGAGAAAATGGATGCTCAAGCTTGGGCTGAGGCGGTTATCCAGTTTGATCAGGTCTTGGAAAAAAATCCAAACCAGGTCACCGCATTGAATGCCAAGGGAGTGGCACTTTTTCAGCAAGGAAAAATTAAGGAAGCAATACCGCTTTTTGATCTAGCCATTGTCGCAGATTCGACCAACTACAAACCTTGGTTTAACCGAGGCAATGCCAACATGGAGCTGACTAACTACAAAGCGGCATTGGCTGATTTTAACTTGGCAGCCGCTCTCGACCCAAGTCAATTGGATATTCTTTTTAACCGAGGCACGACTTTACTGACGATGGAGTCCTACGAGGATGCACTACTTGATTTTGAAGCAATAGTTCAGAAGGAACCCAAGCATGCAGAGGCACATTTCCGTCTCGCCAAAGCGAAGTTGGGCATGAATGACCCCATCCATGGCATGGAATCCCTCACCAATACGGTTAATTTGGATCCAAAAAATGGGGAAGCCTACTATTTACTTGGCGTCACTCGCATGAGTGCTTTGGGCCAAAAAAATGAAGGCTGTGCTGAATTGAAGATGGCACTTTCCTTGGGTTACCAAGAAGCAGAAACTTGGATCAAGGACTTTTGTGAAGCAAAATAATGGCGCAGGTAGGGACAGATATTCAAAAAGCATCCACCTACCTTAAACAGGGGCAACTGGTGGCTATTCCCACCGAAACGGTTTATGGATTGGCGGGCAATGCGTTGGATGTGAAGGCAGTAAGTTCCATTTTTGAAACAAAAAACCGACCGACTTTTGATCCTCTGATCTTACATACGGCTTCCTTGGAGCGCGTCTATCCATTGGTTTCCTCTTTTCCAGAAAAACTCAAGAGGTTGGCCGAGGCCTTTTGGCCAGGACCCCTAACGCTCTTGTTGCCTCGAAAGGCAAGTATTCCCGATTTGGTTACCTCTGGCTTGGATCGTGTAGCCATGCGGGTACCCAATCACCCGCTTACTCTCACCCTTCTGGCGCAGCTTGACTTTCCGCTGGCAGCCCCAAGTGCCAATCCATTTGGATACATCAGCCCTACCCAAGCGGGGCATGTGGCCGCACAGTTGGGGGCACAAATCCCATATATTCTTGATGGTGGTGCATGTGCCGTAGGTCTGGAAAGCACCATTGTGGGAATGGAAGGGGAACAGGTGGTTATCTATCGTCTGGGAGGATTAGAACTTTCCAAAATTGAATCCTTGGTGGGCCCAGTTACAGTTCAGGCACACAGTACAAGTAATCCAAGCGCCCCTGGTCAATTGGTCAGTCACTATGCACCGAGGAAACCATTTCTAGTGGGAGAGTTAAACGAGCTTGCGCTGAAGTTGACCCAAGAAGGAAAGACCTTCGGGGTACTCAGTTTTTCAACGCATTTCCCCACGCTTCCTTCAGATAGGCAGTTTGTTCTCAGCCCAAGCCAGGACTTGCAAGAAGCAGCTCAACGGCTGTTTATGGGCATGCGACTCTTGGATGAAAGTGATGCAGATCTGATCCTCGCCGAATTTGTCCCAGAAAACGGATTGGGTCGAGCCATTAACGATCGTCTTAAAAGAGCTGCCGCAAGACCTACTCACGAGGGCTAGTTTTTCAATCATTCTTTTTCGTATTGGCTGGATTTGAGTTAAATTCGTGACGATTTTAAACGCTTCTTTAGTTCTCACCTATTCGACCTTATCCCATGTCATTGAATGTAAAAAATGTAGATAGCCTCAACTTTGCAGGCAAAAAAGCCCTAATCCGGGTGGATTTCAATGTTCCCTTAGACGAGCATTTTCAAGTTTCCGACGATACCCGAATTCAGGCAGCTGTCCCGACAATCCAGAAGATTTTGAAGGAGGGTGGTTCAGCCATTTTGATGTCCCACTTGGGTCGGCCAAAAGGTGGGCCTGAGGATAAGTATTCCCTCAAACACATTATTTCTGCAGTTGAAGCTGCACTTGGTCAGAAAATCAACTTCGCAAGTGATTGCATTGGGGAAGAAGCTAGCCAAAAAGCAGCCCACTTGGGTGCAGGGGAGGTTTTGCTACTAGAAAATTTACGTTTTTACAAGGAAGAAGAAAAAGGGGATTCAGCTTTTGCTGCCAAGCTTGCTCAACTTGGGGATGTGTACGTCAACGATGCTTTTGGGACGGCTCACCGTGCCCATGCCTCTACTGCAGTGATTGCAGCTAATTTTACTGAAAAAGTAGCTGGGTATTTGATGGAATCTGAGTTGACCAATGCAGACAAAGTGTTGGGTAATCCAGAGCGTCCCTATACTGCCATTATGGGTGGAGCAAAAATCGCCGACAAGATTTTAATTATTGAACGATTACTAGAAAAAGTAGACAATCTCATCATTGGTGGAGGCATGTCCTATACCTTTGCCAAGGCGCAGGGAGGGACAATCGGTACTTCGCTTTTGGAGGCAGACAAACTGGATTTCGTGTTGGAGTTGATGGAGAAAGCGAAGGCAAAAGGAGTGAACTTGATTTTACCAGTAGATACCGTGATTGCAGATGATTTTTCCAATACTGCCAATCAGGGATTAGTCAATAAAGGAGAAATTCCAGACAATTGGATGGGTTTGGACATTGGACCAAAGACCAGAGAGTTGTTTGGAAAAGTAATTTTGGACTCTAAAACCATCCTTTGGAATGGTCCTATGGGTGTATTTGAAATGGAATCTTTCAACAAAGGCACCAAAGCCATCGCTGAGTATGTAGCGGAGGCCACGCGCAATGGAGCCTTCTCATTAATTGGTGGAGGAGATTCAGCTGCTGCGGTAAATAAATTTGGTTACAC
Organism: Algoriphagus sp.; assembly: GCA_030729785.1. Classification (GTDB taxonomy): domain Bacteria; phylum Bacteroidota; class Bacteroidia; order Cytophagales; family Cyclobacteriaceae; genus Algoriphagus. The sequence continues at coordinate 22,948 of JANQWS010000013.1, read as the reverse complement.
CGATCAGGTATCCTACGTTTCTACGGGTGGTGGGGCCTTGCTAGAGCACATGGAAGGAAAAGTACTTCCGGGTGTGGCTGCCTTGGCAGAATAAGCTACTTACTGCTTTATAAAAAACGCTGATTCAATCCTGAATCGGCGTTTTTTGTTTGCATAGGGATCAAAACTTTAATTCTACTAGCACGGGGAAGTGATCAGAGGGATATTTTTTGCCGTAATTATCTGTCAGGATGCCATGGCGCAGTATTTCAATCTTACCCTGAACAAAAATATGGTCAATGATCCCATCTGGCATTCGGTCCCAATCAAACCCTGAAAAGGTCCCCTTGGGACCATAGGAGGGAAGTTTGGAACTCAACCGTGCATCTTTCCAACTTTCTTGGGCGAGGATGACCTGATAGGCTGGATTGTCAGGAGTTACATTGAAATCACCCATCCAGATTACAGGGAGATTTTCTTGATTTAGTTCTTGAATTTTCTTTAACACCAACTTGCTGCTTTCTTCTCGAGCTTGCTGTCCGATATGGTCGTAATGCACATTAAACACGTAAAACTGCTCTCCTTCTGAAGAGATAAATTTTCCCCAAGAACATACTCGGTTTAAGGCAGCATCCCAACCCTTACTAGGTTGATCTGGTGTAGGGGAAAGCCAAAAAGTCCCAGAATCTTCTACTTTGTAGCGCTGTGGGTCGTAATGGATGGGGGAAAACTCTCCCTTCGTCGCACCATCATCCCTGCCCACGCCAATGGAAGCAAAGCCAAGTTCTTTGTTGAGTTCAGTCAGCTGATGTACCAAAACCTCTTGGGTACCTACAATTCCAATCTGATGAAATTGAATCAATTGAATGACATGCGTCGCACGATCTTTCCAGAGATTGCCTACATCATTGGGGTTGTCCCATCGGATATTAAAGGTTGCGAGCCGATGAGTTTGAGCGAAAAGTGGATTTGTATTTAAGCTGAATGCGAAAAAAGAAAAGACAAGGAGAAGTGTTCGTTGAACTGACATAAGTTGGAAACAAATTTTGGAATTGATGGCTTTCACTTAAAATTGACTATTAATTTCATGAAATGAAAACGATTCAACCAAAAGACCTTTCTACCCAAGAATTGCAAGCCCTTTTACAAGGTGCGGTGGCGCCACGGCCTATTGCTTTTGTAAGTAGTATCAATAAAGTAGGAGCCCTTAATTTGAGTCCTTTTTCTTATTTTAATCTTTTTAGTGCCAATCCCCCCATTCTTGTTTTTTCCCCTTCTCGACGAGTGCGAAACAATACCACTAAGGATACCCTAGACAATGTACTGGAGGTTCCAGAGGTGGTAATTCATGTGGTGGGGCATGATTTAGTAGAGCAGATGTCTCTTGCTAGCACCGAATATGCAAAGGGGGTCAATGAATTTGTTAAGGCAGGATTGACTGCAGTACCGTCAAATCTAGTAGCACCGCCACGGGTGAAGGAGGCTCCAGTGGCCTTTGAATGCAAGGTGCTTCAGGTGGTCCCCCTTGGTGATCAGGGTGGCGCAGGGAATTTAGTGATTTGTGAGGTACTACAAATTCACCTAGATGAAAATATCCTCGACACATCGGGAGCCATAGCGCCACTGAAGTTAAATCCAGTAGCCCGATTGGGAGGTGATTGGTATACCAAAATCACCGAAGACTCCTTATTCCAAATCCCCAAACCATTGACTACCCTAGCAATTGGGGTAGATCAAATTCCAGAAGAAATTCGGAATAGCCCGGTATTCAGTGGGAATAATCTCGGTAGATTGGGCAATGTGGAGCAGCTTCCCAGTCCGGAGGAAGTAGCCCTTTTCGCTGCCCGAGAAGATCTGGAGGATATCAGGCGACGCTTCCGGTTGGATGCAGAATCCTGGACCGATCACCTACACCGCTGGGCCAAAGAAGAACTAGAAGCCGGCAATGTCGACTTGGCTTGGAAGATACTTTTGCAAAAAATCTAAAAACAAAAAACTCAGCCTAATCGCTGAGTTTTTTGTTTTTAATCTTATTTGATTACTACCTCTTGCGGCATGCGTACCTGCACGCCTTGGTAGTGTTTCAAGCCTTGGATTTTTTGGTAGAATGGGTAGTGCTCACCCAACTGAGATTGTAGCATTCGAGTCTGCACTTGATCGGAAAATGTGAGTATCAATTCTTCAAACCATTGTTTTTTCTCAGGGTAGTACACTACTCGGTAATCATCGCCTGCTTTAATCTTCGCTGCCGCAATGCCCACTGCCGTATCCAAGCCTCCCAACACATCGACTAATCCTCTCGCTTTGGCTTGTGTGCCTGTCCAAACTCTTCCAGAAGCCACTTTTCGTACCGAATCAGGATGCATGCCTCGCCCTTCAGCCACGCGAGAGATGAAGGTTTCGTAGCCATCCTCAACAGAGGATTGGATGATGGTACGCTCTACCTCAGTCAAAGGTCTAGCCATATTTCCAAAATCTGATAGTTCTCCGGTAGAGACCACATCCGTAGTCACCCCTAACTTGTCATTGATGAGTTCTTGCACATTGAATAGGATTCCAAAAATTCCAATGGAGCCCGTAATCGTATTGGGCTGGGCTACAATGGTGTCTGCTGGAGCAGCGATGTAGTAGCCTCCCGAAGCAGCAACTTCTCCCATGGATACAATGAGGGGCTTAGCCTTCTTGGCCTCGGACATTTCTCTCCAAATGACTTCTGAAGCAAGGATAGATCCACCTGGTGAATTCACGCGCAAGACAATGGCCTTGATATTTTCATCCTTCCGAGCCTTACGAATTTCTTTGGCAAACTTTTCTGAGCTAATTGCGCCTTCCACATTCCCATCTACAATATCCCCCTCAGCAAGTATGACAGCGATTCTATTTTTAGAGGTGATGTTTTTACTTTTTGCAAGGCCTCCGAGATCAGTAGCATTGATGGTAGAAATCTGATCCTCTTCCTTTAGACCTAGTTTTTCTTTAAGAATTTGGTGTACTTCGTCCTCGTATTTCAGAGCCGTAGCAAGTTTGTAGGTCACAGCATCTATTGGCTTTCGGACCAACATCTGATTGTTAATAAGCTGAATGCTATCGCTAGGAATCCCACGAGTTTCTGCGATCAATGCTAGCGCATGTTGGTTGATGTCGTCTAAGAAATACTGAGTTTGTAGGCGGTTTTCTGGGCTCATTTTGTCCAAAATGAAGGGCTCTACGGCACTTTTAAATTCGCCAACGCGAAAAACTTCTGGTTTAATCCCTACTTTCTCAAAGAATCCTTTCAGAAAAATCCCTTCAGAAGAGTATCCGTTGAAGTCAATGCCTCCCAGTGGGTTCACGTATATTTCATCCGCGATAGAAGCTAAAAAATAGCCTCCTTCTGAATAAGCTTCATCGTAGGCCACAATGAATTTATCGGATTCTTTAAAATCTTGTAAGGCTTCGCGAAGTTCTAGCAATCCAGCTTGCCCTGCACTGAAAAGTCCCGCGTTCAAATAGATTCCTTTGATGTTCGCATTGGTCTTGGCCTCTGCAATTGCTTTTTTGAGGTTGACCAAACCGGCAGTATTTTCACCGCCAAAGGGATTTAAAAAAGAGCCAAATGCCAAATCTTCCTCTGAGGTACGCTCCACTAAAGTGCGTCCATTTAGGTCTAGGTGTAGGATGGAGTTTTCACCCAAGCTAACCTCTTTTTCAGAAGAGGATGCTGCGATTCCAATGAGACCAAAAAATAGCAAGACGGCAACTATGCTAAATACGAAAAGGCCTACGATAACGGCCAATACATTTCCTAGAAACTTCATAGTAGTTTAATTTTGACTGTAAATTTAGCCTAATTTGAGATAGCATTACAAAAAATATTCAAGCGAGTCATGCAAACAGAAGTTATCCTAGGAATTGGGGGGAATAAAGGAGATCGATCCAGCTATCTAGCTAGGGCTAGGGAGGCTTTATCTCGTGAGGTGATGCTTGTTTCTAGCTCCCAAGTCTATGAAACTGAAGCCTGGGGTGGGGTAGCTGAAAATGGGAGTTTTTTGAATCAGGTGCTTCTCATTCATACCAGTTTAGAGCCTTTAGCTTTGTTAAAACTGACTCAGGCTATCGAACTTGCGCTGGGACGAACTCGAGAACAGCATTGGGGAGACCGCACCATTGATATTGATATTCTTTATTTTGGTGATCAAGTTTATAGTAGCTCATCCCTTACCATCCCACACCCTTACCTTGCACAGCGGAGCTTTGTGCTACAGCCTTTGGCTGAAATTCTCCCAAAAAAAATCCATCCAATTCTGGGGAAAACTACCCTTGAGTTACTTGCAGAATGCACTGATCAAGGTCAGATTTCAGTTTGGAAGCAAGCCAAATAAAAAACGCTCACCCGATGAGGTAAGCGTTGATGGTTATAAACCAGAGACGATTGCTTCGGGGTGAATTTTCTTGACGAGACCCTGTAGTACTTTTCCAGGCCCACATTCGACAAATTCTGTAGCTCCATCTGCCACCATCTGTTGCACGGATTGGGTCCATTTTACAGGAGCTGTCAGTTGGGCAATTAAGTTTGCTTTAATACTAGCCACATCAACAACGGCCGTTGTACTCACATTTTGATAGATTGGACAGATTGGGGCATGGAACGCAGTTTCTTCAATGGCTTTTTGAAGTTTCTCCCGAGCAGGCTCCATCAAAGGAGAATGGAAAGCACCACCTACTGGGAGCGGCAATGCTCTTTTGGCTCCAGCTGTTTTGAGTAGTTCACAGGCAATTTCAATTCCCTTGGTAGATCCGGAAATCACCAATTGACCAGGACAGTTGTAATTAGCGGCGACCACGATTTCTCCCGATATTCCGGCACAGATTTCTTCGACCACTTGGTCATCCAATCCAAGGATTGCAGCCATAGAGGAGGGGTTGATCTCACAGGCTTCTTGCATGGCGAGTGCACGCTGAAATACCAGTGCAAGCCCATCTTCAAAACGCAAAACACCATTCGCTACCAGGGCGGAAAATTCACCCAAAGAATGCCCAGCAACCATGTCAGGAGCAAATCCGGGAGTAGTTTTTGCGAGAATCACTGAGTGCAAAAAGATGGCAGGTTGCGTGACCTTGGTTTGCTTGAGTTCCTCTTCTGTACCTTCAAAGAGGATATCGGTAATTCGGAACCCTAAGATTTCGTTTGCTTTTTCAAACAAGGCTTTGGCATCTGGATTTTCTTCATAAAGGGATTTTCCCATTCCTGGGAATTGGGCTCCCTGGCCCGGAAATACAATCGCTTTCATTGGTATAGATGAGAATTTTCAAGTCTCAAATATAGGATTTTTTGGAAGCCATTGGGTATGTCCTTAAAAGCTCTCTAAAGTAGGGAAATGAGTTGAAAGGACTTTTTTTCGGTTTTCGCTAAGCCATCGGATAAAAGCCTTTACTGCAGGAGAATGCTTTTTTTGTTTTAGCCAGATAAGTTTCCAATCTGCTTTTAGCGGAAGACCCGGTAATTCCAAAAGAGAAATTCGCCCTTCCTTGATTTCTTGTGCCATAGAAAAATTGGAAAGTAATGAAGCACCCAAGCCAGCCATGACTGCCTGCTTCACTGCTTCATTTGTGGCAAGCTCTAAATTGCTCTCTACATGTATATCGCGCTCTTGAAAAAACTTTTCCATCATCGTACGGGTTCCAGAACCTTTTTCCCGAAGTAAAAAGGGCACTTTCCCCCATTTTCCTTCTTGAATGGCGGAAGAATAGGCTTCTTTTTTTTCGGGCGAGCAAGCCAAATACCATTTATTTTCTGCCAGCTGAATACTTTCCAAATCCAATTCCTCGGGCCATAAGGATACCAAAGCCAAATCAGTGGTGTTTTCCTGTAAGTGAGCCAAGACATTGTATCGATTGGATACTTCCAGGCTGATCTCTACATGAGGGTGGAGTTTCATAAAATCTGCCATCAAGTAGGGGATGATGTATTTTCCTGTTGAAACTGCAGAAATTCGGATTTTCCCCCCAAGTAGTCCTTTCAGTTCTAGCATTTTCTCTTCGATTTGTCCGATCTCTCCAAAAATCCGATCGGCTGTATCCACCAATTCTTGTCCAAATTCGGTGATATAAATCCGCTTTCCTATCATTTCAGTAAGGGGGACCTCAAATTGTTCCTGTAAGTTTTTCAACTGAATGGATACTGCTGGCTGTGTCATACTCATGGCTTCAGCAGCTTTTGTAATGCTCTGAAACTTGGAAACAGCTTGAAAAGCTTTGAGTTGGTGAAGGGTTATATTCATAAGTAAATTTAATTTAAAAAACATAACGGATAAAAAAATATTATGTTTTACTTTTTTTAAAAATCAGTAAACAAGATATTTGTGCCATGGATTTTCAGATTCTAATCAACAACCTCACCAATCCAAGTCTGCTCTTTTTCGTATTGGGAGTCTTGGCAGTCAAGTTGAAAAGCGATTTAGAAATTCCTTCCACAAGTGCCAAATTCATAGCCCTCTATCTGATGATTTCCATTGGATTTAAAGGGGGGCAGGAATTATCGCATAGTGTTTTTAATTCTACTATCCTTTGGTCCTTGGTTTTTGGGGTAGTTCTTTCAGCTTCTATACCTCTTTATACTTTTTTTCTATTGAAACGAAAACTGGGGGTGCCGAATGCTGCTGCAATTGCTGCTGCTTATGGATCTATTTCAGCAGTAACTTTTGTGGCAGCTGCCGCTTTTTTGGAAACTCAAGGGGTAAATTTTGGGGGGTATATGGTGGCGGTTATGGCCTTGATGGAAGCCCCTGCAATTATTTCAGGGATGATTTTGCTTCGCAAATTTTCTCCTACAAAGGCCGAAGGAGGAATGAGACAGGTTGTGGTCCACGCCTTTACGAATGGTTCTGTCTTGTTGATTTTGGGAAGTTTGGTGATTGGCTTGATTGCAGACGAAAAGCAAGCCGAAGGGATCAAGCCCTTTGTAACAGATATTTTTAAAGGCTTTTTGGCTGTTTTCTTATTAGATATGGGAATTTCAAGCGGAAGGAAGTTGAAAGCATTTTTTAAAACTGGCTACATTTCTTCTCTTTTTGCCATCCTTGTTCCGCTGGTGAATGGGCTAGTGGTTGCATACGTGAGTCAGTGGATAAGTCCTGAGGAGGGCGATCGCCTAATTTTCGCAATTCTTGCTGCTTCGGCCTCCTACATTGCCGTTCCAGCAGCGATGAAACTTTCTAATCCAGAAGCCGACGAGGGATTGTATGTACCCATGGCTCTGGCAGTCACCTTCCCCTTTAATATTACGCTTGGGATGCCCATCTATTGGATGGTTATCCACGCTGTTTAAAGTGGTTGGTCTAGGTGTAAAAATCGATTTGCTTCCACCTTGGAAGGTATTCTGCAGGATTCATTTTTGCCGAACCAGGTATATCGGTTAGTGCCTATCCAGTGGTAAATCCGATCTCTCCATCCTCGTGGAATAAAAATTAAAGGATAGAACAATGGCCAGCCTCCTCCTAACAATCTTGCAATTCTAAGTGCGGCTGTACTTCCGAGGTGAATTTCTCTGTTGTAGATAAGTACAACCGATTCTTGATAAGTTGAGGGCAAACCATAGTGGTGCAGTACACGTTGCCCCTCGGGGCTTTGCATGGCGCCTACCTTAATTTTATGCTTTTTATCTTGCTTCAATACAAAATCCACGGCAGCGTTACAGAGGACACAATATCCATCAAATAGCAGGATGATGGAGGGTTTTTCCATTAACGCAATAGCTGAATAGTGCCTTTTAGAGTTTGCTGCTGCTTTGTAGAATCTACCACATCGAAATAAACGGTTCCAGAGTAGTAGTAGGTTCCTGCAGGAAGCTCATTTCCAGCTTTATCTTTTCCATTCCAGCGAATGAAAGGATCATTTTCCCTTGCGTTTTGGCTAGCATAACGAAAAACTTCTGTGCCCCAGCGATTGACAATAAAAACCTCTACTTGTGTCACAAATCTTGGACATTTTGAAAAAGGATTATCAAAAGCCATAAAGGTGTCGTTCAGCCCATCGTTATTTGGGGTAAATGCATTAGGAAGTAAGTAGTTGGGGCAGTTGTCCACACAGACTACATTACTTTTGGGGCTTTCATTTCCTGAGCGATCTACAGCTGTCAAATAATAACATCCCTTGTAATTAGGAAGGTTGGTAAGGGTGGCTTGCAACTGTATGGCTGAATAGTTGCCTACTAATGTAAATGTCCCTTCAGGGTCACCCTCTGAATTGAAGTAGAGTCGGTAGCCGCTCAACTCATCGTCGCAGGAACCACTAAAATCAGGTTGCCAGCTTAACTCATGGAGGTAGGTAATGGTGCCACAGCCTTCTTCTGAAACATATTCGGCACAATCTGGGCCTTCAAAAATCAAAGTGGGAGCACAAGGAAGGCGGTTGTCATCTGGTTTGGCACAAGTGATTTGAGATTTATTTTCCAAAGGATAAACTAATCCATCTACGTTATAGGCCCCTTTGGTGACCACATAGTAACAGTACTGTAGGTCTTTTTTTAAACTGACCCCATTGAAGCGCCCATCGTCTAGGTAAAGAAATCCATCCTGCGTCACATCTACCTCGGCAATTTTTTCAAAATTGGTTTCGTCGGTTGCGGCTGCATCCGTTCGGTTTCTGAAAACCTCGTGTTTGTATTGGGAGATGGAGTTGTTCCAGGGAACAGTAAAATTCCATTTTAGCTCAATGGCCTCGTTGATGATGGTCGGTTCAAGCCGAACGGAAGATGCGGACGTGGAAGTATCAATTTTGGTAGTCTTATCCAATAGGATCACCTTGTAATTGTAGACAAGGTTTTCGGTATTCAGTGCTTTGTCTGTAAATAAAGTATCTGAAGTAATGCCTAGTGATAGTCGGTTTTGAGTCCCTGAAAAACCTTCATTTCGTATCAATTCGTAGGTGTATGGGCCCGGAAATTGAAGGGTATCTAAGTCGTATGGAGGCGTCCATTTGACAAATATTTCCCCTTCTTGTTCATCTGTCGCTGTGATGCTCACATTGGTCAGTAAAGGGACGTCCACATCGATGGTGATACAAATTTCTTCAGAAACGATGCTTTCACCAAGCCTAGGTGTAGGGAAAGCGGCTACCAATCGGTAGCAATAGGTATTGCCAGGTGCTAAACCTTCACCACCATTGGCATCTGTAAAGGAGAAAGTGGCCATATCGGTACTTCCAATCAACTCATATCCTGCTCTTATACCTGTTTCACAAGAATCAGGAAGGTAGGGATCGGAGTTGATTCGACGCCACACCTGCATTTTTTCGGCTGAATTGGCACAGGCATAAGGATCCCAATTCAACTCAACCGAACGGCCAGGAAGTTGCTCAAGCGCATCCCAAATTGGAGGGGGCCCAATGACTTTAATCCTCCAGGTTTGAATATCTACTAATTTGGGTCCAGAGCGTGGTTGATCCGTTATTCGAATACGCACCTCGTATTCTCTTTCTCGGACATGATTGCAAACCGTTTGCCAATCAAAATTTACGATTCCCGGCTGAACCTGAAAAACATTTGCTGGGTCATAGGTGGCTGGAGAAACATTTATTTCCATTGGTTCGCCAAAAACTTCAATCTTGATTCCATCCCCATCTGGGTCTTCTCCCTGGATGATTTCCTCTATCCGTGTACCTGCAATGACACAGAGGTCAGGAGGAAGGATCAACTTGGGACGCTTGTTATTGGAGTTTTCAATGATAATCTGCATGTCTCGAACCACATACCCGATTTCCACATATTTCCCTTCGATTTTACGCCATTCTGTGATCCTTAAGGCTACATTGAACTGTCCAGCCGTGCCAGGGGCATCCCAAACTAAGTCTCCAAAAAAAGGGTCTACTCGCAAAAAAGCAGGGACAGAACCGTCTTCTTGGTTTTTACTAAATTCTGAGCTAGCTGGATCTCGGTAATTGTTTACCACACGCTCAAACCCTTGCTTAGGAATATCTAGGCGATAAGAAAGGCTATCTCCATCGGGATCGTAAGCTCCTGGATTGTGAATGTAACGTACATTCACTGCTCCATTGTCTACAGGAGGAATCGTCAAAACAGGGGAATTATTGACTCCTATAAAAGGGTCTATCGTAATTTCGGTTTCCACGTAAAAAGGGGTGTCCACCGAATTATCCATATTTAGGGTCAAATCATTTCGATTGAATTCCAAAAATCGAATCTTGTAATTTCCAGGACCCTGAAAGGTATGTGTGATGACAAAAGTATTTTTTTCAATTAAGTCTCCTAAATCTTCTACCAAAGAGAAATCACTTTTTGTATTCAACTGCTCTTCTCTACCATCGCCAAAATTGATTCTACCTGGTCCAAAAACGACCGAGGAACGGGTGTCGGTGTAGCCGACAACGGTTATTCTATAGGTAAGCGTTTGTACAGAAATTCGCTCTGCAATTATTTCTCCCGCTCGAATGTGAGTAGCCCAAGAGCCACTGAAGGTTGAAAAAAACGCAAGTACAAAAAAGAAGAAATAAATTTTAAGCTTCATATCGGTCAAGGTGACTAATCTAATCGTTAACATCTACAGAAGTCGGCTGTTCACTAGGCTTTCTAATTAAAATTTATCTTGATATACGAAGTAAATGGAAGTTAGGAGAAAAACCTTTAAAGATTAAAACAATAAAATTGAACAGACTGTTAGAAAAGCGTTAAAACAAGTCTCTAAACAGAATTTTGATTTCTTATTTAGAATCGTTTAAAATAAGAAAGCTCTTCTTGGAGTCATTGGATACTAGCCTTCTCAGGTGTAAATTTGGCCAATTGAACAGAAATACCAATCCTTTTAAACTAATCGTCACGAAATTATGAGTTGGGTTACCAAAACCTTGAATAGCACACTGGGAAAAAAACTGATAATGGCCCTGACCGGCCTTTTTCTCATTTTATTTTTAACAGGTCACGTATCGGGAAATTTACTTCTATTTAAAGGAGATGGCGGCCAAGCCTTTAACATGTATGCCAAGTTTATGACTACAAATCCTGCAGTCAAACTCTTGTCCTACCTAACTTACATTTCAGTGATTGGACACGTGATTTATTCTATTTTTCTTTCTAGACAAAACAAAGCTGCTCGTCCTGTGAATTACTCTACGTCTAAAGGAAGCACAAACAGTGCTTGGTCTTCCAGAAACATGGGCGTTTTAGGCACAATCATCCTTATTTTTCTTGTGGTTCACCTGCAAGGGTTTTGGGCCCAAATGCATTGGGGACAGGTTCCCTCGGTAACCTATGACGGAGAAGAATACAAAGACCTGTTTTTAATTGTGAATGGAGCATTCAAGCAATTGTGGTTAGTTGCCTTGTATGTGATTTCCATGGTGTTTTTAGGTTTTCATTTATCTCATGGATTTGCTTCTGCCTTCCAAACCCTGGGCCTCAATCACAAAAAATATTCTCCTGCAATCCAAACAGCAGGATCCATCTATTGCATTTTGGTGCCAGCCTTATTCGCATCTATGCCCATATACATTTATTTCACTAGCTACTAAATAGTCTCCTTATGATACTTGATTCCAAAATACCTGCTGGTCCTTTGGCAGAAAAATGGACTAAGCATAAATTTTCAAGCAAGCTGGTTAATCCTGCAAATAAACGTAAATACGATGTGATTGTCGTAGGTACTGGCCTTGCAGGAGCATCTGCGGCAGCTTCCCTAGCAGAATTGGGTTACAATGTCAAGGCATTTTGCTTCCAAGATAGTCCTAGAAGAGCTCACTCCATTGCGGCACAAGGGGGGATTAATGCGGCAAAAAATTACCAAAATGACGGAGATTCGATCTATAGACTTTTCTACGATACGATCAAAGGTGGTGATTACCGTGCGCGTGAAGCGAATGTATATCGACTTGCAGAAGTTTCTGTAAAAATTATTGATCAATGTGTAGCTCAAGGAGTGCCTTTTGCTCGTGAGTATGGAGGGCTGTTGGCCAACCGTTCTTTCGGAGGAGCTCAAGTATCCCGTACCTTCTATGCGCGCGGTCAAACAGGACAGCAATTGTTGTTAGGGGCCTATTCCGCTTTGAGTCGTCAAGTAGCCAATGGCAAAGTAAAATTGTTTCCACGTACGGAAATGATGGACGTGGTGGTTATTGACGGACAAGCCAAAGGAATTGTGACGCGAAACTTAATCACAGGAGCTGTAGAAACGCATGCAGCACATGCTGTACTTCTCTGTACTGGTGGATACGGTAACGTGTTTTTCTTGTCTACCAATGCGATGGGGTCCAATGTGACTGCTGCTTGGAGAGCACACAAGCGAGGTGCATTTTTCGCCAACCCTTGCTTTACTCAAATTCACCCGACTTGCATTCCAGTATCTGGAGACCATCAATCTAAGTTGACTTTGATGTCTGAATCACTTCGAAACGACGGACGCGTATGGGTGCCTGCTACCGTAGAGATTGCGGAGAAACTTAGAAAAGGGCAAATCAAAGCAAACGATATTAAAGAAGATGACCGCGACTATTTCTTGGAGCGTAAGTATCCTTCCTTCGGCAATCTAGTCCCTCGTGACGTGGCTTCTCGAAATGCCAAATACGTGTGCGATGAAGGTCGTGGTGTGAACGAAACGGGTGAAGCGGTATTCTTGGACTTCCGTGACGCCATCAAACGTGATACCAGAAAGATTATCGAGCAGAAATACGGCAATCTCTTTGATATGTACAAGCAGATTACTGGAGAGGACCCCTACGAGAATCCTATGATGATTTATCCAGCGGTGCACTACACCATGGGGGGATTGTGGGTAGATTATAATTTGATGACTACCGTTCCGGGCTTGTATGCTTTGGGTGAAGCCAACTTCTCTGAACATGGAGCCAACCGATTGGGAGCATCTGCTTTGATGCAAGGTCTTGCGGATGGTTATTTCGTAATACCGTACACTGTTGGTGACTACTTGGCACAGTTGGCACCTACTAAAGTCGACGAAAATCATCCAGAATTTGCTCGAGCAAAGGAGGAAGTTAAGCAGGGTATTGAGCGTCTATTAAAAATTAATGGATCCAAGCCAGTGGATTATTTCCACAAGCGATTGGGTAAAATTATGTGGGATAAGTGTGGTATGGCCCGAACGGAAATAGGATTGAAGGAAGCTAAAGCTGATATTCAAGCCCTAAAGAAGGAGTTTTGGTCGAATGTAAAAGTGATGGGTACCAATGAGGAACTCAACCAAACCCTCGAGAAAGCAAACCGAGTAGCTGACTTCCTAGAGCTGGGTGAATTGATGGTAGATGATGCCTTGAACAGAAATGAATCTTGTGGAGGCCACTTCCGTGAAGAATACCAAACACCGGATGGGGAAGCCTTACGTGATGATGAGAATTTTGCCTACGTAGCTGCATGGAAATACCTGGGTGAAGGGCAAGACGAAGAGCTGGTCAAAGAAGAGTTGGTCTTTGAAAATGTAAAATTAACGCAGCGTTCTTATAAATAATTTGTTGACAATCACTTCAAATTGAGATGTTTTTGGTTTTTCTTACCGATTGTTTCAGAAAATCCAATATCCTCAACCGATACTTAAATTAGCGTAAAGAGATGAAATTGACATTAAAGATCTGGAGACAGAAAAATGCGGCAGATAAGGGTGGATTTGCTACTTACACTGCAGACCAGGTGTCTAAAGACATGTCCTTTTTGGAAATGTTGGACGTGTTGAATGACCAACTTACCGAAAAAGGAGAAGATCCGGTCCATTTTGATCACGATTGCCGCGAGGGAATCTGCGGGATGTGTTCTTTGTATATCAATGGGAAACCACATGGTCCACAGCAGACCACTACCTGCCAATTACACATGCGTTCGTTCTCCGACGGGGAAACCATCACCATCGAGCCATGGAGAGCAAAGGCTTTTCCCGTAGTCAAAGACTTGGTGGTCAACCGTTCTGCTTTCGACAGAATTATCCAGGCAGGAGGATATGTATCAGTGAATACAGGCGGTGTTCCAGATGCCAATGAGATTCCAATTCCAAAAACGATAGCGGACCTAGCCATGGATGCAGCTCAGTGCATCGGTTGTGGTGCTTGCGTAGCAGCCTGTAAAAATGCTTCTGCTATGCTTTTTACCTCTGCCAAAGTATCCCAATTGGCGCTGCTTCCGCAAGGTCAGGTAGAGCGTAAAACGAGGGCAGAAAAAATGGTGGCTCAAATGGATGCGGAAGGTTTTGGTGCTTGTACCAATACCGGAGCATGCGAGGCAGAATGTCCTAAGGGCATTTCCATCACCAATATTGCTCGAATGAATCGGGAATACTTCTCTGCTGTAGTAAGTAGCGAGAACGTTTAATTTTTAAAACTTATGGCAACTAAAAGGGCAGGCGAATAACCTGCCCTTTTTTATTTTTTCTTATACTGATTATCCGCTTTGTCACCAGTAACCAAATAAAAATAAGGGTTGAAGTTCATTTTAATACGCTGTGGCCTGTGGTCTGTCGATAATTTATCCGCAATATTTCAAAACCTTAAGCTACTGGAGTACTTGGGGATAATTGGATTATTTTTTATCCATCTGATTGATCCACTCTCGGATGAGGGTGACTCCCTCCGCATGAATGCTAGTTCGTCCTAACTCCGGCATGGCGACTCCTATCTCGGTAGAATTCATCCGATGCAGAAGGATGGACGCATCCCCATCACCCGGAACAATGTCGTAGGTGTGTGATCCGGCCCCCTTGCCTGCCGCTACTGGGGTTTTATTGACTCCTAGTTTTAAAGGGTCCTGCTGTCCATAAGTCAAAAATAGTCCGGATGTGCTTGCAGGGCCTTCTGCACGATGGCAATGGGAGCAGTTGATATCCAAGTAGGCCATTGCTCGATCGTTTAGAGCTTGGTTTTGGTCCTCGTAGTTTACTACACTGGGATGCGCATCTTGTCCCTCAAAGCCGACTAAATTTCCCAGTTTAGTCCAATGTGCTAATTGGTTTTCTATGCCACCTTCGTAGCTCATGTCATGGTTGAGATGTCTGATTTGTACACCTAGAGGAGCTAGTGACTCGTTTTTATTGTGGCAACTTTTGCATTGATTTTTGTTGGGTACTAGGTAGTTGATGACCTGCTCTTTCCCCCCTTGGTTGATAAATCGAACTTCCTTTTCTGCCCCTACTACTTTCAAAACTGCATCCGTTTGGGACTCATTCCAGAGGTAAGGATAGGCTTCCCATCCTCCTTCTTCAAGAATCATAAGCCGAGTTTCAATAATTCTTCGCTCTCCCTCTGGCTTTCTGTAGTCTGTGGGGTAGTAGAAATTTTTGACAAGGATAGTTCCCGTGGGCAAATTGAGTTCTTCGCCTTCAATGCTTGCCTTAGTATCCTTTGGAAGGGATATAAAACGGCTTTTTAGTGCATAATCTGTGAATAAGGAAGAGGCAGGTTGGTAGGGAAGAAGGCTTGAATTGGGACTGAGTTTGGCCATCTCTCCCGTAAAAAAATCATAGGTGGAAAGTCTCTTGTAGGGAAATTTTCCATCTGCATCTTCAGGAGCAAGAGTCTCCATTGGGATTTCGGAGGATATCTCCTGTTTACTCGCTTCTTGCGTACAGGAAACCATCAGGCCCTGGAGAAAAAAGACTGTACAAAAGGTAACTACAAATCGTTTCGTCAACACGTTCATCCTCGATTTATTTATTTTTAAAGGGGTAGCGAAAGCGCATTTTCTGAAGAGTTTTTACACTGTTGGAAAGGGCTGAAATCACTGAAAGAGTCGATTTTGTCCTGCCCTTCCATGAGGTAAAAGCGCGTAAAGCGTAAGGACTCCATACCAGCTTCTTGTATGCAAATGCGCATCGGATTACTTTCAATGGAGCTGCTGATAGACTCGTCCCAGATGCCATCATAAATGATGTCTTGAGTTTTAAGCCATCCATGTGCATTGTATAGGCTCACCAATTGCCCTAGTTCGCGGCTAAGATCTGGTAGGCTAAATGATCCTCTGTCGTAGCTATTGTCATGGAGGTAGACGTCGGTGGTGTAAGGGGACCAGTTGGGAGCTTCTGCAGGAAAGCCGGTTACTTGGTAGCTGGAGATGGCTACTCCGTAGGTTTTGTTACGTAAGATTCGATTATTGAAAATTTCCACTTCTTTGGCGGCTAACAAAACCACCCCTGAGCCTGGGGGGATCATGGTAACTGTGTTTCCGTTGGGATCGTCCCCCAGTGGAATCGCAAAATTTTCGTGGTTGTTGTCTACAATGTCGTTGTCGTAAATACGGGTTTGCCGACCATCACTTTTAGGCAGACCAGGTAGGTTAAACACCAAAATTCCTCCTGCATTATCGCGAGCTGTATTCCCAAATACTTCGGCTCTGTCACAGTTTTCAATTTCTATTCCTGCGACATTTCCAAATGCCAACGAGTTTTTGACCACAATGTCTTCCGATTGACCTACATAAATTCCTGCATCCTTGGAATGGGAGGCAATGCAACTATCGATCAGCACATTCTTGCATTGGACTGGATAGATGGCGTAGGTTCCATTTTTGGATTTATCTCCATTCGTCCAAGTGACATTAATTTTTCTAAAAGTAATCCCATCTGTATGTTGGGCTTTAATCCCATCGCCAGGAGCATCTTCGATACTTAATTCCTCAATGGTAATGTTGGCACCGACGATTTTCACCCCTTCACCGCCTGATTTTAAATTTCGGAAAGAGAGTACTGTTTTATCCATGCCCTCTCCGTGAATACGAATGCTTTTTTTATTGTCAAGAATAAGCTGGGTTTTAAGATCGTAGAATCCTTCCGGAATACGAATTGTGCTGGAGTCTTCTGCAAGGATAAATGCTTCAATCAGGGTTTCTACTTCCTCAATAGTGGCGCGACGAAGGGAGGAACTATCGAATGTTTGTTCGCTAGATTGACTGCTACAGCTAAAGAGCATCAAACCAAAAGCAAAAAGAAGAAGTGGTCGAATCATTTCGAAGGAGTGGGGGTTTCGCGTTGGTGTCCTCAAGTTTTTATTCACTGAAAAGGGAATTCATGAGATCAAGTCTTTTCAGACTAATCCAGGTGGTTTTGGGTTTTAAATTTGTAAGGGAAATTTGGCAAATTTTGGTGCGGTTTCCAAATGAAAGGAACTAGGCGAAGTGACCTAGGTACTTTTTAGAACGAAGGCAGCACTTTCCTAAGAATAAAATATGATTATCCGCTTTTTCACTAGTAACGGAATAAAATAAGGTTTGTAGTTCAATCAGGAGAGCGGTGGTCTGTGGGCCGTCGTCTATGGACGATTATCCGCAGGTTTTAGTACTCCGGTGGGAATACTGGCATAATTGCGCATAAGCATATAATAAAAAGATACCTCCTGTTAGATTTTTGCTTTTCTTGTTTTAGTTTTAAGAAATAATTGACCACCTCTACTATGAAAAAAGGACTTCTTATCGCTGCATTTTTAATTTCTGCTGCTACTGCTGCTACTGCCCAAATCGGTATTCGTGCCGGCATCGGCTCCTCCAATTTCTCCAATGGGGATGTCCAACGTGCTTTTACCTCTTTGATAAGACCTCACTTAGGCGTCTACTATGGGATGGAAGCTACCGAAAAGTTAACGGTAGAACCGGGTTTATTTTTTTCGGGGAAAGGAATTAGCACGCTAAGTTCTTTTACAAATAATGAATTTGAAGAAGTTTTGAGTTACTTGGATATCCCTGTAATGGCTCGATATGCCGTGAATAAGGACTTTAATGTATTTGCTGGTCCCCAGGTAGGGTTTCTTCTGGCAAGAACGTATACCGAAGGAAGTATAAAAATTACCGATACTGCGCCTGTAGGTGGCTATGAAATTGGGGGTGTTGTCGGGGTAGGCTATCAATTGACGGATGAACTCCATCTTCAAGCAAGCTATGATTTTGGCGTAAAGTCTTTTAAATACTTTCAAGCAGACGTAAATAATACGGTGGTGAAGCTCTCAGTCGGGTATACGCTCCCCTCTAAAGCAGCAAAAGAGAAAACGGAGTAGTAACACTTCCCGTAAACTATTTTTTCAATCTTTCTGGATTGTCTTGGATAAAGGATTTCCATCCTTCATTCCTTCCTCGTGTCTGCATGCGCCCTTCGTGGAAATGATGGCATAGGGCCACAGCCAATGCATCCGTAGCATCCAAAAGTTTGGGGAGTTCCTCAATGCCAAGTAAGGTTTGAAGCATGGCTGCCACCTGTTCCTTGGAGGCGTTACCATTCCCGGTTACAGATTGCTTTACTTTTTTAGGAGAGTATTCGGTAATGGGGATTTCTTTGGATAGTGCTGCTGCCATAGCTACTCCCTGTGCACGTCCTAATTTGAGCATGGATTGCACATTGACGCCATAAAAAGGGGCTTCTAATGCCACTGAATCGGGAGCAAATTCATCCAAAATACCACTTATCCGTTCAAAAATCTTCTTTAATTTCAGTTCGTGGGTTTCGTATTTTTTCAGGTGAATTACCCCAAACTGCAAGATTTTGTATTTTTTTCCTGCGGTGGAAATTAATCCGTAGCCCATTACAGTCGTACCAGGGTCAATGCCTAGAATAATTTTCTCAGTAGACTGATTTTTAGCTGGGTCTTTCACGAAGACAAGTTAATTGAATTGTAGGTAAAAATCATGGATTAATTACCCTTGCTGGAAGTAGCGGTTTCAATTATGCTGCTCCTTGGAGAGTGTTTTACCTGAATTTTCAAGAAGATTCTGTAATTTTATGAATTAGTAAACGACCCATGAGTGACGACGAATTTGATCTATTAGACGAATTGTATTTTGTTCAGCCCTATTCTGTCCTTCAGGAAGCCTTGGGTTGGGAGGACAAACACTTACTCGACACCTTGGGTATGCTTAAGGAAAAAGGCTGGATAAAGTGTTTTACTACCCCAGATCAAGAGTGTTTTGATGCAATCAATCTTTACGAAGTGGGGACAGACTTGCTGTATTTAGCAACAAAAAAGGGGCTTATGGCCCATACTACCCTCTAACGTGCACGTAGAAGAATACAAGCTCCAACGGAAAGAATTGGAGTTAAAGGCCCTGTTAGAAATCACTCAGGCCATCAATGAAAATCAATCGGAGGAGGTGTTAGTCAACATCTTTAAGTTTACCTGTTTGGTTCATTTATCCATTCGGTCCTTAATTCTATATGTGGCTAAGGAAGGAGATTTTGAACAGCGAATTGCGCATGGGGTAAAGGCCAAAACGCCGGGTTTACTAGTGCACACTTCGGTGAAAGAGGACAAAAAAACAGGCAGCTTATCCATTCAATTGGAAGAAGGATTTTCCTTTGGGGAATTGGAAACCTACCTACCGGTTTACCACAAAGAAAAATTGCTTGCCATTTTATTCATTAAGCAGAAAAACAAAGCCATTGCATTGGATTTGGACTTTACGCAGGCCTTAACTAATATCCTAGTGGTGGCTTTGGAAAACAAGCGATTTGCCAGAAGGCAATTGGAGCAAGAAGTCTTAAAACGGGAGATGGAAATTGCCTCTCAGGTGCAGCAACTTTTATTTCCTGCTACGTTGCCAGCTACCCAATTTTTGAAAGCAGAGGTTACCTACATGCCTCATAGCCGGGTGGGGGGAGACTATTACGATTTAATTGAGGATGGCAATGGGAAAATTTATTTCTGTATTGCAGATGTTTCTGGAAAAGGGATGGCGGCAGCTTTGTTGATGTCCAATTTTCAAGCGGCCTTGCGGACGCTACTGAGGAGCCATACTGACTTGGAAACCTTAATTCACCAACTCAATTTTACCTTATTTGACCTAACCAAAGGAGAGCGTTTTATCACTTTTTTTATAGGCGAGTATACCAAGGATACGGGTGAACTTCAGTTTGTAAATGCAGGCCATAATCCCCCTGTGCTTCGTGATTTGAAAACGAATTCGGTAGAATTTTTGGAGGCGGGTACCACCATTTTGGGAGCTTTTGAATCGCTTCCATTTATGGAGGTTGGTAGGCGGAGGGAAATGAAGGATTTTATGCTTCACTTGTTTACCGATGGATTAACCGAAGCCATGAACCCAGCGGAAGAAGAATTTGGGGAGGAGCGCTTTCGGGAGTTGGTCGAAAAAAACAGTGCCCAGGATCCAAGTGAATTTCATCAAGAATTTAGGATTGTTCTCGATAAATTTACGGCTAAAGTACCTTTTCACGATGACTTGACCTTGTTGAGCCTTTGCTTTTCTAGCTCATGAGGATTTTCCAAATGCCAGCAGGACTAGCTTTATTGTATCCCAAGCGAATTTGGAAAGGGCCAGATTTGGGTCAAAAAGTAACGCTCACCTTTGACGATGGGCCTGTACCTGGAATTACCGATTGGGTGGTGGAGGAGTTGGCCAAAAGAGCGCTGACTGCTACTTTTTTTATGGTGGGCGATAATGTACGGAAACATCCCTCTTTGGCACAGGAGGTAGTGGCTGCTGGGCATCAACTAGGGAATCATACGTATCACCATCTTTCTGGCTGGAAAGCGTCCACCAAAACCTATTTAGAAGATGTTGCTGCCTGCGATTTCATTTTAGAGGATACTTTAGGTGTTCAAACAGACTTTTTTCGACCTCCCTATGGCTGGATAAGTCCAGGGCAAGCTCAAGCCCTATCCAAACAAAAAACCATAGCCATGTGGAGTTTGCTTAGCTATGATTTTGATTCTTCTTTGGCAATTGAAGCAAGCCTTCAAAAATGTAAGGCCCAAACCAAACCAGGAGCTATCCTTGTCTTTCACGATCAAGAGAAAACCAAAGATCGCTTGAGAAAAATTCTCCCTAGCTACCTTGACTTTTTGGTTTCCGAAGGGTTTGAAACGCAGGGATTATAGGCCTAATTTCTAATTCTTGGACTTGTTTTCAATCCTAAATTTTCCAGCTGTTGGTTTCATTGAGGTGTTTGCAGGAATAGTTTCTTATTTTTGAGGAAGAAATTTTATCCCAGACCCTGTTTTGTATCCATGCGATTGATTGATACCCATGCTCATATTTATTCCAGTAAGTTTGATTCGGACCGGGACGAGGTAATTGCCGAAATTCGTGCTGCGGGCATTACAAAGGTGTTTATGCCCAATGTAGATGTGGAGACTATTGATGCCATGCTGGATTGCGAACAACGCTATGGAGACCTCTGTGTGCCCATGATGGGGCTCCATCCTTGCGATGTAGGGGAGGACTTTGAGGTACAGTTGCAGGAGATGGAAAATTGGCTCAGTAGGAGGCCTTTTGCTGCCGTTGGAGAGATAGGTACAGATTTGTATTGGGATAAGACCCACCTAGATCGGCAGCTAGCTGCACTTGAGGTTCAAATAGGTTGGGCCAAGAAATATGATTTGCCCATTGTGCTTCACTGTAGAGAGTCGATAGACCTGACGATTGACTTCATCGAAAAAATGCATAATGGGAAGCTGAAAGGCATATTTCATTGCTTTACAGGAACCCTTGATCAAGCCAAGCGAATTACAGACTTGGGTTTTTTGTTGGGAATTGGAGGTGTAGTCACCTTCAAAAATGGAGGTTTGGATCAAGTGATTCCGTATATTGGATTGGAACATTTGGTATTGGAAACAGATGCCCCCTATTTGGCACCTGTGCCTCATCGGGGAAAGCGAAATTCTCCAGCCTATTTGCCCTTTATCGCCGAGCGGGTGGGAGATCTTTTGGGAGTAGCAGCAGAGGTAGTCGCAGAATCAACCAGTGCGCAAGCACTTCACCTCTTTAAAACGATTGAAAAATGAATTACAAAATCGTTCGTCTCAATACTGGAATTAAGACTAAGAAGGCATCTTCAGTGCTAATTATCTATACTGGGGGTACTTTGGGAATGTCTTACGATGATTCTGGTGCCTTGGTACCCTTTAATTTTGGGCAGATTTTGGAGAAGATTCCCATTCTTTCCAACATGAATATTGAGGTTACTGTCATTTCATTTCCAGAGCCCATTGACTCTTCCAATGTCACCATGGACCACTGGAAAGACATGGCCTACATCATTACCGAAAATTACGATAGCTACGATGGCTTTGTGGTCCTTCATGGGACCGATACGATGGCGTATTCCGCTTCCATGTTGAGTTACATGCTAGAGGGGTTAAACAAGCCGGTGATTTTTACTGGAGCTCAGCTTCCAATTTCGGCCATGCGCTCCGATGCTCGAGAAAATCTAATGACCTCCTTGGAGATTGCCATTGCCAAAACAAAAGGGAGACCAATTGTTCCAGAAGTGTGTATTTTCTTTAACCACATGCTTTTGCGTGGTAACCGATCCAAAAAGGTGCAGAGCATCCATTTTGATGCATTTGAATCTGAAAATTACCCCATTTTGGCTGAGGCAGGCATTGTAATTGATTACAATACCACGGCGATACGGTCTTTTGAACCCAATAAAAAATTAGTAAACCGAAGTAATCTCGACAATGGAGTCATGATTGTGAAGTTATTTCCTGGGATAACAGATAAGATTTTGGATGCTTGCTTTGCAATTGAGGGTTTACGAGGGGTGGTCTTAGAAACTTACGGATCTGGAAATAGTCCCTCCTTGGATTGGTTTATGAAGTCCTTGGAATCTGCCATCAAGAAGGGTTTGATCCTCTTGAATGTGTCTCAATGCAATGGAGGGCGTGTTATCCAAGGGCGTTACGAAACCAGCAAGGAATTGCTGGCTGTGGGAGTGGTGAGTGGGGCCGATATGACCACCGAAGCAGCCGTCACCAAGTTGATGTTTTTACTTGGCCAAAAATTGAGTCGAGAAGAGATTTGTGTGCAGCTCACTCAGTCCATTGC
Source organism: Algoriphagus sp. (assembly GCA_030729785.1). Classification (GTDB taxonomy): domain Bacteria; phylum Bacteroidota; class Bacteroidia; order Cytophagales; family Cyclobacteriaceae; genus Algoriphagus. The sequence goes on along the minus strand of JANQWS010000013.1, from coordinate 222 downwards.
AGGCGAAATCACCACCTAATTTTGGTTTATTTCTGAAAGGGGTTTGGAAACGGGAGGAATAATTTTTTTCTTTGCACTCCGATTCGAGTAACGGATCAAACCACAAACAGAGAGGTGTCCGAGTGGTTGAAGGAGCACGCCTGGAAAGTGTGTATACTCCAAAAGGGTATCGAGGGTTCGAATCCCTTCCTCTCTGCACACAAAAAAGCCCTTAATTCCTAG
>JANQWS010000012.1 GCA_030729785.1 Algoriphagus sp. | reverse complement strand
GCTTTTAGAGTCATGGAGGACATGGGGCAAGAACCACAATTTCCCAGCATTTCAATTTTTAACACATACTCTTCTGTAAGCTCTACAATACGCACATTTCCTCCATCTGCTTCTAGATAAGGTCGAATGGTGTCCAAGGCAAATTCTATTTTTTCTCTCAATACAGCTTCCATGAGCAATTCTTAAGGTTTAATTTCTACTAACTCGGTTTTCTCTAGTGAAGAATTCCGTATTGCAATCTGACGCGCTACCTCCTCTGCAAGTTTCAAATAGGCCTCTTGAGTAGGCCCAGATTTAAGTACTGCAGGGTAGCCGCTATCTCCACTTTCGCGGATACTTTGTACGATTGGAACTTCTCCTAGGAAAGGGACCTCGTATTTCTCTGCCAGCTTCTTTCCTCCATCCTTACCAAACAGGTAATATTTGTGGTTTGGAAGTTCTTCAGGTGAAAAATAAGCCATATTTTCTATAACACCTAAGATGGGAACATTAATTTGAGCCTGGCGAAACATGCTTAATCCTTTCGTGGCATCGGCAAGTGCTATTTTTTGCGGAGTTGTCACTATTACAGCTCCTGTTACTGGTACTGTTTGTACCAGTGTGAGATGAATGTCAGAGGTACCTGGAGGTAGGTCTATTAATAAGTAATCCAGTTCTCCCCATTCCACATCGGCAATAAATTGACGCAAAGCTGAGCTCGCCATGGGACCTCTCCAAACGACAGCACTGTCTGTTGGAGTTAAAAATCCAATAGACATCATCTTCACGCCGTACTGAGTTATTGGAACAATAATATTCTTTTCTCCTTCTTTTTTTACCGCAGGTTGTTCCCCCTCCACATTAAACATCGTGGGTATGGATGGACCTGAAATATCTGCATCAATCAATCCCACTTTCGCTCCTAGTTCAGCAAGGGCAACAGCTAAGTTGACTGCTGTCGTGGATTTGCCAACGCCTCCTTTTCCTGAAGCGATGGCAATGATGTTTTTTACCTGTGGGAGTATGGGGGTGGCTTCGCGTACGGTAGTAACCTGTGAGGTCATAAAAATCTCCCAGCTGTAATTTTTGCCAAAATCTTCATCCAAAACCTCCAAGCAATTATTTTTAATGACTTCCTTTAGTGGGCAGGCGGGTGTGGTCAGTACAACCGAAAACTTAACCAAACTGCCATTTATTTCTATCCCCTGAATCATTCCCAAAGAAACCAAATCCCGCTTTAAATCAGGATCCTGGACTTTGGATAGGGATTTTTTCAACAATTCTGGAGTCAATTGCATGGTATTTGAAATTTTTTTGCAAGTTAGGTCAAGAATGTGTCTTAGAAAAACCCCCACAGGTATTTTACAAGGTGTGGGAACCGAATTTTCTTCTTTGGCATCTAGCTACGATTTCCCATCGGAGTCCTTACCTTTGTTTACTCAATTCATCCCATGTCCCTTAGTAAACTGACTACCGACAAAGTAAAAGAACGCGTTGACATCGTCGAGGTGATTGGAGACTATGTGCCCTTGAAAAAGAAGGGCCAAAATATGTGGGCCTGTTGCCCTTTTCATGGGGAAAAAACGCCTTCATTTTCCATTTCGCCATCCAAACAAATTTACAAGTGCTTTGGCTGTGGAAAAGCAGGAGATCCCATCCAATTCGTGATGGATATCGAAGGAATCGGTTTCCAGGAAGCCATTCGACAGCTTGCAGGAAAATATGGAATAGAAGTAGAGGAGGAGGCAAATCTCAGTCCAGAGCAAAATTTGGAGCAAAACGAACGAGAGAGTTTGTTTATAGCCACCAACTTTGCCAAAGATTTTTTTATTAAAAATTTAGACACCGAAGAAGGAAAGTCCATCGGTGTAAGCTACTTCAAAGAACGTGGCTTTAGTCCGCAAATTATTCAAAAGTTTGACCTAGGGTATGCATTAGATGGCTGGGATAATTTCTTGAAAGCAGCCAAAGCGGCAGGCTACCAAGAAGATATTTTATTGAAAGCGGGTTTGATTTTGCAGAAAGAAGGGGAGCCCGAACGCCTGTACGATCGATTTAGGAACCGTGTCACCTTTACTATCCACAATGTCAGTGGCAAAGCCATTGGCTTTGGGGCTAGGATATTAACCAAAGACAAAAATCAACCCAAATACATCAATTCGCCAGAGACCCCCATCTACCACAAAAGTGATGTGCTCTATGGGATGTTTCAAGCAAAAAAGGCAATCCGTGATTTTGACAATTGCTTTTTAGTAGAAGGGTATACCGATGTGGTCTCTTTGCACCTTTCAGGAATTGAAAATGTGGTTGCTTCCTCCGGAACCTCCCTTACTGAGGGACAGATTAAATTAATTCGCCGATTTACCAATCAAGTTACAGTGCTGTATGATGGCGATCCAGCAGGAATCAAAGCTTCTTTGCGGGGGATTGATCTACTATTGGAAGGGGGATTAAATGTTAAAGCAGTCGTCTTTCCAGAGGGGGAAGACCCTGATAGCTACTCTAGAAAAGTGGGTTCACAAGCTTTTCAACAGTACCTCAAAAAGGAGAGCCGAGATTTTATCGGTTTCAAAATTGGGCTTTATAAAGAGGAAATTGAACAAGACCCTATTCGTAAAGCAGGAATAATCCGTGAGGTCGTGCAAAGTATAGGTAAAATTCCAGACCCAATTATTCGATCAGTCTATGCCAAGGAGGCTTCAAATTTGTTGGCAATCGAAGAAGAAATCATCCATGCCGAACTCAATAAAATTCTTTTAAAAACCCAAAAAGAACAATTTGAGCGGGCCAAGGAAGAAAAGGCAATCGAAGAAAGCATTGACGAGTTAGTAGCGGCTCCTGAAGAAATCCCTTCGGAAGGTACTATTCTCCTTCAGGAGCGCGAGACCATGCGCTTATTAATAAATTATGGAAGCATTAGGCTGGATGCTCAAGAGGTACATTTTAGCCAATATGTGATGGAAGAAATCAAGGAGATTGCATTTCAAACTCCTATTTACCAAAAAATGCTACAGGTATTCAAAGAGCAGGGTGTATCAGGAAATATCCCCACTGATGAATTATTTTTAAATCATTCCGATACGGAAATTCGTCAGGAAGCCATCGCCTTGGTTACTCAGCGGCATGAAGTTTCCAACCATTGGAAGGATAAATTCCAGATTTTTATTCAGCTTGAGTCGGATGATTTAGCAACTACAGCTTTCAAGTCTATTTTAAGATTGAAGCGTCGGTTTTTACAAAAAATGATGGAGGAAGCCATGGCCAAAATCAAAGAGGCCGAAGCGATGCAACTTCAAGAAGCTGAGGTGAATGAGTTACTTGAACTCTACCTTGAATTAAAGAAATTTAAATTTAAAATTGATAAAGAGCTGGGAATTGTAATTGGTTAATTCCAAACTTTCCATTGACTGTTCCAGTTTTCTATTCAAACCAGCTAACTTTGCTAGCAAACAACGCTTTTAAAAACACGTATCTGTGGAAAAATATACGCTTGACCCCATTGAAGATGCCATTCAGGCGATCAAAAACGGAGAGGTAATCATTGTAGTCGATGATGAGGATCGAGAAAATGAAGGCGATTTTGTTTGTGCTGCTGAAAAAGTCACCCCAGAGATCATCAACTTTATGGCTACGCATGGACGAGGACTGATTTGCGCTCCTTTGATTGAAGATCGCTGTGAATTACTAGGCTTAGACTTGATGGTTGGTAGTAATACGGCGGTGTTTGAAACACCTTTTACCATATCTGTAGATTTAATTGGACACGGCTGTACCACCGGTATTTCTGCTTCGGATCGAGCCAAAACAATTTTAGCATTGGTAGATGATCGCATTCATCCCAATGAGTTGGGTAAGCCAGGACATATTTTCCCGCTCAAAGCTAAAAGAGGGGGCGTATTGCGAAGAGCAGGCCATACCGAGGCAGCCATTGATTTTTCAAGATTAGCAGGTTTACAACCTGCAGGCGTACTCGTAGAAATCATGAATGAGGACGGAAGCATGGCTCGATTGGATGATTTAGTGAAAGTTCGCGAAAAATTTAACCTCAAACTTGTTTCCATCAAGGATTTGATTGCCTACAGGCTAAAAAATGAAAGTTTGATTACCCGTGAAATTGGGGTAGATATGCCAACTGCTTGGGGTGATTTTGATTTGATTGCCTATCGCCAAACCAATACGCAGGAAATTCATTTGGCTTTGATTAAAGGCAGTTGGGAAAAGGATGAGCCTGTGCTCGTCCGTGTTCATTCTTCTTGTGCCACAGGGGATATTTTCGGTTCGTGCCGATGCGATTGTGGCCCTCAACTGCATGCAGCGATGGAACTCGTGGAGCAAGAAGGAAGAGGGGTAGTCTTGTACATGAACCAAGAGGGGAGAGGAATTGGACTTATCAATAAATTGAAGGCCTACAAACTTCAAGAAGAAGGGATGGATACGGTGCAAGCCAACTTGGCGCTAGGTTTACCCATGGATAGTAGAGATTATGGGGTTGGGGCGCAGATTTTAAGGGATTTGAGCATATCTAAGATTCGATTGATTTCCAATAATCCTCAAAAAAGAGTTGGCTTGTTGGGCTATGGATTGGAGATTGTAGAACAAGTACCGATAGAAATACAGCCCAACCCCCACAATGAAAAGTACTTGCAAACGAAGCGAGACAAAATGGGGCATACTATTTTAAAATAAGGTGCTTGGATTTTGAATTGGGTTAAAAACTTGCCTGCCTTCTTTCCGTTTAAGATTATCATGAGATATTTAAAACCTGGTCTATTTCTAATTTTTATTGGTTTGAGCACGCTTAGCAGTGCTCAAGATAGAAATCAATTTCCTTCCCAAATTTGGCATAAAGGCACACTTAATTTGGTAGATGGGTCTTCGGTTTCAGGTTTAGTGAAATACGATTTTGAATCGAATTTGGTACAGCTGCAAGCAGAAACAATCATCACCTACACGGCCTCGAATGTAAAGAGCTTTGAAATTTTCGATGAGATTTATAAAGGGATTCGAAATTTCTACAGTTTGCCTTACGCGTTAAATGGTGACTATGAAACCCCCGTTTTTTTTGAAGTATTGACCCAAGGGACGCACATTGCCTTACTTTGTCGAGAGTATATTGCTACCGATAATCGGGGGATGAACAATTGGGCAGGTGTTGGAATGAATCCTTTTTGGGGGCCTCAAACGATAGCAGGCTTTCGATTGGCATTTACCTATTACTTTTTAAAAAATGGACGCTTGGAGCGGTATAGTGGCAAGAAAAAAGAGTTGTTTGATCTCTTGTCAGGCTACGATGAAGAGCTCCAATTGTACATGCGTAAAAATCGATTGGAATACAATCAACGAGGAGATCTTTTACGAATCACTGCTTACTACAACGAATTAAAAAACAATTAATCATGTCCAAGCCTTTAATCCTGGTCTCCAATGATGATGGAATAACCTCTAAGGGAATTCGTGTATTGGTTTCTGTCATGAAAAAATTAGGGGATGTGGTAGTTGTAGCTCCAGATAGTCCTCAATCGGGAATGGGCCATGCGATCACTATTGGTCAAACCCTACGCTTGTATGAGGAGGATATTTTTGAGGATGTTTTGGCTTTCAAGTCGAGTGGAACCCCTGCAGATTGTGTCAAATTAGCCAAACACTACGTATTGAAAGATCGAAAACCAGATTTGGTTGTCAGTGGCATCAATCATGGATCCAATACGTCTATTTCTGTATTGTATTCCGGGACCATGTCCGCAGCTATTGAAGGCGCATTGGAGGGCTTGCCCTCAATTGGGTTTAGTTTGTGTGATTTCTCTTCCAAGGCTGATTTTTCTCACGTTGAAGAATGGGTCGAAAAAATTGCTCGCCAAGTTTTGGAAAATGGGATTCCAAAAGGAATTGCACTCAATGTCAATTTCCCACCCAAGCGCAATGAGGAGATTCGGGGAGTTAAAATTTGCCGACAGGCGGATGCCAAGTGGCAGGAAGAGTTTGCTGAGCGCTTTGACCCAACGGGAAGAAAGTATTTTTGGATGGCTGGCAATTTTGTGAATTATGACAAGGGGGAGGATAATGACGAATGGGCTATTGCCAATAATTACATTTCTATAGTTCCCTGTCTCTATGATTTAACGGCCCATCATGCGATTTCCCATATCAATAAGGAATGGGACTGGACCAAACTCGGGGATTAGGATTTAAGGGTTAGCTGCATCCTTTTGCTAAATGAGATGGCAACCCTAGCGGATAATCGCCGACAGATGGCTATCTGTAGGTAGACGCCAGACCATTGCCCACCTATTTGGACTTCAAACCTTATTTTTCTTTGGTTACTACTGTCAAAGCCGATAAACAGATTTTGCTTTATTGAAAAGGGGAGGCTCTAATTTGCTTCTATTTGTGTCGAAACCAGCAGTCCATACGTGATTCTTCGTACCCTTTGAAGACTGTATTGACTGGATAGCCGTGGATCAGCTGGTTATTGAATTTGGTTCGTGCCAGGTAGTTAAATGCTCCCATATCTCCAGTGTAGGCAGTTTTATTGGATACATTGTATTGGCGATGAATTGCGCAGAGTTGCTGGAGAAAGGTTAAAAAAAGGGGATAATTTCCGCCTATGATACCACAGTTCAAGAGTGTTTTTGAAGCATGGTGCATTTCATAATCTGCATAGTCCTCAATTTGGCTCCTTAAACTACTAGAATGTGCCTGCATCCATTCGTTAGCCAGTTGAGTGGGCTCATCTCCACAAAAAAGCGTGTTGGGTGAGGTGATAAAAAGTGGGTCAACAAAGGGATTATTTACTAGCGTTACATCCGAAACATCGGTAACAAAAATATTGGCTGGGGGATGGGTTTGTTTTTCTAAAAAATCTAGGTAAACGAGGTAACGGTATACGTTGGGGTTGAATTGGGGATTGTAGGAAATGTTTACAAAGGTGAGGTAATCGTTTTCGTAAATTCGGCAGGTTTCATCGTTAAAGCCATTATGAAACAGTATTCCACGAAGTTTGGCAGCTGCGATCGATTCTGCCCAGTTGCGCACCAATTCATAGTTATTGTCTTGAAGTGTGGTGTTGCGGTTGACATCATAAACCCCAGTGATGTGACAGGCAAGGATCAGGTTGCTATTTGGAGGTAGCTTTGGGTAATTCCCAGTCATGAGCCTGCCTCTAGTAGCTGTTGTAATTTTACCTGGGAACAAGTACTGTTCGGATTGTTACGGTAATAAATGTAGGTTCGCAGGTCCACTTTTTTAACCCTGTAAATTGATCTGGCTCTTTCAAAAAAGTCCGAATCTGCAGCAAACCCATCTCTAAATGGTAGGTTTAAGAATACTTCTCTAAGCCCGAAAAGAGTTCCAAAAAGGGTGGCTTCATCCAAATGAATTTGCTTGCTTAAGTCGTTTCTATCAGGCACGAAGTAGTCCTCTGGTGTTTCGACAATGGTTTCGGAGGTGGAGCAAATTAAGTCGGCTGACTTCATCTCTCGGAGGCAGGAGGAAAGGTGGTTGGGCTTGTACTCGTCGTCACTGTCTAGGATAGTAATGTAGGTTCCTACGCTGTTGAGTACACCGCGGTTAATTGATGCCGCTTGACCACGGTTGCTATGGCGGATGTAGCAGAGTCGATCTTCATGCGCTTCGATGTATTTCATCAAGGATTCTCGGTTATTTTCTTTGCTCCCATCGTCGATGATGATCAATTCAAAATCTTGAAAATCTTGATTAATAACAGAGTCTATCGCTCGTTTTGTGGCGGCAAAGTCGGTATTGTAAACCGCCATCAAGATCGATATGGGTACTTGTTTTAACATCCTGAATGAGGGTTTTTTCTGCTCATGTCTAATTAAGAGATAGCCCTCGCTGCGCTCCTACACTTTTTCGATCGGCCAAATTTTGTAGATGCCAAAGGTAGGAAGAACTAGGTTATGGAAGGGTTAAAAAGTGATGATGGAATCATTAACACCCTAAAATAATTATTTAAATATCTGATTATTAGCGGATTAAATATTTTTTAGTAGGACCTCCTCAGGGCGTATAGTCTGGTCGATGATCCCCAATCTGCGTACTTTTTCGCTGATTTCTGTGAAAGAGTCCAGAGGAAGGGTGCCTTCTGTACACCAGGTAGTTTGGGTAAGCCATTCACTCACTAGAATTGGGGAAAGATGGTACTCTTGTGCAAGTTGCTCTACCAAATCGGGCTTTTTGACTAACATATCCGAGATGGCATAGACTGTATCGCGAACTTCAAATAGGTGTTTTCCCCAAGTTTGGATTGCCTGTGGGGAAGCCACCCAGACAAAACAAGGCCAAGGGCTGGGGAGCTCACCGGTACGAATAAGCATTCCTTGCTCCACAATTGGGCTTGTGGTGTATTTTTCCCAGAGAAAATATCCTTCTTCTCCTTGGGCATATGCAGCTAAGGCACCATCCAAATTGTCAATGATTTGAAAGTTGAGCGAGTCTACAGGCCAGCCTTCTCTGGCGGCGAGCACCTGTGCCATCAAGTGCGATCCAGAACCCATGCGACTGACAAAAAAATTCTTTTTTGATGTTTTTGTAGGGATTTGCGTGGAACTCGGTGACTCGTGGATTCCCCAGATTAGTGGGGAGAGGACGTGGTAGCCAAGCATTTTGTTTTGGCCTCCGGTGGAACAATCTTTTAAGAAACTTTCTGTTAGAAGCAGTGCCAAATCAGTGTCACCAGTTCTCAGATCTTGGAGGAGCTGCCCTGATCCCCTTGACTCCTCCTTCCACTCCACTTGAATCCCTGAATTTATCAGGGGTTGGCTTCGTTCTAACACGCGCAAAGGGTAATTGAAATGTTCAGGAACCCCTGTAATTCGTAGGATTTTGGTTTGGTCGCTCATGTGACAATAATAAAAAGTTCAGAGGCTATTGATCGTGGGTTGCTCGTCGATCTGAGATCAACAAGTTTGCAAAGCCTGCGAGCATTAAAAGGACTCCAGCCAAGACCATGGTGTAGATGACTTCTTCTCCAAAAATGAGCTTGTATAAGAAATTGATTCCTCCCAAGGCGGCAACGATTTGTGGAAGAACAATAAACATATTGAAAATCCCCATGTAGACCCCCATCTTTTTTGGTTCTACAGAACCTGATAGCATGGCATACGGCATGGATAAAATACTTGCCCACGAGATTCCGACAAGTGCAAAGCAAAGGTGGAGCATCCAAGGTTCTTGGATGAAGTAGATTAGGATAAACCCAAGTCCCCCAGCAAAT
>JANQWS010000011.1 GCA_030729785.1 Algoriphagus sp. | reverse complement strand
TTTTATCCTAGAGCAAGGTTTGTACTACCATATCCAATCCCTTTGCGGCTTATGCTTCTTTGTGCGACTTTTTTTTCGCTAGCTAAACTTGTTCATCCCGCCATGGCGGGTTGTGTAAACATACATGCGTTTTGTATTCCCTAGGTTTACCTACCTCCGGCAGGTTTCACCTAGGGCTATTCAAGGTTCGACCCGCTACAGCGGGTTTACCGGCTTGCAGCTCGAATCTTCTTTTTTTTCACGCAGATTAAAACAGAAAAGATCCGCTGATTTTTTAATTGTAATTGGATACGTAGGATTCAATCCATCTGTCATGGGCTACAAATCCCCCTAACCCCCTTTATTAAGGGGGAATCACATCCCCTGATCCTAATAAATTAAGAACTTGACATTCTATTTTTAAATGTGAAATTCTACTGAGTCCATATAAAGTAGTTGAATGAGCTTTGGGTCTATTCCCCCTTGAAAGGGGGCAAGGGGGATTTAAGATTTATACCCTACCGCTTCAGCATCAGCCAGCCCCTCGGATCTACTTCAGGTAAGCTGCTGCTGGTGACTAAAACCCCTTTTTTTCCAATCAAGAGTTTTTGACTACCTTCTGAAGTGTTGATTTCCACCGGCATTTCAAAGTCAATACCTTCCAAAGCAATTCGATACCCCGCCTTTCCTTGTTTGCGTACCTTCAATTCGGGCAGGTTGGTAGTCTCCAGGTAAAGCTTAAAAAACCCTTCCAAATTTTGACCCGTGTAGCGCTGGATAAAATCGGTGAAGTCTTTCGTAGTGACCAGATTTAAGTAGGTAAACTGCTCTTCACTCGCAAAGGCTTTCAAGGCCGGGAAAAAGAGTTCGTCACCCAAGACCCCTCGAAGGGAGTGGATGACCATCGCCCCCTTGGTATAGATTTCAGGATGGTAGGCTGTTTTTTCTGTCGAGTTGGGTGGACTCAGCACAGGTCGAGCATGCGGAATGCCCCTGGCTTCGGCTCTGGCTTTTTTGAAGTAGGCCTCCGGTCCTCCATGTTCCCAATAAAACAACCAGTCCCCAAAGGCAGTAAGCCCTTCGTGAATCCACATATCTGCCCAGTCTCCTACAGAAACCTTGTTTCCAAACCATTCGTGTCCAAGTTCGTGGTGGAGGAGCCAGTCGTATTGGACTTTGCCCATGGGGACAAACTGGAAATTATTTCCATAGGCATTGATGGTTTGATGCTCCATACCCAAGTAGGGCGTTTCTACTACCGCTATTTTGTCCTGCGGGAATGGATAAGGACCAAAGAATTTTTCATGGGTTTGGGTACTCACCCGAAGTACTTCGAGCAGTTCTTGGGCCTTATATTTGTTATCCTGAAGTACCCAGACTGCCATTGGAATTACTGCTCCGGATACAGAGCGAAAGTCGGTTTCCGCTTTTTCAAATACCCCAACGGTAAAATTGATGTTGTAATTGTTGATAGGATAGTCAGTTTTCCAGGTGTACTGTACTTTTTGATCCTGATTTTGGGTTTGGATGAGTCGGCCATTGGAGGCTACAAAGTAAGGTTTGGGAACTGTAATGGATAGCTCTACCCCTTGCTGGGGTTCGCTTGAGGGGTGATCTAAGGCAGGCATAAATAGTTTGGCTCCTTCGCCCTGGGAAGATAGTCCCATCCAATGCCTACCCATAGCATCTTTTTCCCACGTAAATCCCCCAGTCCATGGAGGATTTTGGGCAATGGGTGTTGGACCCCCATAAAAAATTTCCACCTGATTACAGGTACAGTCTGTGGGAACGATGTCTAGTAGGTCACTTTTTTGGAAAAAATCTACTTCTTTTCCATCCATGAGCACCTTGCTTACCTGGTACTGGTCAATCAATTGAAACCGAAGTGTATCGAGTTTTTCTTGGGAGGTAAAAGTGATGGTTGATCGGCCAGAAATGGATTGGGTTTCTGGGAAAATTTCTAATTCCAATCGGTACTGTTGGATTTGAAACTTCGCTTGAAGGGGGTCTATTGGTCCACCCCAATCCCAAGATTGGGCATTTATTAGCTGAACGACAAAAAGGAGGGGACCAAAAAAGAGAAATTTTTTCATAGAACGAGTATAATAGAAGTAGGCCTTGAATTTAGGCAACAGCACCTAAAAAAACCGCTCCTGATAATGAATCTTGGAGCGGTTGAAATACTAGTCTTCTGCGTAGTTGAAGGAATCTACCTGTTCCTTGATCCAGTCCTGGTATTTTCCTCGAAGAAATTCAGCCCAATCATTCTTGTATTTGGATCCATCGAGCAGGAAACGGAAAGCGGTAGTCGCTTTTGGTTTACTCAAGGCACTAACTAAGTCTTCGGCCAAAGTTTTTTCCTTAACACGACGGTCTACAAAATCTTGCATGAGTTGATGCTCCTGCACAGGCTCTAGCCTAGTAAACTCTGCAAAATTTTCAGGTTGGTCTTCAATTTCGTCGAGAATATCTTCTTCCTCTGGGGTTAGGTCGTAGTTGAAATAATCTTCATCGTCCGGCATGTGGTGAATTTTCTTTTTATCAAGTTGATAAAAACACACATTGCCTTTAAGCAATTGGGTAGCAATTAAATCTACCTCTTTTTCAGAAAGCGAAAGCATGAATGGAGTTCAAGATGTTTTAAAAATTTTAGTAGTCGAAAGTTCAACAAATTGTTTCAAATTGTGCAAGTTCTAACCAAAAAAATAAACTTAAACTCCCTGATTTATAATTTTTTCCAGCAAGGAGGGGTTTAGTTCATGCCCGCCATCAAAAGTCAATACAGTTAACGGCTTTTCCAGGCTAAGTAGGAGCTCTTCCTGTCTTTTTTTACTCTCTTCTGTAATCAGTTTATCTTCTGTTCCGTAGACTAGGAACACTGCCGTGCGAACAAATTTTTGCTTGGCCAAATTTAGCTCTAAATCATGCGCAAAGCCTCCTCCCCATAGGACCAAGGAATCTACTGTGTTGCTCCATTGGCTGGCCCAACGTGTGGCAGTAGCAGCGCCTTGGGAAAAGCCCAAGAGGTGGATGCGCGGTAGATTGGGAAATTCAGAAAGCAATTCTTCCATGAGTTGATTCAGGAAGCGGTGGTTGTTTGCTATGGCAGTTTCCCGATTGTAACTGGTCATCCAATTGGCGCCAACTCGTCCCTGAAATTCCTGTAAATAGGAGTGATTGGTGCCTTCTGGAGCGATAAAGAGTCGATTTGGAGAGGAGAATGGAATAAACTTCCGTATAAAAAACGCTGCCAGTTGCCCATAGCCATGTAGGACAATCCAGACTTCTTGCTCCTTTCCTGTTGGTTCATGGGAGAGAAAATAGGGGGCTTCGTAAGGAAATTGTAAGGATTTTTTCACGCTCAGCTGTGGAGATCATCAAATTTGAGAGGAAGTAACTGTTGAATACCTTGGAACCGAAGGACGGTTCCATCGGCTTGCAAAAGCAAAATAGTGATGGGGCTTTGGTACCGGTTTTCAACCTCATTGATGGCCTGGCGGCACATCCCACAGGGAGATACTCTTGCCCAACTATCCTCTCCAGCTCGCTGTGCTACAATGGCGAGGATTTGGGGAGTTTGCTCAGGATAGTTGGCGCCTACATAACCAAGAAGGAGTCGTTCGGCACAGGTGCCTACAGGGAAACTTACATTCTCTTGATTCGAAGATTGGTAGATCTCCCCATTGGAGAGAACTACTGCTGCCCCTACCCTAAAATCGGAATAGGGGGCATAGGCATTTGTGGAAATTTTTTTGGCTCGCTGAATCAAGGTGACTTCCAGAGGATTTAATTCTGAAAAGGCAAGTTCTTCCAGCTCAATCGTAGTGGTAATTTTCTTCACAAGTAGTAGTGGTTTGGAGAGGGACTAGCTATTAAGGTACGCAAATGTTACCTAATTCTTAAATTTTCCCTTTTTCGCATCAAAAAAAAGGTACATTTTTAAGGCAACAAAGCCCATCCGATGTCGACCATTTTGCTATTTGGAGCAGGAAAATCTGCAACATTCCTCATTGATTTCCTAGCTGATTCGTGTAGGGATGGGTCGCGAAAGTTTTTGGTAGCGGACCTAGACCCTGCTTTGGCAGCGGCCAAACTTAAGGGGCGCTTCCATACGGAGGCTGTCCCTGTAGATTTGGATCAGGAAGATTCCAGACACCAATTAATCCGCCAGGCTGATGTAGTGATTTCCATGCTCCCAGCAGAACTGCATCCTATTTTGGCAGCTGATTGCTTGAAGTTGGGGGTTCATTTTTTTACAGCCTCCTACGAAAGCGAATCCCTTCGCGCCATGAAGCTGGAGATTGAGGCCAAGGGTCTCCTTTTTCTTAATGAATGTGGACTAGACCCAGGGCTTGATCACCTATCTGCGTTAAAAATCATCCATGAGGCGAAAGCAAAAGGGGAAGATATTCGTTCCTTTACTTCCTATTGTGGGGGGCTCATCTCTCCAGATAGTGAAGCTAGTAATCCTTGGAAATATAAGTTTACCTGGAATCCAAGGAATGTGGTACTCGCAGGCCAAGGCACCTCCAAGTTTCTAGACCATGGAGAACTGAAGATGGTGCCTTACCAGCAGTTATTTAAACGCGTAGAAAAGATACATTTCCCAGGTTTAGGGGATTTTGAAGGCTATCCCAACCGGGATTCCCTGCACTACCAAGCCATTTATGGATTGGAGCAGGTAGCTACCTTGCTTCGAGGGACGCTTCGTCGAGAAGGGTTCTGTAAGGCTTGGAATGTATTTGTTCAATTAGGCATGACTGACGATACTTCGTGGTTAGAGTTGCCTGAAAACGGCACCTATCGGCAGTTTTTTAATGCCTTTCTACCTTGGTCAGACCAACTCAGTGTGGAAGAAAAATTAACAGAACTTATTCCAGACTTAGATTTTCCCACTTTCGAAAAATTGCAGTGGCTTGGTTTTTTTGAATCAAAACCCCTTCCAAAAACAAAAGGTAGTCCTGCGCAGCTACTTCAGAAAATTCTAGAGGAGCAGTGGGCACTTCAGCCGACAGATCGGGATTTGATTGTGATGCAACATCAGTTTGAGATTCAAACCCAATCGGGGATCAAAAAGCTCACTTCAAGCTTGGTTCAAGAGGGGCAAGACGCTACGTATACGGCCATGGCCAAGACCGTGGGCCTACCGCTGGCCATTGCCGTAGATCTCTTTTTGAAAGGGAAGATTTCCCTGCGCGGCTTGTGGCTTCCTGTAGTTCCTGAGTTGTATCTCCCAATTTTGGAAGCCTTGGAAAAAGAAGGGATTCGATTTGAGGAGCGGTTGGTGGATTGATTCAGTAAAAGTAATCGTCAATAGTCCACGGTCCACGGCCCATTTACTTTAACTTCAAACCATATTTTCCTACGGATAACTGTAAATCAAAAAGAGACCAATCATTAACAGTTGGTCTCTTTTTGGTTTTAGGGTCTCCAATCTGCTGGAGGATCAACGAATGAGCCGGGAATTAATCGGCAATCGTCCTGAATGATTGCTGGGTTTTGTTTGAAAGTTAGGTCATTTCTATCTACATAGATTCTTTTGGAGGTTTCTCCTGCAGCTATAAAATAGCCCAAAACCACTTCATCTGGATTATCCAAGCTGAGCATATTTCCTCGTAAGGTTGCAGGTGGTGGGTCAAAAATAGACCCACTTATTTCTGCTTGCTGTTTGACTAGACGAAGAAATCGATAAGCATTTTGTGAAATGCTGTATTGCTTCAAGTCTACTCTATATTTATTGACAAAGCGGAATCCATCATCCGCAATAAATGAGGCAGGGATTTTTGTATTTAGGCCATTGAATGAGTCATCATTGACTACAAATAAGCTTTGATTGTTACTAATCTCATATTTGTAACAGAAATTGCAACAATCCTTTGGTTGGGGAGTGCGATCGGGGTTTTGAGGTGTGGGCCTTGGGGTAAATAAATCCGGACGAGTCTCCAGAATATATACTGCTGGTCCAGTTTTCCAGAAATAGAAATTATTTTCATCGGCAGGATCTTTTAGTCCTACGATTAGTTGAATACCAGAATTTGGAACACCACTATCTTCTGTGGGGATGGTGACCGTACGCGTTTCTAGGGTTTGGATAGCAGGAACAGCTGCTACTCGCTCTGGTGTGGAAGTGTATACTTTTCCTTCAGCAGTTTGTATCTGCAGGGTATAGGATTTACCTACCTGTGCACGAAAATTTGCTGGGGTGAAATAGGTCCCTTTAAATTCATCTTTGCCTTCGGTAAGGAAAGTAACATTTCCCTCGTTGTCCCGAACTACCACCGTAGCCAAGGAAACAGGACGAATGAGTCCTTCGAAAATACTTCCATAGGTAGCACTTCGAGTGAGTGTGATGGAATGTGGACCTGGACCTGTGGAAATGATTCCTTCCACGGTCAAAAGTTGCTCTCCTTCAGGTACGGTAACTTGATAGGGGTCAACGCAGGCTATTGGAAGAATGAGGAGTAGGTATATAAGTCTTTTCAACATGGCTTTAGAAGCTAATGGCATAACTCAAACTAGGAAGGGGAATACCCAACAAGGCCAAACGGAAGGCTTGAGGAGGTTGCTGTGGTGCATCGTCAAAGAAGATGGAGAATGGATTTTTACGGCCATACACGTTGAGTACGGAGAAGGTCCAATCCCCATCAAAAAACTTTCCTTCTCCTTTTAACTTGAAATTGACAGAAAAATCTAGTCGATGAAAGTCGGGAAGTCGTTGTTGATTTCGATCCTTGAAATAGGCGAGGTTATTTCCTGAGTAATCAAACTTGGCATCAGGAAAGGTAATGGGTCTCCCTGTACTGTAAGCAAAAGTAGCCGAAATGGAAGTGTTGGTACTCACCTTGTAATTTCCAATCAAAGTCAAGTCATGTGGCTTGTCAAAGTTGGAGGCATACCAAGCCCCGTTGTTGATGTTTTCCTCCTCAAATGGAGTGATTACTTGCCTCAAGGATCGAGAATAGGTGTAAGATATCCATCCCGTTA
The DNA here is from genome assembly GCA_030729785.1 of Algoriphagus sp. GTDB lineage: Bacteria > Bacteroidota > Bacteroidia > Cytophagales > Cyclobacteriaceae > Algoriphagus. Next base: position 110,739 of record JANQWS010000011.1, on the reverse strand, counting down.
ATGTTCCCAAGTTTTTCTTTACATAGAGCTCCATTCCATAGGATTGTCCTTGCGCAGGGATGAGTTCGGTTTCGAGGTGATTTTGCAATATCAAATTTGCCCCATCTTTGTATTCTACCACGTTTTGAAGGTCTTTGTAGTAGACCTCCACAGAGGTTTCAAAGATGTTTCCTTTGAAATTATTGTAGTAACCAAGCGAGAATTGATCTGCAATCTGGGGCTTTAAAAACCCATCACTCAATTTCCATACATCTGAAGGAGCAATCGTTGCCGTATTGGAAATTAGGTGGATAAACTGATACATTTTGTTGTAACCCAATTTGACTGAGCTGGCTTTGCTGAAGGAATAGCGGAAGGAAGCCCGTGGCGCTAGCCCATCGTACGTTTGAATCAGTTCGTTTTCTGCATAATTGGTTTCCCCAATGGCGGAACCATCCGAAACGGGAGTTCCTTCACGGTAACTCCGAACGGTACGGGCACCCAGGTAGTTGTACCTGTCGTACCGAAGGCCATAGGATAAGCCGATCTTTTCCCCAATTTCCAGTTCGTGCTGGAAGTGGGCAGCCATTTCTTGGCCTGCTTCATTTTGTACTTTTTTTGGCAGCAAATCTTCTGTAACTCCAGTAGGCACTAACTCGCCCGGCTGTATAGCTACTTGCTTGTATTCTGCTCCAAGTGTGAATGACTGAGTAGGGCTTAGGGTATAGTTGAGAAAGGTTCTTCCCCCCATATCCTTGATGTCCGAATTGATTTCAAAGTCATTTAAGCCAGATTGGTTGAAAATTCCGTATTCATACAGTGAATAAAAGCCAACCGCTTCCAATTTTAATTTTTCACTTAGCTTACTTTTCCACTGCAAGGAATGTGCATTGTTTTGCCAAGAGATTGTCGTGTCCGAGGCAAAGGCAAAGTCATCGTAGCTGGTGTAGTAGCTGTACGTAAACTCATTGTTTTCAGACAATGGGGCGCTAATCACCACGTTCCCATCGTAAAAATCAGCATTGGAACTATTGAGTGTGGTATTACTTAGCGATTGAAGGAGCCAGTTGATGTAGGAGATTCGAAATCCCCCCAAAATCGAGACCTTATCTTTAATCAGGGGTCCGTTTAGCGATAGCTTTCCAGAGAAATTACTGACCATTGCCTCTCCTCCAAAATTGCTGATACTCCCTGCCTTGGGAAGGATGTCAAGAATGGCTGAACTTCTACCTCCAAATCGAGCAGGAACTACCGCTTTGTACAACGTCACGTCATTGACCATGTCAGGGTTGAAGGCCGTGAAGAGTCCAAACATGTGGGAAGGGTTGTAGATGGGGGCACCCGCAAATTGGATTAGATTTTGATCTACACCTCCTCCACGAACGTTTAGTCCTGAGGAAGCTTCTCCCACTTGGCTTACACCGGGCAAGGTAGCGAGGGATCGCACAATGTCAATTTCTCCCATAAATGGAGGGAGCTCACGAAGTGTATTGACACTCAAGGTGACTGCTCCCATATTCGTGGAACGAATATTTTTTTCCGGATCACTGCCATAGATTATTACATCGTCTAGCGTAAAATCTTCTTGGAGCATTTTGATGGTGATTCTCCCATCTCCTACTGCGGTGATTGGGTAGACAACGGTTTCATATCCCACATAGCGAAACTCCAGTGTGTATTCTGCTCGGGATACTTCAAACTCAAAACTACCGTTGGCATCCGTAATCCGGGTTATGTCTAATTCAGGAATTCTGACGGTAGCACCTACAAGTGCTTCTCCGGTGATTTCATCGGTGATTCTTCCCGAAAGTTTGATTCCTTTGAGCTGACCAATATCTCGACCAATAACTTCCCGCTTTACAGTGGGGGTTTGTGCCCAGGCAGCAGAGAGCCCAAGAAATAAAAAGGCAATTAGAAAATTTTTTTTCATGTTGGGGAGCTTAAATCGCGTCGGGATCAAATTTGTATAGTTCCATGGTTAACGTACCAGGTACAGTTGATTCTGGAGTACGGAGGAAATAAATCGAACCATTGTATTGAAAATGACCGCTAGTAATACTTTGTGGTAGTCCTACCATTTGATTTTTTGATTTCCATTTGAAGGTTTCTAAGTCAAGTTCCCAAAGCTCCTGCGTGGCTCTAAATAATCCGAGATACGCTTTTTTACCAATTACTTCAGCTATAGGATACCCTTGGCCTAGTCGCCCTGGATAGGTAGTACGTTGTTGCCAACTATCTTGGTTGGGATTGTACTCCCATACTTGCCCACTTGTAGACAAAACAAAAATTCTATTTTCCCAGACAAATGCTGCTCCTGTGCGGCCCAGTAAAAATGGAGCATTTTGTTTGTTGACCCATTTGGCTTCCTGAGGGTCATACATACGTACAAGGAAAGAAGCGGCATCTAAGCCTCCAAATACAAGTAATTTTGAATTCCAATCCAATGCCAACGCATCACGAGTAGTAAATGGAAGGTCTCCCAATCGTTCAAATTCACTTCCATTTATTTTCCAAAAGCTTCGATCAAATTGAAAAACATCTCGAGTAATTTCGATGGCTCCTCCTCCCAAATAGCTAGGGGTGGCAAAAGCATATTGACGTAGATTTCCTGGAAAACTCACTTCGGTCCAGGTACCTGTAGAAGGATTGAAACGCTGAAATCCAGGATAATTTTCACCGAACCTGACTTTGCCAAGTCCCACATGAAATCCTGAAGCATTCGCAAAGGATATGTTTTCGTAAATCCGAAGGCCTCCAGGAAAATCAGAAATTTTGGTGTATTTACCCGCTTGGTATTCAAAAGGGTTTGGAAGGATGATTTCAGTGTCTTGGGCTTTGATTTTGAGTGTTGCAAGCACTTGACCTGTAGCAGCTGGGATTTTGACAATCAACTTGGATTCAAACAGGTTTTGAAGAACTTGTGCTTCTTGATTTCCAAAAAATACTTTTGTTCCTTCTGGGAAATTTTTCCCTTCAATGATAAGTTCCTGCCCCGCAATCCCATAGCTCGGGGTAAAGCCAGTGACCGATGGATTGAGTGTGCTTAATTCAATCACTTCTCCTTCGATACGTTGCCCTTCTACATCTGCATAGGCTTTTACAAAATAAGTTTGGCCGAGATCAAATTCATTTTTTTCTCCAATAAACCTACCGGGTTGAACTTTTTCCCCCAAGGATAAGGTGATGGCATTTGTGAACGAGGCTGTTGTCGAAAAAATAAAGCCATGATCTCCAGCGAGCACTTCTCGATTGGCTAGTAATCGTCCAGAAATCCTGATTTTATCGCTTCCAACAAACAACACATCTTCAGTTGCTACGAGGATTGGAGTTTCATCTTCTTGGTTACAGGCCAGTAGCGAAAGGAATAGTAGGGTTAGAAATGTAGTCCTAAGCTGTTGCATGGAAAGTTGGTCTAGTCAAGTCGCAAAAATACAGGAAGTACGAAACATTACAATCGATTTGAATAAGGTATTTCACCATTAAAAAAATATTTAATCCCAATTTGTTAGTAACCCAAAAGAAACCCTGCTAGGATACGCCGATAGGCTTCAGAATAATCTCCATCTGGAGATTTTAGGCAATAAATTTGATCGGGATAGGAAGGTTTTTTTTCAGTTTTTGAAAAAGCGGCTATCTCTCTATGAATGGGCTTATTTTCCGAATCTCGAATTTGAATTTTTAAGTTGGGATAGAGGCTAACTTCTTCAGCCAGCATACAAAAATCTCTCATTTGTCGAGGGGGCAAAATTGCCCAGAATTCTCCAGAACTGGTAAGTAGCTGGCTAGCATGGCTGAGTAAGTCTTCAAAACATAAGCTATCTGAATGGAGAGCAAGATTTCGTTTGGCGTCACTGGACTTGAGGTGATCTGGAAAATAGGGGGGATTGCTGACAATTAAGTCAAAGGAAGCTTTTGCCGAAAAATCTTGCAGGGCGATGGGCTGCAGTGTCAGTCGAGTACTAAAAGGGCTTTCCTTGAAATTTTCTGTTGCCTGAACTGCTGCTGCCAAATCAATCTCTAGTGCGGTAACTTTGCTTTCAGGGAAACGTTGGGCCAGCATCAAGGCAATTACTCCAGTTCCTGTTCCAATGTCCAAGATCTCTTTTGGGGATTTGAAATCAGCTAGTGCTCCAAGAAGAACCGCATCGGTCGTAATTTTCATGGCACAGCGATCTTGCTGCACACGAAATTGTTGAAACTGAAACCAACTATTTGCCATTAGGTACGTGCCCTACTCAGTAGTCTGGAACGAAAACGTGGTTTGTCTTCCATGATATTCAAGTCCTCTTCGGAGACCCGTTTTACACTTTCTATGGTATAAAATGCTTTTGCATCGCTTTGCTTTACCCTAGCTATAAATTCCTGGAGTTGGTCTCGTTTGAGTACTGTAAACAATAAATTGACCTTGCCATACCGTCCCTCTGCACCTACGTTGGTGAACCGAAAGTCTTTTTCCTTCATAAATTCCAGCAGGGAAGGGAGTGGCTTTGGGGTAATGACCCGAACCAAAACCCGGCCTAAGGCTAATTTTTCATCCAAGGTCATGCCGACATATGTTCCCGTAGCAAAGCCGCCAGCATAAGCTAGGTAGGAAAGAGGATTGTTGACATTTTGAAAGATTTGTCCAATGGCAAGTAGCCAAATCAAAGCCTCAAAAAATCCTAATATAGGAACGATGTTTTTCTTACCATTCATCATAAACATGATGCGTAGCGTATTGATGGAAACATCTGCTACTCGAGCCACAAAAATCAATAGCGGCATCAGCAGGTAGTTGAGTAGCTCGTTGGAAATACCCAAATTTTGTAGGAAGTCTTGCATGGCAGAATGAAATGCTCTTGCAAAAATACCGCTTTATTGGCGGAGCCTACTAAAAAATAAGTTAAGAATTTAGATTTTTTGATCTTTTCCAGCAGGTATTCCTAGGGCCATAAACTGTAAGGTCATCAGGAGAAGAAACCAAATTAACAGGTTCCAGTTGTTAAAAAGATCTAGAAAAACTCCAAACACAAAAGGCCCCAAGGCGGCCAATACATAGCCGGCAGACTGAACCATTCCAGATAGCTTTGCAGTAGTGCGTTCTTCTGCACTACGCATAGAAATAAGGGTGTAGGCAATACTCAAACTCGCTCCACTTCCGATCCCAATTAATGTGAGCGCAGCAAAGGTGATCCATTCCTGGTGGATAAATAGTGCGCTGAAGCCTACCAGGTAGCCTACACCTACCGTGGCAATTACTCCTGACTGTTGTTTCAGTCGCAATAGGAGATTGGGGGCAAAGAAGGTCCCAATCAAAGAGATCAATTGCATGTAAAAAAGGGCCATTCCAGCATGTACGGGAGTCATTCCACGAGCAATTAATAGGTCGGGAAGCCAGGTAATCATCGTGAAGTACATGACCGATTGAGCACCCATAAATCCTGTGACTTGCCATGCTAGGGTGGATTTCCATACATTTTTTCCCTGGGCGGGTGCGTCAGAGTTTTGGGTTGGGGGAACACCTAGCTGAGGGATCCAGGCAAGTAAGGCTAGGACCATCAATCCCACCCAAGAAAGTAAGGCTCCTCTCCATCCCCAGCCCAGCCCTTCTGCCAAGGGTACACTGATTCCTGAAGCGATGGCAGCAAATAAGGACATGCCTGTAGAAAGTAGAGCGGTCATCAGCCCGATTTTTTCCGGAATCCTCGATTTGAAGAAGGGAATCATCAGCACATTGGCAGTCACAATCCCTATTCCCGTCAAGGCGGTACCTAGGTACAGGACAGCAATCCCTCCTTGGACGCGAAGAACTACGCCCATGGCGAGTAGTAGTATCCCTAAAAAGATAGCTTTACCATGTCCCAATTTTTTACCCAAAAATGGGGCAAATAAGGAAAAAATGGCAAAGGTAATTAGGCTGAGGGTGGTCAAAAATCCAGCTTCTCCATTGGATATCCCCAGGTCCTCCCGAATAAAAGGAATCAATGGTCCTACCGACGCAATGGAGGTGCGGAGGTTGATCGAGATCAAGATCACGCCAAGGATGAGTACGGCTTGGGAGGAGGATTTGGGCAAGGGAGGTCTTAAATACGAATTACGAGATACGAAAGTTAATTGTACAAAGTACTAGGTACCAAGTACAAAGTATGGATTCGTACACAAATGGTATTTATGAAGATACTTGGTACATGGTACATTGTACTTCGTACAATACTAGGATCTCGACACGATTAAATCCTCCACACACCTTACCCAAGTATCACTGGAGTTGAGGCTAGGCACCAAGTCCCAATGCTCGCCTCCAAGCTCCTCAAACTGCTCTTTGTATTCTTCGCCCACCTCCACGGTAGTTTCTAGGCAGTCTGCGACAAAGGCAGGGGAAAATACAAGTACTTTTTTTATTCCTTCTTTGGCGAGGTCCTTGATCAGGTCTTCTGTGTACGGTTTGATCCAGGGATCTTTTCCTAGTCTAGACTGGAAGCAAGTCATTACTTTGTTTTCAGGAAGCCCTAGTTTCTCCGCCACCAGCCGAGTGGTCTGGAAGCATTGCGCCCGGTAGCAAAATTGATTTTTTAGCCCATAAGCGGCACAGCAGGTACCGAGCTTGCAGTGTCCTTCCACGCTTCCCTTTCGAATTTGTCGTTCAGGAAGACCGTGGTAGGAAAACACAAATCGCTCGTAATCGTGCTTTTGCATTGCCTCACGTCCCAATTCAGCCCACGCCTCTAAAAAGAGGGGATGGTCGACGTAGTTGCTGATAAAGGTCATCTCGGGAATAATCTGCCAGCCACGCGTAATTTCCATGACCCGATCGATCACAGAACCATTGGTAGCAGAGGCATATTGTGGAAATAAGGGAAGAACAATGATCTTTTTTACATTGGCCTTCTGTAGTTCTTGCAATCCTTTTTTGATGCTTGGATTTTGGTAGCGCATGGCCATGGCTACCAAGTATTTCTGGGGATCGAGCTTTTGAACGAGCTTGTCCTTTAAGTCCTGGGTATGAAACAATAGGGGGGAGCCACGGTCGGTCCAAAGTTTTCGGTATTCGCCTGCTGATTTGGGAGCGCGAAAAGGGGCGATGATCAGATTAACCAGCATCCATCTTGGAATAAATGGAAAGTCAATTACCCTTCCATCCATCAAGAATTCTCGTAGGTATTTTCGGACATCTCCTGTTTTGGTACTATCTGGGGTACCTAAATTAACTAGTAAGACCCCTATTTTTGCGTGACTCGTGGACATGATGCGTGTGCTTTCTTCAGAAGGGCTCAAAATTATTCCCTTTTATTCTTTTTCGATAGAAGTAGTACTCCTTTTATCCCAATTTGTTTGAAAGCTTTAGTTTTTCGGACCAGCTCATCAACGGTCCAGAAACTATGCTAGAGAGCAGGGCGAGTATCACCAAGCCAATAAACAAAGATTCTGATACCAATCCATATTCCAACGCGATTAGGGCAAGGATAATGTCCATACTTCCCCTAGCACTCAATCCAAAGCCGATGACCATTGCTGTATTCCTTTTAAAACCAGCAAATCGACTGCCCAAGTAGGCCCCAAAGTATTTGGTGAAAAACCCAACGATGACCACTATTCCTACTACCATAGGATCAAAACCTTCAATAAAGTTGACCTTCAATCCAATGGATACAAAAAATATAGGCGCAAAAATATTGTTGATAAAATGGTGTAAAATTTCCTTGGCTTTTTCAGTTAAGTGTTCGGAATCACCCAAAGCTACCCCAATAATAAATGCCCCAAAAATGGCATGAATACCGATGTATTCAGTAAAAGAGGCAGCAATAAAGCAAATCGCCAAGGATAAGGAAATAAGGCCTCCGGGCCAAGCTAGATTTTTATTGGTCCAAGGGAGTACTTTGTTGATCAATCCTTTTCCTACCGTAAGCATAAACACAGTAAAAAAGAGGGTGAGTCCGATCGTTGGCCAAACTCCCAAACCTGCTTTGCCTGAATCAGCTAAGGAAAGAATCACAGAAAAAATAATCCAACCCACTACATCCACCACAATGGCTCCAGCAATTATCAAAAGACCCGTTTTGGTTTTAAATAAGTCTAAGTCCATCAGTATTCGTGCGATTACTGCCAAGGCGGTGATGGAAATAGAAAGGCCAAAAAAAGTGGAAGCAATAATTCGGTCGTTGATATTCACTCCCAGAAATTCAGGGAAAGCATAAGCAAGTACAAAACCACCTAGAATTGGTATAATCATGGAGGTTAATCCAATTTTCAAGGCATTTTTCCCCTGGCCCCAAACCACCTGAAGGTCTACCTCAATTCCAGCAATAAAGAGCAAGAGTACCACTGAAATCTGCACAAATCCATCTAAGGCAATATTAGTTTGGACATTGGTAACAAATAAGCCTTCAAAAAGCTCGGGAAACACCAATCCAAAGATGGTTGGCCCCATGATAATTCCTGCAATGATTTCTCCTACGACAGCAGGTTGCTTCAGTTTGCGCGCCAATTCCGCAAAAAGACGCGCCATAATCAACATCAAGGCTAGTTGAAGGAGCAGGTTAATTACCTCATGATGGGAAAGGGTTTCCATTTCAGCTTATTTTTTAAATAAGAGAAGGTTACAGGGAATGCTACTCAGCAGCTCCTCCAAATCATGAGGGAATAGGCGGTCAAAAAAAGTTAGGTTTAAGTCATCGCCAACAATCAATAGGTCGGCTGATATTTTTTCGCAGTACTTGGCAAGCTCGGCTGCCCATTTCCCACCCGTTACTTTGATATTTATTTTTAGGTCTCCTGGATCTAACTCACTCAGAATTTCTTCTACATAGGTTATTTCTTCTTGAACCAACCTTCTTCGGGTAAAGGACGCTTCGTCTTCTGTGCCCTCACTTGCATTCCCCATCAGAAGGCCATACATCTTGATTTCATTTAAGATGCTCACCTGCTGTGTGTGTACTGCTTGACAAAATAAAAGGCTCCTTCGAATCACCTCTGGTGTAAAGTCCAATTGAGTACCATTGATCACCACCTTTTCAAAATCAGTAGTTTGAACTTTTGGATCAATCAGGGTAAGTACATCACAAGTAGATTTCCGAATGATTTTCCGTGCTACAGATCCTAAGTAATACGTCAGTAATCCCTCTTTTTTGAGGGCCCCAAGGACCAATAAATCCACCTCTTCCTCCTCACAAACTTTTAAGATAGTCCTGGCAGGTTTACCCTCCTTCCAAATGGTTTTGATTCGTTTCAGATCCTTGCAATGACGCGAAAGAATCTCTCCAAGCTGATTTTCTAATTCCGGAGTTTGACTGCCGATATGAATCAAAATAAGTTCTCCCTCAAACCATCCAATTAATTTTCGGGCTTCGGCAATAAGGGCTTCCATTCGTGGAGAAAAGGCAATAGCAAGGGCGACTTTCTGATACATGGCAAAGGCAATAATTCTTGAAATACGTCATTTTTTAGGAAAGGAACAATTTTTAGGGTGCATGCCTTTCCCATTTATCCTAGGGGACTTCCGCCCAACTTTATTTTTTGTTTTTTCTAAGTACTCTCAGAAGGAAATCCCATTTTTTTTCTAAACTTTCTGCCTGAATTCCAATTGATTTTACCAGAAAATAAATACTCCTATGAGAAAATATCTCTTTTTTGGACTGTTGCTGGCAACGACGATTTGTGGCAAAACACTTGCCCAAAGCGACTACCCCACCCTCAGTCAAGCTGCTCAACGTATCCAAAAACTTAGCACACATCCCGCAGTAGAGCTAAAGACACTAACCAAGACTGCCGGGGGCAAGGAAATTTATGCCCTGAAAATCGGCACGGGAGACAAAGACCAAAAGCCTGCTATTGCTGTGGTGGGCGGCGTAGAAGGATTCCATATGCTAAGTGTGGAATTGGCCTTACAGTTTGCCGAAAAGCTTGTGGCAGAACATTCCGAGGTACTCACATCCACTACCTTTTATGTATTTCCTAACCTTTCACCAGATGCTTATGCCCAATACCATGCGGCATTGAAATACGAGCGTAGAGGCAATGCCGTGGCGGTAGATCATGACAGAGATGGAGCGCCAGGAGACAATGGTTACAGTGATTTGAATGGGGATGGCATGATTACTTGGATGCGTGTTGCCGATCCTATGGGGGATTGGACTACCTCCAAAGAGGATCCTCGCATACTGGTGAAAGCGGATCGATCCAAAGGCGAAGCTGGAAAATACCAGGTGTACAAAGAAAGTGTAGATAACGACAAGGATGGCAAGTTTGCCGAAGACCTCAACGAAGGCATTGCTTTCAATAAATCATTGACCTATAAATTCCCGGTATTCGAGCCTCTTGCAGGCGATCTTGCCGTATCTCAATTGGAAAGCCGAGCCCTATTGGACTACCTTTTTGAACAATGGAATATTTTTACTTTCGTGACCTTTTCTCCAGCCAACAACCTAACTACTCCCTTGAAGTACTCGGCTGGGGAAGCACGCAAGCGAGTAGTAACTTCCATTTTGGAAAAAGACCAGGCTACCAATGCCATGGTTTCGGACGTATACACCAAAACCATTTCCGCAAAGGCCTATCAACAAACCAATCAAGGTACCGATGGAGATTTTTTCCAGTGGGCCTACTTTCATTTTGCCCGATTTAGCTTTTCTACCCCAGGCTACTGGACGCCAGAATACAAAGGCAAAACCAATCCAGAGGCGAATTTCTTGGCTTGGTCAGATTCATTGAAGCAGGATAATTTTGTGCCATGGACTGCAGTGAAGCACCCCGATTTCCCAAATCAACAAGTAGAAGTTGGTGGAATCAAGCCATTTGTGATGGTCAATCCTCCCTTTGAAAAGGTAGGCGATCTTGCCAAACAGCATACTGATTTTATCCTAAAGTTGGCTGGCATGCAGCCCAAGTTGGAGCTGCATAACCTTAAATCAGAGGCTGTGGGCAATGGGTTGACGCGAATTACGGTGGACTTATTCAATAATTCTCCGCTTCCAACACACTCGGAAATGGGTACTCGCTCCCGTTGGCTCCGCAAATTAAGAGTGGACATGAATATTCCTTCCGAAGCCTTGATTTCAGGGGATAAAACACAACTGATTTCCTCCCTCGGGGCGTACGAGAAAAAAAGCATAAGCTGGGTGGTTCGAGGCAAAGGACCGATTACACTAAAGGCAGGTGCCCCCCATGCAGGTTTTGTTTCCCAAACTGTTACATTCTAAGCCATGAAGATCATGAATTTAAAACATACCCTCACTGCATTGGCTTTAGGAGCACTAACTTTCAGCTCCTTTGACTTGAGTGCACAACAAGAAAATTATTTTCGAGCAATAGGGACTCCCCATAAACCTAAAGTGGAGATTGCTTGGAATCGCTACTACAGCTCGGAAGGATTGTGGGATTGGATGAAGAAGATCGCACAAGCCCATCCCCACTTGGCCAAAATAGAATCAATTGGTAAGTCGGTGGAGGGTAGAGATATCCTTACCTTGACGATAACCGACTTTTCCACTGGGAAGGACACCGAAAAACCCGCTATGTGGATTGATGGAAATATCCACTCCAATGAAATTCAAGGAGGAGAATTTTCCTTGTATGCAGCTTGGTACCTAACCGAAATGCATGGGGACAACGACTTTGTGAAGCAACTCTTAAAGGACAAGACTTTTTACATCACCCCAACCATCAATCCGGATGCGCGCAACAACTTCTTTAAGGAACCCAATACGGCAAGTTCACCACGATCGGGAATGCTTGTACTAGACAATGATGGCGATGGCGAAAATGGCGAGGACAGAATGGATGACTTGGATGGAGATGGACACATCACCCAAATGATCCGAAAGTCTTCAACAGGTAGATTTATCAAAGATCCTTTGGATTCACGGAGACTGATGCAAGTAGGCCCCGATCAAGTGGGAGAATACGAAATGCTTGGTCAAGAAGGCATAGATAATGACGGGGATGGGCAAGTAAATGAGGATGGGATTGGCTACTACGACCCAAACCGAGATTGGGGATGGAATTGGCAGCCTGATTACATTCAAAGAGGAGCATTAAAATATCCATTTACCTTGCCAGAGAACCGAGCGGTAATGGAATTTGTAATGAAGCATCCCAACATTGCAGGCGCCCAGAGTTTCCACAATTCAGGGGGCATGATCCTACGTGGCCCTGGGGCTGAGGAAGATGTGAATACCTACAACCGAGAGGATATTCGAATCTACGATGCCATCGGTAAAATAGGAGAGGAGATGATTCCAGGCTACCGATACTTGACCGTTTACAAAGATTTGTACTCTGTTTTTGGAGGTGAGCTGGATTGGTTTTATGGCAATCGAGGAATTTTTACCTATTCAAACGAACTGATGGTATCTTATTTGTATTTCAACAAGCAGGCAGGACGTGGCAATCAAGAAGAGCAATTGAAAGTAGATGAGTTGCTCACTTTTGGAGATGCTTTTGTGAACTACAAAGAATTTAAGCATCCGCAATTTGGAACGGTAGAGATTGGAGGATTCAAAAAAACCTTCGGTCGCGCACATCCAGGATTCTTATTGGAGCAGGATGCACATCGTAATGTGGCATTTACCCTCTACCACGCCTACCATACCCCTAAGCTTTCAATTACTGATGTAAAAGAGGTTGATTTGGGCGGAGGATTGAAAGAAGTGACCGCTACTATTTTCAATGAGCGGATGGTGCCTACCCATGCTAGTCAGGATTTGAAACATCAGATAGAGCGGCCTGATTACGTGACTATTTCAGGAGCGAAGGTTGTTGCTGGGTTTGTGGTGAAAGATGAAGACATGAAAAAGTACACCGAACAAATCGCTTCACCTGAAAAGATTGCAGTAGCCAATATTCCAGGGATGGGTGCGGTAAAGGTTCGTTGGATTGTGTCCTCTACGCAAAATATGAGTATTACAGTGGATTCTGCCAAAGGCGGAAAAGCAAGCTGGAAGAAATAGATCGCAAGTATTTTAAATTAAATCCCCATTCCTGTAAAGAAATGGGGATTTTTTTCCTTTAATGAAGGGATAGTAGCGTACCTGGTATTCCTACCAACTAACTAAACCCCTCCATCAAAAAGAGTGAAATTTGAAGCCTAATTAATTTGGGATTTTGCTTTTTCCAACATTTCCTGAGTAAAATTCCCTTTGAGTTCGACGACTATTAGCCCCCCGTTTTTTTCCTCTCCTACCAGAATAACTAAATCGGAGAGTGTTGTTGTTCCCTTACTGTAGATCCTAACACCTCCTTTTCCTTCCGCTGCCTCCAGGATCAAATCATAGTTCTCTTTATTGAGGTCTTTTTGGAGTGCTTTGTACTCATCCAATGCTTGAGCACCTTCTGGGAGGGTGAAGAAAATGAGTTTTTCGATGGACTTAGCTACTGTGGCCATATCGTTTTTATCCATATTGATTTTAAAACCGTCAGCAAAATTCATAAAGTTGCCCCCCAGCTCCATTTGGAAGGATTCATTGTGGTTTTTGTATTTTTCTTTCAGTTTAGCGATACTTTTGCTTTGCGCCTGCACTCCCAATACGCTAACAAATAGGGAGAGAGTTAAGATTAGTTTTTTCATTTTTTGATTGGTTTAGTTTATTTATTAGTGCCTTTTGTCCCCTTGGATCCCTTGCTGTATTGCTCCATACCTGGAATGTTAGTTTTATCTGCGAGCATATTTAGGTCTTCGTAGGTGAAACTTCCTAGCATGGAAATCAGCGAAAAACTAGTTGAATTACCAGAAATCATCGTTAGTTCACGGATAAGCCCAGCTTCTTCACGGATCATAAACTTTAGGCTACCCCCTTTATCTTGGATATCCATGAGTTCTTCGTACTTATTTCGGCTCAGTGTGCCCATGGCTTCGGAATACAAGGCTTTTCCATTAATTACTTCAGTTGAAAGGATTCTGATTCCTTTAATTTTTCCGATTAAAGTTCCTAGCTGTTCTGCATCCTTATCCCCTTCCCCATTGTTTTTCAAAAAACCTCCTGCCATTTGCATCATTTTTGGAGAGATATACACCCGGGAGAAGCGTTCGTCTTCCATGTATTTGGAAAAAAAGCGCTGAATGGCATCTTCTTGTGCGAAAGCCTGAATGCCTGTGCTTAAGGCGAAAAAAGCCAGTAGTAAGATCTTCTTCATTTTTTTGATGTGGGTTTGAATAGTTGATTTGTTGTATTGAGGTATTTTAAGTCATTTAAGGGTAGCAGTAATTGTTGCTGGCCTTTAGAAAGGTTGGTTTGAATTTGTGCAAGAGCTTCCATGACCTGTTGGTAAGCAAGTTGTTCTTGCTTTTTTTGCTCGTATGACTGCCAAACCCAAATGAAGCAGGCCAAAAATGCGATCGACGCTGCCCATCCTAACCGAACTAAATGGAAAGTTGGACGTTGCTTTTCCTTTGGAAGGTCTATTTTTTTTGGAATTTCCAATTTGAAGTCATCCAATAGACCAAAAAGTGCCTTTTCTTCCAGGTATCCGTCGGTAGCACGAAGCAAGGTTTTGAGCTCTCGTTCTTCGTCGAGACTGGTCTCTGTCTCCCAGTATTTTTCTAAAAGGGTTTCTACTCTTGTTTTCATCGATGGATTCCTTGGCTGATTAATTTTTCCCTGACATTTTTTCTTGCTCTGTGGAGGTTTATTTTTACTTGTTCCAAGGTCATTTCCAAGAGCTTTGCAATCTCCTCATAGCTCATTTCTTCCACTTCTCTTAGGAGGAAAACATCCTTTTGCTTCTGTGGTAGGTGACCTACCAAGGTGAAAATGTGCAAGAGCTGATCCTTATTTTCATAGCTATAGATTTCAGGTTGGGGAAGTTCTTCAGTTCCCTCCAACCCAGTCAATCTATTTGTTTTTCGATAGTGCATCAAGGTTTCGTTTTTTAGGCATTTAACTAACCACCCACCTATATTGGGATGGATTTCTAGTTCTACCTGACGTTCCACTGATTTGAAGAAAACATTTTGAAGAAGGTCTTCGGATAGGTCGCGGTCTTTGGTCCATAAGTAGACCATCCGATATAACCTATCTCGCAGTGGCCAGATATGTGCTTCAAAAAATGACTTCATTTAGGAAGATGATGTTCCAAACAGGAAAAAGTTACAATTGAGCAAAATTTTTTTTCAATTTTATTTATAAAAACCATTTTCGACCGTCCATGTTATGCTTGTATTCCTGTTAGAGTGCCCTTAGATTGAATTTTAAATACATGAAAAATAGTATGCATGCAGACTATTTTATATTTTGGCAGTATAAAAGAAGGAAGATAGTTGAAGCACGAACAAAAGATAGGGCATAAAAAAACCCGATCTGCGAAGATCGGGTTGGTGGTGATAAGTGGACTCGAACCACCGACTCACGGATTTTCAGTCCGATGCTCTACCAACTGAGCTATATCACCATCCCTTTAAGTGTTGCAAATGTAGAAAAATGAGGATTCTCTACAAATCCTTTTCAGAAAAAATAGACCCAAAATTTATAAAAACTAGTTAATCCGATCAATATGAGCATTTTACCACAAGTCGTATTTGTCCTAATTCTAGGGATTGCGGGCTTTTTTTTGAGTAAAAGGATCCAATTTCTTCGACGAAACATTCTGCTTGGTAAGGCAGAAACACGAAATGACCAACCTGAAAATCGGTGGAAAGCAATGCTTCTTGTTGCTTTGGGACAGCAGAAAATGTTCAAACGACTGGTCCCCGCATTTTTACATCTTTTGATTTATGTGGGATTTTTGGTGATCAATTTGGAAGTTCTGGAGTTTGTGC
This sequence comes from Algoriphagus sp., assembly GCA_030729785.1. Taxonomy (GTDB): domain Bacteria; phylum Bacteroidota; class Bacteroidia; order Cytophagales; family Cyclobacteriaceae; genus Algoriphagus. The sequence continues at coordinate 95,033 of JANQWS010000011.1, read as the reverse complement.
TTGATGGACTATTGGGAACTCACCGTCTTTTTGCTCCCTTCTTAGGAGGTCTATATACCGTAGCGATCAATGTATTTGAATTTCTTGCCGTTGCAGTACTAGTATCCTGCGTAGCCTTTTTAGTGCGAAGAAATGTGATGAAAGTGGAGCGTTTTACCAAGCCTGAACTGAAGGGATGGGCTGCATTGGATGCCAATTTAATCCTTGTGATCGAAATCATCCTGATGTTTGCCATTCTGACCATGAATGCAACGGATCAGATTTTGGCAAGCCGAGGAGATGCACACTACCTAGTTCTAGGGCCTCTTTTCTTCAGCGGCTTTCTACAGCCACTCTTTGAAGGCTTCTCATCGGGGGCTTTGGTTGCTGTAGAGCGGGTTGCCTGGTGGTTTCACATAGCCGGTATTTTAGCTTTCGCGGTGTACGTGACCTATTCCAAGCACCTGCATATTTTCCTAGCTTTTCCCAACACCTGGTATTCAAATCTAAAGCCAAAAGGAGAAATGGCCACGATGCCTGAAGTGACCCAAGAAGTGAATATGATGCTCGGAATTCCTGTTGATACTCCTTCCGAATCTCCTGCCGAGATTGGGAGATTTGGTGCCAAAGATATCAATGACCTTAGCTGGGTGAATGTCCTCAACGCCTACTCCTGTACGGAATGTGGGCGCTGTAGCTCCGAGTGTCCAGCAAATTTGACTGGCAAAAAACTATCCCCACGCAAGATCATGATGGATGTACGCGACCGAGCCGAAGAGGTAGGAAAAAGCCTAGATGCGGGTGGACCAGGTCTAGCCGACGGAAAGTCGCTTTTGGGAGATTACATCACCAAAGAAGAGATCAACGCCTGTACTAGCTGCAATGCCTGTGTGGAAGCCTGTCCTATCAATATTGACCCCCTCTCAATTATTCTGCAGATGCGTCGCTATGTGGCTATGGAGGAGTCGGGCACGCCTGCACAGTGGAATGCCATGTTCCAAAATATGGAAACGAGCTTTTCACCCTGGAAATTTAGTCCAAGCGATCGCTTTAACTGGTCTGATAAACTAAAAGAAGAAGAAATGAAGTAAGAGATGCATGAAAACCGATTTGGTCTTGCGTCTTGTATCTAATGTCTAGTAGCTAAAAATATGTCTACCTATCAAGTTCCTACCATGGCCGAAATGGCCGCAAACTCCCAAACACCCGAGGTTCTCTTCTGGGTGGGCTGTGCAGGATCCTTTGACGAGCGCTACAAAGCGGTCACTCAGGCTTTTGTTAAAATATTGAATAAAGTAGGGGTGAGCTTTGCCGTGCTGGGCCCAGAAGAAGCGTGTACAGGAGACCCTGCTCGACGTGCAGGAAATGAATTTCTTTTTCAAATGCAGGCGGTAGCCAATATTCAAGTGATGAATGCCTATGAAGTAAAAAAAGTAGTCACAGCCTGCCCACATTGCTTCAACACCATCAAAAACGAATACCCTGCCTTGGGAGGCAACTACGAAGTGATCCACCACTCCGAATTTCTTCAGCAGCTCATCAACGAAGGAAAAGTGACCCTTCAAGGAGGAGGAGAGTTTAAAGGTAAAAAAATCACTTTTCACGATTCCTGTTACTTAGGTCGTGCCAATGGCGTGTACGAAGCTCCACGGGAGGTAATCAAAGCCTTGGATGTGGAACTCGTAGAAATGAAGCGTTGTCGCACTAAAGGACTCTGCTGCGGTGCAGGAGGTGCACAAATGTTTAAGGAGCCAGAAGCTGGTAAAAAAGACATCAACATTGAACGAACTGAAGAGGCATTGGCCACCGGAGCACAAGCTATCGCAGTGGGTTGCCCCTTTTGCTTGACCATGATGACCGACGGGATCAAAAACAAAAACAAGGAAGCGGAAGTACAAGTTTATGACCTTGCCGAAATGGTTGCCAAGGATATGGGAATTTAATTTTAAGATTTGAATCAAAAAGGCCCATTTTGCCGTTAAGCAAAAGGAGTATTTTTGTTGAAGAATAAACACCGTGCCATGTATCTTCCCTTTGACCAGCTACCAGACAACTCACGGATCTGGGTGTATGTTTCTCCTCGCAGGTTTACTCCTTCAGAACAGGAATGGATTCAATCACGCCTAAAAGATTTTTGTGACAGCTGGGCTACCCATGGAAAAGGGATGCCTACCTCGTTCACCATTTTAGAAGAGCAGTTGCTAGTGCTTGCCGTAGATGAAAGCCAGTTGGGAGCCTCAGGATGTTCTATTGATTCCTCCGTCCGTGTCCTGAAAGATTTTGAACGAAAGTTTCAAATTAATTTAGTAGATCAAGGCAAGCTCACCTTACGGGACCAAAGTGGACAAGTTCATGTTCTTCCAGCCCTAGGAATAAAATCTAGAATTCAAGGGGGAGAAATTGGTCTAGAACAAGAGGTGATGCTCCCAACCATTCAAACTAAAGCAGAATTATCAGGCCTATGGCAGCCCCTTTCAAAAAGTTGGCTGAGGGCATATTTTCCAAATTAAATCCCCATATTCACTCGTAGACTTCACTTGCTGTACAATGAAATCCATTTTTTCTACGTTAGCTCTACTTCTTTTACTCCTTTTAGGGGCCTGTAAAAGTCTTTTTGAAAGGGGAAACGAACAGTTTCTTTCTGGTCAATACCAGTATGCTATCAGCACCTTCAATCAGGTCTTGGCTACGGATTCCAGCAACCTATCTGCTCGTCGACTACTTGCAGAAAGTTACCGCCTTTCCAATCGCATAGAATCCTCCTTGCCTCATTACCAAAAGTTAGCTCAGGAAGATCCTAGCTTTGAAACTCATTTTTTCTTAGGACAAAGTTTGAAGGCAAATCAAAGATGGGATGCAGCCAAACTTGCCTTTGAAGCTGCGGCAGCATCCACTTCTGACGAGCGTTTGCAAACCCGCATCAAGCAAGAGCTTACCGGGCTACCTTTGGTTGCAGAGATTAAAGATTATTTCAGCAATTACTTGCTGGTCAATTACAATGAATTGAATAGTGCAGGGGCAGACTATGCTCCATTAATTAGCGAGGATTTCCTTTATTTTACTTCGGGTAGGGCCTCATCTCGGTTATATCCTGCTACAGGAACAGGCTACCATCAGCTCTTTCGAGCTCGAGCTCAAGGTCTAAAAGTGGATGCAGCCGGAGTGGAGCGTTTGCCTGAATTTGAAAATGAGGAGGGGCTCAACCAAGCTGCTTTGGCCATCAGCCCCGATGGAAATACCTTTATCTATGCACGGGGGAATTCTACCTCTGCTAGGGATTATCCAGAGACCATGCTTTTTGCATCCTACTTCCGGGGAGCGGGATTTACGCAACCTAGTTGGATGCCTGTCAATGAAGAAGATACTTGGTGGAACTCGACTCCTGCTTTTTCTACTGATGGCTCGGAACTATTTTTTGCTTCCAATCGGCCAGGAGGATACGGAGGTATAGATTTGTACAAGGCAACCAAGCTGGCCAATGGAGATTTTGGCAATGCAGTCAATCTTGGTCCTACCATCAATACTGCAGGCAATGAACTGTTTCCTCGTCCCACTGAAGATGGAAAATTATTCTTTGCATCGGATGGGCACCCTGGTTTAGGAAAATTGGACCTGTTTGTTGCTGAAAAAAATCAAGATGGGGTACAAGTCGTCAGTAATTTAGGGCCTAGCTTCAATAGCCAAGCCGATGATTTTGGAATTTTCTTTACCGACTACCCCAAAGCTGGGTTCATCTCTTCCAATCGGGCAGGTGGGAAAGGGGATGATGATATCTACTTTTTTGAGGACAAGACTCCAGCACCAAAAATAGTAAACGTCCTACTGAATGTATTTACCAAAGAGGTTCAAGTAGATGGCAAAGAGGCGATTTTACCTAGAACTCGCGTGGTTTTGTACGGAGAAGATAAGCGGCAGCTGGGTGGAGATTTTTCCAATGCTCAGGGAAGAGTTCGTTTCTCACTTTCTCCAGAGAGTGACTACAGTATTATTGCTTCACGAAGTGGGTATTTTTCCAAATCAATTCCTTTTACAACCAAGGGAAAGACTCCTGATCTAGCCACGCTTGTTCAAGAAGTGACCAATATTGTTCTGGATACCACGGTGATTTTGGATCAATTGATTTTAGAGAAGGCCATTGTCTTGGACAATATTTATTACGACTTGAATAAAGCAGATATCCGTTCCGATGCCTTGCCTGAATTGGATAAATTGGTTAAAATATTAAGGGATAACCCTACCATTCGTATTGAATTGAGTTCGCATACGGATTCCAGATCCAGCGATGATTACAACTTGATTTTGTCTCAGCAACGAGCACAAGCTGCAGTAGATTACTTGGTGAGCCAAGGCATTACTCCCGATCGTTTGGTAGCAAAAGGATATGGGGAAACTCAGCTTTTGATTTCAAATGCACAAACCGAGGAGGAACACCAAACCAATAGGCGCACCGAGTTTAAGGTGATTGAAATCAAAGAAAACTAGTTTGATCCCCGAATTAACAGGGTGATTTTTAGAGTAATCAGTTCTTGATGGCCTCGTAAATTAGGTCGTGGATTTGAGTTCGTATCCCCATGTCAAGTAGCTTCGTGTTGGTAGCACTTGGGTATACCCGGTTGGAAAGGAAGATATAGGACAACTTATTCTCTGGATCGGCCCATACGCAAGTACCCGTAAAGCCAGTGTGCCCGAAGGTACTTTTAGGGGCTAATTTTCCTGCTGAACCTCCTTTTCCTTTTTCTGGATCGGGCTTATCCCATCCCCACCCACGCCGACTTCGCGTAGATTGTCTCTTGGTGAAGGCATCTATGGTTTCGGGCTGGAGTAGTGCCACATCGCCATAGCTACCTCCATTAAGTAAGAGCTGCATAATTACTGCGAGGTCCTGGGCCGTACCAAATAAACCTGCATGGCCTGCAACTCCACCGTACATAGCAGCACCTGGGTCATGCACAAATCCCTGAATTTGTCGATTCCGGAAAGTCTGATCCTTTTCTGTAGGGGCGATTTGCTGTAAGGGTAATTTTTCAAATGGTTTAAATGTAAGCGTTTGGAGGCCCAGAGGGGCGTAAAACTGTTGTTCTAGGAATTCATTTATGGGTTGATTGACTATCCTTTCTATGATTTCTTGCATAAAATACATTGTCAAGTCTGAGTAGACATAGTTGTGTGGCTTGGGCAATAGTTCCGATTCAATTGTCCATTTCCATAAGCTATCGCGCAAGCTATTTCTTCCATACATGGCATTGGATATGGGCAAGGAATAGTCTTGACTCAAAGAATCTTGGTAATAGATAGGGTTCCATTTTCCGGAAGCCAATGTCTTGTTGTAATGGGGGATAAAGGCTTTCAATCCTGCTTCATGTACTAAAACATCCTTGAGAAGAAGAGGACCTTTGTTTGTTTTCTTCAGTTCAGGTAGATAGTCACCTACTGACTTGGAGAGGTCGAGTTCTCCACGGCTATGCAAAAACATGGCTGCTAATGTGGTAGCGGCGACTTTGGTAACTGATGCTAAGTCGTAGACTGTTTCTGAAGTTACTGGAGCAGTTTTTTCGTAGTCAAGATGTCCATAAGACCGGTCAAAAATGACCGTTCCATCCTTGACTACGAGCACTCTAGCGCCAGGAGCGGCTTTCTTTTCAATCATAGTTGCCGCTACTTCATCTATTTTATCCAATTTTCCCGCGTCCATTCCTACACTTTCAGGACTTCCGTAAGCTAGCCGATTTTGGGAATTTAGGAATCCTCCTACTCCTTGGGTAAACTCTGTGCTGACCGAAACGGGTAGGATGCCTTTGGCAGGTCTGGCGCCAAATAGGATCTGAGGGACTAGCTTTTGTGTAAATGGGGAATTTTCATAGGCCAATACCACATGGGAAAGCCCTTCTAAATTTTTGGCAGCATATACATTTCCAAATAAGACGGTCACTACCTGCTGGCGCTTCTCTAGGGATTGAATTAAACTTACATCACCAGGAGCAATACCGAAATTGCGTCGAGGACTATTGGTTACACCCATTAATCCAACCACTACTACATCGTAATCCTCTATTTTTTTCATGAGGTTGTAGTGAGCAGACTCTCCTGAAGCTTTGGGGATGGTAAAATGATCGACTTGGGTGTATTGGTTTAAGTAGGTACTAAATTCCTGACCCTCGTCGCCAATGCTTAAGCTGGCAATTTTTCGAACATCCAATCGGCCGAGGGGAAGTAGGTCGTCTCGATTTGAGGCAACTGTAATCGCTTCTCCGTAGAGTTTTTCAATGATTTCGTTTGTTTTTGTAGCGGTAAGTTTGTCCGCAATTTGGTAAGTATCAATCGGGGCATACGAATTTAGGCCTGCCCAATATTTTGCTTTGAGTATTTTTTTAACTCTCCGATCAATTTCCTCCTCTGTAAGAAGACCCTGCTCTACAGCTTCCAAAATAAGTTCCTTTGCTTTGGGTACGTTCTCCGAAAATAGCAACACGTCATTTCCTGCCAAAACGGCTTGAAGGTCTACTTCTCCAGGTTTATTTTTGATGGTAACCCCCCGCATGTTCAAGGCATCTGTAAAAATCAACCCCTTAAAATTCATTCTTTTTTGGAGAAGGTCTGTGACGACCGGCTTGGATAAGCTTGTGGGTAAACCAGTACCCTGACTCAGGCTGGGGACATTCAAGTGCGCCACCATGACAGACATCAAATTTTCTTTGAACAAGCGCTGGTAGGGGTAAAGGTCAATGTCCCAAATTCTATTCGCTGGGTGTTGAATAACTGGAAGCGTGTAATGGCTGTCGTTTTCTGTATCTCCATGTCCTGGAAAATGTTTTGCATTGGCGAGTATTCCATTATCCTGTAGGCCCTTCATATAGGCTATGGCACGCTGGGCAACCCGCTCTTTATCTTCTCCAAAAGCACGAAAACCAATAACTGGATTTTCTGGGTTGGAATTGACATCCACCACAGGAGCAAAATTGACATGCATCCCAAGAAGGTGAAACTGTCGTGCGATTTCTGCTCCCATTTCTTGGATTAATCTGGGATTTTGAATCGCTCCCAAAGTCATGGCTTTGGGAAAGCTGAGGGTTGAATCTAATCTCATTCCAATTCCCCACTCAGCATCCATGGCAATTAACAAGGGCGTTTTGGATTGGGCTTGGTAATAGTTTGTAAGCCTTGCTTGGCGGTCTGGCCCACCTTGAAAAAAGATAAGGCCACCTAAATTTTCTTCTTCGATTAATGCACTAATTTGATCTACATGTGCTTGGTCCTTGTTGGAATAGGCCGCCACCATAAACAATTGCCCCAAGCGTTCCTCAAATGTGAGGGAGTTAAACACACTGTCTACCCAGGATTGTTGAAGGTCTACCGATTTGCTCTCCAAAGGATCCGCAATTTCTGGACGTGTAACAGGGGTCTCAGGGGTAAAAAGGTTTGCGAAAAGCATCCATGAAAGAAAAAACCATTGGATTGTGGCCATGGAATAGATTAATTTTAATTCTGTATTTTTACTTAAATTTGCTCAGGAAGGGGCAAAACTAACATTGACTCAACATCTTCTAAACCCAAGCTTAAAAAGGATCCTAGTTCAAGGTACAAAAATTCAGAATAGGTTGAGGTTCCTTTCCAATTTTAATTTCTTAGAAAATCACCTTCCTTCATCGGCTGAATGCGCTACCTTCCTTGTCTGAAAAAACCATAAGTTACATGAAGTTTCCATCCATTTTTAAAACAGCCAAGCACCAACGATTTTCCATCACCCCTCGGTATTACGATCCTATCAAAGAGGAAATCGCTGAGCGAACTGCCCGGATAAAAAGAGAATTAGAGTTGGAGGGTGTACTAGAAGGGGAAAGTGAGGCGGATTTTGCACATAGAAAAACAAGCATAAAGGGCTCTTTTTCTTCTTACAGGGGAATCAAAAGTAGGGAAACTTCTGTTTTTAGTTCTACGGCAATGATTCGTACCCTTCTATTTCTAGGGATGGTGATTGCAGCCTTCGGCTACATTTATGTTGGTCCGCAGATTCTTACCTACCTAGCTTATGGGGCTATGGGTACCGCTGCCCTTTATTTTTCATTCAAAATCATCAAGAGACGTACGAATGCCTGATTTTATTCAGCTGCTACCCGATGCAATTGCAAACCAAATTGCAGCAGGTGAGGTCGTTCAACGACCAGCCTCTGCTTTGAAGGAGCTATTGGAAAATGCGGTGGATGCTGGGGCTACACAAATTCAGGTAGTGGTCAAAGATGCTGGAAAACAACTTATCCAAGTCATTGATAATGGCAAAGGGATGTCTCCCACTGATGCTCGGATGAGTTTTGAGCGCCATGCCACATCCAAAATCCGAAGTGCACAGGACCTTTTTGCCCTTCGAACGTTTGGGTTTCGGGGGGAAGCTATGGCTTCAATAGCGGCTGTTGCCCAAGTGGAACTCAAAACGCGAACCCCGGAGGCGGAAGTGGGAACGTTGATTCAAATCGAAGGCTCTGAAGTGAAGCGGCAAGAACCTGTAGCCAGTCCAGTTGGAACCTCGGTAGCCATGAAAAATTTGTTTTTCAATGTGCCTGCTCGAAGAAATTTTTTAAAGTCTAATCCCGTGGAGATGCGGCATATCGTGGATGAATTTCAGCGTGTAGCCTTGTCATATCCAGACTTAGCCTTCTCTTTGTACCAGCAAGATTTGGAAACCTACAACTTGCATCCTGGTAAACTAAGTCAGCGAATAGTAGGAATATTTGGCAAAGGGATCCAAAATCAATTGGTTCCTTGCGAAGAAACAACTCCCCATCTTCAAATTAAAGGCTATGTTGGAAAACCAGAATACGCTAAAAAAACACGTGGGGAACAATTTTTCTTCGTCAACAACCGCTACATCAAAAGCAGCTACCTCCACCATGCCGTAAGCACTGCCTACGAAGGGTTAATTCAATCCGATCAGCACCCTTTCTATGTTTTATTTTTGGACATCGACCCAGCGACCATAGATATCAACGTCCACCCTACAAAAACTGAAATCAAATTTGAGGATGAACGTACCGTATATGCGGTCATTCGCTCAGCAGTAAAGCAAGCTTTGGGCGCGCATCAAGTGATGCCTACCTTGGACTTTAGTCTGGACGTGAATTTTCAAGAAAATTGGACTGCAAATCCCCAAACTTCCCTGGATGTAGATCGGGAGTACAGCTACAAAACCTACAATACTCCTGAATTTCAACGCGCATCTGTTTCAGGATGGGAACGCCTTTTTGAAGGCCATTCTCCCTCATCATTCTCCCAAGCTAGCGCCCCCATTCCAACGGAAGATCAGGAATTACTGACCTTTCCAAGTAAAGCAACTGCCGCTGGGGTATCTTTGGCTTTGGAACAAGGAATAGCGGGTACAGGAACTACCTTTCAAGTAGAAAATAGCTATATCGTTGCTCAAATGTCTACTGGACTTCTTATTGTGGACCAGCAATTGGCACACGAAAGGATACTTTATGAACGCTACCTGAAGCAATTGCAAACCACTCATGGAGCCTCTCAACACTGTTTATTTCCGACGACACTGGTCCTAAATCCAGCAGATTTTGCGCTGGTGCTTGACATGCTCCCTGAATTAGGAAGTCTCGGCTTTTTGGTGGAAGAATTTGGAAAAGATACCTTAGTTATTCGTGGGGTACCTGCAGAAACCCAAGTTAAAAATGAAAAAGAACTCTTTGAAGGCTTGTTGGAGCAATACAAAAACTTTAAAAATGAACTATCTCTGGAAAAAAGGGAGAATCTAGCACGATCTCTTTCCAAACGAGCTTCGTTAAAAAAGGGACAAAAGTTAGCCGCTCAGGAAATGGAGAATTTGGTTGGGCAGTTATTTGCTTGTTCCACGCCAAATTATTCTCCTTCAGGGAACAAAACCTTCGTGAAATTGGATTTAACAAGCATACACGCCTTCTTCGCTAAATAATATGTTTAGAAATATTACTCCAGTCGTTCAAAATCTGCTGCTGATAAATGTAGCTGTTTTTATAGTGGCCAATTTCGTTTTTCCTCCACTCAACGAATGGTTTGCCCTCTACAACATCCAGAGTACTGCCTTCAAACCCTTTCAATTCCTCTCGTACATGTTTATGCACGCAGATTTCTGGCACTTATTCAGCAACCTGTTTGGATTGCTGATCTTTGGTCCCCTTTTGGAACAATTTTTAGGACCAAAGAAACTGTTTACACTTTGGATGGTTTGTGGAATGGGAGCTGGAGTCCTTTATTCGGGGTATACCCTGTTTCAATACCGTAGCTTGGAGGAAAAGGTATTGGCCTTTGAAGCCAATCCTGATCCAGAATATTTTAATCGCTTGGTTATTGAAAATAGGGGGTATTTCTCTCAGGAAGTATTTGATTTTGTAGATCAATACAGTAGAAACCCAGAGGATCCCATGTACATTGAAAGGGCCGGAAATACCTTGGCTACCATTTTACGGATGCAAGTGGATCAACCCATGGTGGGGGCATCTGGAGCACTTTTTGGGATCTTGGTTGCTTTTGGTATGTTATTTCCTAACACCCAGCTTTTTTTGCTCTTTCCTCCGATGCCAATTAAAGCGAAATACTTGGTTTTATTTTATGGTTTGTACACGGTATACAACGTGCTCATGATGAATCCTACGGATAATGTAGCCCACTTTGCCCACTTGAGTGGCCTAGTGATAGGAGCCATTTTAGTGTATGTTTGGAAAAAAAATAGAACGAGTTTCTACTGATATGTATTCATCTTTTTGGGATAATTTAAAAAACGCGTTTAACCGACAAGACAATAGCTTGTACAAGTTGTTGGCCATCAATCTGATTGCTTTTTTTGTACTACTCATTGCACGGGTATTCTTGACGCTCAGTGGTTATGGAGAGGTGTACAAAGAGGGAATGGAATGGATCATGATGCCTGCTTCCGTTTCTACGCTTGCTACCCAGCCTTGGGCACCTTTTACCTACATGTTCTTGCATGAAGGGCTTTTCCACATTCTATTCAACCTGCTTTTCCTGTATTATTTCGGGCTCCTGGTCCATCAATACATCGGAAGTAGGCGTCTGGCCAATCTATACCTTTTGGGCGGCCTTTTTGGAGCTGGATTTTATGTCTTGATCTACAACATTGCTCCGTACTTCTCCCAAAATGTAGACAATTCCCTCATGCTGGGAGCCAGCGCAGGGGTATTTGCCGTGGTGGTAGGTGCTGCTACTCTTGCACCCCAAACGACTTTTTTCCTATTTCTTCTAGGTCCTGTCAAAATTGTTTACATCGCTGGATTCTACATTCTCCTTTCTTTTGCCAACTCTATTGGGGAGAATGCAGGGGGAGAAATCGCCCATTTGGGAGGGGCGATGCTTGGTTTCGGCTACATCTTCTTGTTGCGAAAAGGCTGGGATTTGGGCATACCGATTCAAAAAATTGGAATGTTTTTCGAAAATCTATTTCACAGACGTGCCCCTAAAGTGAGTTATAGAAGGTCTACTACTACGGCTACGGGATCTCGATCTGCAAAGACTGAACAAACGCATTCTGTTACTAAGGATGCACTAAGTCAGGAAGAGGTGGATAAAATTTTAGATAAAATTGCCGAAAAGGGCTACGAAGGTTTGACTAAGGAAGAAAAAAGGAAACTTTTTGAGTACAGCAAAAAATAAATTGCAAATGGTCAACAGCTAACAGTCCACTGTCGACAGCCGAGGCGTTGTTTGACTGGGTTTTGCATCCATACTTCGTACCTGGCCTGCCCGCCGCGGACTTGGTACATTGTATTGTGGTCCGTCGACCGTCAACTGTTGACAAGTTTCAGCCCTTACTTTCCAAGTGGAAATTCGAGACCAAACCGAAAATAGGTTTGCTGGAAACCTTGGCTTTGAAATTTGAATTCAGAACTCAGTCCTACCCAATTTGTCAGTGGGACTACTGCTCCCACCCCTACGTTTGCACCACTTAGGTTGCGCTTGGTTCCCGCTGTCCCAGGTTGTGAATTTTCTGAAGTCAAACTGTAACCTGCTAGCACATAGACCTGTGATTTTTCCTTAGAGAGGTAGTAGCGTAGGTCAGTACTGAAATTACTTGATCTACCCACGCTGGGAAAGAGTTGCGTGTAACTTGGCATCAATCCAAATTGGGGAGCAAAAAAATACTCCCAGCCCAATCCAATTCCAGGTTCTTCCAGGCGTAATCCATACTGCCCTAAGACATGAAGCCTGGAATCCCCTAGCTCTTGTGCCATCAAGATTGGGCATGTGCCAAAAACAAAAAAGCAGAATAGGAGCAAATTTTTCATCGCATCATTTTTTATAAAACCACCAAATCCATAGGCTAGACCAAATTTAATAGCGATTGGGATACGTTTGAATTTGAGATGGAAGCCTTCGCCAAGTATGTGCCTCCACCTTTGGATGAGTTAGGTATCATTTTCCGAGGGCTGTAATTGAGCCACCTCATTTTTATTGGCAAGTTGCCCGCAGGCGGCGTCGATGTCCTGGCCTCTGGACTTGCGCACCTTGGCGATGATCCCTTGGCCTTCCAACACCCGGACGTACATGTCCACAGCTTCTTGAGAAGCCTGTCTGAATTCCCCTTCATCGATGGGGTTGTATTGAATGAGATTGACTTTGGAAGGAATGATTTTACAAAATTTAGCTAGGGCTTTGGCATGCCGCTCGTCATCGTTGATACCTTCCCAAATAACATATTCGTAGGTTACTTTTCGCTTCGTCTGGCTATACCAAAACCGTAAGGAATCTGCAAGATCTTCCAGTGGATTGACTGCGTTGATTGGCATCAGTCGTGTTCTAGTCTCGTTAATTGCAGCGTGGAGGGAGATAGCAAGGTTGAATTTCACCTCATCTTCGGCCATTTTCCGAATCATCTTAGGAATGCCTACCGTGGAAAGGGTGATTCTACGGGGAGCCATACCCAAACCCTCTGGGGAGGTGATTTTATCGATGGCATCGATCACATTGGCATAGTTCAGCAAGGGCTCACCCATGCCCATAAAGACAATGTTGGTTAGGGGTCGCTGGAAATAGGCTTCTGCTTCGTCTTTGATGGCCACTACCTGGTCATAGATTTCATCGGCATTCAGATTTCTCATCCGCTTCAATCGCGCCGTTGCGCAAAAGTTGCAATCCAAACTGCATCCTACTTGCGAAGAAATGCATGCGGTGATTCGTTTGGTGGTCGGGATGAGCACCGACTCCACGATCTTGTCATCGAAGAGTTTTACCGCATTTTTGATGGTGCCGTCACTGCTGTGCTGCATCAAGTCCACCCGAATGTGGTTGATGGAAAAGTACGTTTTGAGTAGCTCCCGCGTGGAAAGAGAGAGGTTACTCATCTCATCGAAATTCTTCAGGGACTTGTTCCAGAGCCATTCGTATACTTGCTTGGCGCGGAATTTTTTTTCTCCTTTCGCTAGAAAAAACTCTTCTAGATCGGCTAAGCTCAATTTACGGATGTCTTTTTTCTTCAGTTCCACAGCACAAAGGTAGGAATTGAAATTGGGAATGCGGATAAGGTATACGTAGCATCAAAAAATTAAGCAAACAACCCAAGGTTTAAATTGTCTATTTGGGCATTCCTTTTCTGAGAAAAAGAAGGGGATTAAGGAACATATCCCTTATTTTTGCACACTAAACACGACTGTTTTGCTATGCGCCAATCTTGGTGGAAAATTCTTGCGATAGGGCTTTTGTTGTATACGTTACTTGGAGGGATGTTGCTAGAGGTACCTCGACTTCCAATCCTTAACGAAACTATTCGAGCGCTTCATTTTCATGTCACGATGTGGTTTGGGATGATTCTAATGCTAGTGGTGGCTGCTTGGTACAGCATTAAGTTTTTGAGAAAAAACGATTTAAAACACGACGATATTGCCCTTGAATTTACCAATGCAGCGATTTTATTTGGTGTATTGGGTATTTTGACTGGAATGTTGTGGGCAAAATTTACTTGGGGTGACTACTGGAGCGGTGATCCCAAGCAGAATGCTGCGGCCATCGGCTTGCTGATGTATTTTGCCTATTTAATCCTGAGAGGAAGCCTTTCAGATTCTCAGCAGCGAGGTAGAATTGCTGCTGTATACAATATTTTTGCGTTCGCAGCTTTCATTCCCTTGATTTTTGTGTTGCCTCGCTTGACCGATAGCCTTCATCCGGGCAATGGAGGCAATCCTGGATTCAATGCGTATGATCTGGACTCTAAATTGCGACTTGTATTTTACCCTGCAATTTTAGGATGGACACTGTTGGGAACCTGGATAGCAACTGTTCGTGTTCGTATACGTAGGATAGCACGAGAAATGGAAGAACAATCGTTAAATGATTAACTGATGAAAAAAATTAACCTAATCTTTTTCTTATTCTTATCCTTTGCGGTACAGGCGCAGGAGAAAATCGCTGTTACCGCTGCTGATTACAGCAACAGCGAAGTTGAGATGGCTGATGTCATGCGAAGTGAGGGGAAAATTTATGTGCTGGTGGGAATCATCGTTTTGATTTTCATTGGCCTGTTTGCCTACTTAATTCAAACAGATAGGCGACTTGCGAAGTTGGAAAAAAATAAAGTAAACTAGAGGGAGAAAATAATGAAAAAAGGGCACTTGATTGGTTTGGGAATTATTGCAGTTGCGATTGCGATCATCCTTACTTCGATTGGAGATGCGAGTAGTTACGAGAGTTTTGCTACCGCTTTGGAAATGAAAAAAGAAGGGGAGGACAAAGCGATCCATGTGGTTGGAAAATTGAAAAAGGACGAAGAAGGTCAGGTAGTAGGGATTGCGGTGCGCGAAGACAAAACTTCATTCACCTTTTTATTGGTAGATAATGAGGGAACGGAGCAGCAAGTGTTTTACAACGAGCCGGTTCCGGCAGATTTTCATCGTTCCGAACAAGTAGTGGTTATTGGTTCATTCCGCAATCAAGAAATTTTTGTGGCTGATAAAATCCTGATGAAATGCCCATCCAAATATCAGGAAACGGATGTTCAAGCAGCGGGTATTTAAAGCTATATTTTCCAATTAAATCTGTATGATTCAAACTTTTGTAGGCAATCTTGGTCATTTGACCACGCTAGTGTCTTTTGTAAGCGCACTGATTACTGCTATTGCTTACTTCAACTATTTCAAGGCCAATGAATTGGATCGAGACAGTTGGCGGAGATTTAGTCGAGTAAGTTTTTACATCCACGCCTTAGCTACCAGCTTAATTGCGGTGTCTTTGTTTGAAATTATTTACAATCAGCGCTACGAATATTTTTACGCGTATTCCCATAGTTCCAAGGCGCTCCCTGTTCATTACATGATTTCAAGTTTTTGGGAAGGCCAAGAAGGGGCCTTTATCTTATGGGCCTTTTGGAATGTGGTCCTTGGATTGATTTTGATTCATACCAACAAATTCTGGGAAGCCCCAGTGATGGTGGTTTTTTCCTTAGTTCAGGCTTTCTTGATTTCTATGATTTTGGGAGTAGTAATTGGGGATTTAAAAATAGGCAGTTCTCCATTTATTCTCCTTCGGGATGCCACACAAGCGCCTATTTTTGATTTAAATCCGGATTTCATTCCTGAGGATGGAACCGGCTTAAATCCACTTTTACAAAATATTTGGATGGTGATTCACCCACCAACGCTCTTTCTGGGATATGCCTCCACCTTAGTGCCATTTGCTTTTTTGATTGGCGGATTGGTGACCAAACGCTATACGGGATGGGTAAGACCAGCCTTACCTTGGGCGATTTTTTCGGCCATGATTTTGGGGATGGGAATCATTATGGGGGCTTATTGGGCATACGTGACCCTTAACTTTGGAGGCTATTGGAACTGGGATCCAGTAGAAAATGCGGTTTATGTCCCTTGGTTAATCCTCGTGGCATCTATCCATACCATGATAACCTTCAAGAAAAGCGCAACTGCCTTAAAGACTTCCATCGTCTTGGTCATACTAAGCTTTATCTTGGTATTGTACGCTACTTTCCTTGTTCGATCTGGGGTTTTGGGTGATGCTTCGGTTCACTCTTTTACTGATTTAGGCTTGTCAGGTCAGCTCTTACTTTATCTTTTATTTTTTATGGGTGTGGCTATTTTCCTTGCTATCCGTGCATGGAAGCACCTCCCCACTTCAGCCCATGAGGCATCCGTGTATTCCCGTGAGTTTTGGATTTTCTTGGGAGCAATGACGCTAGGACTCATGTCCTTTCAAGTGATCTTACCTACTTCGATTCCTGCTTGGAATGCCTTGGTAGAAAGTTTTGGAGGAATCTCCAACATGGCTCCTCCTGCGGATCAAATAGGTTTTTATACCAAATTTCAATTGTGGTTTGCTGTTGTTTTAGCTTTATTGACTTCAGTAGGGCAGTTTTTTTGGTGGCAGAAAATTGACAGAAAGACACTGGGAGAATCTCTTGTACTACCCTACGTAGTTTCAATTATTCTTGCCACGCTTGTGATTGTATTGGCCAAAGTGTACGATTGGAAGTACATCATCATCGTATTGACGGGGATGTTTACGATTGTAGCCAATGCTGTAATCCTCGTTAAGTTGCTTAAAAAATCTACTTTCAAGTTAGCAGGAGGATCCTTGGCACACATTGGCTTGGGGATGATACTTATTGGAATCATGTTTAGTTCGGGCTATTCGGAGGTAATCTCTTTGAATATGTCAGGGCTTACTTACAGCAATAGTTGGGAGGATGAGATGAATAAGGAGCACGTATTGCTTTGGATCAATAAGCCTACTCAGATGAAGGATTATACGGTGATCTACAGAGGAAGGCAGAAAAAAGTTGTTGGTGTACCCGAATATGTGCCTGCAAAAAGTTTGGCTGCTACAGGGGAAGTAAATGAAGCGATTGCATTAGAGGGATTTAAGGACTACATCAAAAAGGGAGATACGGTTCAAGTTGTTTTGGAAGAGAATGATTACTTTAAAATTGACTACCTCCAAAATGAGACCCTGCAATTTTCTCTTTCACCGATGTCCCAATACAATGAAGGGATGGGGGGATTAATTTCTTCGCCCGATTCTAAAATCTATTTAGAAAAAGATTTGTACACCTATGTGGCTGCAATGAATGATTTTTCAGATCCCGAATGGAAGGACGATGAAATCCATGAAGTGAGTCCTGGAGAACAGTTTCATGTAGCAGATTTTGTTACGTATTTCGATGGGGTTGAGGTAATGAAGGAGATCGAAGGGCTGGTTTTGGAAGAAGGGGATGTTGCTGTCAAGGCAAAAATCCGTGTCTTGGATTACGACGTCGAAAAATTATTGGAGCCTACCTTTATTATTCGTGACAACCAAGTAGGTAAATTGCCTGTTATTGATTCTGAACTTGGACTAAAAATCAGTTTAGAGAACATTCTGCCAGAGCAAAATAAATTTGTGTTCAAGGTAAATCAATACCAAAAGGATTATGTGGTCCTGAAGGCCATTGTCAAGCCGTATATCAATGTGTTGTGGGTAGGGACAATTGTCATGCTTTTTGGCTTTACTGTAGCCATGTACCGCCGATTTGATGAGTTTGTCAAAATGAGGGATAAGGGAATTGAATAAAGGGATTGCGACAATTTTTCTGTGGGGATAAAGCTCTTCATTGTACAAAGTACCAAGTACCATGTACAAAGTAGGGATTTGTGTTTGGACTAGAATTCTTTTCTAGTCTTGCTACTTGATACTAGCTACTTGATACCAGCAACTTGATACTTATTTCTTGTCTAGGAAAATGCGGGTCAAGGTGCTCGCCACTCCGTCCTCTTTGTGGTGCTTGGTAACCTCATTGGCCACTGCTTTTACTTCTGTGAAGGCATTTTCTACAGCCACGCCCCACCCTGCTTGTTGAAGTAGTTCGATGTCGTTGTAGCCATCGCCAAAGGCAACTACTTCGTGCATACCGATACCTGGATAGTTCACTTCCAAAATTTTTTTCAGCCCAGTTGCCTTGGAGATAGGTTTCGGGGCAATTTCTAGGTAGGTGTCTTTTGACCGGTAGAGGTGCAGTTGGCCCCCTAGATTTTCATTTAATGTTCGGTAGAGAAGGTCTATTTTTGGTGAGTCTCCCATACACATCGCCTTGTGTGCGCCATGCCGATTAGACTTCCATCGTTCAATCACAAGTAAAGGGTCTGTCCAGGAGGGGACTACTTTTGTATTTTTAATTTCCCGAATTGCAAAATAATCTTCATTTCTGGTATGCCATTCCTCTCCATAAAGTAAGCTTGTATGCAGTTGGAGTGAATTTGCCAGAAGGACTACCTGTTCAACTACAGGGATTGGAATGGCAATGGATTCAAGTACTTTCCCATGTCCATCTAAAACCAATGCCCCGTTGTAGGCAATGAGGGGTTCATTGGGACGATTCAAGTCTTGAAGCAGGTGCCGCATAGCAGCAGGCATTCGAGCACTTGCTAGAAAAAATGGGATTTCTTTAGAAATGGAGGAGACAATAGAAATGAGGTTGGGAGAAAGCGAGCGCTCTGAGTTGAGGAGGGTGCCGTCAATATCTGTGCAGATGGCTTTAAAATTCATGGGAAAAATTAACTGGTTGCCAGCCACAATTTGTGGTGGATTAGAAGTCTAGATAAACACGTTTGTTGGCTACTCAAAATCTTGGGTGTTGAAAGTATATTCTTCCATTGAGACATTTTCTGGGTTATAAGGGTCTGTTTGCACAAATTGGATGGTGATTTTGCTGTAATCTGCAGCTTTTTCAAAGTCTCTAAGGTAGAGTTTGGCACAATTCCGTGCCAATAGGTCCCGCTGCTCTGCCAGGATTTTTGGGTCTCCATTTTCTAGCCGTAAAAAAATAGTGGCTTCTTCAAGTCCATCTTGGGAGGAATTGGAGAGGTTAATGCTAGTAGTTTGAAATTTTCCCAGGGCTTTCAGTTCTTCAGAAGGGACAAATCCTTTACCGATTAAATTTTCCATGCTGCTGAATGCGAATTGTGCTAATTCTTCTGGGGCACAGGCGCAGCTTGATACCGATAAAATTAGAAATAGAGCCCAAATTTGTTTTTTCATAGACCTATGGATATCCATTCGGAAGAAGTAATAGTGGGGCTTGCTTAGGGAATGGGGGGCATTAGGGGCTACTTTATCCAAATGGATACGGCACCTTAGCTTTCATTTTTAAAGGTAATCTTGTAAAAGACAAATCGTTTGTCATCTGGATTTTTTATTCGTGTTATCAGCGGAAACCCATTTTTTTCCTCGTATTGTTTATTTAGCGATTTGATCAACCGTGAACGTTTGATTCTTTTGGAGTCAAAGTTACTGATTTCATGAATTCCAAGAAGTTGGTCGAAGGCCTCTGTGCTTAGCTTTTCTCCATTGTGAGCAAGTAAGTGATCCAAGATTTCCTCTTCTTTTTCCTCCTGAACATTTTCTTGAGGAGGGTCATTTTCTAGGGAGAGATTTACTTTTTTCTGTGTTCTTTTTTGAAGTTGAATCCCAGCCCAAAACCCAAGTGGAAGTAGTACTAGTCCTAGCCAAGGGAGGAAGGAGGATGTACTTGATTTTTTTGTTGGAGTGGTCGGCTCGAGCAGTACAATCTTTCCAATTTCCCTTGAATTTTTTTTAACCTCATCCAAGTCAATCTGCACTTCTTCTCCATCAACGTAATCTCCATTTAAATATTTAATATAGTTTATTTTGTTGCCAATAAATTCGTGGATTGGAGAAATAAAAATGTGGTCATCTTTAGTGCCCTCAAACAAATAAATCTTCCCAGTTTCTTTTTCAAAAAGGATCCAAACGATCCATCCAAAAGCTGCTTTTTCTGTTCTTGAAACAAAAAAACTATAGTCTTGGGTTTCATAAAAATAGCTTAGGTTGGGTTCAATCAAATCTGAAATTTCAAATTCGTCTACTTCTATTTTAAGCGGTACCCAAGCTTTTTTTTCAAGATCAACAAAGTATCCTGCATTCTCTTTTTCTATTTTGGGTATTCTCGGATTTTTGTAGTTCCCAAAAAGTGCAATTATCCCTTTTGAATTTTGATACATTCCCAACGGGAAATAATCTAAAGGTTGATTTTGAATAAATTGAAATTCCCATGAACCTTTTAAACTGTCAAACTGCATTAAATCAGAGTGCGAGTTCCAAAGTCCTAATCCACCTAAAGTATGGTATTTATTATTTCTTTCAAAAAGTAAAGACCCACAAGTGTATCCTCTATTAGCATATTTATAGTCTTTAATGATTTGGTTATCCCGAATGGAATAAAAATCAAAGGAGCAATGAGCATAGACTTTTAAAGATTGAGGTTTTGGTGAATAAATTAATTCATAACTCAGTGGATTATCTTTGTAAATACTATCTAATTGATTAAATATTGACCGTGTTACTCTTCCTTCAAAAAAGGATTCTCTATTTACAATCTCCCACCTATTTCCTGCAATTCGTAATCGGTAAAATTCCGGATCTTTAGCATGTACTGTCAAGCTAAACAGAATGCCGAGAAGGAAAATTAGAATTCTTTTTAGCATGATTAATTGATTGCTCCCCTTGAGTTCTGCTTCATTTTTTTAACAAGACATAAACCTGTTAAACGTAAGGAAAAGATAATGGCCAATTGGATAGGAGTCAAGTCTTATTTGATTTTTATATGGAAATGTGGCGTGGGAGGATTAGCTGCCAAAGCTAATTTCCTTTTTGTATTAACCACTCGAAGTGGCTTCTGCTTTTTCTCTTTTTGATTTCGAGTTCGCGCTTCAACGCAGCAGCTCTATCAGGGACTGTTTCGGTATAGCGGATCTCCCAAACTGGTGCTCCAGTTTTGGTGGAGGGGGTAGATCCGGCATTATGGTGTTTGAGTCTGCCTTGCAAGTCATCGGTAGAACCAATGTAATAGCGGTTGGTCTTTTGGCTAAAAAGGACATAGATGTAGTACATAGTTGAAAAAATTTGGATAAAAAAAGGGCCCCGCAATGCTTCGGTGCCCTGTGGAGGATAACGGATTCGAACCGATGACCTTCCCGCAAGCTTGCGGGACGCTCTAGCCAACAGAGCTAATTCCCCAGTTATCTAGAAATCCACAAGGATAACTTTACAAGAAAAAAAAGGGCTGTCTGATTAAGACAACCCTGTGGAGGATAACGGATTCGAACCGATGACCCCTACACTGCCAGTGTAGTGCTCTAGCCAACTGAGCTAATCCCCCGAAAGAGTTTGCAAATATAGATTCTCCAAGTTTCCATCCAAAGGATTTCTTTACTCCTGTGAATAATTTATTCGAGTTAAAATACTTCTTCCTAAAGTCACCTCGTCCGTAAACTCAAGTTCACCTCCTACAGGGATGCCTCGGGCAATGCTCGTCATTTTTACCCCCAAAGGAGCCAAAATTTTCCCCAAATAAAAGGAAGTAGTATCCCCCTCCATGGTTGCAGATAGTGCCAGAATCACTTCTTTGATTTCCCCTAGCTGTACTCGTTCCACCAAACCTTCACAATTCAATTCCTCAGGGCCAATGCCTTGCATAGGAGAAATGACTCCTCCCAACACATGGTAAATCCCTTGATACTGGTTGGTATTTTCAATAGCCAACACATCCCCAATGTCCTCCACCACGCAAACCATTGACCGGTCTCGTTTGGGGTTTTGGCAGGTCGAACAAAGCTCCTCATCAGCAAGAGCATGACATACTTTGCAATAAGATACCTCTGCTCTCATTCGTGTCAAAGCCAAAGCTAATGCTTCCGTGTGGGCTTCATGCTGTTTGAGTAAATGTAAGGCTAGGCGAAGTGCAGTTTTTTTACCAATACCAGGAAGCCTGGAGATCTCGGTTACTGCGTCTTCGATCAATTTTGAAGGGAAGTTCACGTGATTAATTTAAAGAATTGCTGCCTGTATTCCTTCGTCCAAAATTGCTTCACAAAGCGGCTTGAGCTCAGATCTTGTTCCTTTTTTAACCGCACATTTCCCCTTGTAATGTATAATTAATGTACACTGCTCCGCTTGTTCGTGGGTGTGTTCACAGACTTTCATCAGTACCTGAGTGACGTGTTCAAAGGTGTTTACATCGTCATTGAAAACAACCAGGTCTAATGCCTCCTGATCGACGAGTTCCTCCAGGAGAACTTCGATTTCTTCTACATGGGGAAGAGGTATGCTGAAGTAATTCATTTTGCAAAATTAAGAATAATGGACAACTTAGCGAGCAACAGACGCCTACAATATGAATCCGCAACTCGTTTTTACGGTAATCTCAATTTATTTTGGCTTACTTTTTTTTATTTCTTGGCTCACCTCTCGCAAGTTAACTGGAGACACTTTTTTTACTGGGGATCGTAATTCCCATTGGTTCTTGGTTTCCTTTGGAATGATTGGAGCCTCGCTTTCAGGTGTTACGTTTATTTCAGTTCCAGGGGAGGTTGGTAATTCTAACTTCTATTACTTCCAAGTTGTTTTGGGATATACACTCGGATACTTGACCATTGCCAAAGTATTGCTTCCACTTTATTATCGCTTAAATTTAGTTTCCATCTATACTTTTTTGGAAAATCGATTTGGATTTTGGTCCTACAAAACGGGGGCATTTTTTTTTATTCTATCTAGGTCCTTGGGATCCTCGCTTCGGCTGTATTTGGTTGCAAGTGTACTTCAACTGATACTTTTTGATGCTCTTGGCATTCCTTTCTGGGTATCCGTCTTGCTTACCGTAGCACTTATCTGGCTATATACCTTTCGTGGTGGAATAAAAACAGTGGTCTGGACTGATACGTTACAAACTGCCTTCATGCTAACTGCCGTCCTAGTGACTTTAGTATTGATCGGGAAAGAATTGGAAATTTCTAGCTTGGGAGACTATGTCAATACTCTAGTAAAGGATCAACGATCCACCCTCTTCAATTGGGACTGGAAAGCAGGAACCAACTTTTTTAAGCAATTTATTTCTGGTGCATTCATTACCATAGTCATGACTGGTTTGGACCAAGACATGATGCAAAAAAATCTAACTTGTAGAACCCTTGGGGATGCCCAAAAAAACATGTTTTGGTTTACAGGGATCCTTGTGGTGGTCAACCTATTATTTCTATCGCTAGGAGTAATGCTTTATCTCTACGCCGAAACCAAGGGCATTCCTATCCCAGAGCGATCAGATAGCTTATTTCCCTTACTAGCATCCACCTATTTTTCTCCAGTTGCCGGAATTATTTTTGTACTTGGAATTATTGCTGCTGCCTATTCAAGTGTAGATTCTACCCTGACCGCACTTACCACTTCTTTTTGTTATGACTTTTTACAAATAGACCGTAACTATCCCGTAGAGAAGCGAGTTGCAATTCGAAAGCAGGTTCATATTGGATTTACTGCTTTTCTTTACGTTTTGATTTTGGCATTTTATTGGCTGAATGACCAAAGTGTAATCAATTCCGTTTTTATTTTGGCGGGCTATACCTATGGTCCTCTTTTGGGACTATTTGGGTTTGGTTTGTTTACCAACTATCAAGTGAAGGATGTATGGGTTCCTAGCTTGGCTATACTTGCCCCCTCCCTGACCTTTTTGATTGCCTCCAATTCCCAAGAATGGCTTTGGGGCTATACCTTCGGTTTTGAAGCACTTGTTTTAAATGGAGCCCTGATGTTTACTGGACTTTACCTCTTGCGAAAAAAAGTTTAGGTTTTTAGTTCTTCCTGTGGGTTCCAAAAACGGTTTTCAAAATCTACTACTCGATCATTTTCTACGAGAACTCCTTCTGCTTCCAAACGGGATTGCATGGTCTTTGGAGTAGGGAAATGGTGTTTTCCAGTAAGTAGCCCTTGTCTATTCACGACACGATGGGCTGGAACATCTGCCAAAGCATGTGCTGCATTCATTGCATACCCTACCATCCTAGCTCCGGATTTTAGACCTAAATAATGTGCGATGGCTCCATAGCTACAAACGCGACCCACAGGGATTTCGCGGACTACTTGGTAGACCCAATCAAAGTAATTCTCCTTTTTGGACTGCATACTGCCAATCAATTAATGCCTGGTTGATAGATTTTTTTACTTGAAGTTCAGTCTCCTTCTCTCCCGATTTAATCGGAAATTGGTAGCGAATAGATACCGTATCTATTTTTCGATCCAATAAGGTAAGTTGCGCGCCTTCTTTTTGAACGACCAAGGCATATTGTTCTAAAATTACTTCAAGAACCCTCTCTAATTCGGTCAAATGAAGCTCCTTTTTAAAACTGAGTTCAGCATCAAAAATTAGCTGGTGGGTATTGTTTTTTGAATAATTCACCACGTCTGTGGTAAGTGCCATGGTATTAGGAATGAGGATTATTTCGCCTGCATCGTTTTTCAATACCAAATTGATTAGGGTAATGTCTCGAATAAAACCAGTATGCCTCCCGATTTGAACCTTATCCCCAATTTCCAATTGATCCGAAAACATCATGATCAGGCCATTCACAATGTTGGTGATGTAATCTTTGGTCAACAAGGCGATTGCTGCAGCAACAATGGTGATGCTCGTCAAAAACTCCAATGGGCGAATACCAAAGGCAAGCATCAAGGAAATTAGGATTGCAAGAAGATTGAGCAAAAATTCGATGCGGTCGATGCCCACTACAAAGTTGGGCTGTACCTTCGTTTCTTCTCGTTGCTGAAGGTAAATTCGTAAGGTAATAATCCTGCCTAAGGAAAAAATTAAGTTGGTGCTCAAAAGAAAAATCAGTGCTCGAATGACATGATTTAAAATTTCGTATTGGACTAAAAAAGGAGATATTAACGTATTTCCTGCATAAAAAACCTCGAGAATTACTAGAAAGATAAGCTTGAAGGCAAAATAGGTTTTGCGAACATTCTCCTTGTTTCGGATGCGGCTTTTGAGATGATTCATGGTTCAATCGAAAAATTAACCCTATTTTAGCAAATATAGGAAGGATTTGACGGACAGATGAGCAGAAATATTGTAATTACAGGGGCAGCAGGCGCTTTGGGCGCTGCTGTAGTTGGAAAATTTAAGCGGGAAGGTTATTACGTAATTGGACTTGTCCGCCCGGAAGCCAACGAACAAGCATTGGAAGCAGATGTAACCTACGAGGTAGATGTGACCGATGAGCACGCGGTACATGAATTTGTACGAGAATATGAGGTTCAGTTCGGAGAACTTGATGCCATTGCACTGCTGGTTGGAGGCTTTGCTTCAGGGGGGCTGGATACTGTCAAACAGCAGGATATCACCCAACTTATTCAACTCAATTTCTTTAGCGCCTTTACAGTTGCAACCGCTTTCCTTCCCTTGTTAAAAAAACAGCAACGAGGGGCCTTGTTATTTGTGGGGGCACGGACAGCCTTAGAACCTGCGGAAGGTAAAAATGCTGTTGCCTATGCATTAAGTAAGCGTTTGGTGAGCACATTGTCTGAATTAATTGAAGCAGAAGTAAAAGGGACAGCTATCAAAACGCATCTTTTTGTACCAAGCATCCTGGATACTGAAGCAAATCGAGGAGCCATGCCTTCCAGTGATTTTTCGAAGTGGGTGAGCCCAGTGGACATTGCAGAGACCATGCATTTTGCATTAAATTCGCCCAACCTAACCACCAGAACCTTTACCTTGTATGGAGGACTTTAACTTACCCACAAAAAACTGGATATTATTTGCCATTTTTTTGCTAGTAGCCGGACTCGGACTACCAGGCTTTTCTCAAACTCCCGAACAAGAAGTGGAGGCAGTCATTCGATCCCTATTTGATGGGATGAAACAAAAAAATGTACTCCAAGTGGAAGCTGCTTTTTCCAAAGAGGGATTGATGCAAACCGTGCAGCAGAAACCAGAAGGAACCAGCATAGCCAGTAATTCTGTAGCTGATTTTTTGAAACGAATAGCCAGTACCCCTGCAAGTACGGTTCTCGATGAGCGAATTCTTTCCTATCATATTCAGGTAGATGGCCCCTTAGCAATGGCCTGGACTCCCTATAAATTTTATGTGAACGACTCCTTTTCCCATTGCGGAGTCAACTCCTTTCAACTAGTAAAGCTTCCTGATGGGTGGAAAATCGTGTACATTATCGATACCCGACGAAAAGAACCTTGTGAAGAAATCTTATGAATGAATTTAAACAAGCGGTCTACCAAACTGCAATTAATCAACTGAAGCAAAAAGAAGCACTTCTTGCCGAAGAGCGAAAAAATATCATTGAAAGTATTTTAGAGGAAGAAAAAAATAGTGCAGGAGATAAATACGAGACCAGTCGGGAGACAATGACCCAGGATCTCAATTCATTGGAGAAACAAATCAAGCAAAGTAAGTTGGACCTAGAAGAATTGTATCGCCTCCAAACCATCAAAGATACCCCGCCGACAGTGCAAGAAGGGGCTTTGGTTCAGCTTGGAACAGATTGGTTTTTGCTCGCCGTCAGTGTAGGCCAAGTAAAAGTAGGAGATAAACACGTGTTTTTGCTAAGCAAAAATTCTCCTCTTGGAGACCTATTAGTGGGTAGAAAAAAATTAGAGTCGATTCAGTTTAGAGGGAAGGCTCAAACAATTTGTGAACTACTTTAAACTGGAGGCAATTGTTTTTGGGGTCAATCAGGTCTTTCTTGAAATAAAGGAGAACTTTTTTTAAGGTCAATGAAGTAAGCGGTCCTGGTCTGCTGCAATCGAGCGCATAGCCGTAGGGGTGAAAACGCTACCTTGGCATGCCGTGCAAGAGAAAGTTTACTTTTTCCGTTCGATAGAATAGACAACTAGGTCGTGTAAAGACGATTTGTAGGCTGAGTCTGGGAAGTCCTTCAACAAGGAAAGGGCTTCTTGGTAAAATTCAGTCATTTTTTGCTGCGCATAAGCCAGTCCTCCGCTTTTTTTTACAAAGTTGATGACCTCATTGACTGCTTTTTTATCCTCAGATCGATTTCGAATGAGGTACATGATTTTCTTTTTCTCTAACCAATCGGCATTACGAAGTGCAAAAATTAGGGGTAGGGTCATCTTTTTTTCCTTAATGTCAATTCCTACTGGTTTCCCAATTTCATCCTCCCCGTAATCAAAAAGATCATCTTTGATTTGGAAGGCCATCCCTACTTTTTCGCCAAAATTCCACATACGCTGGATGGTTTCCTCATCTGTACTTACACTAGAAGCACCTACCGAACAACAAGATGCAATCAAACTAGCAGTTTTTTGGCGGATAATTTCATAGTAAACGTCCTCTTCGACATCTAGCTTTCTCGCCTTGTAACTTTGCAATAATTCTCCCTCCGACATCTCACGAACCGCATTGGATACAATTCGTAGTAGGTGAAAGTCGTTGTGCTCTACACTGAGCAAGAGGCCTCTGGAGAGGAGGTAGTCTCCTACCAAGACGGCGATCTTATTTTTCCAAAGCGCATTGATTGAAAAAAATCCTCTTCGGTAGTTGGCATCGTCTACAACATCATCATGAACTAAGGAGGCGGTATGCAATAGTTCGATCAATGCAGCTCCTCGATGGGTAGATTCGTTGATCTGACCACAAACTCCAGCGGTCAAAAAAACAAACATTGGGCGCATCTGCTTCCCCTTTCGCTTGACGATGTAATGCGTAATGTGGTCCAGTAACTTGACCTTACTCTTCATAAAATCCCTGAACTTATGTTCAAACTGAGCCATTTCGGGCTCAATTGGGACTTGAATTTGCTTGAGGTCTAGTTTCATTGCGGTTGAATGGTGTAAAAATACCATGCTTTTTGGCATGGGCAATATTTTTCGAGCTTCCTTTTCATGCAACTCACATTCAGGGAGAGAGGTTTCAATAATTTTGAGTATTTTACTAGATGGGTTTTTCGTTTAACCGCCCAAATTAGGGTTTGCCCAGTGGTGCTTTGGTCTCCTTTGTCTCACAAGTATACGCGCAAACTAATTTCTCCTGCTTATCTATTAACAGTCTCCAGCTTGCTGTCAACGCTGCGTAAATGACTTTTTGGGAGCTAAAAATCCGACTACCCAATCCATTAATTTTGCTGGGATTACGGGTGATAGGTGATACTGACCCTTTTGGTTTTTAAGATATTTATGAGATCAGCCTCAGGAAAGCCTGCTACTGAATAATACTACCGCCGACAGTTCCTTTTTTTCCTATCTTTGAAAGGTTTTACAAACAGATTTACCAGTTGAAGGAGCACTATATTAAGCACCAATACGATCCTATTTTGCCCAAAAAGCAAGAATGGCCTGTGGTTAGACTTGCCCGTGAGCGTAAAGAATTTGTTAAAAAGGTAGCTAGTCAAGCTGAGGAAAGAATTTTGGATTTGATTGGAAAAAACCCAGAAATTCTAAAAGAAGAACTTGAAACCACCCTTTACCGAGAAAAGCTGCGTATTAAGCAAAATCCTTGGGATGTAGATCCCGATGATGAAGGGCCTTTTTGGGGAGAAGTAAAAACTAATTTACTCCAAATCCATGCTTCAGTTTCCCTTTCCAAAACCAAGAAAATGGAAGCGTACAGGGATGTATTGCAAAAAATTACTTCCAGGTATTCAGAAGAAATTGCTTCCAATTTCAAGGCCTCACACTACAAGTTTACCCGGAGGGTAGTCACTTTTGGGTTCTCAAGATTACTCAATGCGGCTCGTGTAAAAGGCTTTGGCTCTTTTTTCAGCAATCAATATTCCCTTCAAGATAAAATCCAAATTACAGGACAGACTACTCAGATACGAGAGTTGGCAACCAAAGGCACCATTGTTATGGTCCCTACTCATTTTTCGAATTTGGATAGCATCTTGATTGGATGGATTATTTCGGTCCTAGGGATGCCTCCCTTTATTTATGGTGCAGGCTTAAACCTATTTAATATTTCAATTTTTGCCTACTTTATGAATGCCTTGGGGGCATACAAAGTGGACCGTAGAAAGAAGAATTTGATGTACTTGGAGACCCTCAAAACGTATTCCAAGGAAGCAATTCAGTTTGGGTGCCACAGCTTGTTTTTCCCGGGTGGCACTCGTTCCAGGAGTGGAATCATTGAGTCGAAATTGAAGCTAGGACTACTAAGTACCGCTATTGAGGCACAAAGAGCTAATTTTCAGAATGGGATTAAAGAGGTTTCTGGTAAGATTTTTATTGTGCCCGTGACGATCAATTATCACTTTGTACTGGAGGCCCCAAGTCTTATTCAAGATTACTTGAGTATGACTGGACAAGAGCGTTATTACAAGGAGAATGATGAGTTTTCTACCTCGTACAAAATCTCGAAATTCCTTTTCAAATTTTTCACCAAGGGATCAGATATTTCTGTTTCCATAGGACAAGCCATGGACGTGATGGGCAACTACGTAGATGAGGAAGGAAATAGCTTGGACAAATGGGGGCGAATCGTAGATACCCAAGAATATTTTATGTCCAATGGCAAAGTGACGGTAGATGCCCAGCGAGAAGAAGAATATACCCAAATGCTGGGTAGACGTATCGTGGAGGAGTTTCATAAAATCAATCGCGTATTTAGTTCCCACTTAGTGGCTTTTGTAGCATTTGAACTGATTCAAGCAAAAAATTCCAAGCTTGACTTATTTGACTTAATCCGACTTCCTCAGGAGGATTTGGTACTCGATTATCAGGAATTCAAATCTGCTTGCCAGCGGGTGATGCACCAAATCTTGGAGTTGAAAAATCAAGGAAAAATAGATACAGCGCCACACCTCAGCCGCTCCATGGATGAAATTATCGCTCATGGATTGGAGAACGTTGGAATGTATCATGCCAAACGACCGTTGATTCAGTCACCTACTGGAGACTTGGCTACGGAGGACATGAGCTTGCTTTATTTTTATCACAACAGACTACATGGGTATGGCCTTGAAAAACTCTTCTAAATCTCAGCCCATTGGTGTAATTGGAGTGGGGAGCTTTGGCACAGCCATTGCCAATATGCTTGCAGAAAAAAATGAGGTGTTAGTTTATTCGCGTAAACAAGAAGTAGTGGATGAAATCAATACTCTTCATAGTGCTTCTGGTAAACCTTTAAACCCAAAAATTCAGGCCACATTTTCGCCAGAAAAGCTGTGCAGTGCTTGTGGCGTATTATTTTTTATGATCCCCTCTGCTGCTTTTTTAGAAGTTACCCGAACATTTGCTCCCTTTTTGCATCCCTATCACTTGGTTATTCATGGAACCAAAGGATTGGTCGTTCAGCTTTCTGATGGAGAGGAGTTGGCTACGGTGGCCCAGCTTCGCCGAAATCAAATCCTTACCATGAGTGAGGTGATTATTCAAGAAACCCTTGCCGTACGGGTAGGCTGTTTGGCAGGTCCCAATATTTCGAAAGAACTTACTGATGGACAGCCGGCAGCAACCGTGATTGCGAGCAAATACAATGAAGTCATTCACGAAGGGCAGCGCCTCCTACGCTCTGAAAAATTTCAAGTCTATGGAAACTCAGATATTATCGGTGTAGAACTCAGTGGCGTTCTCAAAAATATTATCGCGATTGCTGCAGGGGCCTTGGCAGGGCTAGGTCTGGGTGAAAATGCCAAAGGACTATTGATCTCGCGAGGCATCGTAGAAATGGCACATTTAAGTAAAGCACTCGGAGGCACTGCTAGCTCAGTTATTGGCCTAGCAGGTATTGGCGATTTGGTGACCACGTGTAACTCCTCGGATTCCAGGAATTTTACTGTTGGCTATCGACTTGCTAAAGGGGAAAGTTTACCTCAAATTTTAGAAGATTTGGAGGAGGTAGCAGAAGGAGTCAATACCATTCGAATCGTAGATGCTTTTTTGAAAACGGCAGGTATCCGTGCACCTATTACCGAAAATTTACACCGCGTTCTTTTTGAAGACCTTCCCATAGAAGAGGCCCTTCAGTTTTTGATGAAATACCCTTTTAGCGTGGACATAGATTTTGTTTAATATGATTATCCGCAATCTTACCAGTAGCTAAAAAATTGTTTGAATTACTTCCGATAATCGTCGATGGGCCACGGCCCACAGGCAGTCGGCAGTCCACTGTTTATTAAAATAAACTTCAACCCTTATTTTTCTTTGGTTGCTGGTGACAAAGCGGATAATTGTCAACGGTTGCCTGTCTACAGACAACAGCTGCAGATGGTAATTAAACAGACAAAGCGTGCTATGCCACAATTGACAGTGGTCTGTTAGCTGTTGACCATTTCACAGTTTCACAGGGCACTTTCTTGAACTTCAAGTCTATATTTTTCCGTACTGCTCAAAAAGCGGATTGTAGGGTTGCCTACATGTAGGTTTTATTAAAACTTACAGGGAAGGTACCAGCTTAATCAAGAGTCCCGTTCCTTCTGTAATGGCATATAGATACCCATCTGGGCTCTGGGACACTTGCCTTACCCGACCAATACCTGGGAGTAATTTTTCTTGCCCTGTGACCCGGGTGACATTCAGTTCTAGGCGAGCGATGTGTGTACCTGCAAGAGCCGCTACGAGTATATTGCCTTTCCATGAAGGATATTTATCGGACGTTATCAAAGTCATGCCACAGGTGGCAATGGAGGGCACCCAATACGTAATGGGCTGCTCCATACCCTCTTTCTCTGTGATATCTGTAATTGGGCTACCGTTGTAATTGATGCCATAGGTGATCACTGGCCAACCGTAATTTTTTCCTTTTTCGAGTATATTCAATTCATCCCCACCCCGAGGACCATGTTCTACTTCCCAAAGTCGGTTGGCAGCTTTGTCAAAAAACAATCCCTGAGGATTTCGATTGCCATAGGTCCAGATTGAGCCGATAGCGCCTGGCGTAGAAATAAATGGATTGTCGGCAGGGATCCTACCATCGTCATGGATGCGATGCACTTTTCCATGAGAATTTTTTAAGTTTTGGGCATTGTCTTGGCTACCTCGCTCACCATTACTGAAGTAAAGGTAGTTTTCATTGTCAAAAACGATTCGGCTTCCGTAGTGAGTTCCTCCCTTCCATTCGGGGGTGGTTACTATCAGTTCCTCAAAGGAAGAAACACGAGTACCAGACAGTTTGAATCGTGCTATGGTTGTTGCACCTCCGCCCCCAACTGGTTTGGCATAGGCGATGTAGATCCATCCATTCTCCGCATAATTGGGATGAACAGTGACATCCAACAAACCCGCTTGGCCAGTTGTGTAAAAGGCAGGAAGGCCGGTAACCTTTTCACCGGTAAAGCGGTCGTTTTTGAAAATAAGAAGGTCTCCTTTTTTCTCAGTAATCAATAAAGTTTCCGCGTTGAGCCAAGTCATCCCCCAGGGGTTTTTAAAGTCCCGGTGGAGGGTATCTACCTTGATAACCATCTTCTCTGTCTGAGTAGTAAATTTCAAATTGGGTAGCCGATCTGGCCTTAGGTCTCCTTCCCTTGCTTGACAAGAAAAGAGGGGGTATGTCAGACTAAATAGACTAAGTAGGATTAAAACGTTCGTTTTCATGCCGTTCAAGATTACATCCTAGTAACGCTTGGTCGCTACCAAGAGTTTAAAGGATGAAATTAAATTATTATTAATCCTGCCAGGGAACAAAAAAAGAGGCTGACTCCTTTGCTTGGAACAGCCTCTTTCTGAGTAGGGGTGGAAGTTTTAGCGGATGGGAAGTAGTTTTACCAATAATCCAGTCGCTTCTGTAATCGCGTAAATGTAGCCATCAGGGCTCTGAGCTACTTGCCGCACTCTACCGATGTCTTGGAGTAGTTTTTCTTCTTTTACGTACGTAGTTCCATTCATTTCCACTCGAGCAATGTGCTGCTTGGCCAAGGCAGCTACTAAGATATTTCCTTTCCAAGCAGGGTACTTATCGGAAGTGACTAGGGCTAGTCCACAAGTAGCAATGGAAGGTACCCAGTAATGCTTCGGTTGTTCCATCCCTTCTTTTTCGGTGAATTCAGTGATAGGGGTTCCATCGTAGTTAATCCCATAGGTGATTACAGGCCATCCATAATTTTTTCCCTTCTCAATCAGGTTCAATTCGTCTCCCCCCATCGGCCCGTGTTCAACTTCCCAAATTCGGTCGTTTTCGGAATCGTAAATTAGCCCCTGTGGGTTTCTGTTGCCGTAGGTCCAAATGGAACTTCTATTTCCTAGGGAGTCTTGGAATGGGTTGTCTTCAGGAATACTTCCATCGTCCTTGATCCGGTGGATTTTGCCATGCGCATTGTTTAAATTTTGGGCATTCATCGGAATATTTCCTTTGTCACCATTGGAAAAATAAAGGTAACCAGCGTTATCAAAAATGATCCGGCTCCCAAAGTGACGCCCGCCCTTCCAAGATGGACCTGCTACGATTAATTCTTCTTGTTCCACAGCGGTAGTTCCCTCCAATTTGAATCTTAAGATGGTAGTAGCACCGGTACTGTCTTCAAAGTGTTTGGCATAGGAAATGTAAATCCAGCCATTTTCTGCATAGTTGGGATGCACAGCAATATCCAAAAGCCCCGCTTGATTGACCTGGTGTACTGCAGGAAGACCCAAGATTTTTTCACCGGTAAATTTATCTTCGTTAAATACCAAAATCTCTCCTTTTCGCTCGGTAACGAGAAGCCTTCCATCGGGAAGCCAGGTCATCCCCCAGGGATTTTCCAATTCGCTATGGAGGGTATCTACTTTGATAAGTAAGTTTTCGGTTTGGGTGGCGAATGTTTCGTCAATGACAAGAACTTCTTCTTTTGGGCCACAGGAAAACAAAAAGAAAGGGGTCGCCAAAAGTGCGACCAGGGACAAATACTGCAAACGTTTGGTCATAAGAGAATTAGGTTAGTTCACAAATGTAAAAATCTCTAGTTACTTCTCAGCATAAATGTGAGTAGTGGTTTGAATTATAGCCTTGAAAAAAATAATCCTTGACTTTGCTGACTCGTGGTTTATCCTACTTGGTGACTCTTAAGTGGGAACAACCCCTCTGCTTCATTATTGATTGAATGCTACCCTAGCGTATAAAGTTGGAGGAGCTTTTGTAAGGATACATCTGCTTTGCGAAATCTCTTTAAACTCCTGCTTTCTCGGCTACAAAAGAAATACGCTTTGAAGTTCATTTTATTGAGCCATGGTCTTTGGGCTGTCGTCGATTTTTTGAGGTAACTCAAACAGATTTTAAGCTACTGCTGAAATTGAGGATGATCAACTAATTTTAAGTAAAAAAGCAGGAATTACTGTGTCTAGCAGTTCGATTTTGCTAACTTTTACCATCTAATCTCTAACTACGCATGCCTACACGCCGTCATTTTCTTCAACAAGCAGGTCTTACTACGCTTGCACTTAGTCTTCCATTTGCCAACAGTCTTGCACAGGAATCTGGTCAAAAAGATCAAAGAGTATTACGCGTAGCTCTCATGGGGCTTGGAAGCTACGCTACTCGTGTGGCCGAGGCAATGAAAACATGTACACGAGCCAAATTAGTAGGAGTGATTAGCGGCACCCCATCTAAAATAGAATTGTGGCAGCAGAAATATGGGATACCTCCGCAGAATTGCTATTCCTACGATACAGTAGCGGAAATCAAGAATAACAAGGATATCGATGCAGTTTATGTGATTACCCCAAATGCCTTGCACAAGGAGCATACAGTTGCCGTGGCGAAAGCGGGTAAACATGTCATTTGTGAAAAACCTATGGCTATTTCGTCCCAAGAAGGGAAGGAGATGATAGCTGCCTGTAAAACTGCTGGAGTTCGGCTCTTGATAGGCTACCGTATGCACTTTGAGGCGAACACCCTCGATGTCGTCAAGCGGCAGCGGGCAGGGGAGTTTGGCAAAACTTTATTTTTTCAAGGATTGAGTGGTTTTGTGATTGGTAACCCTTCGCAATGGAGGCTGAATAAAGCACTTTCTGGAGGAGGGGCCATGATGGATATTGGTATCTATTCCATCAACGGAGCTCGGTACCTGCTTGGAGAAGAACCCATCTGGGTGACTGCTCAAGAGTCCAAAACAGACCCTGTCAAATTTGGGGAGGGTATAGACGAGACCATCACTTTTCAGATGGGCTTCCCTTCTGGTGCTACTGCCTCCTGCCTATCTACCTATTCACTCAATTATTTGGATAAATTTTTCCTGAGTGGAACAAAAGGCTTTGCAGAAATGCAGCCTTCTACAGGTTATGGGCCCATAAAGGCCTGGACCCATTCAGGTCCATTACAGCACCCACATGTCACCCACCAAACCACCCAAATGGATGAGATGGCTGCACTTATTTTCGACGATAAACAACCCCTAGTCCCTGTAGATGGTGAGGAGGGACTTAAGGATATGTACCTAGTAGAGGCCATCTACCAAGCGGTCAAATCTGGTCAAAAGGTAACCCTCCCAAGATAAAAGTGTGATTAGAGGTACTGGAGGCTGCTCTTTGCTCAGTGCTGGGTTACCTGACGCATCATCTTTGCCTACAAAAAGTAAAATGGACCCCAATGGATTAAATGACTTTCTTTTTTTTTGAATCTGGTGTAAAAGTGGGAAGTTCTAACTTATAAAATGGTAAGAGGTAGCGAGCGCATGCCTAGCAGAGCGTCTTCTATTTTTCAAATAGGTGTGAATGCTCTCCTTTTAAATGACTTAAAAATCCATCTAAGGCTTCATCTAGAATCTGATATACTTCTTCAAACTCTTTTTCTCCACCATAATAAGGGTCCGGTACCGGAAGTCCTGTCCCTCCAGCTGCAAAGTTCCGCATTAGGTGGACATTTGTATTTTGATAAGGGGTTTTCTCTTTGAGTTGATTTAAGTTTTTCAGATTTTGCTCATCCATCGCAACGATGTAATTAAACTCCCGAAAATCTGTTCGATGCACCTGTCTCCCACGGTGCTGAATAGGGACCTTATTTTTCGTAGCACAGCGAATAGTTCGTTCATCTGGGAGTTCCCCAATATGAAAGTCAGAGGTTCCAGCACTATCTGATTTGATTTTTTTATCCAATCCCAAGCTTTTAATTTTGGCATTAAAAATTCCTTCTGCCAAAGGAGAACGGCAGATATTGCCCAAACAAACGAACAAAACTTTAATCATTTCAATTGCTTACCTGTCCGCCCAAACTTTTAGGGATTAGCGTACTATTTCGAGGGTGATGGATCGTAAAAGTTTGACTTATAGGATGTAAAAAAAAGAAGCTCAGGGTATTCATGCAAGCAAAAACGAAAAAAAATATAGATGTCTGAGGGAATGCCTACTTTTGAGGGATGAATGTACTCTATTACCTAGTGATGGAAATGGTAGGCGGGTTGCTGCCCCTCGTAGGTGTTTTTGTGCCAAAAATTAGGTTCTTTTTAAACCAACGAAAAAATTTAATTTCTCCGCTTGCAAACTTTCGTACCACTCATGCTGGACCTTTGACCTGGTTTCATGTAGCCTCTCTTGGGGAATATGAGCAAGCTAAACCGGTAATTGCTGCCCTGAAGATGAGCGAACCAGAAACCTGGGTAGTGGTTAGTTTTTTTAGTGCTTCTGGCTATGAACCGGTAAGCAAAAAACCACAGGCAGGAGTGGATTGGATTACGTATCTCCCACTAGATCGAAGAAGGATGGCAGAGCGATTTGTGGAGGTTTTACAGCCTAGCAGAAGTATTTTTGTTAAGTACGACCTGTGGTACCATCACCTACAGGCATTGAAAAATAAAGCCATTCCTACTTACCTGATTGCAGCTTCTTTGAGACCTGAACAAGCATATTTTTCGTGGTATGGTGGGTTTTTTCGAAAGATGCTGGTCAATATGGACTGGATTTTTACTCAGAATGAAGTGAGCGTTCAGCTCTTGGCACAGCTAAATTGCACCCAAGTGAGTTTTACTGGCGATACGCGTTTTGATCGTGTGGCAGCAACTGCTTCCCAACCCCTAGACTTTCCTAAACTAAAAAATTGGATTCAAGGACGTACCGCTATAGTCATCGGGTCTGCCTGGGAAGAAGATATGGATCTACTTATTCCTTTGATCCAATCCAAACCAGAATGGCTTTGGATCATTGCGCCGCATGCCATTGATCCTGTTGCCATAGAACGCTGGTCTGCTAGACTTGCTGCTCCCACACAAAAATATTCCGACTGGAGAGAAGAAAATTCTCATCGAATCTTATTTATTGACAATATTGGTATGCTGTCTTCACTCTACCAATTTGCTCATATGGCGTATGTAGGTGGAGGCTTTGGTAAAGGGCTACACAATATTTTGGAGCCCTTGGGTTTTGGTGTCCCAGTAATTTTTGGTAAGCCTCAGCAAGTATCCAAATTTCCAGAAGCTGAACAGAGTCAAGTAGCTGGATGTGGGTTTGCAGTAAAGAATACAAAAGAACTTCACGACGTAGTCACCCGTCTTGATCAGCCGGAATTTTACACTCAATCCGTAGCCGCAGCTCATCAATGGGTAAATTCGAACTTGGGGGCTGCTGCACGAATTGTTGAACTACTAACTGCCTCAACGCAAACAAAATGAAAGGGAGAGTCATCAAATCTACAGGGAGCTGGTACCTAGTTCATACGGAGCAAGGGATACTTTCTGCGCGGTTAAAAGGAAAATTTAAACAAGATGAACTCAAATTGACCAATCCAATTGCTGTAGGGGATTGGGTAATTTTGGAAAAAGAAGTAGGACAGGAGTCTGCGGTGATCGAAGAAATTTTGCAGCGGGACAATTATGTAATTCGAAAGTCAACACGAAAACAGCATTTTTCACACATTATTGCCAGCAATATAGACCAAGCTATTTTGGTGATTACGATGAAGAAGCCAAGAACCTCCTTAGGCTTTATAGATCGTTTTTTAGTCGCTACCGAGAGCTATGGAATACCCACCCTGCTACTTGTCAATAAGATGG
Organism: Algoriphagus sp.; assembly: GCA_030729785.1. Lineage (GTDB taxonomy): Bacteria > Bacteroidota > Bacteroidia > Cytophagales > Cyclobacteriaceae > Algoriphagus. The sequence goes on along the minus strand of JANQWS010000011.1, from coordinate 57,371 downwards.
ACCAACTTGAAGGTGAGGAAGAGCAAGATTGGCTTCAAGATATTCATGAGATTTACGAGCCTCTTGGATATCCTGTACTGGAGGTTTCTGCCTTGGTGGACAAAAATCTTGATACCAAGCTGTTTCCCCATATTCAAGGTAAATCAAGTCTTATTTCTGGGCATTCGGGTGTGGGAAAAAGTACCTTATTGAATTCTCTTTTACCTAATGCAAGGCAGGATACTAAAGAAATATCAGGTTACAGTGCCAAAGGAGTGCATACTACTACATTTGCAGAATTATTTTTCTTGCCAGGTGCAGGAGACTTAATCGATACACCAGGAATAAAGGAATTTGGGATTTTGGATGTGGAAGACGAGGAATTGTCTCATTTTTTCCCAGAAATGCGGCAGTTCTTGGGGCAGTGTAAATACAACAATTGTACGCATGTAAATGAGCCTGGGTGTACGGTGCTTCAAAAATTGGAGGAGGGCTACATTCATCCCTATCGGTACCAGAGCTACTTGAATATACTCCACCAAGAGGATAGCTATCGATAAAGTGTTTTGAAACTAGGGTAAATTGGTCTAATTTTCATTCTTAAAATATCAATCCATGAGTGAGGTACTGAATCACAAGCAAGTAGGGCAAAAGATCACCCGAATGGCTTTTGAAATCTATGAGCGAAATCTCCATGCTACAGGAGGGATGGTGGTCGCAGGGATTACTGGAATGGGCACCATCTTGGGGCATCTGATTGCTACAGAGCTACGGAAGATTTCTCCCCTTCAGGTAGAGGAAGTGGAAGTTATTTTGGATAAGCAGGCGGTTTCTACTTCCGAGGTAATGCTTTCTGTTGACATTCCTTTAAAAGGGAAAACAATTCTACTAGTTGACGATGTACTCAATACGGGCAAAACCCTTGTGTATGCGCTCAAACCTTTTTTAGGGCATGAGGTTGAAAAAATGGAAATTGCCGTACTAGTCAATCGTAGCCATGGTCTTTTTCCAGTTAAACCAGATTACACAGGATTTGAATTGGCAACCACCTTCAACGAGCACATTCGCGTTGATTTTTCAGACAATTCCTACGCTGTTCACCTACACTAAGTTATCATGTCCCTTCATTCTTCTGCTTCAGTGAAGCGCATCACAACGCATACGCTTCAAGAGATGAAGCTTCGCGGCGAAAAAATCTCTATGCTGACAGCCTACGATTTTTCGATGGCAAAAATCGTAGATGAAGCAGGGATGGATATTCTTTTGGTAGGGGATTCGGCATCGAATGTCATGGCAGGCCATGAAACTACCCTACCAATCACTTTGGATCAGATGATCTACCATGCATCGGCTGTGGTACGGGCAGTAAAAAGAGCTTTTGTCGTGGTGGATATTCCTTTTGGAAACTACCAAGGCAATAGTTCGGAGGCTCTTCGCTCGGCTATCCGAATTATGAAGGAATCTGGAGCGCATGCAGTTAAAGTAGAGGGAGGTGCAGAAATTAAGGAATCCGTCTTACGGATATTGAGTGCAGGGGTGCCAGTCATGGGACATTTGGGCTTGACACCACAGTCTATTTATAAGTTTGGTACCTACACCGTTCGAGCTCGTGAGGAGGAGGAAGCTGAAAAATTAATCGAGGATGCCAAATTACTAGAGGCCTGTGGGTGCTTTGCTCTTGTTTTGGAAAAAATTCCTGCTGCCTTAGGCAAGCGCGTGGCAGAAGCCCTCGCCATACCGGTAATTGGAATTGGTGCCGGCGGGGATGTGGATGGGCAAGTGCTCGTCATGCACGACCTCTTGGGAATCACCCAAGAGTTTAAGCCTCGATTCTTACGGCGCTATGCAGACCTGCAAAAAACCATGACCGAAGCCTTTCAAAATTACATTGCGGATGTGAAATCGAAGGATTTTCCGAACTCCTCTGAGAGCTATTGATTTTTTTATTCTACGCTAATCTGAACCGATACTTTCTGGTTTAGACCCAGTTGAATTCCATTTAGGCAGAGTTTTTAAGGTGCGCATTCACTCGTAAAATAAAGTCACTCAAGATATTCATGTAGTTGATGAAGGCATCGTAGGGGGTATCGTAAGGGCTAAAATAGTCATGTACTGATCCATCCGAGAAGAATTTGGTACAGATGTAGTAAAAATGATCGGAGGTCTGAAGGTATTCCCAATCTCGAAGGAGATCTGGGTCACTGACCTTTCTAATATTTTTTTCCAGTTCAAATAAGCGGTCAAATGCTTCGTCTTGCATGTCATTGCCCAACCATGCAGTGAGGTCACGTTCTTCATCTGCCCAAGAAATAGGAGTAGGTACATGAATGTTTCCGACTGAAGGAAGTGCGTTTATCACTTCGCTAGGGGTGGAGAAGGTAAAGTTGGACTGAGTGAAAATTGTCTCAGGGAGGTGTCGCATAAAGTCAAAAATTCCTGATTCTGCCCATTGGTGCTCCCCAAACGTTTCGTAATCCATAAAAAGGTTGACTACGGGTTCTTCTTTAGGAAGGGCGTTGAGCCACGACACAAATTTATCTGTGGTTAGGGGAAAATCTCCCCATGATTTATCTCCAAAACGAAAGGCAATGTCATCCGATAGGCGAAAATTTTTCAAGAGCACCTTCAGCTTTGGATTCACCGAATTGGAATAGACGTAATTGGGGCTTTTCCATCCCAAAACATGCTTGGCACCTTCGGTCAAAATTCCTTGGTAACCCAATTCAGCTACAAGAGCTCCGATTTGATCTGAATAAATCAATTCTGTATTTCTGAAAACTTTTGGGCTATAGCCGTTAAAGAGTTCCTTAATTCGACCTTGGTGCTTGTGAACTAAGGATGCAAATTCTTCCTTGCTTTTGAGGGCTGCTAAAGAGTGGGAATAGGTTTCGTTGAGAAGTTCTACATGACCTGTGGCAACTAAGCGCTGGAAACTTTCAAGCACATCAGGGGCATAAGCTTCTAATTGGTCCAAAAAGGTGCCAGAAATGGAAAAAGCTACCTTGAATCGACCCTCATAACGCTGGATGAGTTCAAGCAATAAAGCATTCATTGGGAGGTAGCATTTTTGTGCCACTTTTCGAATAACGCTCCGATTGAGGTAGTCATTCCAATAGTAGTGGTCTTCCCCAATATCAAAAAATCGGTAAGGCTTTAATCGGAAGGGTTGATGTACTTGGAAATAAAAACAGATCGTTCTCATGCGCGTTGAGCTATAGTTTTTTCGTAAACTGTGACTAGTTTGGCAGCGACATGCTCCCATTTCAATTTTTTCAATTCCGATGCTCCTAGTTCCGTAAACATTCGAGCGATACTGTGGTAATGCAAAAGTCCAAAAATGGCATCAGCCATCGCATCTACATCCCAGAAATCAATTTTGATTGCATTCGTCAATACCTCAGCCACTCCAGATTGTTTGGAGATAATCACGGGGGTATTGTGTCGAACAGCTTCCAAAGGTGCAATACCGAACGGTTCCGACACGGAAGGCATTACATACACGTCACTAATTGCGTACATATGATCGACATCATCCCCTTTCAAGAATCCGGTAAAATGAAATTTGTTTCCCATACGAAGTTCTGCAACGCGTTCCACCATCTTAGTCAATAGATCTCCAGATCCTGCCATGACAAAGCGCACATTTGGGTCTCGATCAATCACCTTTTTTGCAGCTTCTACAAAGTATTCAGGACCCTTTTGATACGTAATTCGGCCAAGAAAAGTGACAATTTTTTCAGGCACTTTTTTCTGGTAAGAAGAGGTAATGATGCTTGCATCCAATACTGCGTTATGAAGTACAGTTATTTTCTCAGGAGGGATACCGTATTTTCGAATACAAATATTTTTTGTCAGCTGACTGACAGCTACTACGTGGTCGGCAGCGTGCATGCCCGCACGCTCAATCTCAAATACTGGAAAGTTGACAGACTCCCCAGATCGGTCGTACTCGGTAGCATGTACATGAACGACCAAAGGCTTTCCACTAATTTCTTTGGCGGCGATACCTGCTGGGTAGGCTAGCCAATCGTGGGCATGGATGATGTCAAAATCACTTCGATCTCGGGCTATTTGTGCTCCAACAAGTGCATAGCGAGAGACTTCTTCCATCAGGTTTTTTCCATACTTACCACTAAATTGATAATTAGTGGAAAAAATACTTTCTGCTACATCTGTTCGGTCATGCAGGGAGTAATCGGTGAACTTTTTAAACTCTTGTGGACCTAGGTAGGGGATTAGGTAGCTATTGACTTCGAGGTAGGTCAGATTTTTCCAAAGTTTTTTAAACCTACGTTCTCGGTAATCCACCGTAATGCCACTGGCATTGACGAAGTCTGCCACTGGCTCCTCATCTCCCCAAAGCTTGGGCACTACAAAAATCACTTCTTGCTTGTGCACATTCATGCCTTGTACCAATCCATAGCAAGCGGTACCTAATCCTCCAGAAATATGTGGCGGAAATTCCCACCCAAACATGAGTGCTTTCATAGAAAATCGGTTAAACCTGTTTGACTAAGTCCATCATTCGCAGTAATTCCGCGATACTCCATGCTTGTGATACTGCACCTTTGGGACGGTGTGGGGCATCCCCATCGTAAATTTCTGCTACGGTCCCTACTCCATACTGAGTCATCACCCCATCAAAGCCTTTGATAATTTTTTCAACAAAAATCTTTGCTGCCTTTCCATGTAATTTGAGGTAACCTTCCGCAAAATGCCCTAAAAGCCAAGCCCAGATTGTTCCGTTGTGGTAGGCCTGATCTCGGCTAATTTGATTTCCAAAATAATACCCTTTGTACCCAGGATCGTCCGGGGAGAGGGAGCGAAGGCCTCTTGGGGTAACGAGTTTAGACTTAACTAATTCCAATACCTTATCGCATTTTTCCTCATCCAAAATCACATAGGGGAGGGAGGTTGCAAAAATCATGTTGGGACGAATGGACCAATCTTTTTCTTCTCCATGGACCACATCCGCTAGATAACCATGCTGCCAAGACCAAAACTCACGTTCGAAAGATTCCTTTACTTGAAGGGCTAAGTTGAGGTATTCTTCTTCACCACTTAGTTCATGGTAGAAGCACAAAGCATTGTACCATAAGGCTTGAATTTCTACAGGACATCCCATTCGTGGTGTTACTGGCCCGTCTGGTGTAATGGCATCCATCCAGGTGAGCGCAATCCCTTCTTGTCCTCCTGAGATCAGACCTGAAGGAAGCATGTGAATGTTGAAATCTGTTCCTTCCCTGTATCCTTCAATAATACCTCGGAGCTTCGATAGGTAACGATCTTGAATTGTTTTTTTATCTCCTGTGTAGTGGATGTAGTTCTGTAGTGACCAAAAAAACCAAAGTGGGGCATCCATAGAAGTCATATTGGTGTATGTTCCACTACCGATGTTGGGAAATAGTGCTCCCTTAAGGTCCTTGGACATGGTGTCCATGATCTCTAGGAAGGTGCTTGAATCTCCTGTCGCTAAGGTCAATCCTGGAGCAGCAATAAATGTATCTCTCCCCCACCAGCCAAACCATGGGTAGCCTGCAATGACACGCACTTCCCCATTTCGATTCCGAATAAACTGTCCTGCAGAATTTTTTAAGCAATTCTCAAAATTATTTCTTGGAATACGCCTTTCAATTTCTTTTTCAAAAGCTAGCGCTCGGGTTTCTGGATCTGCATCTGTCAATCCAGCTGAAAAAATAACGGACTCCCCTTTGCTGATTTCAAACTCTAAGCACCCAGGCACAAATAAATCTTCTTGGTACTCGTACCCACGTTCTCGCTCTTGGATGTATTCCAGTTTGTAATACCAATCGGGGTTAGAAATAAAAGTAGTTTCCTTGGACAATTGAAGGTATAAGGGATCGTAATTGGGGTATAGCTGAAATCGAACTCCATTGTTCACTGCTTCGTAAGCCGTATTAATGTGATTGTTTGCTTTCTGTAGCTCATGGTATCCTCGAAATGCTAGAAATGGTTGGACACGAAGTGTGGTTGGGGATTGAGCCTCTAACAAAGTATAACGGATCATTACCCGATCACGGTTGGAATCTAAAATCAATTCTTTTTGCAAGAGCACTCCTCCTACCCGGTAGGTCAACTTTGGGATAGGTTCGGAGTTAAAATCTTCTAGGTATTTGTGGCCTCTAGGAGCATAGTTGCCCGGAAATTTGGCAATTCCTAAATTAAAGCTTGCCCCGCGCTGAATCACAGTCTCGTGGACAGTGGATAGCATCACGTGGTTTTGGGAGTCAATCTGTGGCTGAGGAACGACCAATAAACCGTGATATTTTCTGGTATTGCATCCTATAATGGTAGTACTGGTGTAAGCGCCTGATCGATTGGATCGAATGATCTCTCGCTCCAAAGAATAATTCAGGTTGATTAATTGAGATTTATCGAAATGGATATAGCTACTCATCAGAGAATATTGAATGAAACTAAAAATAAGGGATTAGATGGATAAGAAAAATTAAAGCGAAATAAATAAAAAGTTGATAGTCAGATAAAAGATTTTCTGATTATCAGCTTTGTCACCAGTAACCAAAGAAAAGCTTGAAGGCTATTTAGGTGAGCTGTGCACCGTGGTCTGCCTGTGGGCCGTGGCCCATCGACGATTATCCGCAGTACTTCAACTAGACTTCAAGCTCCTGGTGTGATAGCGGATAATCATAAAGATTTTACTTAAAAATGGGTGTTGGCTACTTACGAGAAAAAATCGGTATAAGTTGAACGGGTTGATAGTTAATCCAATGCACTCAAAAACTGTTTAAAAGATTCAAAACTAGCAGTAAGGGGAATCGTATTTTTTTCTCCCTTTTGAAAAATAGCCAACCGTTCAGGTAATTTTAATTTTTCGCTAATTGCCTTTTCTACGACTTCTTGAAACTTACCAGGATGTGCGGTCTCCAAAAATATCCCCTGATAATCCTTATCAATTTCTAAGAATTTTTTTAATCCTAGGTACCCAATAGCACCATGTGGATCCAGGGTGTAGCCCAAGCGATATACAGATTGCATGGCCTGAACGGTCTGTGCATCTGAAAAAAAATAGCCCTTGACCTGGTTTCGGAATTTTTCCTCATCTCCTTCAAATAAATTTACAAGCCGGGGAAAATTACTTGGATTTCCTACATCCATCGCATTGGAAAGTGTTGGAATAGAGGGTTTGGCTTCAAAATAGGATCCCGTTAAAAACGTTGGGACTACCTTATTTTCGTTGGTAGCAGCAATAAATTGGCTGATGGGCAGGCCCATCCGTTGCGCTAAAATTCCAGCTGCAAGGTTACCAAAATTTCCACTTGGCACTGAAAAAACAATTTTTCCAGTTTTCTTTGGTAGGCGGGAGTACGCATAGAAATAATAGAGGCACTGTGGAATCCACCGTGCAACATTGATTGAATTGGCAGAAGTCAAAATGAGTTTTTCGTTGAGTTCTGGATCCAAAAACGCCTGTTTAACCAAAGCTTGGCAATCGTCGAAAACTCCTTCAACTTCTAGGCAAATGATATTTTTCCCGAGTGTGGTAAATTGTTTTTCCTGAAGTAAACTCACTTTGCCTTTTGGGTAGAGTATAATTACTTCCACACCTGCGACATTCAGAAATCCATTGGCTACTGCACTGCCTGTATCTCCTGAAGTAGCTACCAAAATGCGTGTTTTTTTAGCGCTAGTACCTACAAGCATACCCAATAACTTGGCACAAAATCGAGCGCCAAAATCTTTGAATGCTAGTGTCGGACCATGAAACAACTCAAGGCTAAATACGTTTTGCTCCACCTCAACAAGTGGGGCATCAAAAGTCAAGGTATGGTCTACTAATTCTTGAATTTGTGCATCTGTTAAATCACTAGAAAACAAAGCACCAATTACACGATAGCCAATTTCTCGAAAGCTTAAATTCGATAGCTCTTCCATCCATGCTTCCGGAAAAGTAGGAATTGTTAAAGGCATAAATAGTCCGTTGTCTGGCGCTAGACCCTTTAGTACTGCCTCTTGAAGGGATACTTTTAATTCGCGATTAGTAGTGCTATAGTACTGCATAAAATAAGCTAATCAAGGACATAGGCACCTTCCGTATTGATTGATGAATGGTAATCATCCACCCCTAGTCCAAATGAATCATAAACTAAACGAGCTGCTTCAAGTATTTGCTGAACCTGGTCTTTCCCCTTACTAAGTACAAATAGTGTGGGTCCGGAGCCAGAAATCCCCATCCCCAGTGCTCCTGCAGCTAAAACAGCTTCTTTTACTTGATAAAAAGCAGGAATTAAGGCTGCTCGATAAGGTTCTGCAATGACGTCTTTTAAGGACCTTCCTATTAATTCAAAATCTTCTTGAAAAAGTCCGGCAATTAAACCAGCTACGTTGCCAGACTGAATTGTAGCCTGAGATACAGCAATTCGATCCCGTATTACTGCTCTTGAATCTGCTGTATTTAATTCAAAATGAGGATGAAGCACGATACAATGCAAATCTTTTGGCACGGGTAATTTGATGATGTCTAAAGGCTGGTAGTCGCGAATAAGGACAAACCCTCCGAGCAAACAAGGAGCCACATTGTCAGCATGTCCTACCCCACAAGCAATTTTTTCTGCAGCCATGGCAAAGGGGAGTAATTGTTTTTTCTCAAATGGATCATCAAGGAGCCTGTTTGTAGCCACCAATGCTGCCACGGCACTTGCTGCACTTGAGCCCAAACCTGAACCCAAAGGCAGTCCCTTTTCCAAGTAAATTTCAAGTCCAATTGTCTGATTTAATTCAGTTAATAGGGCTTGAACTGCCACGGCACAGGTATTTTTGGTTGGATCCAGGGGAAGTCTTCCCTGGTCGCCTGTGATCGAAACTACCTGAATGCCAGGTTCTTTTTTTTCTTTCACTCTTACAACATCTCCTAAGGTATCGATAGCAAAACCGAGAATATCAAACCCACAGGATACATTCGCTACTGTAGCCGGAGCAAAGGCACGTACCTCCCCTTTCATTCTCGGGTGTAGTTACCGATTCGAATCACGTCTGCAAATACACCAGCGGCAGTCACATCAGCCCCAGCTCCTGGTCCGCGGATGATCATGGGACGATCATTGTAGCGGTCAGTAGTTAACAAAATCATGTTGTCACTCCCCTTTAAGGTGGAGAAAGGATGAGAATCAGGTAGCGATTTTAAACCCACGGTTGCCTTACCCCCTTCTAAAGTTGCCATAAATCTCAATTTTTCTCCTTTCGCATTGGATTCACCAAGTAGGGAAGAAAAATTAGGATCATGTTTTTTTAATTTTTCTAAAAAATCAACAACCGATTTGGTGTCTATACAGTCCGCCGGCACCATGCTTTGAATAGTAATGTCCTCAAATTCAAGTTCTTGCTCAGCCTCCCTTCCTAGAATAAGTATTTTTCTTGCAACATCCATTCCACTCAGGTCATCTCGAGGGTCGGGTTCTGTATATCCTTTCTCTTTAGCCAACCGGACGACTTCTGAAAAAGGGGCGCCATTTTCTAGGGTGGAGAATATAAAGTTCATTGAACCGCTAAGTACTGCCTCGATTCGAATTACTTTATCTCCTGAGAGCATCAAATCTTGTAAAGTATTAATCACTGGAAGACCAGCTGCAACGTTGGTTTCATAGTGGAATTTCACTCCTCGACGCTTGGCGATCCTTTTTAGCATTCGGTAATTTTCCAAGGAGGAAGAATTGGCTTTTTTATTGGGTGTAACGATTCCTACTTTGGCCTCTAAAATGCGTGCATATCGATCAGCCACTTCTTGGCTTGCAGTACAATCCACAAATACTGAATTTGAAAAATTCATCTCTTCCATCTGGGCGATGAAGGTATCCAAATTCATTGGCTGATCTTTTTCAGTCAACACGTACTCTTGCTTTAAGTCAAATCCATCTTCATGGAATGCCATGAACCGGCTATTTGCTAATCCATGAATTTGAATATCCAGCTCGTTGTCATGAACTAGTTTATGTTGTTGATGTGCGATCATTTTCATTAAGGCAGTACCAATTAGCCCAGTACCCACCAAAAACACGTGAAGAACCTTGTTTTCAGAAAGAAAAAAAGCTTCGTGTAAAGCATTCAAAGCTTTTTGTAGGTCTGCCTGTGGGATGACAGCTGATATGTTTAATTCTGAACTTCCTTGCGCAATCGCCACCACATTGATGTTGTTTTGGCCCAATGCACGAAATAATCGGCCAGAAGCACCTGGATTTTGCCTCATGTTTTCGCCTACTACCGCTAGTGTAGCCAAACCATGGAGCAGCGATACATCTTCCATCTCTCCAGATTTTATTTCGTAGGTAAACTCCTTCTCTAATGCTTCTTTGGCCAAAGGTGTTTCTTCTGTTTTAATTGCCAAACAAATACTGTGTTCGGAGGAGGCTTGTGAAATAAGGATAATTTTTATTTTGGATTCGGCAAGTGCCTTAAACACTCGACTCAATGCAGCCCCCTCTTCTAGCAAGCCCGTGCCTTGAACAGTCACCAAGGAGATTTCTGATAGGGAACTTATTCCTTTAATCAATCCACCTTGACTCAGGTCCCCATTAATAAGCGTGCCTTTATTCTCTGGCTCAAAGGTATTTTTGATGTAGATTGAAATATTCTTTTTCATTACCGGCTGTATGGTCGCCGGGAAAATCACTTTAGCCCCAAAGTGTGAAAGTTCCATCGCCTCATTGTAGGTCAGGTGCGGGATAGTGATTGCAGTATAGACCAAATTTGGATCAGATGTCAAAACCCCGGAGACATCTGTCCAAATTTCTAATGCTGTAGCGTCCACTGCGCTAGCAAAAATGGAAGCAGTATAATCTGAACCAGACCTACCTAAAGTCGTCGTCTCGCCATTTTCAGTCGATGCAATAAATCCAGTAATGATTTTTGTTCCTTCATGCTGCGCAAAAAAGTTTTTAATGAGCACAGTTGTTTTTTGATGATCCACGCGTGCTTGACCAAATCGGTTGTTGGTGCGAATGAGATCACGAGCATCCACAAAAGTAGTTGGTAAACCTCTTCCAGAAAGGGCTTCAGCCAAGATGAAGGTAGACAATCGCTCGCCAAAGCTGGCCACATAATCTAAGGTTTTGGCTGAATTTTCCTTGATTAAATAAATTCCATGGAAAAGGTCCTCCAGTTCTTTGAACCTAACTTCCACAAAGGTCATTACCCGAGCTTGATGCTGTACAGAGATGAGTTGCTGTACCAGCTTCAAGTGTCTATCTGCTAGTGCATTCAATTCCTTCCGATAGGCTAGGTCGCTAGCACCAGCTAGTTTAGCAGTGGATAGCAGATTTTCTGTCACCCCACCAAAAGCAGAAAAGACTACGGCTAATTCGTTATGAATTAATTGCTCTTGAATGATGGTGAATACTTGGTAGATATTTTCTGGGGTCGCGATGGACGAGCCGCCAAACTTGAGGATTTTCATGGAATTAATTCGATTGCTGAAAACTTTAATTCAGGCCTAGGAATGGCCAAAAGGGGCGAGTACTTACTGTTAGCGACGGGTTACCCCGTAATGGTGGGAACTGTGCAAGCAACAGGCATTCGAAAAAGAGTAGACCCCATACCCTGGACTAGGTAAGATAAAATAAAAATAGAAAAATAGGTTGCTCGTACCATGGCCTACTAGTTGACTTGACAATCTTAAGTTGAAAAAACGGTATAGCCAAGCTATTGAAAAAATAAGTTGATTTTTTTTACACTTTTTTCATAAAAAGAATCAAAAATTTATTTTAATCGCAAAAAATGAAGCTAATTCAATTGCTAAGCAATCTTTAAATTAAGAGCGAATGGCCTCTTTCTGTAATTCCTCACAAGTTCGAATGGCTTCTTCAAACTTACTTAGGTAATTTTTTATTTGCCGGATATTTACCGGTTTCACCACCGGAAATTTCGGAGAAGATTGAAATAAGATAAACATAACAGTTGGTTGAATATTCAAACTTCAGGGCAAATGGCATGCCAAATGAAATTCTAGGCTATAAAAAAACCCCTCAAAGAGGGGTTTTGGGTGAAAGACCGGGCTCGAACCGGCGACCTCTGGATCCACAAACCAGCGCTCTAACCAACTGAGCTACAATCACCGTTTTGGTTTTCAATTCTTAGTTTTCTTCGAATTGGTTTGCAAAAGTAAGGACTGTCTTTCTTTAGAGCAAGACAGAGCGCATTTATTTCCATGAAAAAATGAGGCTTGCTTGCGCAAAAGCTTAGAGCCCAAGGTAAATTAGTCGAATTCACTTTTCAAGCCGAATTCGATTACTGTCCTTTCAGAACGCTGAGTACCCCCATTTTTCAACGAATTCCGGGTTGCTTTGCGTATATTTGTACATCTGAAACCAGTACGTTTTTAAATTTCACACTTTTCTCTCACTACCCAATGAGCAATGAACCGCAAGGATTTGATGCCTTCAAGCTAAACAAACAATTGCTCGATGCTGTAACTGAATCTGGCTTCACAAACCCTACCCCAATTCAAGAAAAAACCATTCCCCTAGCGCTAGCTGGACACGATGTATTGGGGATTGCACAGACAGGTACTGGTAAAACAGCAGCGTATTTATTGCCCTTATTGATGAAAATCAAGTATGCCCAAGGCATGCACCCCAGAGGTTTGGTACTGGCTCCTACACGGGAGCTGGTCATGCAAATTGAGGAAGTTGCCCAGCACTTAGCCAAATATACCGGTCTTCGAATCGTAAGTCTGTATGGAGGGCTAGGGCCCAAAACACAAATCGAACAAGTTGAAGCGGGTGTGGACTTGGTGATTTCTACGCCAGGTAGATTTATGGATTTGTACCGAAAGGGTGCCCTATATACCAAAGATTTAAAAACCATGGTGTTGGATGAGGCAGATAAGATGTTGGATATGGGGTTTATGCCGCAAATACGTGCTATTCTAGAAATTATTCCGTCCAAAAGACAGAATTTGCTCTTTTCAGCTACTTTTTCGGGGCGAATTGACCATTTGGCAGCAGAGTTTTTAGAGTTTCCTGAGCGCGTTGAAGTAGCTCCCTCAGCGACTACGGCAGAGACTATTGCCCAAGTAAAATACCAAGTGCCCAATATTAAAACCAAAATAAACCTGTTGGCCCATTTGCTCGAAAACGAGGAGATTAATCGAGCCATGATTTTTACCCGAAGTAGAAAAAATGCAGAGTCTGTCTACTCATTTCTGGAGCGGAAGCATTTCGGGGAAATTCGTGTCATTCATGCCAATAAAGGCCAGAATACACGAATCAATTCCATGGAAGACTTCAAAGCAGGGGATGTACGAATCTTAGTGGCTACAGATGTAGCATCTCGAGGTCTTGATGTCACCTTGGTTTCCCATGTGATTAATTTTGACGTACCCCTCATTTATGAAGATTATGTTCACCGCATAGGGCGTACAGGAAGAGCAGAAAATGAGGGGAAGGCCATCACTTTTGTCAACCCTGCCGAAGGATATCATTTTGAAAAAATTGAAGAGCTCATCCGAATGGAGGTAGAAGCCCTTTCCATCCCTGATGGTGTGGAAGTGCCACCGACACCATTTGAAGAGAAACAGGGATACGAGCGGGAATTGGATCGACTTAAGCAGCGCGATAATCCAGACTACAAAGGAGCTTTTCATGAGAAAAAAGAACGGCCCAAGCAAAATATTGGCAAAGGAGAGAAAGTTAAGGCGAGAAAAAAGCAAAAGAAGCCAAATAGAAATCAGCTGAAGACAAAAAATCAAAAGAATAGAGGACAATCTGAGAACTAAGCTTCTCAGTTGTCAAAAAAAATAAAGAAAGAGCCCGAAAATTTTCGGGCTCTTTCTTTATCGGTCTGTGCGGGTGTTGGTTCCGTCTACTGGGGTGCGTTGCTCTCTATTTGCAAGATCCCAAGCAGTGTGGAAGATCAAATGTGCACGTTTGCTCATCAACGGAAATTCAATTTTGTCTACCGTATCGGTTACTTGGTGGTAGTCGTCATGCACCCCATTAAAAAAGAAAATCACAGGGATGTTGAACTTGGCAAAATTGTAATGATCAGAACGGTAGTAAAAACGATTCGGATCGTCTTCTGCATCGTAACGATAATCCAGAATTAGATTGGTATAGGTAATGTTGTTGTACTCGTTAATCTTTTTCAGGTGAGAGGAAAGCATCTCCGAACCAATCACATATACATAGTCTTTGTTTTCTTCCTTTTGGTATTCGTAATCGATGCGGCCTACCATGTCAATATTGATGTTGTTGACAGTGTTCGCAATTGGGAATACTGGGTGCTCAGAGTAGTACTCTGAACCTAACAATCCTTTTTCCTCCCCGGTCACATTCAAAAATAAGATACTTCTTCTAGGTTTTACCCCATCCTTAGCTGCCAAGGCAAAGGCTTCAGCAATTTCCATAACTGAAACTGTTCCAGAGCCATCGTCATCTGCACCATTGAAAACATCTCCCGTGGAGCTTACGCCCACATGGTCGTAGTGAGAGGAGATCACCAATACTTCTTCTTTTTTATCTGTTCCCTCCAAAAAGCCCATCACATTGACAGCGTCTACTGGAGTTTTGGTTTTGACGATGTGGTAGCTTGCTTTTTGAGAGGTAATGGTTTCAGGATTTGTTTTTGCTGCTTCCTTCAAAGTCTCTACAGATGCACCAAATAACTGCGCCATTTTGTCTGTACTCACCATGAATATCGGGCGTTGCTTGATTTCTTGGTCAAAGCCAATTCGGCCATTGCCAGCCATGGACTTGTATCGATTGGCGATGCGGTCAAAGTTTGCTTGTCCTTCCATGGTCACAATCACGATGCCAGCGGCGCCTGCGTCCATTACTTTGGTGACCAAGTCATTGCTCCGTACTCCAACAGCCCACAAACCTACGAGTTTGCCCTTAACGTCCACTTTAGCCAGGTTTTCATCGTTTGCTAGGCCCAAAAAAACTAAGTCCGTTTTAACAGCTTTGGCTAGATTACCGTCTCCAGTAAATACAAAGTCGGTATTTTCCAACAATTTGGTTTTTCCGATCTGAAGACTTACTTGTGTGAATCGGGAACTTACCAAAGGAACGTTTTGAAAGTAACTACCCCCATTTGGAGCTGTTAGCCCCAATCCTTTGTAGAAATCTGCTAGGTAGTTGGCAGCGATTTTCCCTTCCGGAGAACCCGTGTCACGTCCCTTCATCTCATTGGATGCCAAATAGGTCAGGTGCTTGGTGAGATCTTCTACAGTGATAGTGTTGGCATATTTTACTTGAACTGGATTTTGAGCCCAAGTTGCAGTCAGGATCGTAAGACCCAAAAGAGCAGTCAACAGGTATTTATTTTTCATATTTTTTAAATTAATTCCCTAAACTACTTAATTTTTTTGCCCTCAAAAAAACCGCTTGTCAATTCTGCGTGTTATAGATAAAATTTTAGAGCTGCTCCTCGGCAATTCCTATCGGAAAGTATACCTTTGTGCACATAAAATCGGAAAGAATTTATACCCAACTAATTCATACGTTTTACCCCTTATTTATGCAGATCAATCTTAACACTGCTGTCAAATTTGAGAGCAGACACAATGGCCCGACAGAAGCGGAAATTGCAGCGATGTTGGAGAAAATCGGAGCCTCAAGCTTGACCGAACTCATCAATCAAACCGTTCCTGAATCTATTCAATTGGAGCGTCCTCTTCAGCTTCCAGCTGCCCAGCTAGAGTCTGAATTTTTGAAAAATTTCAAAAAATTAGCTTCCAAAAATAAAGTTTTTAACTCCTTTATTGGTTTAGGGTACTACGACACGTTGGTGCCAGGGGTGATCTTACGGAATGTGTTGGAGAATCCAGGGTGGTATACGGCATATACTCCTTACCAAGCAGAAATTGCGCAGGGTAGATTGGAGGCTTTGATCAACTTCCAGACGGTAGTCATTGAACTCACCGGTATGGAATTAGCCAACGCATCTTTGCTCGATGAAGGTACTGCTGCAGCGGAAGCCATGACCATGCTTCATGCTGTAAAGCCTCGAGACAAGAAAAATGCGAACACCTACTTTGTGGACGAAAAAGTATTTCCTCAGACGAAAGCTTTGTTGATCACTCGAGCAGAGCCTATAGGCATCAAGTTGGTGTTTGGGCCTTTGGCTTCTTTGGATTTGACGGATCCAGAATTGTATGGGGCCATGTTCCAGTACCCAAATGTGGATGGAGAAATAGTGGATTACACTGCGCTAGTTGCTGCTGCCAAAGAAAACAAGGTATTGACTGCTTTTGCGTCTGACTTATTGGCCTTGACCTTGTTGACACCTCCAGGAGAAATGGGTGCTGACGTGGTCGTAGGATCTGCCCAGCGTTTTGGAGTACCGATGGGATATGGCGGACCACATTCTGCATTTTTTGCCACAAAAGAAGAATTTAAGCGTCAGATCCCTGGCCGTATCATTGGGGTATCCATAGATCGAGCTGGAAACAAAGCTTACCGAATGGCGCTACAAACTCGTGAGCAACACATCAAGCGAGAAAAAGCAACTTCAAACATTTGTACTGCACAAGTATTGCTGGCAGTAATGTCTAGTTTTTATGCAGTGTACCATGGTCCGGAAGGATTAAAAAATATTGCGCTCCGCACCCATGGACTTGCTAAGTTAACGGCACAAGGTTTGGCCAAACTTGGATTCACACTAGGAACTAGCGCCTACTTCGACACCATAAAAGCTCAAGTAGATGCAGCCACCCAATCCAAGGTTAAAGCACTTGCTGTGGCCGCTCAAGTGAATTTCAGATACGAAGAGGGGGCGATTATCATTGCTTTTGATGAAGCAAAGACCATCGCAGATGCCGAACTCGTTCTTTCCTTGTTTGCCAATGCGAAGGGTCAAGACTCTCCATTTACTTCTGAAATGGCCAACTCCCTGCACTTGGAATGGCCTACAGCCCTTGTTCGAACCTCTTCCTACCTTACGCATCCGGTATTCAATACCAACCACAGTGAGCACGAGATGCTTCGCTATATCAAGAAGCTAGAATCAAAAGATCTTTCCTTGGTGCATTCCATGATCTCATTGGGCTCTTGCACCATGAAGTTGAATGCAACAGCTGAAATGATCCCGGTGACTTGGCCAGAATTTGGTCAAATTCACCCTTTTGCTCCAATCGACCAGACCGAGGGGTATCAGGAGTTGTTTACCAACCTTAGAACTTGGTTGACTGAAATCACTGGATTTGCGGATACTTCCTTGCAGCCTAATTCTGGTGCACAAGGCGAATATGCAGGTTTGATGGTAATCCGTGCTTACCACCTCCATCGTGGAGAAGGGCACCGTAACGTGGCTTTGATCCCTACTTCTGCACACGGTACCAACCCAGCCTCTGCAGTAATGGCGGGAATGCGAGTGGTCTTAGTGGGTTGTGACGAGAAAGGGAATATTGATGTTGCCGATCTAAAAGCAAGGGCTGAAGAACATGCATCTGAACTCTCCTGCTTGATGGTTACCTATCCATCCACACACGGGGTATTTGAAGAAGCAATTCAAGAAATATGTGCGACTATCCATTCTTATGGAGGTCAGGTGTATATGGATGGAGCTAACATGAATGCGCAGGTGGGGGTAACTTCTCCAGGTCGAATAGGAGCAGATGTATGCCACCTCAATCTGCACAAGACTTTCTGTATTCCTCACGGAGGAGGTGGCCCTGGAATGGGTCCAATTTGCGTAGCAGCTCACCTTGCTCCTTTCTTGCCAGGCAATCCCTTGGTGAAAACTGGAGGAGAACATCCGGTTTCTTCGATTTCATCCGCACCTTATGGAAGTGCAAGTATTCTTCCAATTTCCTATGCCTACATCTCCATGATGGGAGGCGATGGACTTACGCGTGCCACTCAGATGGCGATTTTGAATGCCAATTACATCAAGGAGCGCTTGAGTGGCTATTATCCATTGCTCTATACGGGTTCCAAAGGCCGTGCAGCCCATGAAATGATTGTAGATTGCAGAGCCTTCAAAGAGGTAGGAGTAGAGGTAGAAGATATTGCCAAGCGCTTGATGGATTACGGTTACCATGCGCCAACAGTATCCTTCCCTGTGGCAGGAACCTTGATGATAGAGCCTACTGAATCAGAGACCAAAGCAGAGCTAGACAAGTTCTGCGATGCGATGCTTGCTATTCGTGCTGAGATCCAAGAAATTGAAGACGGAAAGGCTGACCGAGTGGAGAATGTGCTCAAAAATGCACCACATACCGCTACCATGGTGTTGACTGGAAGCTGGGACTTGCCTTACTCTAGAGAGAAAGCAGTCTTCCCTGCACCTTTTGTAAAAGAAAATAAATTCTGGCCTTCGGTAAGAAGAATAGATTCTGCTTATGGAGATCGTAACTTGATTTGTAGCTGTATTCCAGTAGAGGAATACGCAAACTGATTCAATCTAATCCAAACAAAAGGCCCCGTAAATGAATGGGGCCTTTTTTATTGATGTCTTATACGTGTACGTGTCGTTCGGCATGGTAGGAAGATCGGACCAAAGGCCCTGATTCCACATACTTCAATCCTCTTTGCAGTCCTTCTTCTTGGTAATGCGCAAAGGTATCGGGATGGATAAATTCCGCTACCTCGATGTGCATTTTGGTGGGTTGCAAGTATTGGCCAAGGGTTAGGATGTCGCATCCATTGGCTGCCAAATCATCCATTGCCTGATAGACTTCTTCTTTGGATTCTCCAAGGCCCAGCATGATTCCTGTTTTGGTACGCTTTCCAGCGGCCTTGGTTAGTTTTATTTGTTCCAAGGAGCGCTCGTATTTTGCTTGTGGGCGTACCATGCGGTAAAGCCTACCCACAGTTTCCATGTTGTGAGAGACTACTTCTTGTCCTCCTTCAATCATGCGGTAAAGGGCATCCCAATTGCTCTTCACATCAGGGATAAGCGTTTCGATGGTGGTGGAAGGAGATAATTCCTTGGTCAATACTACGGTCTGGTACCAAATTTCAGCACCTCGATCCTTCAGTTCATCTCGGTTCACTGAAGTGATGACGGCATGCTTTACACCCATCAATTGAATGGCCTCTGCTACTCGTCTTGGTTCATCGGTGTCGTACTCATTGGGTCTACCTGTGGCCACGGCACAGAACGAACAGGACCGTGTACAAACGTTCCCCAAAATCATGAAGGTTGCTGTTCCTGCCCCCCAACATTCTCCCATATTGGGACAGTTCCCGCTTTCACAGATGGTGTGTAATTTATGTTGATCTACCAATTTTCGAACCTTAGCATATTCGGTCCCAACAGGTAGCTTCACCCGAAGCCATTCGGGCTTTTTACGTCTGGTGGCTTCTTCAGAAATTACAGGTAATTCAATCATAGCGTAATATTTGTACAAAGGTACATTAGGGTCGATAAATTTGGGTATTTATAATTATTTTCTGAATCCAAAAAAAAGTGTGAAGTAGGCTGATTGAAAGAATTGTTGGTTTTCGGCGCGTAGGATAAGCGGGATTTCTTTTTGGTAACCTTCCAACTGGTACCCAACTTCCAGGCCCGTGGCGTTACTTTTGAATACCCCAAATTCAAAGAAAAGGGCTGCTTTAGCCATTCCTCCAATAGCGAGCTCGGATTGACCTACCCCTTCCAATAATCGCCCACTTCCCAAGATATTGAATTTACTTTGGTGAATGTCGGGGTTGTAGGGCTCTACCACAGTTTCTACCCGATTGAGTGCATATTCAATGAAGTAAGGGGAGATGAGCCCAAATGAAGGACCTATTGCGGCTAAAGCGGAGACTTGGACACCCTGATTTGGTGCTTTTTTAAACAGGACAACTTCTCTTCCGTAGTGTGGTCGAATGGCATAGAGGTAGTTGGATTTTCCAAATATATAATTATTACCCGTTACAGTGGTGTAGCGAACTTCTTTTGGATGTTTAACATTGGCTAGTTCAATTCCAAAAAAGGAAAATTGAGAATCGTCAATTCGTGTTCCTATTTTGAGGGCAATGCCACCGATCATTCCCCCGTTTGTATTTTTATTCACCCCCAAAAGGTATTCTTTATCGTATTCGTAATTACCTGTGTCTTCCCGCTGCGCAAGCGCAGGTAGTGAAAGCAGCAAGAATAATAAAGGGATTAGGAAATTCAGCTTATTCATTCGCGTTGGTCGAAAATAATGCTCTATTTTTGATTAGATATCTATATAACAGAATTTTAAAAGTAAGAGTTTATGCCCACTATAAAAAGTTCATACTTAGGGAACTTGAGGACCCAAGCAAACCATGTTCTTTCTGGAAATGCGTTGATTACAGATGCTCCACTGGATAACAACGGGAAGGGAGAAGCTTTTTCTCCAACCGACTTGGTTTGTGCTGCATTAGGTAGTTGTATGGTGACGATTATGGGGATTGTCGCTGAGCGAGATGGGATTTCCCTAGAAGGACTTTCCTGGGAAGTAACCAAGATTATGGAAAGTAGCCCTAGAAAGATTAAAGAAATTCAAATTGACTTTCATTGGTCTGGCACCCCATTCAGCGCATCATTTAGTCAAAAATTAAAAAATGCTGCCCGAACTTGTCCGGTAGCCTTGAGTTTGGATCCCCTACTTATTCAAACCATCAATTTCGATTTTTAAGTTGCATTGAGATTGCTTTTTTTAAAGAAATCTGATTATCACCTTTGTCACCAGTTACCAAAGAATGATAAGGTTTGAAGTTCAATTAGGTGGGCTGTGGTCTGTGGACAGTCGTCTGTCGACGATTATCCGCAGTAATTCAACTAGACTTTAAGCTACTGGTGTGATTGCGGATAATCATGTAAAGAAATAAACCCAAAGAATCATGTCATTTTTATTTGAAAGTTTTAGCGGATGGAAAAAATATAGCGAGGAGCGGTCGCTCTCCTTAGTGAATGTAGTGCTTGATTACGAGGTGACTCAAAAAGGAGCTACACAGGAGCAAATTTGGCAAGGTGTCCAGCAGGCCTACCGGGTGATGAAGGATGCGGTGAAGACAGGCTTGGAACAGGAAATGAGTTCCCGCTCGGGAATGATAGCCAATGGGGCCAAGAAAGTGTATGCCAATCCCTTGACAGTACTTTCCCCAGAGTTTCAGCGATTAATTTCCAGAGCTTTGGCTGCGAAGGAGGTCAACTCCTGTATGGGGCGCATAGTGGCTGCACCTACGGCTGGTGCTTCTGGTATTCTTCCAGGGACTTTGGTTACGCTCCAGGAGATTCACGGCCTTACTGATGTGCAAATTTGTGAAGGCTTGTTGTTGGGAGCCGGCATAGCCTTAATCATTGAGCAAAAGGCAAGTTTGGCCGGTGCAGTAGGTGGCTGCCAAGCCGAGACAGGATCAGCAGCAGCCATGGCAGCTGGAGCGATTGTCCATTGCTTGGGTGGGTCTACCGATCAACTTTTTAATGCAGTAGCCATTACTATTCAGTGCATGTTGGGGCTAGTATGCGATCCTGTAGCCGGCTTGGTTGAAGTGCCTTGCGTCGTACGAAATGCGAGTGCAGCGGCCATCGCATTCAGTTCGGCTCAAATCGCCTTGTCCAATGTCAGTGCAGTAATTCCTGTAGATGAATGCATTGAAGCAATGGGTGAGATTGGAGCATCTATGGAAAGCCGCTACAAAGAGACTGCCCTGGGCGGATTGGCGGCGACATTGACAGGTCAAGAAATTGCCAAGCGGATATTGATTCAAGATATTGAGATCCTTCCGGATCAAGAGCTACCTGAATAATGCAGCTATTATAGGTATGGAGAGTAACCACTCAATAGAAAAACTAAAAAAGATGGCCCAAGCCAAGCTGCTAATCAGCATGTAGCTAAAAATTTTTCGCTTTGCCGAACCAAAAGACACTAAAATTAAGGTTCCTACGATGGGGGTCAGGAGTATGGGGGTTAAGAAAGCAATTCCTAGTTCTCCATAGGAGTTCCATACATTTACAATTCTACGATTTTTTTTGGTGAACAATTTTTTCTGTTTCCCATAGGTAAGGTAAATCCATTTTTTAATTTGTTTTCCGAAGAAAGTGAAAAGTGTGACACTACTCATCATTCCTAGGACACTTACTCCAATAATTTGCCATGGGCTATATCCAGCCGCTGTCCCTAATAGTGGGCCTGCAACAAACTTGAACATAGTGACTAGGTAAATCCCTACAAAGGTCAGGAATGCTTCATGCATGCGTAAATCGACGGATAGAATGTGATGTGGTGGAAGTGACATTAGCAAAGACCTGCTAGGCAGGCTTAATGTACTTTAGAAAACAACTTTGGGTTTTGTTTGGGCAAAAAAAAAGGTTGGAATTAATTCCAACCTTTTCTATTTTTTTTAAAAGATTACTTCACTTCGAAGCTAGCTCTTCTTGCCATTTGTCTTGCATCAGCAGAAGATTTGTCTACGGAAGTATCTTCACCATAACCTTTGTAAGATACTCTAGAGGCATCTACACCTGAAGCGATGATCAAGTCGTATACTGCTTTTGCTCTGCTTTCAGATAGTTTGATGTTGTAATCTTCAGCACCTAACTCATCTGCATATCCTTTAACTTCTACAGATACACCTGGGTTTCTCTTTAGGAAATTAGCGATGTATTGTGCTGAGCTGATAGAATAAGCCAATGGCTTTGAGCTATCGAATGCGTAGTATACGTTAACATAACCGTCATTGATGGCTTTTCTTAAGTAATCTACTTCGTCTCTAGTCACTTCAGTTGGACATCCGTTAGAAGCTGCAGCTCCTGGCTGGAATGGACACTTATCCAAGTGATCAGGAGTACCGTCACCGTCGGAGTCAAGTGTTGATCCCGTTGGGCTAACTCTTGCTCCAGCTGGAGTGTTAGGCTCTTTGTCCAAATAATCAGGAACACCATCACCATCAGAATCTTTTAACATGTCTTTGATGCCATTGATTTGAGTAGCAAGTTCTTCTTTGGTAGCATATTTGTTTTCAGCAATGTACCAATCTGCATGCTGCTCTGCCTTCCCTAGATAGATGTTTACTCCAATTGTTCCAGTCCACCAGTTGGCGTTAGGACCATAAAAACCATTGTTTGTGGCGGCATTGGCCATTGTTGAAGGCAAAATAGCAGTAGATCCGTCGAAAGTAATAGTCTGACGTCCATTCAAAATGGTAGAAATATCACCTACTAATGCAACCTTCTCAGAAAGTTTGATTTGTGGAGTTAATCCAAAAATCATAGTGTAGACTTTATCGTTGAAGTCATTGTAAAAATTCAATTCAGGATTTACTACGCCGATACCTCCACCCATGTGAAACAACATTCCAAGCTTGTTGGAGAAAGATTCAAAATTCATGATTCGACCTACATTGGCTACACCCTGAAGGTTTAATCTATAGTATTTTGTGTCAAAAGCTTTGGTGCCGTCCAATTCCTGGAAAGATCCAAAACCATAATCAAGCTTTGCTCCAAATTTCTCATTGAACATGTAACGCACACCAAGATCTGCGTGACCCAAGTTAAGAGTAGGAGAAATAAAACCAGCGGAAAAAGGCGCCATTGGCTTGTTGAAACCAGTAGTAACCTCGATGGACCACTTGTTAATTTCTTGGGCGTTAGCTGCAAAAGCTAAACAACCAGCTAGAAGGGTAGAGAGAATTAATTTTTTCATGACAAAAAATTTTTGTTTCGATTTATAAGGATTGGTAAGTCTGATTGCAAATATAAATACAATTAATTAATGGCAAAATTAATAGATTTTTTAGAATAACAAGTCCTATATCAAATTTGTTTTCATTTGATTTAAGCGTTATTTAGAAAATAATTTTTACATAATCTATGCCAATCTCTGATTTTCTAAAAAAATTACTTTCTATTCCGTCTGTTTCTGGTGATGAATCAGGCATTGCATCTTGGATAATTACATATATCCAACAAAACAAATGCAATTGGAAAGTAACTCCAGAAATTTATTTTGGTGAGAATTTTCAGGATTGTATCCTTTTGCGGTTTGGTGCTCCCAGAACTGCTGTATTTGCTCATATGGATACTATTGGTTTTATGGTGCGGTATGCCAATCAGCTAGTTCCCGTTGGAGGTCCAGAATTAATTCCTGGCACAAAACTAGTTGGAAAAGATAGTTTAGGGAGTATCTCTTGTGCATTGGTTGTAGAAGGGGATGAACTTTTTCATGATTTTCCAAGGAAAATCGATCGGGGTACTCGCCTCTCCTTTGCTCAAGATATACGGGAGGATTCTGAGTTTATTCAAGCGTCTTACCTTGATAATCGCCTTGGGGTCTACACTGCGTTGCAACTTTGTGAAACCCTAGACGATGGATGGGTAGTATTTACCACCTACGAAGAGCATGGTGGGGGGAGCATGCCTTTTTTGTTACGTTTCATTCAAGAGACATTCCCCGTGAAACAAGCACTCATTTCAGATATTACTTGGATTACAGAGGGTATTCATCCTCACCAAGGAGTGGTCCTTTCTATTCGAGATAAATTTATCCCACGTAAAAAATTTATTGATCGGCTTATTGACCTAGTTCATAAAAGTGAAATTCCGTATCAATTGGAGGTGGAAGCTTATGGGGGGAGTGATGGTAGAGAAATTCAATTTTCTCCCTATGCAATGGACTGGTGTTTTATTGGTGCGGCAGAAGACCATGTGCACAGCCCAAATGAAAAAGTTTCCTTGAAGGATTTGGATGCCATGATACAGGTGTATCGATACTTGATGCACGCACTTTAAACTTATTGGATGAAAAAGATACAGCTAAAAGATAAATGGTTTGAAGCCTACCTTTCTGAAGACCAAATTCAGGAAAGAATTAAGCTATTGGGGCTTCAGATTGGAAATGATTTTATGGGGGAAGACTTGGTGATTGTAGGAGTACTCAACGGTTCATTTATTTTCATGGCCGATTTGGTAAGGGCCATCCCGATTTCAGTCACCTGTGAGTTTCTTAAAATCTCTTCGTATTCCGGATTGGAATCCACAGGAAAGGTGACTGAGGTGATTGGAATACCTGCTTCGATTGCAGGCAAATGCATTCTATTGGTTGAGGATATTGTAGACACGGGAAAAAGTATATCCTATTTACTGAATCAGTTTAGGTCCTTCCAACCTAAACGGATGGCGATTGCCTCTCTATTGTTCAAAAAGGACGCTTTTGAGTTTAATTATCCAATTGATTATGTCGGTTTTGAAATTCCGAATAAATTTGTGGTTGGATTTGGTCTTGATTACGATGGAGAAGGCCGAAATATTCCTGCTATTTATCAGCTTAGTATCCCCTAAATCGACTTTTATTATGCTTAATCTTGTATTGTTTGGCCCTCCTGGTGCTGGGAAAGGTACACAGAGTGAAAAAATCATTGCTTCTTATGGCTTAACCCACCTTTCTACAGGAGATCTATTTCGAAAACATTTAGGTGAGGGTACCGAATTGGGAAAATTGGCCAAAGGGTACATGGATCAGGGGCATTTGGTGCCTGATGCGGTAGTAATTCAAATGGTAGAACATAAAATTAGCACTTCTACCGATAGCAAGGGGTTTATTTTTGATGGGTTTCCTCGTACTACTGCGCAAGCGGAGGCTTTAGATGTCATGTTACAAAAAAATGGAATGCATATTTCAGGAATGATTGCTTTGGATGTGCCACAAGCGATCTTAAAAGAACGGATTTTAGAAAGGGGAAAAACTTCAGGTCGTATAGATGATCAGGAGGAAGAAAAAATCAACACCCGAATTCAAGTCTATTTGGATGAGACTTTGCCTGTGGCTTCTTATTATGAAAAGCAAGGAAAATTTCATCAGATTAATGGAGTAGGTCAGATTGAAGATATCTTTAATCAGATTACTGCCGTAATTGATGGCTTTTGATTTGAAGCTTTTATTAGATTTGTACCTTCAAGACTTGGCTAGGCTCTAGGGCTTAGCCTTTTTTCTTTCACGACCCATGGCTGACTCTAATTTTATTGACTATGTTAAATTCTGTTCCAGATCCGGGGCAGGAGGCGCTGGTTCGGTACATTTCCGTAGGGAAAAACACGTACCAAAAGGAGGGCCTGATGGAGGGGATGGAGGTAGAGGAGGACATATTATCCTAAGAGGGAGTTCCCAAATTTGGACTTTGCTCCATTTGAAGTACAAGAAGCATGTTATTGCTGACCCTGGAAAGGGAGGTGATGGAGGAAGAAGAACAGGTGCGGATGGGAAAGATGTAATCTTGGAAGTTCCGCTGGGTACGGTGGCTAAAGATGCAGAAACAGGGGAAAAGCGATTTGAAATCACTACCCATGGACAGGAGATTATTCTTACCAAGGGGGGAAGAGGAGGTTTGGGAAACGATCACTTCAAAACGGCTACCAATCAAGCTCCGCATTTTGCACAACCAGGAGAAGATGGGATTGAAGAGTGGATTATTTTAGAATTGAAATTACTGGCGGATGTAGGTTTGGTAGGATTTCCGAATGCAGGAAAGTCTACTTTACTTTCTTCCATTTCTGCAGCTAGGCCAGAAATTGGAGACTATCCGTTCACTACCTTGGTGCCCAATCTGGGCGTAGTGAGTTACCGGGACGATAAATCCTTTGTAATGGCGGATATCCCAGGAATCATCGAAGGAGCTGCTGAGGGTAAGGGCTTGGGAATTCGATTTTTGCGTCACATTGAGCGAAACTCCATCCTATTGTTTCTCATCCCCGCTGATGCCAAAGACATAAACGAGCAATACCGAATTTTATTGGGAGAACTTAGAAAGTATAACCCAGAACTTCTGGATAAAAAACGGTTGCTTGCGATTTCTAAAGTAGATATGCTCGATGAGGAATTGATGCGTGAGATGGAACAGGAAATCCCGAATGACCTCCCCTATGTCTTTATTTCTTCTGTCAGTCAGTTTAATTTGGAGAAACTAAAGGATTTAATCTGGCAGGCAATCCATGATTAAATCCGCCACTTTGTCAGCCTTGTGGTTCTGGCAAACTCCTTGATAAATTCAAAAAGCCAACTACGATTGCTAAAACCATGGAAAATAAAGATCACGAAGAGCAGGAAACAGCATTGAACCTAGACGAAAATTTAGTGGAAGGGGCAACTCCTCCTACGGACGAAGTTGCTGAAGAAAATACCCTCAGTCAAGAAGAAAAGTTGACTCTAGAAGTGGTAGAACTAAAAGAGAAATACCTTCGCTTGTATTCTGATTTTGAAAATTTCAGAAAAAGGACAGCTAAAGAACGAATTGACTTGATAAAAACTGCGTCTGAGGAGGTTTTGAAGGACCTTATTCCTGTTGTAGATGACTTTGAGCGCGCCTTTAAGGCAGCAGAAAAGGAAACAGACCCGCAAAAAATTCAAGAAGGAAATCAATTGATTTTTCAAAAACTGGTAAAAATTCTTGACTCTAGAGGATTAAAGCCTATGGAAGAGTTAATTGGTCAACCCTTTAATCCCGATACGCAAGAAGCAATCACGCAGATTCCCTCCCCAAGTCCTGAATTAAAGGGCGCAGTGATAGACGTGGTAGAGAAAGGATACTTCTTGGGGGAGAAGGTGGTTCGATTCGCCAAAGTTGTGACTGGAGCATAAAAAATTATGGCAAAAAGAGACTATTACGAGGTTCTTGGTATTTCAAAGTCTGCCAATGCAGAAGAAATCAAGAAAGCATACCGCAAACTTGCGATTCAATTTCATCCTGACAAAAATCCAGACAATCCCGAGGCTGAAGAAAAGTTTAAGGAAGCTGCTGAAGCCTACGAGGTATTGAGTAACCCTGAAAAAAAGCAGCGTTACGATCAGTTTGGCCACCAAGGGTTAGGGGGTAACGGAGGCTTTGGAGGTGGAGGAATGAATATGGAGGACATATTCTCCCAATTTGGAGACATTTTTGGTGGAGGTGGATTCGGGTCCTTCTTTGGTGGAGGCGGTGGTGGACGACGAACCAAAAAAGGAACCAACCTGCGCGTAAAATTGAAACTTACGCTGAGTGAAATAGCGAATGGGGTTGAAAAGAAAATAAAAGTAAAGCGGCAGGTGGTTGCGCCTGGTGTTTCTTTCAAGACCTGTAGTGCCTGCCAGGGTAGTGGTCAAGTGAAAAAAGTGGTGAATACGATGTTGGGCCAGATGGTATCTGCAAGTACCTGTGGGGTCTGTGCGGGATCTGGCCAGTTGGTGGACAAGAAGCCGGAAGAAGCAGATTCACGTGGATTGCTGCTCAAAGAAGAAGTAATTTCCATTACTATTCCTGGCGGTGTAGGGGAAGGCATGCAACTCAGTATGTCCAGCAAAGGAAATGAGATTCCAGGAGGAATCCCCGGAGATTTATTGATTGTGATTGAGGAGGCAGAAGACGGGGTGTTTCAGCGAGAAGGTAACAATGTCATTTATGATTTGCATATCTCCTTTATTGATGCTGCATTGGGGGAATCTGTGGAAGTCCCAACCCTCGATGGAAAGGTGAAAATAAAAATAGATCCGGGAACCCAAAGCGGAAAGATGCTTCGATTAAAGGGAAAAGGCATCAAAGATATCAATGGGTATGGAAAAGGAGATCAGTTGATTATGGTCAATATTTGGACTCCAACAACACTTTCCAAGGAAGAGAGGCTAGTTTTGGAAGGGTTAAAAAATTCAGAAAATTTTAAACCAGACCCAGGCAAGCAGGAAAAGTCCTTCTTTGATCGGATGAAAGAGTTTTTTTAAAAAAATGGAAAGCCAGAGTTAAGCTCTGGCTTTTTTCATATTTTTAATAACCTTTTTAGGTTTGCCTCGTACCCTATCCCTATGCTCAACAAATTTTGCCTATTTCTTTTGTTTCTAGCGCTATTTGGGTCTAGTGTGAGCGCTCAATTTGTCCGCGAATACCGCGTTCCATCGTCCAGTGACATTAACCGAGTTAGCTTAAGCTTTAGTACATACAAAAGTCAAACTCAAGTGAAGCGCAGTGTAGGCATGGATCCCCTTCGAATCCACGGGCATCTTTTGCAAGCCAACATTTTACCAGATTTTCAGTCTTCCAAAACAATGAATCATTTGGTAGCGAGTTTGGTGCACACTAATGTTGAATCAGATAATTTAGGAAAAAGCATCACCTCTAAGTTGTTTTCTACTGCAAATGATTTTGACCATACCTGGGATGTAGGTCTCACTTCAGACCATGCCTATGATTTGGAGTTTAATCTAGGAATGGGGACGGCAGATTTTGATTTGGCACAGCTGGCAGTATCCAAATTAAAAATTAAGAGTGCAAGTGCAGATGTTTACATTCATTCCAGCGGATTGACGCCTAATTTAATGGTGATGGATACCCTATTGGTCTTACTCAATATGGGTGTAGTTGACCTGCATCAAGCCCAGTTTACTCAAGCTGAAAAAGTAATATTGGAAGTGAATTATGGAAAAATCAATCTTGATTTTTCGGGGCGGCCGATACAAAAGAGTCAGGTGATCGCCGCAGTAGGGGGCGGTACTATTTTTTTGAAACTTCCATCAGCGGTTCACCCTATCAAAATAACGATTAAAACTACACCGCTTTGTCGAACCGCAATCCCTTCTTATTTGAAATCTATGGGGAATAATATTTTTGTTACCAAAGGCTATACTGCGACAGACCCCAAGCTTATGGAATTTTTTCTTGATGTAGGAGTTGGCTCTGTTACCATTGAATAACGATGCTGGAAATCCACAAACTCAATAAATCGTATGGTAGCCATTGCGCACTTTCGGAACTAGATTTAAGGGTTCAGGAAGGAGAGATTTTTGGATTACTTGGCCCAAATGGAGCTGGAAAAACTACCTTGATCCGTATTATCAATCAAATTATTGAACAGGATAGTGGAGAGGTCCGTATGGATGGTGTGCTTCTTTCCGGAGCATCAATCCGCAAAATCGGCTACCTACCTGAGGAGCGAGGCTTGTATAAAAAAATGTCCGTTTGGGATCAGTTAATTTATTTCTCAAGGATTAAAGGGCTGACAGCTCTGGAAGCAAAGCAGCGGGTCAATCACTGGTTGGAACGGTTTGAAATAGCTTCTTGGAAGGGGAAAAAAATTGAAGACTTATCCAAAGGGATGGCTCAAAAAATCCAGTTTATTGCTACAGTAATTCATCAGCCTCGTTTATTGATTTTGGATGAACCTTTTTCAGGATTTGACCCGGTAAATGCAGCGCTACTAAAAACTGAAATTATCAACTTGAAAAAGGAGGGCACTACTATTCTACTGAGCACCCATCGCATGGAATCTGTGGAATTACTTTGCGACCAAGTGGCGATGATTCATAAATCTAAGAAACTATTGGACGGAAGTATACTGGATATAAAATCAAGATTTAGACCCGCTCAAATACGAGTGACGCTTGAATTGGGAAATACAGCACTGCCAAACCAGTGGGAAGTAGAATCCACGGAAGAAAACCGCGTGAGTCTACTGCTTCCTCTCCAAGGTCAGTCTCCAAATCAGTTGCTTCGTGAACTCATGTCATTTGGGGAAATACTTGCTTTTCAAGAGGTATTTCCAAGTATGGAAGAAATATTCATTCAACAGGTAAATTCAAGTGTAGATGCATAAGGTATTGTTGGTGATCCAAAGGGAATATCTAGCGAGGGTAAAGAAAAAATCTTTTTTGATTGCTACGGTATTGACTCCTTTAATTTTTCCGGCAATCCTTGCAGTTTTTGTCTGGATTGCGGTAGAAGAAAAGGAAAATCAATCCTTGCGAGTGATTGAAGTGGTGGATGAAACAGGACTATTTTTCATGGAAAGTTCTGAGCAATATGCATTTAGTTCTTCTTCAAAGACCTTGGAGGAAGCCAAAGCCTTGGTTTTGGAGGGAGAGCGCTATGGAGCGCTATATTTACCAAAAATGGAGTTGTCATCTCCTCAAGGCATTCAATTTTATGGCATAGAAAATCCCAGCACCGCCTTAATTGGCTATTTGGAAGCAGCATTGAAGCGAAAAGTGGAGGATTTACGGCTCTATGCAAAAGGAATAGATCCTGTCGTATTGAAGGAAATTCGTACGCAAGTCAAGATTCAATCCCTGACTCTTGGAGAGGCTGGGGAAGAGGTAATTACTGATGCCACAGTCAATTACGCTCTTGGGTTTTTAGCAGGCATACTGATTTACCTATTTATTTTTATCTATGGAAATCAGATTATGCAAGGAGTGATTGAAGAAAAATCTACTCGAATCGTCGAGATTTTGGTTTCATCGTTACGTCCATTTCAATTGATGATGGGAAAAATAGTGGGTATAGGCGCAGTAGGATTAACCCAATTTTTAATTTGGGTCTTTCTTGTTGGGACGCTATCTACGATTGTTGTGGGCGTGTTAGGAATGCAAATGCCCCAACAGCAAGCCATGGAAATGGCAAATCCTGAATTGATGGCTGCTACATCGGGAGCAGGAGATTTGGGAGGGATACTACATGTTATTGAAAGCATTGATTTTGTCAGGTTGATTGTGGCATTTATTTTCTATTTTTTGGGGGGATACCTGCTGTATGGTGCTTTGTTTGCAGCGGTTGGTGCGGCAGTTGACGCCCCTTCAGATGCCCAACAATTCATGTTTCCTATTACGATACCTTTGTTGGTCGGGTACATGAGCCTATTTGTATTTGTTTTGCAAGACCCGTATAGTAGTGTTTCCTTCTGGCTTTCGATAGTTCCACTTACCTCGCCCATAGCGATGATGGGGCGAATCAGCTATGGAGTACCATTTTGGGAATTGGTACTATCGATGGGCTTACTGGTGCTCGGATTTTTAGGGACCACCTGGATGGCTTCCAAAGTATACCGAATTGGGATTTTGATGCATGGGACAAAGCCTACTTACCGAACCTTACTGAAATGGATTCGCACAAATCATTGATGTACCTTTATGTACTAGGAAACAATTGGTTTGTAAAATTTTGCTTAAGGAGTTAGTTGATTTTGATAGAAAATCTTATTTTTCCTAACGTACAAATACTTTAAACCTGTTTCTGCAGTTATTTGTACACCACACTTGCTGAGTAAATGAAAAATAAGTTTCAGGATTTGGCTTCCATTGATTTTTACCAGAATAAGAAACTAGTCAAATGGCTGATTTTTTTTATCTCAGTATTGTTGGGTCTGGGTTCAATTGGCTATACCCAGCGCCTTGTTGAAGAATTACGTGCTCGAGAGAATCGACAAATTCTTGTTCTATCTGCAGCTTTGGATTATGCCGCAACTACGACGGAGAACCTCACTTTTATCAATCAAGAGATAATCCAGCAGAATTATTCTTTCCCAATTATTATGGTGGATGGGTTAGGGAATCCCATTGACTTTAGAAATATTGATTTCAAAAAGAGTAAAAATCAAGCAGATTCTGCTCAGATTTTAGCCAAGGAGTTACTAGAAATGCAGGATGATTTTCCTCCTATTGTACTTCAAGAAGCAGGGATGCGCATTTATTACCGAAATTCTGCCTTATTGACTAACTTAAATTATTATCCCTATATCCAGTTATCGGTCATTTTACTTTTTGGGGTTTTGGTCTATGTCGTATTCAATCAAAGTAAGCTCTCCGAACAAAACCGTGTCTGGGCAGGACTCACCAAAGAAACGGCTCACCAATTGGGAACTCCCATAGCCTCACTCATGGCCTGGATGGATTACCTAAAAAATTCTCCTGTTTGGGATGAAAATAAAGAAATCATTCAGGAGATGGATAAGGATGTGACCAAGTTACGGGTAGTAACGGAACGATTTAGCAGCATTGGCAGTAGTCCTGTAATTCAGCCCGAAAATGTATTTGAAATTATTGAGGATACGGTCTCATACCTTCGTCCTCGGATTTCTACCAAGGTAGAATGGGAACTTCACTCTGATTCCAAGGACCTGATTGCTTTAATTAACAAGCCATTGTTTGACTGGGTCCTTGAAAATGTTTGTAAAAATGCAGTAGATGCGATGAAAGGGAAGGGGATTCTTCGGATTTCCTTGTTTCAAGAGAGTGATAAATTTGTAGGGATAGACATTAGTGATACGGGTATAGGTATTGAGAAAATGAAGTATAAAAAGGTATTTACCCCTGGATTTTCATCTCGGAAGCGGGGTTGGGGCTTGGGCTTGACTTTAGCTAAGCGAATTGTGGAAGGGTACCATGGCGGGAAAATATTCGTAAAGCAATCCGAGTTGGGAAAAGGGACCACATTCCGGATTTTACTTTTAGGACCGAAGGAGGAAGCAACTCCATTTGTAAGTAAGGGAATCATGGGGATGTCTTAAAAAAATTTACAGGTGATTAGTGCGCTAGGCTAGCAACAATAAAAATGGGGTTCAGTCATTTTTACCTACCTTTGCTGCCTGAATTTTATCCCTCATGAGTTTAACAGCCGAAATCAACAAGCGAAGAACCTTCGCGATTATTGCCCACCCAGATGCGGGAAAAACCACCCTAACTGAAAAATTATTACTTTTTGGCGGGGCCATTCAAACAGCTGGTGCAGTTAAATCGAATAAGATTGATACCGCGACCAAGTCTGACTGGATGGAAATTGAGAAGCAGCGTGGGATTTCTGTGGCTACCTCTGTGATGGGATTTGAGTACAAGGGAATCAAAATCAACCTACTCGATACCCCAGGACACCAGGATTTTGCAGAAGATACGTACCGGACTTTAACTGCTGTTGATTCGGTTATCATGGTCATTGACTGCGTGAAGGGGGTAGAAATTCAAACTGAAAAGTTGATGGAGGTCTGCCGAATGCGCAATACTCCTGTGATATGCTTTATTAATAAATTGGATCGGGAGGGCAGAGATCCTTACGACCTTTTGGATGAAGTAGAATCCAAGCTAGGGATAAAAGTGAGGCCGCTTTCCTGGCCTATTGGCATGGGAAAGGGATTTAAAGGGGTTTACAATCTCTACGAGAAAAAGCTCAATTTATTTACCCCTTCCCAGCGGAAGTTGAGTGATGACCGGCAGGTATTCGAAAATTTGGATGATCCACAGCTAGACTCCTTGATTGGCCCCGGGAATGCAATTCAATTGCGAGAGGATGTGGACTTGATTGAAGGGGTATACCCTGATTTTTCAGTTCAGGATTACTTGGATGCAAAAATTGCCCCCGTATTTTTTGGTTCTGCCGTGAATAATTTTGGGGTCAATGAAATGTTGGACACCTTTATTCAGATTGCTCCGATTCCACAAACCCGGGAGACAGACCTGAGAAAGGTTGCTCCAGAGGAATCTAAATTTTCTGGCTTTGTATTTAAGATCCATGCCAATATGGATCCTAACCACCGCAACCGAATTGCTTTTTTGCGGATTTGTTCTGGAAAGTTTGAACGGAATAAGCCGTACAATCACGTTCGTGGCCCAAAACCACTTCGCTTTTCCAATGTGACCCAGTTTATGGCACAGGAAAAAGAAATCATTGATGAGGCATTCCCTGGAGATATTGTAGGCTTATACGACACAGGGAATCTCAAAATTGGGGATACGCTTACGGAGGGAGAAAACCTAGTATTTACAGGAATTCCTAGTTTCTCGCCAGAGATTTTCAGAGAGGTGGTGAACAAGGATGCAATGAAGACCAAGCAATTGGAGAAAGGGCTAAAGCAATTGATGGAGGAAGGAGTAGCGCAACTTTTTACTTTCGAAATGGGTGCTAGAAAAGTAGTTGGCACGGTGGGGCAACTCCAATTTGAAGTAATCCAGTTTCGTTTGAAAAACGAATACAACGCGACAGTGGAGTTTCACCCGATGAACTTGTACAAGGCCTGCTGGATTAGCTGTTCAGACAAGAAGCAATTGGACGAGTTTGTGCGTTCCAAGAATCGTTATATCGCACGAGACAAGGACGACAAGTTGGTCTTTATGGCTGAGTCCAAATCCTGGCTACAGATGGTGCAGGACAATTATCCAGAAATCGAATTCCACTTTACCTCGGAGTTTTAAAATAGAGTTCACTTCATCTTTTAGGCCATATTGGTCAAAAAACCGAAGTAAATTCAAATTTTTTCCCATCAAAAAGTCCTTTGTCGCTCAGCTTTAGATCAGGAATTACTAGTAAGGCCATAAAGCTCAGGGTCATGAAGGGGGAGTGGAGCGTCGATCCCATTTCCTTCGCCAAGCGATCAATCCGAGTGTAGGCGGCTGCAACCGTGTACCCATCCTCCGGAGACATGATGCCTGCTACTGGAAGCGGAAGTACCTCTTCTTGATCTCCCCAAACTGCGGATACACCTCCCTTGGCCTCAATCAACAAATTTACAGCCCTGCAAATGGATGAATCATCCACTCCCACCCCAATAATGTTGTGCGAATCATGCCCTACTGAGGATGCAATAGCTCCTGCTTTCAACCCAAAATTTTTGATAAAAGCGAGGGCTGGAGAGGCATTTTGGTAGCGGTTGACCACCGTGATTTTAAGAATGTCCTGGTCAGGATTGGATTCAGCAAGCCCATTATTTACATTGATTTCACCTTCTATTTCAGGGGTAATTAATTGCCCATCCAGTGCTTCAATGACTCGAACCTTTTTTTTCAAAGCCGAAATTTGAAAGTCCGTAGGAGATTTAAAAGAAGTTTCAAAATGGTTGATTACCTCATTTTTTATTCGAGGGATAAGGGATTGCCCATATTCTGCCACCTTATGTCCTTGGATGTAGGTGGCTAGAACTTTAAATTTCTCCATATCTTCAACAAGAATAAAATCAGCTCCATCTCCTACTCGAAGTTGTCCAACTGGTAGGGAATAGTGGGTAATGGGATTGATACAGGCCGCTCTAAGTACATCGAAAGTGTCTTTGCCTTTCGCAATGGCTCGGCAGACGAGTTCGTTGATGTGTCCCAAGGCCAGATTGTCTGGGTGTTTGTCATCCGAGCAAAACAGAAGCATTTCTGGATAATCATCGATAAGGTCAATCAGGGCGTCAAAGTTTTTGGCAGCTGAACCTTCACGAATGGAGATTTTCATCCCAAGTTTAATTTTTTCCAAAGCTTCCTCGTAGGTAAAGCATTCGTGGTCTGTACTTGGCCCTGCGGACACGTACTTTTGCGCGAGTTTGCCTCGTAGCCCTGGTGCATGACCATCAATGGGCTTTCCTTGCTTCTGAGCAAGTTGAATTTTTTCCATGACTAGCGGATCTCTATTTACTGTACCAGGCCAGTTCATCATTTCGGCGAGGTACAGGATCTCCGGACGAGCCATCAGTTGCGCTATGTCTGCAGCAGATATTTCTCCACCTGCGGTTTCAAAAGGGGTGGCAGGTACACAGGAGGGAGCTCCAAAGAAAAAATGAAAGGGTACTTGCTTGCCATTGTCGATCATGTATTCTACCCCTTGCATACCACAGACATTGGCGATTTCGTGTGGATCAGAGAGGGTAGCGACTGTACCATGAACCACTGCTAGTCGAGCAAATTCGGATGGAACCAACATGGAAGATTCGATATGGACATGGGAATCAATAAATCCAGGCAGTAGGTAAGGTAGGCTAGGGTTGGGTGGTATTTGGACAATGGAATGAATTTTTTTGTCCCTAATTTCTAATGCTACAGGGTAAATTTTGCGGAGATGGAGATCAATCAGTTGGCCTTTTAGGATCATAAGGGGGAATTCAAGGGAAAATTTTTCCTTTTCAAGCAGTAAGGATCTTTACTTTTAAAAGTAGGTACCGTTAAAACTACTATATTTGCACAAATTTTAGGCAGTAAAATAAGATAGGTTTTTTGATGAACAAGATTGTCATCGCCATAGATGGGTATTCCGGTTGTGGGAAAAGTTCGACTGCCAAGGAGGTCGCAAAAAGGTTAGGCTTCACCTATATTGATTCTGGAGCAATGTATCGTGCGGCGGCACTCCATTTTTTGAATGAAAATTTATCTCCATTAGATTCTGAGGATGTTTTTGAAGGGTTAAAAAGCCTTCATATTTCATTTCAGTTCAATCCTGTAAGCCAGTTACAAGAAACCTACTTGAATGGAGTGAATGTAGAAAAGGAAATCCGTTCCATGCGGGTGGCTGAGCGGGTTAGTGAGGTAGCTACTGTGAAAGAAGTTCGTACTGCACTTGTGGCACAACAGCAAGAGCTTGGACGAAAAAAGGGAGTAGTGATGGATGGAAGGGATATTGGTTCGGTAGTTTTTCCAGAAGCTGAGTTGAAACTATTTATGACTGCAGACGTAGAGACTCGAGCGCGGCGACGGCAGCTTGAACTCCTTGAAAAGGGGGAAAAGGCTTCTTTAGAAGAAATTAAATTAAATTTAGAGACTAGGGATCAAGTAGATTCAAGTAGATCAGAAAGCCCCTTGATTAAGGTGCCTGATGCGGTTGAGATTGACACGAGCAACTTGACATTTTCTCAGCAGGTAAACCAAATTATTGACTTAGTCCATAAAGTAACGTTAAACTAAATGGCGTATGCAAGTTACCATAGATAAGAATTCAGGGTATTGTTTTGGAGTGGAATTTGCCATCAAAATGGCAGAGGATGAGATGGAGAATGAGGAGACCTTGTATTGTCTGGGAGATATTGTTCACAATGACATGGAAGTCAAGCGATTGAGCGAAAAGGGCTTAGTGGTCATCGACCGAGAGCAACTTCATGCCTTGAGCAATTGCAAAGTGCTTATTCGTGCACATGGCGAGCCTCCCGAAACGTATAAATTAGCCATTGAAAATAATATTGAATTGATCGATGCCTCTTGTCCTGTGGTGCTCAAACTTCAGCATCGAGTGAAAAATGCTTTTGATAAGATGGAGCGTGAAAATGGGCAGATTGTCATCTATGGTAAAAAAGGACATGCGGAAGTAATTGGCTTGACTGGACAGACTTTGGAAAAAGCGATCGTAGTTACTCAGGATTCAGATTTGGATCAACTTGATTTCACGCGCCCTATTACCTTATTCAGTCAAACTACCAAGAGTACAAAAGGCTTTTATGCACTATCAGAAAAAATAGAAAATCGAATTAAAGCAACAAAAGGAGAATCGACGGAAGTTGATTTCAACTCTAACGACTCCATCTGCAGGCAAGTATCCAATAGAGAACCTCAGTTGCAGCGTTTTGCTCAGGAGAACGATGTGATCTTGTTTGTATCAGGGAAAAAAAGTTCCAACGGAAAAGCTTTGTACCAAGTTTGCCTTTCCGAAAATCCGAGAAGCTATTTCATTGAAAATGAGGAGGAAATTGAAGTGGAATGGATTCAACAAGCAGAACGGGTAGGGATTTGTGGAGCTACTTCCACACCTATGTGGTTGATGGAACAGGTAAAAACCTTCGTGAATGGGGTTTCTCAAGAAATCCTTCATGGATAAATCGACATGCATTCCCTAAATTTTCTTATAGTAAAAGTTCCAACAATTAATGTGACTTAGGCTCCATATCAAAAGGTTTTTTCTTAGATTTGTGGCGTTTTTCAAGGCTCATAGTCCCAAACATATGTCAAAAATAGTGAAGCTAAAAAAAGGGTTTGACCTGAAGTTAGTAGGAAAAGCTCCAATGGAGTTGATTCAAGTAACGGCAGCCAACACCTTTGCCATCAAACCCACCGATTTTCCCGGCATTCAGCGCCCAAAGGTACTTGTCAATGAGGGAGACACTGTGAAAGCAGGTACTCCAATCCTTTTGGACAAGGCAATGGACCAAGTGATTTATGCAGCTCCAGTTTCTGGTGAAGTAGTGGAAATCAAAAGAGGAGAAAAGCGAAAACTTTTGGAAATAAAAATTCTTGCCGATAGTTCGGTGACGTATGAAAATGCAGGGGCATTGGATTTAGGTCAGGATAGAGCCTCTTTGGCTGGAAAACTTGCCGCTTCAGGTGTTTGGCCAGCTATCATTCAACGTCCTTTTGGGATTGTTGCCAATCCTGCTGACTCTCCAAAGGCTATTTTTGTATCTGGATTTGATACGCATCCTCTTGCCCCAGAGGTATCCTTCCTGCTTCAAGGGGAGGAGCGCTATTTTCAGGCTGGGATTGATGCACTAGCTAAGCTTACCCCTGGAAAGGTTCATGTAAATGTAGATGGTGGAAAGCAGGTGCCTGCAATTTTTTCAGGCATTAAAAATGCGCAAGTGAACCAGTTTTCTGGACCACACCCTGCTGGAAATGTGGGAACTCAAATCCATCACCTAGATCCAATCAACAAAGGGGATATTGTTTGGACTGTATCTCCCCAGGGAGTAGTTCAAATCGGAAAATTTGTTTTGGAAGGGATTTATGATGCTTCCAAAATAATTGCTTTGACGGGTTCTGAGATGAATCAGAAAGGATATGTAAAAACGTACACCGGAGCGAATGTGGCTACTTTCCTAGGGGGAGTAGCTCAACCCGAAACACTACGAATAATTTCAGGCAATGTGTTGACGGGGGAAAAAATTGAAAAAGATGGGTATTTAGGTTTTTACCACAACCAAGTCACGGTAATCCCTGAAGGGAAATACGAGGAGTTCTTGGGTTGGCTAAAGCCAAGTGCATCCAAACTCAGTTTCCACAAGGCGATTGGTATGTTCTCATTTCTTAAAAGTGGAGAATTCAAGGTCGATACCAATACACACGGGGAAGAGCGTCCTTTCGTAGTTTCTGGGGTGTTTGAAAAGGTAATGCCAATGGATATTTTGCCTACTTACTTATTCAAAGCCATTGTGACCGAGGACTTTGATGAGATGGAAGAGCTCGGTTTGTATGAAGTGATAGAGGAAGATGTGGCGCTTTGCGAATTTGTAGATCCATCTAAGAATGAACTACAAGAATTAGTCCGCCATGGGATTGAATTGTTAATGTATAATTAAGCTATGAAGTTATTACAAAATCTCTTCGATGGAATAAAGCCAAACTTTGAAAAGGGTGGCAAATGGGAAAAATTCCACACCCTCTACGAGGGGCATCGAACCATTGCGTTTGCCCCTGACTTGATTACCAAGTCTAAAGGCGCACAAATCAAAGATGCAACGGATTTAAAGCGTGTGATGATCACGGTAGTGATTGCGATGATTCCAGCCTTGCTTTTTGGCATTTTGAACATTGGACACCAGCATTTCCTTGCAACAGGCGCGGAAGGAACATTTTTGGATAAGGCCATCTTTGGTGCGCTTTCTGTGCTTCCCATCCTAATTGTATCTTATGCGGTTGGCTTAGCTACCGAATTTACTTTTTGTGTGATCCGAAATCACCCAATTTCTGAAGGGTATTTGGTTACTGGAATGTTGATTGCTTTAGTAATGCCGCCATTTATTCCGCTTTGGCAAGTGGCTCTAGCCACCATCTTTGCGGTGGTGATAGGAAAAGAAGTATTTGGTGGTACGGGGATGAACATTCTCAATGTTGCCATGACTGCAAGAGCTTTCCTCTACTTTGCCTATCCTGCTCAAATTTCTGGAGATCAAGTATGGACTTACTTAGGGGAAAAGACGGCAGTTGACGGATTTTCTGGAGCTACTGCACTAGGTGTAGCCTATAATTCTAGTGTGGAAGGAACTCCAGTGGTGGAGGCTTTGTCCACGCACAATGCAGCTCTTGGAGCAGATTTCAGTTTCATGAGTATGTTTATGGGATGGATTCCAGGTTCTATTGGAGAGACATCCACCTTGATGGCATTAATTGGAGCTGTAATTTTAGTGGCTACAGGGGTAGCTAGCTGGAAGATCATAGTAGGTGGATTTGGAGGAGCGTATGCCATGGGACTTGTAATGAATGCGTTTGCAGTGAATGAATACATGGCCATGCCAGCCCAGTATCATTTGGTAATGGGAGGCTTGGCATTTGGTGTGATTTTTATGGCTACTGATCCCGTATCTGCAGCGCAGACCGAACTAGGGAAATGGATTTATGGAATTTTAATTGGGGTGTTGACGGTGATTATTCGTGTGACGAATCCAGCTTATCCTGAAGGGATTATGCTTGCAGTTCTATTCATGAATGTGGTAGCGCCATTGATTGATCATTATGTAGTTAAGGCAAATAAAACAAGGAGGTTACAACGTGCAACAGTCTAATACATACATCATTGTTTACTCGGCAGTATTGACCATAGTTTTGGGATTATTGCTCTCAGGGTCATCCCAATTGCTGGGTCCTATGCAGCAAGAGGCAATTGCATTGGATAAGAAAAAGCAAATTTTAGGTGCTGTAATTAGCGGTGAGGAATTGTCGGCAATGACTCCCGAAGAGGTAAACGAACTTTATGCTTCTCGAATTTCATCTACAGTGGTCAATATTTCTGGAGAGGAAATAAGAGAAGAAGGGCTTACTGCAGAAAAAGTTGAAGTTGCTAAAGATTATAAAAAGGCAGCTGAAGAGAGAGCCTATCCAGTATATATTTTTCATGCAGCAGGTAATCCAGAGGCAGTGGATTCTTATGTATTTCCTTTATATGGTGCTGGGTTGTGGGATGCAATTTGGGGATATGTTGCTTTAGAAACTGACATGAATACCATTGGAGGAATTACGTTGGCACACGCAGGAGAAACACCAGGTCTTGGCGCTAGAATTACAGAATCGGGAGTACAAGCTCGTTATGAAGGGAAAAAGATATTTGACGAATCGGGCTCTTTGGTTACTGTGATTATGCAGAAAGGGGAGGGGAAAGACTACGACAATGAGCTGCACAAGGTAGATGGGATGTCTGGAGCAACCATCACTGCAAATGGGGTGAATGCCATGTTGAAGTCCTACTTGAGTCACTACGAAGCCTACATCAAATCAAAATCTACTGCTGCCCCTGAGGCAGTAGCAGCACTATAAATTAACGTATCAGACTAATCTAATTATGAGTACTGAAACACTAGAGAAAGTTATCGAGAAAAAGCCGGCCGAGCCCTTGTTCTCCAAACGCAGAAAGAAGCTGGTAACAGATCCTTTGATTGATGACAATCCCATTACCATACAAGTATTGGGTATCTGTTCTGCTTTGGCTGTAACTACCCAGTTGAAGCCCACTTTGGTGATGGCAATCTCAGTTATTTTTGTAATTGCCCTAGCGAATTTTGTGATTTCGATTATGCGAAACACCATTCCTGCCCGAGTTCGAATTATTGTTCAATTGGCAGTGGTGGCAACCTTGGTTACCTTGGTGAGTGAAATTTTGAAGGCTTTTGCTTACGACATGTACAAAGAATTGTCAGTCTTTATCGGACTGATTATTACCAACTGTATTGTAATGGGTAGATTGGAAGCCTTTGCCATGGGCAATAAGCCCTATGACTCCATTTTGGATGGTTTGGGATCTGCATTGGGCTATTCCTGGATCATTCTTACTGTTGCATTCTTCCGAGAGCTATTAGGATCTGGATCCGTATTTGGAATACCTGTTTACAGCTATATATCTAGCTTATTTGGACCTGACTTTAAGTTGGCTACAAATGGGCTGATGGTTTCTCCAGTAGGGGCATTTATTATTTTGGGTTTAATCGTTTGGGTACAGCGTACCAAAACGGGTTATGTAGAACATTAATAAAAGAGGTATCACCATGGAATTATTTAGTTTAGGTATTCGGTCGATTTTTATCGATAACATGATTTTCGCCTACTTTTTGGGGATGTGCTCTTTTCTTGCTGTTTCCAAAAA
Organism: Algoriphagus sp.; assembly: GCA_030729785.1. Classification (GTDB taxonomy): domain Bacteria; phylum Bacteroidota; class Bacteroidia; order Cytophagales; family Cyclobacteriaceae; genus Algoriphagus. The sequence continues at coordinate 14,937 of JANQWS010000011.1, read as the reverse complement.
AGTAAGTACTGCGGTTGGACTTGGAGCCGCTGTTGTATTCGTATTAGGGGTAACGGTACCGCTCAATTGGATATTGAATGAGTTTGTCTTGAAGGAGGGCGCCCTCACTTGGGTATCAGCCAGCCTATTGACGATAGATTTGTCATTTCTTCGATTTATTATGTTCATCGCAGTAATCGCGGGAACAGTGCAGTTGGTAGAAATGATTATTGAGAAGTTTTCTCCAGCCTTGTATGGTCAGTTGGGGATCTTTCTTCCTCTGATTGCTGTAAACTGTGCAATCCTTGGTGGAGGTTTGTTTATGGCCCAGCGTGATTATACGTTAGCTGAGTCTGGAGTGTATGGCTTTGGTTCTGGTTTAGGATTTATGTTAGCTATTGTTTTATTGGCAGCAATCCGTGAACGACTTAAATATTCTCAAGTACCAGATGGCTTAAAGGGTTTGGGTATTACCATGCTCTTAACAGGCTTAATGGGAATTGCTTTCATGTCTTTTATGGGAATTGATTTATAATCATTCCTTTTTAGAGGGAAGGCCCTGAAGTTTTCTTCAGGGCCTTTTTTTGTAACGTAAATAATTGATTAACTTTCAATAGCCCTACTACTACTAAAATGTGATCCCATGAAACAGGTTTTTACACTCTTATTTCTTTTTTTCTTTTGTATTTCTGCATTTTCTCAGGAAGGTCCCTGGATAGAATTATTTTCTGGTAAGGATTTGACACATTGGAAAATTTCTGAGAACCCTACTTCTTTTTCGATAGAAAATCAGTTACTCAAGGTTGCAGGTCCAAGAGCTCATGCCTTTTATGCGGGTCCCGTTGGTGGAGCTGATTTCAAGAATTTTGAATTGTTGGTGGAAGTAAAGACTATGCCTAAGGCAAACTCAGGGATTTTCTTCCATACCAGCTACCAGGAATCTGGCTGGCCGGAAAAAGGCTATGAGATCCAAGTGAATCAAAGCCACACGGATTGGAGAAAATCAGGCAGCTTATATTCTTTTCAGGATGTAAAAGAAGTAGTGGTGTCGGACGAGGAATGGTATACCTACCACGTGAAGGTAGTTGGTGATCAAATTTCTGTTGCGCTTAATGGGAAAGTGGTCATGGAATACGACGAGTCTGCCGATGTAAAGCGTACTTCCTCCCTTGGTCTCAAGCGGTTTGATAGAGGAACAATTGCGCTCCAAGCACACGATCCAGAAAGTGTGATTTATTACCGAAGTGTGAAAATTAAACTTTTGGAGGAATAGGTTAAACTTTCCAAAGCATGCTAAATATTTAATTTGCCTATGTCCATTACCTACCGTAAACTATTGGCCTATTTTTTTAGGGGCTTGTTATTTTTAACGCCTTTGGCGGTTACGGTTTACATTGTCTACCAGCTTTTTTTATTCCTTGACAATTTAATTCCTGTTTCAATACCGGGGATTGGGATTTTGATGGTATTGGCACTGATTACTTTTGTTGGATATTTGGCAAGTTTGTTTTTTACCAAGCCCTTATTTGATTGGTTTGAACGTGGGGTATTTAAAATACCTTTTGTCAACTTATTGTATACCTCTATCAAGGATTTGATGGGGGCTTTTGTAGGGGAAAAAAAGAAATTTAATTCACCCGTCTTAGTAGCTATTTCAGATAATTTACACCGGATTGGTTTTGTGACTCAAGAAGACATGGCTTCAATTGGTATGCCTGATTATGTAGCGGTTTACTTTCCGCACAGTTACAATGTGTCTGGAAACGTTTTCCTGGTAAATCGTGAGAAGGTAAAGCCACTCACGGGTGTTAAAAATTCAGAAGTAATGAAATTTATGGTGAGTGGAGGGGTATCTTCTCTGGAAAAAACGAAGTAGTTCTACTTGGTATTAGCAGCCAAATTGACCTAAGTGATGATCCATATGCTTAGCATGGAAGTGCTCCCATTCCTCAAAATTTAGTAAGCCAAAGCCAGGGTGTGGAGTATGCTTCGTTGGATTTTCTTGAAACAGCTGGTGGTAAGCATCGTAGCTCTTGATTAGTTCTACTTTTGCAGTTTCTAGATCTGGATAGCGCAGGTCGAGTAAGGTGTCTGGTAATCCTGGTGCTTTAATACCCTGTGGAAATGGGATGTCTGTAAAGAGTAGTGCCTGCTTCTGAGCCAACTGTTTTTCGGTGGGCACAATTTCTGGGATTGGAATTCTACCCGTAGACATTTTTAGAGTTAGAATCAAATGTTCCACCATGTGCTGAGGAGTAAGAATGCCAAATTTGGCTTCGGATAGCAGGCTTAGGTGATTTAGCCTTTGGAGTAGTATTTCTTTGGTCATGAACGTAGATTTTAGGTAAAAAAAAGCGTTTGATAAAATCAAACGCCTTTATTCATTAATGAACTCTAGAATATCAATTTAGCTTCCGCACATTTCGCAGCCTTCTGGATCGTCCAATGAGCAGGCAATGGCATCTTGCTTTTGTGTTTTTACTGCTTCCGTTTCGTTTGCCTTTTCTATTTTTGGCTGCTCTAGTTGAGACTTGTCCAAGGTAAACTTAATGGCTGCTGTAGCTGCTTGGGAGCGTAGGTAGTACATGCCGGTCTTCAGTCCCTTTTTCCACGCATAGAAGTGCATGGAAGTTAGTTTGCCGAAGTTTGGATCCTGCATGAAGATGTTCATGCTTTGTGATTGGCAAATGTAGGCACCACGATCTGCAGCCATATCTATGATGATTTTTTGAGAAATCTCCCAAACCGTTTTGTAGAGGTCCTTGATGTTTTGAGGAATTCCTGGTACTGCCTGAACAGATCCGTTGGTTGAAATGAGACGATTTCTCATGGCATCGTTCCACAAGCCCAACTCAATCAAATCTTTCATCAAGTGCTTGTTGACTACGATAAATTCACCAGAAAGGGTTCTTCTTGTATAGATATTAGAGGTATATGGCTCAAAGCATTCGTTGTTGCCTAAGATTTGGGAAGTCGAAGCAGTAGGCATTGGGGCTACCAATAGGGAATTTCTCAAGCCGAATTTCTTCACTTTTTCTTTCAATTGCTCCCAATCGTAGCGACCAGATTTAGGAGTAATTCCCCACATATCAAATTGAAGGACTCCTTTGGATGCTGGGCAACCGTCGTAGGTTTCGTAGGTACCTTGGGTCTTTGCAAGCTCCATGGAGGTTTCTACTGCCGCATAGTAGATGGTCTCAAAGATATCTTCATTGAGCCCTCTAGCTTCTACAGAATCGAACGGCATGCGAAGCAAAATGAAAGCATCTGCTAAGCCTTGAATACCTAGGCCGATAGGTCGGTGTCTGAAGTTGGACTTCCTGGCTTCTTCTACTGGGTAGTAGTTGATATCGATTACCTTGTTGAGGTTTCGTGTAGCCACTTTAGTGATCTCGTACAATTTTTGGTGATCAAAGCGGAGCACGCCATCTTCCCCAGCGATCACAAATTTTGGAAGAGCAATGGAGGCAAGGTTACATACTGCCACTTCATCAGGAGCCGTATATTCGATGATCTCGGTGCAGAGGTTGGAAGATTTGATGGTTCCCAAATTTTGCTGGTTGGATTTCCCATTTGCAGCATCTTTGTAGAGCATGTAGGGGGTACCCGTTTCGATTTGTGATTCCAATACCTCAAACCAGAGTTCTTGCGCCTTCATTGTTTCACGAGCTCTACCCTCTTTCTCGTACTTTTCGTACAAGCGCTCAAATTCTTCTCCATGGCAATCTGCTAGACCAGGGGCCTCATTTGGACAGAAAAGAGACCAGTCTTCGTTATTCTCCACACGTTTCATGAACAAGTCAGGAATCCAGAGCGCATAGAATAGATCTCTTGCTCGCATTTCTTCCTTGCCATGGTTTCTTCGAAGTTCCAAGAAGTCCTTGATATCGGCATGCCATGGCTCCAAGTAGATGGCGAAACTTCCTTTACGTTTTCCTCCGCCTTGATCTACATAACGAGCGGTCATGTCAAAGTTGCGAAGCATGGGTACGATTCCGTTGGATACGCCATTGGTGCCTTTGATGTAGCTTCCCTTGGCACGAACGTTGTGGATGGAGAGACCAATTCCTCCAGCAGACTGGGAGATCTTAGCACATTGCTTCAGGGTATCGTAAATGCCATCAATGCTATCGTCCTTCATAGTCAATAGGAAGCAAGAAGAAAGTTGTGGCTTTGGGGTTCCTGCATTGAATAGGGTTGGAGTAGCGTGCGTAAACCACTTTTCAGAAAGCAGGTCGTAAGTTTCGATTGCCGCATCCAAATCTTCCCTGTGAATTCCCACTGCCACTCGCATCAGCATGTGCTGAGGGCGTTCTACTACTTTACCGTCCAAACGGATGAGGTAACTTCTTTCTAAGGTTTTGTACCCAAAATAGTCGTAACTGAAATCACGCTTGTAATCGATCGCCTCATCGAGTTTAGCTGCGTGTTTTTTGATGATTCCATACACCTCAGTGTCGAGGAGTTGTGCATTCTCTCCTGTTTTTGGATTAACATGTGTATACAGCCTTTTCATGGTATTTGAAAAAGACTGGCTTGTGGTTTTGTGTAAGTTTGAGATAGCAATTCGTGCCGCCAAAATAGCATAGTCTGGATGCCTTACGGTGAGTGAAGCACAGACTTCTGCAGCGAGGTTATCAAGTTCGGAAGTGGTCACCCCATCGTATAGTCCATCAATTACCTTTTTGGCAACTTCAATGGGTTGAATAAACTTGGGATCTAGTTCATAGCAGAGGTTCTCTATCCTTGCAGTGATCTTGTCGAATCGTACGGATTCTCTTCTGCCGTCTCTTTTAATTACTAACATACTCAGGCGAATTTTAAGGGGTGGTTGAAATAGGTACTTTTGGGTGTTTTGGGCAATTAGAAATCTTCTTCGATTGAGAATCGAGCGGCACTATCTGCGGGTTCTGTTGATTTCATGACCCCAGCTTTTTGGTAGTCACCCACTCGTTTTTCGAAGAAGTTTGTTTTGCCTTGCAGGGAGATCATGTCCATGAAGTCGAACGGATTAGTGCTGTTCCATACTTTCTCACATCCGAGTTCCATCAGGAGTCTGTCTGCTACAAATTCAATGTATTGACACATCAAATCTGAGTTCATTCCGATGAGACGTACTGGCAAAGCATCGGTTACAAATTCTTTTTCAATTGCTACTGCATCCATAATGATTTCTCTCACAGTTTCTTTTGGAAGCTGATTATTGACATGTTTGGTATACAGATGGCAAGCAAAATCACAGTGCAATCCCTCGTCTCTTGAGATCAATTCATTGGAGAAGGTTAATCCCGGCATGAGGCCTCTTTTCTTCAACCAGAAGATGGAGCAGAAGGAACCCGAAAAGAAGATACCTTCTACAGCAGCAAAGGCAATAAGTCTTTCTTGGAAACTTCCATTGTCAATCCAGCGTAGGGCCCAATCCGCTTTTTTCTTCACGCAATCGATGTGTTCAATGGCATTCAGCAAACGATCTCTCTCTACGTTGTCTTTGATGTACGTATCAATAAGGAGCGAGTAAGTTTCCGAGTGAATATTTTCCATTGCTATTTGGAAGCCATAGAAAAACTTTGCTTCCGTGTATTGAACCTCTGCTACAAAATGTTCCGCGAGATTTTCATTAACAATTCCATCAGAGGCAGCAAAGAAGGCAAGCACGTGGGAAACGAAGTGCCGTTCTCCATCATTCAAATTTTTCCAGTCACTGAGGTCCTGGCTTAAATCAATTTCTTCTGCTGTCCAGAAACTAGCCTCTGCTTTTTTGTAATACTGCCAAATATCGGCGTGTTGGATTGGAAATAGGACAAATCGGTTGTTGTTTTCTTGTAAAATCGGCTCGTGCTGCATCGCTCTCTAAATTTATTTAATCAAATAGTAGTGGGTGGAAGACTAAAATATGTCTTCAAGTAATCCTAGAAAAGGAAAATGCGTCCTTTGTAGAGGGGCATGTCAACAAATATGAGGATCAAAATGGGAATAAAAAAGTCAAAAAGTGAGGTAAATTTTAAAATATGACCAAAGGTCAAAAAATACATAAAATGCATATAATCAATACTTTAATATACTTAAAATAAAGTATATAATCAATTTAATTCTTGAATATAGGGCGATTGAATATTTTTAAAATTGTAAAAAAAAAAATTAGAGGGAATTGCTGAACTCTGTTTTGAACAATGGTCAAATTTATTCTCGTGCAAGAATACTTTTGTATACTATTGAAAAACAAGTGATTAACAATCAATCCAATTTAGGTTTATAAAAATAGTGGGAAGGCAAATTTGACTTATTTTTAATTGTAAAAATGAGTGAGCCAGTGGAGCTGATAACTACCCACATTCTTTCATCATTTTTTAGGAAAGTTTTTTTAGTTTCAATTCAATTCCTATATTTGCACTCCGATTTCGATAAATCAAGCATCATGTACGCAATTGTTAACATCGCAGGAAAGCAGTTCAAAGTAACAAAAGATCAGTTCGTCTATGCCCCTAAAATGGCAGGTGAGACTGGCGCTTCCGTCGAATTTGACCAGGTCTTATTGGCAGAAGCCAACGGCACTGTGTCTGTAGGAGCTCCCCTACTTGCAGGAGCAAAGGTATCCGGAAAAATTCTGGATCATGTGAAAGGTGACAAAGTGATTGTCTTCAAAAAGAAGCGCCGTAAGGGCTACAAAAAGAAGAATGGTCACAGACAAGACTTCACCAAAGTAATGATTGAATCAATTACGCTATCAAGGCAATCAGCCAAGAAATCCATAAACGAATAAAACCATGGCACACAAAAAAGGTGTAGGTAGTTCCAAAAACGGTCGTGAGTCACATTCCAAAAGATTGGGTGTGAAAAAGTTTGGCGGTGAAGTTGTCATCGCAGGAAACATCCTAGTAAGACAAAGAGGCACCAAACATCATCCTGGATTGAATGTTGGCGTTGGTAAAGACCACACGCTATTCGCATTAACCAACGGTGTAGTTGCATTCAAGAAAAAATTCGATGGTAGATCTTACGTGAGCATCGTTCCTGCTCAGGATTAATCTCCATCCATTACAAAAAAAAACCTCTTCCTTGGAAGAGGTTTTTTTTTGCCCTTAGCCCATCTTTTTGCCTTTAATCAATTTTTTTATTTCCTTTCCCAACTTTTCACCTACTTTAAAAAAAGATATTAATTCTACCCAACATGATCTCGTTTCAATCTCTCCTTCGAAGTGGCATACTCTTGCTACTTCTTGTCCTAAGTCTACCCACTATTGGGCAGCAAGTCCCTGATTCCAAAGTATATGACGCGGTTCAATGGCGCTTGGTCGGCCCATTTAGAGGCGGTAGAGCAGATGCTGTTACCGGAGTAAAAGGCAATGACAAATCCTATTACTTTGCTTCCACTGGTGGGGGCATCTGGAAAACGAGTAATGCAGGCCAAACCTGGAAATCCGTTTCAGATGGATTCTTTGGTGGATCCATGGGCGCAGTGGCAGTAGCAGAAAGCGATACTGCCGTTGTCTACGCCGGAGGCGGGGAAAAAACCGTCCGAGGCAACGTGTCCTTTGGCTATGGCATTTGGAAAAGTGCCGATGCCGGTAAAACTTGGGCTCGCGCTGGACTGGATAAAAGCCGATTTATTGCTCGCCTTCGCATCCACCCAACCAATCCCGATGTGGTATATGCGGCAGTGTTGGGAGATGTCTTCAAGCCGGATGCCACTCGAGGGGTGTACAAAACTAACGATGGAGGAAAAACTTGGGAACAGCTACTTTTTGTGGATGACATCTCTGGTTCTGTAGACTTGGTGTTGGATCCCAACAATCCTGAAGTAGTCTATGCATCTACTTGGCAATTGCAGCGGACCCCCTACAGTTTGGAAAGCGGTGGGCCAGGTTCTAAACTTTTTAAATCCACCAATGGTGGAAAAACTTGGGAAGAACTTTCTTCTAAAGAGACCTTCCCTAAAGGAATTCGTGGGATCATGGGAATTGCCGTTTCTCCAAAAAACTCCAATCGACTGTATGCCATCATCGAAAATGATAAAGGAGGTGTATATACTTCCAAAGATGCTGGGCAGACTTGGGAACTGGTCAATGAAAATCGGAACCTACGTCAGCGTGCCTGGTATTATTCGCGAATCTATGCAGACACCCAAGACGAGGAAACGCTCTATGTGCTCAACGTGAGTTACCACAAATCCACGGATGGGGGAAAAACCTTTAAAGGGGCGAATGCACCGCATGGAGACCACCACGACCTATGGATTGACCCAGTGAATAACCAGCGAATGATTATCGCTGACGATGGAGGTGCGCAAATATCTGAAGATGGTGGGGCCACTTGGTCTTCCATGATGAACCAGCCGACCTCTCAGTTTTACCGAGTGACGACCGATAATAGCTTCCCTTACCGCATCTATGGGGCTCAGCAAGACAATTCTACCGTTCGAATTCGTCATCGAAATGATGGTGGAGCAATTACTGAAGCGGATTGGGAGCCTACTGCAGGAGGAGAGTCAGGATGGATCGCACCTGATCCCCTAGATAATGATATTGTTTATGGTGGATCCTATGGAGGACTGCTTACTCGTGAGAACCATCGAAATGGTACCTCGCGCACAGTCAACGTATGGCCAGATAATCCCATGGGACATGGAGCAGAGGGCATGAAGTACCGATTCCAATGGAACTTCCCCATTTTCTTTTCCCCTCACAATCCGAAATTGCTTTATACAACGAGTAATCAATTTCACCGCTCGACTAATGAGGGGCAAACTTGGGAGGTGTTTTCTCCAGACCTGACCCGCAACGATAAGAGCAAACTCGGTCCTTCGGGAGGCCCTATCACCAAGGACAATACATCTGTTGAATACTATGCTACCATTTTTACTGCAGCAGAATCTCCAGTGAAACCAGGTATAATCTGGGCAGGATCTGACGATGGATTGGTTCATGTAACTATAGATAACGGAAAAACTTGGCAAAATGTCACCCCAAAAGATCTGCCCGAGTGGCTTCAAATCAACTCCATCGAGGCAAGTCCATTTGTTGCAGGAGAGGCCTATTTTGCTGCTACTGGCTACAAGAGTGGCGACTTTGCCCCTTACCTTTACAAAACCAAAGACTATGGAAAGACCTGGACCAAGATTGTCTCAGGAATCAATGAGGAACACTTTACCCGAGTAGTCCGAGCAGATCCTGCTAAAAAAGGAATGCTTTATGCCGGTACGGAAACAGGCATGTACTATTCCAAAGATGATGGCGGTAGCTGGCATTCCCTACAATTGAACTTGCCTATCGTTCCGATTACGGATTTGACCATTAAGGATAATAATTTGATTGCAGCTACCCAAGGTAGATCCTTCTGGATCATCGATGACCTGACGGTACTTCATCAAGCAGAAGCTGGGTTGGAGAACAAGCCTTTTCACCTGTACAAGCCACAGGACTCGTACCGCATTGACGGGATGAAGCGAGTGAGTTTAACGAATGGTAGCAATCGTCCAGGTGGTGTCTTGGTGTATTATTTCCTCAAAGAGGAGCCTTCTGGAGAAGTAAAAATTGAATTCTTCAATGACCAAAATCAACTGATCCGCTTGTTCTCCACCAAAGGGGTTAATGGGGATACGCTAAAAGTGAAGCCTGGTTCTGGGGAATTTAATTGGAATTTACGCACTGATAATGCAGAAGGATTTGAAGGGATGATCCTCTGGGCCGCCAACCTTAGAGGACCTAAGGTCGTTCCTGGCACCTATAAGGTGCGCATGACTGTGGATGGACAATCTCAAGAACAATCCTTCCAGGTGCTTGCTGACCCTCGTTATGAATCTTCCCAAGAAGATTTAGAAGCTCAATACAACTACTTGTTGGCGGTACGCGATAAAATTACCGAAACGCACCAAGCGATCAAATTGATCCGAGTGTACCGTACTGAATTGGACTCGCTTACTACCAAGCCTGAGAACCTTGACCAAATCAAAGCAGAAATGCAGGCAATTGAGGAGACTCTCTACCAGACGCAAAATCGAAGCGGGCAGGATCCCCTCAACTTCCCGATTCGATTGAATAACAAATTGGCCCACTTGACCAGTGTAGTTGGAAATGGAGATTACCGACCTACTGATTCCTCAGAAGAGGTACGAAAGGAACTCACGGAACAAATTGATGTACAACTGGCACGATTCCGAAAGTTGGAACGTGAACAAATCTCCAGAGTATTGAATATCGATGAGATGAAAACAAAGTTGGAAAAGAAAAAATAAGCAGAAGGGCCCCGCACGTACGGGGCCTTTTTTTTAAAAAGGCCGGTACGATTTTAGCTGTTCCATAAACATTATTGCGCTACCAGGAGAAAGTAGGAGGATACAAATTATCCCGAAAATGGCACCATAGAGGTGCGCATCGTGGTTGATGTTGTCCTGCCCTTTTTTTCCTTTGACATACGAATAAATCAGAAAAAAACCTCCCAAAAGGAAGCCTGGAAGGCAAAGCAGTCCAAATAGACAAATGTCCGAAAGGGGCATTAAGATGATGCTCGCAAAAACCATGGCAGACGTTCCTCCGGATGCCCCCAAAGCCTTATAGTAAGGACTATTCTGTTGCTTGACAAACGTGGGAATATCTGCAACCACCAGGGCTAAAAGGTAAAATCCTACGAAAATCAAGCCTCCTAATTCTAGTCCAAATTGAAATTTAAAAAATCGCTCTACCACCCCACCAAAAAAGTAGAAGGTAACTAGGTTAAAAATGAGGTGCATGTAATCTTTATGGATAAATCCGGATAGGATAAATCGATCCCATTGGTTCCTTTGTTTGATTCGGTAAGGAATAAACATCCACCGCTCCAAAAGGGTGGGCCGACTGAAGGCAAAAATGCTACAAAGTACTGTCGCACCAATCAGTACAGTGGTTAAAGAAAAATCCATTGGCGCTTACTTCTCACGTTGCATCAATTCTTGGGTAACCGCTACCAATGCTTTGGAATAGTTTTGATCTTTGATCTGTAGCCTTTCGACTTGTTGAAATCCTTCTTCAAAATAGGAGGCCATTTTCTTTTCAGTCAAGGAGCGAATGCCGAGCTTCTCGTAGATTCCCTTGACAGCAGCCACCTTTTCTTCTTTGTCAAATTGGCTTAGTCCCAACCAATGTTGTAATTCTTCTTTCTCCTTACCCTTGGCAAGTTCAAGTGCCTTGATCAACAGGAAGGTTTTCTTGTTGGAAATAATATCTCCACCCACCTGCTTGCCAAACTTAGCTTGGTCTGCATAGACATCTAACAAGTCATCTTGGAGTTGGAAACCAATACCAATATTTACTCCAAAGTCATAGATCCGCTGTACATCCTCCTTAGCTGCACCCGCCAAAAGCGCTCCAAGCTGAAGTGCAAATCCTAAGAGAACAGCAGTTTTCAAGCGAATCATTTCGATGTAATTGGCTTCAGCTACGGTCTCGTATCCTTCAAAGTTCATGTCTAGCTGCTGTCCTTCACATACTTCGGCCGCTGTTTTATTGAAAAGCCGAATGGCTTCAGGTAAGAGTGCAGTGGGTGTAGGGAGCAATAGGTCATAAGCTCGTACCAGCATGACGTCTCCAGAGAGAATGGCAATGTTAGCATTCCATTTTTCATGAACTGTAGGTTTCCCTCTTCGTAAAGGAGCCTGATCCATGATGTCGTCATGCATGAGCGTGAAGTTGTGAAAAACTTCCAGCGCAGCAGCCTGACTGAATATCTCTGTTGGGTTTTTGCCGTACAACCCGTACCCCAAAAGAGTGAGTAGGGGGCGAATCCGCTTTCCTCCTAGGCTCATGATGTAGGTGATCGGATCATATAATTCAGCAGGAGATACTCCAAAGGAGTGGCTGCTGATGTGGTCTTCAAACTTAGTTAAAAGCTCGTGGACGAGATTTTTTTCTGTCATGGTCTGCAAATTCCAAATCGATGGTTCTACGGTCGATATCCGTATTAACTACCCGAACCAGTACTTTGTCTCCTAAAGTGATCATTTTTTTTGTTTTCGATCCAATCAAGCGCATGTTGCGCTCGTCAAAATCGTAGTAATCGTCGTCCAGGTCCTGGACCCGAATCATCCCTTCACACTTGGTTTCTGTGATTTCTACGAATACCCCCCACTCGGTCACCCCGCTCACGATGCCATCGTAATCTCTAAGCTCAGCAAGCGACATGTATTCTACTTGCTTGTACTTGATGGAGGCGCGTTCCGCATCTGCTGCTCGCTTTTCCCGTTCGGAAGAATGCTGACATTTTTGTTCCCATGAACCTGCGTCTGGAGATTTTCCTCCTTCAAGGTAGTGCTCGAGCAAGCGATGGACCATCATGTCTGGATACCTTCGGATGGGAGAGGTGAAGTGGGTATAATGTGCAAAGGCAAGTCCAAAATGCCCTTTAGGTTCGGTGGTGTACTTTGCCTTAGCCATGCTCCGAATGGCCAGCTGCTCCAAGACATTTTGCTCAGGCTTGCCCTGAATCTCCTCCATTAGTTTATTGAGTGCAGCAGAGATTTTCTGGGGCTGGGTGGTGTCCATCGCATGGCCGAAGCGCTTTGCGAAGCCAGAGAAGGTTTCCAATCGATCCAAATCTGGGCTATCGTGCGTTCGGTACACAAAGGTATCCATACCCTGATTTTTACGGAAAATGAATTCGGCTACGTACTTATTGGCCAGTAGCATAAACTCTTCAATGAGCTTGTGAATGTCTTTTCGCTCCTTTACAAACAAGCCGAGTGGCGTGCCTTTTTCATCCAGTTTGAATTTGACCTCTACCGTTTCAAAGTTGACAGCTCCTTGTTCAAATCGTTGTTTTCGAATTTTCTTGGCTAAGTTGTTGAGTAAGGTTAGTTCCTGAAAGTGATCTCCTGACTGGGTATCGATGCATTCTTGTGCTTCTTCGTAGGCAAATCGTCGATCGGAATGGATGATGGTTCGGCCTATCCAATGATTCACCACTTTGGCTTGAGGATCCACCTCAAATACGCAAGCAAAGGTGAGTTTGTCTTCCTTTGGGCGAAGTGAACAGAGGCCATTGCTGAGGCGCTCTGGAAGCATGGGTATGGTGCGATCGACTAGGTATACTGAAGTTGCCCGATTGTAGGCTTCTTTTTCTAAGGCAGTTTTTGGTTTGACGTAATGCGTCACATCGGCGATATGAACGCCTATTTCGTGGTTGCCATTTTCTAGTTTTCGGTAGGAAATCGCGTCGTCAAAGTCTTTTGCATCCGCAGGGTCTATGGTGAAGGTGAGCACCTCTCTAAAATCTTTTCGAGCCTTAATTTCTTTGGAAGAAATCTGATCTGAAATGGCATTGGCTTCGGCATCGGCTTCCTTCTCGTAGTCGAAAGGAAGGCCAAATTCTGCCATGATGGAGTGAATTTCTACCTCATGCAGTCCTGCCTTTCCGAGTACTCGGATTACTTTTCCGGTTGGGTTCTTATCGTCTTCCCTCCATTCGGTCAATTTGACAATCACCTTTTCATTGTGCTCAGCACCCATCAGCTCTCCGCGATGCACAAAGATGTCCTTGTGCATTTTTTTGAAGTCGGGCACTACAAAGGCAAAGCGAGGGGAAATTTCCACGCGCCCAACAAATTCATCCCGGCTGCGCTCCATAATCTCCAATACGCGACCTTCAGTTCTGCCTGTCTTTCCTTTGACAGGAAAGACCATCACACGTACTTTGTCTCCATCCAAAGCCTGCTTTAGGTCGGCTTCCTTCACTAGGATGTCTCCTTCAACTGCATCAGGTTGGTCGGGAATGATGAAAGCAAAACGGGGGTTGACAAAATCAACAGTTCCTAAGATAAACTCTGGATCACGGGTGGAGGAAAAGTAATTACGCGGGCTTCGGGAGATTTTCCCTTCTGCGACTAGCTGAAAAAGTACAGGCTCCACCCCACCTTTGTTCAGGGAATCCCGAATTTCTAATTGCTTGATGAGTTGTTTGGCATTAAATTCTTGACCAAAATTTGCATCTAGGAATTGAAGTAGTCTTCGTGCTAAAGAAGTAGAATCATTGTTGCCTTTGGAGCTTGAATGGTTTTTTTTGGAATTTTTTCGATCGGATTTTCTTCCCATGAGGGCTTTTTTTATTCTAAGGTATGAAGTTTTGATTGTCCTATAAACTTGCTGATATGTTCTTTTTGTTACGAATCAGGGTAGTCGATTTCAAGGTCGCTGACATCAGAAGGTGGGTGCATGGCAAGGTAAATCCTTGCCGTTACTTCCACATCACGAAGACAGTATTGTGTTATTCTTTCTAGGTTTTTTTCGTGGTAATAGGTGGTATTCACCTCACTTCCGTCTATTCCTTCTTTTGAACTGTTAATCCCAAATGCTGCAGCGAGAAGTTCCAATCGGGTATAGTGTTTGTAATCTCCAAATCGCCAGAGTTCCATCGTATCTAGGTGACGTATTTCCCAGGGTTTTTTGCCGGCTAGCTGCAGGGGTTCGGGCAATGGAATCCCTTGGATCAGCATGCGACGGCAGAGGTAAGGAAAGTCAAACTCTTTGCCATTGTGTGCACAGAGAACCCACTTTTTCTTCTCCAATAAGGCTTTTAACTCCAAAAGAGTTTCTTTTTCATCTTCCTTTGCAAAAACCTTCGATCGAAAGGAATAGTTTCTTTCCTTCTTTTTGGCTTGGAAAAATCCCACTCCTACACAGATGACCTTGCCAAATTCTGCATGAATCCCCGCCCGATCAAAGAAAAGTTCTCCTGGTTCCAAAAGGCTTTCCCTACGGATGAGTCGCTCTTTTCGGATCCATTCAGCTTGTAATCTCGAGTCGAGCTCGTCAAAAGATTCCTTGTTGGATGCAGTTTCAATGTCCAGAAATAAGATGTTGCTCAGCTGTTCAAAAAATGGGGTCATGATCTAAAAATTAGGAATGAAGAACACCTTTCAATCCCAATTCTGGGATGTGGCGAAGGTGGGCAGGATCAAAACTGCCTGGAGTAAAGATAAACTTTTTATCAAAA
>JANQWS010000010.1:2212-9714 GCA_030729785.1 Algoriphagus sp. | reverse complement strand
GGTACTTGGTACCTAGTACAAATATGGAATTATCCGTCCTTCAATTGAACCACTCGCATAATTGCGGATAAACCCTTAGCTTAATGTGTTAAATCATTTTCGCAACCCCTAATCCCCCTCCAATGAAGCGTTTATTTTCCCTGCTGCTGCTCCTACTTCTGAATCTAACTAGTGGGAATACCCAAACCTTAAAAACCAATTGGACCGATCAGGTGAATCCAGCCAATCCATTGCCGGAATACCCAAGACCGCAACTGGTTCGAAATTCCTGGCAAAACCTGAATGGCCAATGGGATTATGCGATTTTGCCCAAGGGAACAGCTCCGGAGGGAGCCTTTCAAGGCAAGATCACCGTTCCTTTTGCGGTCGAATCCCTACTTTCTGGCGTACAGAAGACGGTGGGGCCGGATCAAGAACTTTGGTATGAGCGACAACTGACACTTTCGCTGAATCGTACCAACAAGCGAGTCCTTTTGCATTTTGGGGCGGTTGATTGGGAAGCAGAAGTATGGGTCAATGGAATCCGCGCAGGCAGCCACCAAGGAGGCTTTGATGGATTTAGCATAGATATTTCGGACCTATTGATTAAGGGAGAGAAACAAACCATTCGCGTGCGTGTCTGGGATCCATCCGATGCTGGTCCACAGCCTAGAGGCAAGCAAGTTCAAAATCCAAAGGGAATTTGGTATACGCCAGTGACTGGAATTTGGCAAACTGTCTGGTTGGAGGCTGTTCCGATTCAGCACATAACTGCAGTTACTTCTCGAACGGATTGGGAAAATAAAAACCTGATTTTCACCCCTGAGATTCAAAGCAATCGTCAGGATTTGACAGTTCAAATTAGCGTCACGGATACACAAGGATTTTCCGAGACAAAATCTGCCAAGGTTGGAGAGCCCATCCAGATTCACGTGCCAAATCCAAAACCCTGGTCCCCAGGTGCTGCATTTCTATATCCGGTTAGCATCAAGTTGTACCAAGGAAAAAACCTGTTGGATGAAGCACAAAGTTATGCGGCATTTAGAGATATCCGGATGGCCAAGGATGTCAATGGGCACCAACGGATGTTACTTAATGGAGTAGAAGTATTTCACTATGGGCCACTAGATCAGGGTTGGTGGCCGGATGGCTTGTACACTGCCCCCACAGATGAGGCCTTGCTATTTGACATTCAAAAAACGCGTGAAATGGGCTTCAACATGATTCGGAAGCATGTGAAGGTGGAGCCAGCCCGCTGGTATTACCACGCCGATAGGCTGGGGATGCTGGTTTGGCAGGACATGCCAAGCGGCGATTTGGGGAATAGATGGGAAGTACGCCCAGGGATCATCCGAAAAGGAGTGAATAGAGAACGAACAGCGGCTAGCGAAAAGATATTTACGACAGAGTGGACTGAAATCATCAAGGAATTCAAATTCTTTCCCTCAATTGTGGTTTGGGTTCCCTTCAATGAAGCCTGGGGACAGTTCAAAACCAAGGAAATCACAGCACTCACCCGTGAATTGGACCCCACGCGCCTGATCAATAGCGCTAGCGGGGGCAATTTTGAACTAGCCGGCAATCGCGTCGTGGGAGATATTCTGGATTTGCACAACTACCCAGACCCGGTAATGCCAGATCCAGCCGTTTTTGGAACGACCATTAGTTTAGTATTAGGTGAGTATGGAGGATTGGGATTGCCGCTTGAGGGACATACATGGCAGCAAAAAGACAATTGGGGATACCAAAGTTTTAAATCTAAAGAAGAATTGGAGGCGCGTTACCGCACTTTAGTAGCTGATTTGAATGAATTAATTCCGAAAGGATTGGCAGCTGCAGTCTATACGCAGACCACAGATGTTGAAATTGAAACGAATGGTTTGATGACCTACGATCGAAAAGTGATCAAAATTCCTGCAGAAGTGCTTTTTCAAATTCACCAGAAACTGTATTCCAAGGATTAAAAAAAGGGGATGGTCCAAGGAAAGGAGAAGACTTTTTTTCTACAGGCCATGTCTTATCTTTTATTTCAAGGAATTTATTAATAGTTTAGGTCATTATCTATTTCATTATCAGTACGTGTAGGGTATTGGGTGAAGTATCCCTAGTTGACCTGTGAGTTGGGATTAGTTTGTAGGGGATATTTTATTTTCAAATTATTACTCCAAGAAACTACTGGTTTGGATGTGGCTAATCGTGTCATTTTATTTCAACTATTAACCAATTTACCCATGATTTCACGAAGGATATTTTTAAAAAACAGCTCATTACTTTCTGCAGCATTGGTTTTCCCAACTATTTTATCCAGAGGGAATGTATTGGCTGGGGATAAAGTAAACCTTGCTTGTATTGGAATAGGCAATCAAGGAAGGTCTGATATTTTGTCTTTGTACAAAACAGGCTTGGCAAACTTGGTTGCTTTTTGTGATGTAGACATGGGTGGTCCTCAAACATTAGATATCCTAAAGCAATTTCCTGATGTTCCTCAATTTCAAGATTTTCGCAAGATGTTTGATGCGATGTCAAATCAAATTGATGCGGTAGTCATTGGTGTTCCGGACCATTCACATTTCCCAATTACCATGATGGCATTGGCATTGGGGAAGCATGTTTTTGTAGAAAAACCCATGGCAAGAACGTTTCAGGAAGTGGAACTGATGATGGCTGCAGCGCGGAAATATCCCAACCTAGTTACTCAAATGGGAAATCAAGGGCATTCCGAAGCCAATTATTTTCAGTTTAAGGCCTGGAAAGAGGCAGGGATTATTAAAGATGTAACCGCAATGTCTGCTCATATGAATTCGCCAAGAAGATGGCATGGCTGGGACACTTCGATTACCAAATTCCCCTCTGCTCAGGATATTCCCAGCACCTTGGATTGGGATATTTGGAATGGTGTAGTGGAAAAGCACGATTACCATAAAGATTTTGTCAATGGGCAATGGCGTTGTTGGTTTGATTTTGGTTTAGGGGCATTGGGAGATTGGGGGGCTCATATTATGGATACTGCCCATGAATTTCTCGACCTTGGGCTACCTACGGAAATAAACATGCTGAAAGCAGAAGGTCATAATCCTTTCTTCTTTCCACAGGCAAGCACCTTATTATTTAAGTTTCCGGCGCGAAAAGATATGCCAGCTATGGATATTACTTGGTACGATGGGGTTACTAATTTGCCTCCAATTCCGCAGGATTACGGAAATAATGCATTAGACCCCAATATACCGGCAGCAAGTAATGGAAAAATCCAACCTGCTAAATTGAATCCAGGTAAACTTATCTACGGCAATGATTTGATATTTAAGGGCGGATCTCATGGTTCAACCCTGTCCATTTTGGGAGAAAAAGGGAAGGACCTTCAATCTTCTTTACCTGAAGTGCCTAAAAGTCCTTCCAACCATTATGCTAATTTTTTAAAGGCATGTTTGGGACAAGAAAAAACCAGATCTCCCTTTGAAATTGCAGGTCCCTTGAGTCAGGTATTTTCTTTAGGGGTATTGGCGCAAAAGCTAAATACAAAATTGCTATTTGATAGAGAGTCAAAGAAAATCACCAACAATGATTTAGCCAATCAATTGCTCTCTGGCCCTCCTCCAAGAAAAGGCTGGGAAGAGTATTACAAGGTGTGATTTTAACTATCCGCTTTCAGCACAGGAGTGTTTGGATTTCATTTAGCCGCTGTGGCTTGCTGACCTTCTTCAGACCTTTGCCTGAAGTAAGATAAGTTGATAACTCGTAGAATTATCCACCAGTACCCTTTGTGGATTACCCTACTTACAGACCCTATTCATTATTCAATCGACTAGTGAATAGGGTTTTTGTTTTCCAAAGTAGTGGGGTAGGTTTATCCACGTTAGTCTGAATACTTCCTTAAAATAAGTAGGGGTTCAATTAAGAAAATGACAACCTTGCATTCGGCGTTGGTTGGCTTCCCTGTAGTTTAACCAACTGCTTGAAGAGTTATTGGCATTTTTCTGATAGTCGGGATATATCTTTTATGATTATCCGCAATTATGTCAGTAGTCCCATCGGAGTACTAAAACTTGCGGATAATCGTCGCACGGTCTGCAGGCAGTACAAAGAATACAGCTCATTAAAAAGAACTTCAACCCTTATATTTCTTTAGTTACTGGAGACAAAGCGGATAATCAGATATTTTTTTACACTTTTATTGAAGACTCATTTTTTCTTGGAAAGAAGGTTAATTTTTTTCTGAAAGCAAAAAATGCCTTTTAAACTTCATTTTGAGACTTTTTAACAGCCGTTTACTTAATTTTCAAACTATGTATCAATACGTAACAGTACTATTGGCACCTAAATAACACGAAAATTCTTAGAGACCGAGCACCTGTGATGTACTTTGGTCAAAAGTTGTCATAAGGCTTTTTTGTTTATTTTTTGAGGAGGGGAGTCACGGTTTTCCCCTCCTTTTTTATACCCTTTATTTTTAGTAAACTTGAAACCAGAGTGAATTCATAGGAGACCCAGATGAAAAAAAATACAACCCTCCTCTTGCTATTTTTATTGTTTATCGGTTCCACAGGTTTTGGCTCCGACTACAAGACCTTTATTACTTTTACCAAGTCTCTCAAGAATAGTGGTCCTTTGGAATTGATGGAAGGTAAGTTGCCTGCGGCGCTTCTTGATTCATTAGACCTTTTGTATGAGAAGTCTCCTTACCGGTATCATTTTTATGAAATGGAGGGAAAATTTTTTGTGCAGCTTCCTTGTACCTTCGACTTATACGAAGTTCAAGGTACAAAGCTTGTCAATAAGTACCGATACTTTAATCAAGGGTATACCTGTGGCACCACTCCTTTGGTTCGAGATTCCACCCATTATTTGCTTGGTGGTCATGGTTTTTGGAGAAACCATATGGATTTGATGGTTTTGGACGAACGGCACGGGTCTTGGGAGCTAGTGCTAACAAAAAATCAACCAGCCAATTATTTTTCTTCTTTTGTTTATCAAAATTCGAAAGGTTTGGTTGCATTATTTGGAGGGACTTACAATCAGAGACATGGGATCGAGTCCAAAAATCCGAATGGTTATTTTTTGGATTGGGAAAGTAAAACCTGGAAGGAAGTAGAGGTAAAAATTGAAGGGGTTGATTTAAATGAATTGGCCGAAAAAGGAGGGCTATTCTTTATCCAAACACAGGATTATGCCTTTTGGGCAACTACCAACGGGTTAACAAATATTGGATGGAACCTAATTGAAAAGGAAAGCGGAAAGCTTTTTTATTTTGATTCAAAAAATGTGGATATGGGGCTTTCGCCCTTTTTGGAGGTGAATGGAAATGTATTGCGCTACGCTACTCCAAGCGGGGAAATCAAATCCTTAGACTTGGATGAGTTGCGACAGGAATCCAAAGAAGTGGGCTCCATACAGCCAAGCAATAAAGTTGAGTTGGATGGAGCTTCGAGCTGGGGCTATGGGCTGTTCATCATGCTAGTGGCTTTGGGAGGACTTTTGGTATTCAAAATTATTCCACGTTACCGGAAAGAAAAGACTCCTTCTTTGCCATCAAAAAAGCTAGATCCCTTGCAGTTACTTGTTCCACTTTCTGGGCAGCTACTGACTACAGAAACTTTGGATCAACTTTTGGGCATTGATGGGCAAGCTAATTTTGATTCAAGACGGATGAAACGTGCTCGATTGATCAACGACATCAATGAGCAGTATTTAGAGCAAGCGGGAAAGGAGCTGATTGTTCGGGACAAGAAGCCAGAAGACAAACGCTATGTTTACTACAAAATTCAAGCATAAATTGTGTTTTTAAGATAAATTCTTCGTGGGTAGTGAAGTTCATCCCCAATTATAGCCGTACTTTTGTGGGGATTTTTAAACGCCCATGCTGGACAAATTACAAAGCCTCAAAGATCGATTCGAAGAAGTAGGTCAACTCATTATTTTGCCTGACTCCATGGCGGATATGAGTGCCTATGCCAAACTCACCAAAGAATACAAAGATTTGGAAAAGTTGGTGGGTGTAGCCGATGCCTACACGCTGGTCCTTCAAAATATTGATAGCTCCAAAGAAATTTTAGAAAAGGAAAAGGATGCGGAGTTTCGGGAAATGGCTAAGGCAGAACTGGATGAGCTGCGTGAGAAGAAAATGATCCTCGAGGAAGAACTCAAGCAGCTTCTTACTCCCAAAGACCCAAACGATTCCAAGGATTGTATTCTTGAAATTCGGGGTGGTACTGGAGGAGATGAAGCAGCCATTTTTGCAGGAGACTTGTTCCGAATGTACGAGCGTTTTTGTGAGGTTCAAGGCTGGAAACTTACAGTGCTTGACTTAACATTTGGTTCAGCAGGGGGCTACAAAGAAATCATCGCTACCGTATCTGGTGCCGATGTGTATGGCATGCTCAAATACGAATCCGGTGTGCATCGAGTACAGCGCGTACCTGCTACCGAATCCCAAGGACGCGTGCATACTTCTGCAGCTTCCGTGGCCGTTCTTCCTGAAATGGATGAAGTGGAGGTGCATCTTGATATGAACGATATACGCAAGGACACTTATTGCTCTTCCGGTCCTGGGGGGCAATCGGTAAATACTACCTATTCAGCCGTCCGTTTGACTCACAACCCGAGTGGATTAGTGGTGACATGCCAAGACGAAAAGTCGCAAATTAAAAACTTTGAAAAGGCCTTAAAAGTACTCCGATCTCGTCTCTATGAGATTGAATTGGCTAAGCACAACGAAGCTGTAGGGGCACAACGTAAATCCATGGTTGGTAGTGGAGACCGCTCAGATAAGATTCGTACGTACAATTACCCTCAATCTCGAGTGACGGACCATCGGATCAACAAGACCGTTTACAACCTCCCAGAGGTGATGGATGGGCGTATTGAAGAATTTATTTCTGCACTTCGAATGGCTGAAAATTTAGAAAAAATGCAAGCAGGTGGCATAGACTGATGCGATGCGCCTTGTAAAGAAGTCGAGAAGCCCGTATATTCGAAAAATTACCCAAAACGAGTAAATAAACGCCCCCCATGCTTATCGAAGGAGAACGAGAGATCCACTTAGTCACATGGAATGAATCTCATTTTCATCAACTATATCCCATTGCCAACAATCCAAAAATTGCAATGAATTTGCGGGATAGTTACCCTCAACCCTACACCATTCATGATGCAAGGCATTGGATAGAGCACAATCAAAAGTTTAATCCTGCACAAAATTTTGCCATTGAATTTGAAGGTAGGTTGGCAGGAGCCATCGGTGCCAATCGGGGGAAAGACGAGTTGCGAACCAACATGGAATTGGGTTTTTGGGTAGGAGAATCTTTTTGGGGGAAGGGAATTGCTACTGAATCTGTAAAACTCTACACAAACTACCTTTTTGATAAATTTGATATCGAGCGGATTTTTGCGCAAGTCTATGATTTTAATGGAGAATCCATGAATGTGCTTGAAAAAGCGGGCTATATCCCTGAAGCAATTCTAAAAAGAGGATTTATTAAGCGGGGCACTGTAGGGGATATTTTTCAGTATGTAAAGGTGAGGGGGGA
>JANQWS010000010.1:0-2112 GCA_030729785.1 Algoriphagus sp. | reverse complement strand
ATGAAAAACCTCCTCCTCCTCCCACTAATCCTCCTATTTTCCTGCGGTCCTCAAGAGCGAGTTTCCAAAGAAGCTTTTGAGGATGTGCAGCGAAACAATGAAGTGAAACGAATTACCGAAGTAGCGATTCTTCAGGAAGCGATGGTTTGGGGAGATTCCATCACGCAAGAGGCACAAGTTCAACTTATTGCACAGCTACAGCAAGCAATTGCATCCAATGGACCTGCAGGAGCCATAGATTTTTGCAAAGTCAATGCCTTACCCATTCTACAAACTTTGGAATCTAAGTATACGGTCACCCTTCGCCGTGCTTCTGTCCAACCTAGAAATCCTGTAGATACTCCCAATGCAGAAGAACTCCCACTCTTGGAAGCCTATGCCTACAATGCGGAAAACAACATTTCCAGCGACCCAAGTATCCAAAAAATTGAGCAAGGGGAAGTTTTACTATATACCAAGCCAATTCTTTTAACTAACGCCCTTTGCTTGAGTTGCCATGGCGATCCCAAGAAGGACATTGCGCCAGAAACTTCTGCCAAACTCAAGGAGCTTTATCCCCAGGATTCGGCTACTGGCTACGCTATAGGTGATTTGCGAGGCATGTGGGCTTTGCGTCTCCCTAAAAAAGAGGTGGTAAAGCGACTTTGATTCAATCACCTTTTTTGTCTGTTAACCAATGATCTCTTAGGTCCGCTTTTTCGGGCTGCCTTGAAAAAAGCGTGACCATTTATCACATCCGCTGTTCTGGCTTGAATAAAATTTGTATTTTCATGAGGATGTCTTATCCACAGACCTGATGAAAAAAGTACTTGGCCTTTTATTCCTGAGTTTGATGAGTTTTCAACTCAACCCAGCGCTTGTATTTGAGCCCTATACCCAAAAGTTGGGTGGCACATCTGTGTCTTTTGACATGAGTCCAATTCCTGCCGGTACCTTCTGGATGGGGGCTACAGACTCTTCTTACCCGGATCAGCAACCGTTGCATCAGGTACAGCTTGATGCTTTCTGGATTGGAACTCATGAAGTAACCTGGGATGCGTTTGAACTTTTTTTAGACAAGCAGTACGAGCAAACTATGACTGAAGGAGGAGTGCCGGTACGAGTGGATGCGCTCACCCGTCCAAGTTTACCCTACCTTGACATGACTTTTGGGATGGGCAAGGAAGGGAAGCCTGCTGTGGGGATGACTCAATATGGTGCTATTCAATACTGCCATTGGCTGTATTTGAAAACAGGAATTTTCTACCGACTCCCTACGGAAGCTGAGTGGGAATATGCAGCGAGAGCAGGATCTACCCATCAATTTTTCTTTGGCGATGACGCTACAGACCTTGGGGACTATGCCTGGCACGAGGGGAATAGCAACGGAAGTACACAACTTGTAGGGGGTAAATCGCCGAACCCATGGGGGCTGTATGATGTCTACGGCAATGTCAGCGAGTGGGTCATGGACCAGTATGAGAAAGATTATTACAGTAGGTCTCCCGCAGTGAATCCCGTAAATGCAGGATCC
The DNA here is from genome assembly GCA_030729785.1 of Algoriphagus sp. Taxonomy (GTDB): domain Bacteria; phylum Bacteroidota; class Bacteroidia; order Cytophagales; family Cyclobacteriaceae; genus Algoriphagus. Next base: position 599 of record JANQWS010000010.1, on the reverse strand, counting down.
CGACTTTACCCTCATGTACTCCGAGGGGGGAATTTCGCAAGCTCCAAAGAGCACCTTAGCTCTTCATTTCGTGAGCAGTCATCCTCCGACTGGAAACGAATAGATCCTCAAATTCCTAAAAGTCAATGGTGGTTTCCAGAGGCTCCCTTTGTGGGAATGCGCCTAGTAAGGCCACTTATTCCACCATCTCCAGGAGAAATTTTCGCCTACTACAATCAGGCTCCAATTGTTGATTATTGAACCCAAACTCACCTAATTATGAAAAAAAATCCCACGCGTCGAGAATTTGTAAAGACCTCTGCCCTGTTGACAGGGGGGCTACTCGCACCCACATTTTTAGTTCCAGGAGCCTATGCGGCCCCGCAAAACACGCTGAAGCTGGCCTTGATTGGCTGTGGAGGACGTGGTACAGGCGCTGTATTTCAAGCTTTTGAAACAGGCCATCCTATCCAATTAGTGGCTATGGCAGACGCCTTCGAAGATCGATTGGAAGGCAGTTACAAACCTATTTTTGATAAATACGGCAAGGACAAGGTAAATGTGCCTCAGGAACGTCGTTTTGTTGGCTTTGATGGATACAAAAAAGCCATTGCTGAAGC
>JANQWS010000009.1 GCA_030729785.1 Algoriphagus sp. | reverse complement strand
ACGATTATCCGCAGTTTGAAATTGCCGAGCTGAGCCACTGGTATGATTGCGGATAATCGTATACTTCATTTTTATAAACACCACTACCTATGAAATTTTTTTCCTCAATAATCATCCTATTTTTTGCTTTGGTTTTCCTTTCCTGTCAACCTACCGTTCTTAGGCCAGAGGAGGGTGATTTTGCCAAATTATCGAATTTAGTCACCCAAATAGAATCAGAGATCCAGGTTCTCGGTATGGAATTAGAGCAAATCGCTGGGTACAACGAGCGCCTACTCCAGCATCGAGACTCCCTACTTACAGTTGCTACGGAATTCACCTACACCCTAGACGGGGCTTTTTCTACCAATCAGCCTGGAGAAAATCCTTCTCTGAGTACACTCGTTTTACTTGATAAAAGTCCAGATAAGGAGCAAGCGCTAACTTATATTTCCTTGACCAATTCCATGGATAGCGTCTTTGCTAGCTTTTTGAAAAGACATCCACGAGTTGTTCAGATTTATTCCAATTCGGCACTCCTCGTCAGCCGTATTTATCCAGCCTTTGATGCCAAAAACATCGTGGATCCTAGCTTGGACGTACGCGAATTTAATTTTTACTACGAAGCCGACTTGGCACATAATCCCACCAAAAAGACCGTATGGATTCCGGATCCTTATGTAGATCCAGCGGGAAAGGGATGGATTTTCTCTTTGGTACATCCGGTGTACGATGGCGAGGAGCTCGCTGCAGTGCTCGGGGTGGATTTGACCATTGCAGATGCCATTGAAAGTTACCTCAATTCAGTGGAGGGCTATTTTGTGTTAGTCAATGGAAAGGGTGATATCATAGGAGGAAAATCGGAGGCGATTGAATTGCTGGGGATGCCCCTACTCAAAAACCATGTTTACCGAGAATCTATCCAAGAAGATAACTTTCGAGTAGCGGATTTTAATCTTTCCAGGAGTAAAAATAGAGAGGTCAGGCAAATGGCTCAGGCCATATTGTCCGAAAAGCAAGTGTACTTTGATTTTATTGATGATGCTCGTATGGACCGGGTACTCGGACATACATTTTCTCATATTGATTGGTATTTATTGGAAGTGCTCTTGCCCAATTGAGTATGAAGAAGGTTTTAGCAAATACAAACTTTCGATTTTCCCTTGTCCTTGGAGGCGTACTTATCCTACTTGTAGCAGTGGTGGGTGTTCGCTTTTTTTGGGCAATTTACACCACACAGTTGGATGGTCGAAAAGATTTTTTAAGCCAGCAAACTGACTTGGCGGGTAGGGGTTTGGAAAATGAATTGGATCGATTTGAAGAAGAATCAAGGGTCTTTTTGGGTGAGATGGAGGAACTTGTTAGTGCAGGACGAGGAGCGGAAGAGGGTAAATTGGCTCGAAAAATACTCACTGCCTTTCCTCGGTTGGTAGATACCTTATGGGTAGCAAATCCCTCTGGAATTATCACAAGTTACGTGTACACTGAACGAAATGATTTTCTGCAACGAACGCTACCACTATTTCCGAGTGATTCTCTGCGTCACCAACTTTTTTTGCAAGGAAAAAAAGGGCACCAGCTTTTGTTTTCACTTACGTTGCCACGATTTGCTCAAGATTACTTGGAAAATTTTTACCAAACTCCTGGTGGAGGGAGTTTTCTTTACTTGGGAGGAGAGCTCCTAGATATTGGGTCAACCAGTTTGCCGCACCTCAAAACTGTGTCCGTAAATGAATTTGAGGGAGTAAAGAAGGATATGTACCAGGGGGTCAAAGGGATGTACCCTGTGAGCTGGGAACAGGAAGGGGTTCTGGTTAATGGAGTACTGGCCCAGTACCCTTTTTCATTTGGGGACTTGGTGAATCCTTCTGGATTGATCCTTCTCATCCCAATTGATGACTTACGTTCAGGGATTTACCGAACTTATTTTTTATTGTTTGTAGGCATGATTATCATCCTGGTGGTGATTCTCTCTTTTTTCGTCTTTTCGGTGAAAAACCAACTTGACTATTCCAAAAATCAGGAAGAAAGTTACCGGGAGGTCAGTGAATTGTTTGAGCAACAAAATATGCTACTCAAGGAATTGAGAGGTTTTGTATTTTTTCACGATTACCGAGGTCAAATTTTGCGAACGAGTAATGAGGTGGAGGATATTTTGGGGTACTCGAAGTCAGATTTCAACTTTGCTTTTAACGATGGGTCTACCCACCCAATAGTTAAAATGGTGAAAGAGTCTATTAAGGAGGCTTATTTGGATAAGAAAGAGTTTGTGGATATGGAATTTGATATCCTACGTGGAGATGGACGTCAAATTCGGCTTCGGATATTTGAAAAGATCACTTACGATGAACAAGGTCGGTTTGCCGGAGGCTTGGGTATATGTACTGATATTTCTGCGCAGCATGCGGCCAAATTGAAAATTATCCAAAGCGAAGACCAATTGCGTGCAGTACTCAAAAACCTACCCGATGATATATTTATTTACGACAATCGGGGCGAGGTACTCGAATTTCATGTGCAGCCCCGAGGAAATTACCTGGATCTCACGCAAGCTAGAGTAGGTAAGAAGATCGAGAAGTTTGTTCCTAAAGCGCAAGCAGCTGAGGTTACTGCTGCATTTCAAGAAGCAAGGCGTACAGGTACTATTCATACGGTGAATGTGAATTGGACGCAGCCAAATTCCCAGGATCAGATCCATTACGAGATGCGCTTCTTTCCCTTGGATGCCCAGCAGATGATTTCCATTTCAAAGGACGTCACTAGTCAAAAAATCTGGGAAAAAGGCTTGTTGGATGCCATGCATGCCGCCGATCAAGCAAATAAGTCCAAGTCAGAGTTTCTGGCCAACATGAGTCATGAGATTCGTACTCCTCTCAATGGGCTACTTGGAATGATTGACCTTTTGGAAAGTACGGAATTGGATCAAATTCAAAATCAGTACTTAGAAATCATCAAAAATTCGGGTAGTTCCCTGTTGACCATCATTCGTGATATCTTGGACTACTCCAAGATTGAAGCAGGGAAGGTAGATATCCATGTGGTGGACTTTTCACCCGTAGAAGAAGTCAAGGCTCAGTTGGAAATTCTGGGTGGAATCGCCCAAAAGAAAGAGATTTCTTTCTTACTTGAGGAAAAACTTGGTTCCACACTCGTTGTGGAAGCAGATCGGGATAAGATCAACCAGATTTTACTCAACCTGATTGGCAACGCGCTCAAGTTTACTCCCGATGGAGGGGAGGTAAAGGTTTCGCTTGTTCAAGAGGAAATTATGGAGGGCTTGTTGATGCTTCAATATACTGTAAAAGACACGGGCATTGGCATTTCAAAGGAACATCTTCAGCGCCTTGCACAACCATTCTTTCAAGTAGAGAGCTCTGCCACAAGGGCCTACCAAGGGACAGGATTGGGATTAGCTATTGCCAAAAAGATGATTGAGCTCCTTGGGGGAGAATTGGAAATCAGGAGCGAGCCAGGGCAGGGTGCTACCTTCCAGTTTTCTGTATTGGCCAAAATGAAACAAGAACCCTTGGCAAAAGTTGTCAAAGACGATTTTCCACAGCTGTTGACGGAAGAATTGGGCAATACTTTTCCACTTCGCATCTTAATTGCAGAGGACAATGACCTCAATCTGCAGTTGATGGGGCTGATGTTTAAGCAACTGGGTTACGGATATGAAGTGGCGAAAAATGGAAAGGAAGCCGTAGAAAAAGTAAGTGTCCAAGATTTCGATTTGGTGTTTATGGATGTGCAAATGCCGGTCATGAATGGATTGGAGGCAACTCAGGAGATTCGAAAAATGGCTCAAGGAAATCAGCTGGTTCTCATAGGCCTATCGGCCAATGCCTTTGAAGACGATCAGAATCAAGCACTGGCTGTGGGGATGGATGATTACCTAACCAAACCCCTTCGTTTGGCGGTACTTGCAAGCAAATTGGAGCAGTATTATCGGAAGTTGAAGGTTCAGGTAAGGTAAGATTGCTAACAGTTCACAGTCCACGGTCGACAGCCGATTGAATTGAACTTCAGCTTTTCTTTTTTGATGTGGTAAAAGCGGTAAATCACAAACGAAAAATCCCCCAAGAACTGGAATCACGTCTTGGGGGAATTTTTGCTACTAGTGAACGCTGAAGGTTAAGTGTAGCATATTGATGTGGAAATTCGAAAATCATTTGAATCTCGTATCATCATGAATAAAGTCTTGTCTCTTGTATCTCGGCTCTTGTTTCTACTCAATTTACAAAGCTGTCTCCAAATCAAATTCTTCCAAGTAATCGGCGACTTTTCGGACAAACATGCCTCCAAGAGAGCCATCCACCACGCGATGGTCGTAGGTATGGGAGAGGAACATTTTGTGTCGGATTGCAATCACATCTCCGGTAGGCGTTTCCACTACTGCTGGTTTTTTGACAATGGCTCCAATCGCCAGGATGGCAACTTGAGGTTGCGGAATGATGGGCGTACCCATGATGTTTCCAAAAGACCCCACATTGGACACGGTATAGGTGCCCCCGGTTACATCATCGGCGGTCAACTTGTTGTTGCGGGCGCGATTGGCAAGATTGTTTACCTTTTTGGAAATCCCTACAATATTGAGTTGATCGGCATTTTTAATCACTGGTACAATCAGGTTGCCAGAAGGCAATGCCACTGCCATGCCAATGTTGATATCCTTTTTCTTTAAAATATGATCGCCCTCCACGGAAATGTTGATCATTGGAAAATCACGAATAGCTTTGGCCACCGCATCAATAAAGAAAGGAGTAAAGGTGATCCCTTCCCCATATTTTGCTCGGTATGCTTCTTTATTTTTTTCTCTCCAAAGCACAATATTGGTCATGTCTGCCTCCACAAAGGAAGTGACATGGGCTGAAATTCGCTTGGACTCCACCATGCGGCTGGCGATCATTTTTCGCATGCGGTCCATTTCTATCAATTCGTCGCCACCAGTAATACTTGGAATCGACTTGGGCTGGGAGATGGAAGGAGGAGCTTTTCTTGCTCCGGTATTTTTGAAACTTCCGTTGCTTCGAGTGGCTAAGTAGTCCATCACGTCTTGTTTGGTAACCCGACCTTCTGCTCCCGAACCCGGTATGCGTGAAAGTTCGTCCGCAGAAATCCCTTCCTCTTTGGCAATGCTTTTGACCAAAGGAGAGTAGAATCGTCCATCGGATTGGGATACTGCTTCAGGTTCGACTGCTTTAACTAGGCTTGCCGTTAGTGCTGGAGCAGCCTGTACGACCTCCTCTTTAGGGCTAACCGGGCTTGCTGGCGCTTCTTTAGTAACAACAGCATTGGTTTCAATGATTGCTATGGCCGAACCTACAGCTACTACCTCACCTTCCTTGGCTAAAATCTTTGTTAAAATGCCCCCATGCGTAGCCGGAACCTCAGTATCCACCTTGTCGGTGGCTACTTCTAGTACCGATTCATCTGCCTCAATGGAATCGCCTTCCTTCTTGAGCCAAGTAAGGATGGTGCCTTCAATGATACTTTCGCCCATCTTGGGCATGAGCATTTCTACACTTGCCATGATACTTTAAGTAATTTAATTGGGTTTATTTTCAAGTTTTAAAATTAAATTTTATTGAACTGCTACCCAAGTCCTTTTGGTAAAATTTTATTTGTCGTGCTTCGAAATACAAATTCGAAGCAAATTTAACACCGCTACCCCAGTCAATTGAATGTTGATCATCCGGTCCTGGGTAAGTTGCAAAAGTTTGGCTTCCACAAAGTCAGGACCTGCACAAGCTATCCATACAGTACCTACTGGCTTGTCTGGGCTACCTCCGTCTGGTCCAGCGATACCCGAACTTGCCAAACCATAATCTACTCCAAACAACTTTTTGACTCCTAAGGCCATCTCTTGAACGGTTGCTTCACTAACTGCACCCTGCTGGGCCAAGGTAGCCGAACTCACACCAAGTAGCTGTTCCTTCAAGGCATTGTGGTAAGGAACTACAGCGCCTTGGTAGTACTGTGAACAACCAGGTACAGCGGTAATCAGGTGTGAAATATAACCACCGGAGCAACTTTCAGCTAAAGCTAAAGTTTTCCCTGCGTTCTTCAAAAGTTTCCCAATCGCTGTTTCCAAGGTTTCTCCGTTGTAGCCATAAACATAACTGCGTATTGTTGGAAGGATATTTTGGATTTGTTGGTCCACCTCAGCAGCAAGTACCTTCTTGTCCTCACCAAAAGCCGTGAGTCGAAGTTTGACATGGCCTAAGGAAGGGAGGTAGGCGAGTCGAATGTGGCTTGGAAGGGCATTTTCCCAATCTTTGATCAAATCAGCGAGCCAGGATTCGCCAATGCCCGCTGTTTTGATGAGTTTGTGGTAGATCACTGGAAGGTCAAACACCTGGGAAAGTTTGGGCAACACAAAGTCCTTGACCAGCTTTTTCATCTCATGCGGCACACCCGGCATAGACATCCAGTAGCATCCTTTCTGCTCAAACCACATGCCGGGAGCCGTACCGACCTCATTGGGCACATACGTACAGCAAGTAGGCAGGTGACCTTGGAGGATATTGAGTTGTGTCATCTCTCGACCACGGCGGGTGAAATAAGCCGACACGGCGGCAACTGCTTCAGGTACTTCGACGATGTCACAGCCGAAGTATTCGGCAAGTAGGGGCTTGGTGAGGTCGTCTTGGGTGGGTCCCAGGCCTCCAGTGATGAGAATGACATTGGCTCGCTTGGAAGCTTCTTCGAAGGCGGTAAGAATATCGGTACGATTGTCTCCTACGGTGGTTTTTCGTACTACTCGTACACCCACTGCATCCAATTCCTGGCTGATCCAATGGGAATTGGTATCCATGATTTGGCCATAAAGGAGTTCGTCTCCAATGGCAATAATTTCTGCTGTTACTGCTTGCATCTGGGATTATCTAACTTTTGCTGATCGAAGAATTTTGGAAAATAAGCCGGGAAGGAAGCGCTTGAGGTACACGGCGAGGGTTTCCTTGCCTCCAATGTACACTTCTTCCTTTTTCTTGAGGAGGGCTTTGAAAATACCTTCTGCGCAGGCCTCTGGGGACATGCCTTGGTCTTGGGCCTGGTCCATTTCTCCTAAAGGGCTTCCATCCCCAGTGACCGCATTGATGGATACTTGTGTGCGGATAAATCCCGGACAGATCAAAGTCACCGAAATTCCATCTTGGTGGTGCTCGGCTCGTAGCGTGTCAAAGAAGCCATGCAAGGCATGTTTGGCACCTGCATAGGAGGAGCGGTAGGGGGATCCAAACTTCCCAACCAGAGAGGTAACTACACCAAATTGCCCTTGCTTTCTTTCAATAAAGTGTGGAAGTAAGGCTTTGGTCAAGGCGACAGTTCCAAAATAGTTGACTTCCATGAGCTTGCGATCCACCTCCAGTTGGGTATCCTTGATGAGGGACCGCTGGCTGATTCCTCCATTATGAAGTAGGATATCCACCTTTCCAAAAAAGGAAATTGCCATGGCCACTTTCGCTGCAAAGTCAGCCGATGCGGCCAGGTCCAGGGGCAGAATCCGGCAGTCATCAGGAAAGATGCAGGCTTGCATTACACGTTCGAGTTCCTGCATATTGCGGGAGGAAAGAATGAGGGAATAGCCTTCCTTAGAAAATTTTTTGGCAGCGGCTTCACCAATGCCTGAGGAGGCTCCAGTAATCCAAATTACAGGTTTGGCCATGGCTTAGCGTTTTTCGTAGGTGACAAAAGCGTAGGGGTATTCGTTGGTTTCATCGGCAGCAAATTCTTCCCGTTCTTTTTCTTTCCAAATGGCGGTATCTAGATCTGGGAAAAAGGTATCTCCCTCGGGGCTAGCTTCCACTTCAGTGATTTCCAGGACATCGCAGAGGAGCAGGGCTTCCTTGTAAATTTCACCCCCACCAATTACAAATAATTTCTCCAGCTGACGCTTCGTGCAAAAAATAAGGGCATCTTCTACTGAGTGAAAGGCATAGTGGCCTTCTGGAGCTTTGAATTCTGGGTTACGGGTGATGATCAGATGGGTGCGGTTGGGAAGTGGCCTGCCCAAGGATTCAAAGGTTTTGCGACCCATGAGCAAGTAATGGCCGGTAGTCAGGTTTTTGAATCGTTTGAGGTCAGCGGATAGCTTCCAGACCAGCTGGTTGTCTTTTCCGATCACTTGGTTTTTTGCTTTTGCTACGAGTAGAATCAGTTTCACGAGTCGTGGTTTTGAGGTTCAATTTACCTACTTTATGGAAGTTCTTGTTGAGGAAACTTCCAAATGTGCCAAGTAGTTTACTAGAGTTTTTTCAGGTGTATCTTTTGGAGATTACCAAAAGCTGAATGGTCATTGCCACTAACTTTAACCTTTCCATCCTCGGAGGAGTTCATCCACCTTCATGCGCTTTTTCCCTTCCAATTGCAGTTCCTGGACCACCAAGATTCCTTGGCCACATTGGAAATGCAGGTAGGTTTTGAAATCTGAGGTCCATTCTCCTGGGGCCTTTCCAGACAACTTCCCTTCCAAGTGGGTGGAGGCAAATATTTTACAGGATTTACCCTGTAGCTCGGTCCATGCACCTGGATAGGGGGAAAGCCCCCTGATCAAGTTATGGATGGATGTAGCCGAAGTAATCCAATCGATCTTGCCTGTTTCCTTGAAGATTTTTGGAGCAGAATGAATGGCCAATGCTTCGTCTTGGGGTAGCGGATGGATGTCTTTGTTGGCAATGGCAACTACTGTTTGTACTACCAGGTTGGCGCCTAAGTTCATCAATTTTTCGTAGAGGCTTCCTAGGTTGTCCTCCGGGAGGATGGTTACTTTTTCCTGGAAAAGAATATTTCCGGTATCAATTTCATGTTGTAGAAAGAAGGTGGTTACCCCTGTCACTTTTTCTCCTTGAATCAGCGCCCAATTAATGGGTGCTGCTCCGCGGAAGTTGGGAAGAAGGGAAGCATGGAGATTGAAGGTGCCCAAAGGAGGCATGTTCCAAACAGCCTCAGGCAGCATTCGGAAGGCGACTACAATTTGCAGGTCAGCAGCCAATTCCTTCAATTCCTGTTGAAATCCAGGATCCTTCAAGTTGGTGGGCTGCAGAACAGGGATATCCAATCTTTCGGCAGCCTCTTTGACGGGTGAACCCACTAATTTTTGTCCTCGACCTTGGGGTTTATCTGGGGCAGTGATCACTGCAATGACATTCCAACCTGCAGCAACCAATTTTTCAAGGGCTGGCACTGCAAACTCGGGGGTACCCATGTAAATGATTCGGAGTGAGCGGTCTTGGGGAGTAGGGTTCATAGGTAACTGCAGATAGAATAAGTCAAATTAGGGGTAAATCAAATACTTGCTTCTTAGGATGGCATAATCTTGAAGCCCTTGCTGCCAAGTTGCACGGATCTCTACTTCTTGTTTTCCTGCCAAAATTTGCTTCTTCAGTTCATCTGTACCTACCAGGGTATTGAAGTAGCTGTTGAAGAATTTTTCCTTCATCTCCGAGCGCTGGTAAGCTTCTAGGAGGTAGCTCAGCGTGAAGGGCTGGGCTAAGGATTCCAACCGCAGGTCCCTGCCGTAGCACAGTTGGTCTTGATGGGGAGGGGTTTTGGACATTCCATCAATGCTTACTGGAGTAAAGGTAAAGTTCCCAAATCGGGCATCTGGGTAGCCATATACTTGAAAAGGAAAATAGGTGCCGCGACCCAAGGAAACAACCGTGCCTTCAAAAAGGCAGGTGCTCGGGTACAAACGAATGGAAAGTGCATTGGGTAGGTTGGGAGAGGGCTTTACTGGAAGTTCATAGGCTGTCTCATGGTTCCAATTGGCTACAGGAATCACGGTTAGGTCTACTTGAACGCCTCCTTTCAGCCATTTTTCTCCATGGATCATTTGGGCTAGCTCGCCAATACTGAGGCCATGTACGATCGGGATGGGGTGCATGCCTACAAAGGATTCGAATCCTTTCTTTAGGATGGGGCCATCTATGTAGTTGCCGTTTGGATTGGGTCTATCAAGAAGGATTAGGGGCTTGCCCTGCTCCGCGCAAGCTTCCATCACGTAGTGGAGGGTGCTGATGTAGGTAAAAAATCGGACACCTACATCTTGCAAGTCAAAGACAAGTACATCGAGGTCTTTCAGCTGCTCTGCACTGGGCTTCTTATTGGCTCCATACAAGGAAACGATGGGAAGGCCTGTTTTGGTGTCTATAGAGTTATTGACTTTTTCACCTGCATCGGCAGTGCCACGAAATCCATGTTCGGGCACGAAAACTTTTGTGACGTTCACCTTGTTTTCCAACAGAAAATCGACCAGATGCTGCTGATTGGATTGTGGCAAAATGCTCGTTTGGTTTCCCACTATCCCCACTTTTTTCCCTTGAAGCAGAGGGAGGTAGAGCTGGGCCTGTTCAGCACCCACCTGAATTTCTTGCGCAATTCCTGTGACGCTGCTTGCCAAACAGAGGCAAATGGTCAAAATATAGATCAAGGGTAAATTTTTCGCTTGCTTCATGCTAATTTGCGGAGAGTTGCAAACAAATTTAACCCAGTCCGTTGAACCTTTCCTATTTCCTCGCTAAAAGAATCAGTTTTCAGCATGCCGGTGGCTTCTCTGGAATCATCCACCGCATTGCGGTGGCGAGCCTAGCCGTGGGTTTGGGGGTAGCCATCTTATCCATTATGGTGCTCGGTGGCTTCCAAAAAACAATATCCAGTCGCGTTTATGGGTTTACAGGCCACTTTCAAGTGCAAAAGTTTCAAATGAGTACTGCTTATGAGGAAGAACCATTTTCGCTGAAGGCAGAATTTTTAAAGAAGCGAAACCAATTTCCTTTCCTCACAAAGGTGCAATCTTATGCACACAAGGCAGCCTTGTTGAAGGGTGAGGAAGATGTGGAAGGGGTATTGCTCAAGGGGGTAGGAAAAGATTTTGATAGTTTGGGTTTTGCACAGTACCTGGTGGAAGGAAGGATGTTGCATCTCTCAGACTCTGGAGTGACCAATGAAATTCTGCTTTCCAAACTCGTGGCCAATAAGTTGCGCATTGCAGTGGGAGACAAGGTGACGCTGTATTTTGTACAGCAGCCTCCTCGTTTTCGGCGCGTAACAGTAGTGGGTATTTTTGAGACCTACTTGGAAAATTTTGATGAACAAATGGTGATTGGTGAGCTGCAAACCATTCGAAATCTGAATGGATGGACGCCAGATCAGGTTGGTGGTCTAGAATTGCATGTAGCCGAGGTAGCTCAGATGGATGCATTTGCGCCTTTGTTGGAGGCCGAACTCGATTACGACCTGCGCTTGCTTGATAGTCGGGAGCGCTTCTTGGATATTTTTGATTGGCTGAAGTTGTTGGATACCAATGTGATTGTGTTTATCTCCTTGATTGGGTTTGTGGCTGTTTTTAATATGGGGGCAATTTTATTTCTCCTGATCATGGAGCGAACGCAAATGATTGGGCTGCTCAAGGCGATGGGAGCAAAAAACTCCCAAATAAGATCCCTATTTTTCTGGAATGGCATTCATATTCTAGGAAAAGGGCTGCTTTTTGGAAATTCCTTTGCGTTGATTTTTGGAGCCATGCAAACCTATTTCCAGCTCATCCCTTTGGATCCCCTGAGCTACTACATGCCTTATGTGCCTATTCATTGGAATTGGACAGCCTTTTTACTTCTCAACCTAGGGGTGATCGTACTTACCGCCGTGGTATTGTGGATTCCTGTTCGGATTATTTCACGAGTTGACCCGATCAAATCAATACGATTTGACTGATTGGAAAGGGGAGATGATCGATTTGATTTTCATCCAAATCACGCCAAGAACGGCTTCTTTGAAAATTCCTGGGCTCATTTTGGACTGGCCACGCGTTCGGTCGGTAAAAATGATGGGCACTTCAATTAGTTTGAAACCTAGTTTCCAAGCGGTAAACTTCATTTCGATTTGGAAGGCATACCCAATAAATTGGATAGCATCCAAGTTGATTTTTTCCAGCACGGATCGATGGTAGCATTTAAATCCGGCTGTAGCATCCTGAATGGGCAGGCCTGTGATAAAATTCACGTATTTGCTTGCAAAATAGGACATCAGTACCCTTCCTATAGGCCAATTGACCACATTTACACCCGTGATGTACCGGGAACCAATGGCCAAATCAAAACTTCGATCTTTAATAGCTTGGTAGAGTCGGATCAGGTCCTTGGGATCGTGTGAAAAATCACAATCCATCTCAAAAATAAAGTCGTATTTTCTTGCTAGTGCCCAGCGGAAACCGGCAATGTAAGCGGTACCCAAGCCCAGTTTTCCTGCTCGTTCGATCAAGTGAAGTCTTCCTTCAAATGAATTTTGGAGTGTTTTAACTAGTGCAGCCGTTCCGTCCGGAGAGCCGTCGTCTAGAATGAGTAACTCAAAATTTTCCTCCAGTTCCATCACGGTTTGCACCATGTCGCTGATATTTTCCAGCTCATTGTAGGTGGGAATGATGACGAGTTTACGGTGGGACATAAAGGAGATTATTCTTTCAAAAATAAGGTTTCGGTTGGATTTTCCACGAATAACCGGCTTTAAAATATGATTATCCGCAATTTTGAAACTGACAAACTTTTGTGTTACCATTTACGGATAATTGTCAACGGCCCACAGACGACTGTTCACGGCTGATTATGATAAACTTCAAGCCTTGTTTCCGATACGCACAAAATGATTTATAGGATTATCTGTAGTAACGCGCCCTTTCAATGAACTACCAGTTTAATTGAGAATAATCCTAAAAGGAAATGCTAGTTTTGCAGAAAAAAAGCATGCCCCTTCACGTCGCCATAGCCAGCTACTACTCCACCGGAGCCTACGATACCAACACGATTGACGAAGATGCCTTGTTGTCCTCCCTCTTGACCGAGATGGGCATTCCACATCAGACGCATCCCTGGTCTGCTCCTGAGGTGGATTGGGCTGCATTTACCCACGTGCTGATCAAGTCGACCTGGGACTATTTTGATTTTTATCCTGAATTTTTGGCTTGGTTGGATAAATTGGAAAGTTTAGGCGTGCAGGTATTGAATGAGGTGCCTACGCTACGTTGGAACTCCTCCAAAACCTACCTGATGGAAATTGAATCCCAAGGATTTCCTTGTATTGCAGGAAAAATTCTTCCCAAAGGCAGTAAGCCAGTTCTGGATCAATTGCATTCCGAGTTAAATTCAGACCAATTGGTGGTCAAGCCGCTCGTCAGCGGGGGAGCAAAGAATACGCTCAAAGTAGTGCGTGGGGCCAAGGCAGGGATGGAAGAAAAAATTGAAAATTTACTTCAGGAAGAAGATTTTTTGGTGCAGCCCTTCATTCCAGAAATTGTAGAAGTTGGGGAGTACTCTCTTATTTTTTTTAATGAGAAACTCTCACATGCGGTACTCAAAGCCCCTGCAACGGCTGATTTTCGGGTGCAGCATTATTATGGAGGAACTATCCAAACAATTGCACCTAGTGAATCCCTGCTTGCGGCGGCGCAGGCTTTGGTAGATCGCTTCGCTAAAAATACGCTCTATGCCCGAGTGGATGGCGTGGAGGTCAATGGGGTTTTTCATTTGATGGAACTCGAGTTGATCGAGCCCTACCTATTTTTGGGACTTTCCGAAAAGGCCATTCCCAATTACAAAGCCGCATTGAAAAAGCGGTTATTGGGATATTCATAGAAATAGCGATTTTTTTTCACGCTCCGCCGCGGCGGAATAGAGAAAAATAACGCAGATCCTTTTCAGTCCATCTGCGAGAATTTTTTTTGCCTTTTTATTCAAATCAAAGCACCCCTTTCGTACTGGGCAACTGATTTAAGTTTCTGGGATCTCGCTGCACCGCCATCTTGATGGCTCGGGCTAAGCCCTTGAACGCAGCTTCGATCTTGTGGTGTTCGTTGTCCCCCGTGATGTTGATGTTCAAGTTGCACTTGGCAGTATCCGAGAAGGATTTGAAGAAGTGGAAAAATAGCTCCGTGGGCATATCTCCAACTTTTTCACGCGTAAAACTTGCATCCCAGACACACCAAGGTCTACCTCCGAAGTCAATGGCAACCTGAGCCAAAGCATCATCCATAGGAAGTAAAAATCCATAGCGGTAAATTCCTTTTTTGTCACCCAATGCCTTGGAATAGGCCTCGCCCAAGGCAAGTGCGGTATCTTCGATGGTGTGGTGCTCGTCGATGTGAAGGTCGCCTTTCACTTGAATGGATAGGTCTGTACTTCCGTGCTTACCCAATTGCTCGAGCATGTGATCAAAGAAATGTAGTCCTGTAGAGATAGAACATGCTCCTGAACCATCTAGGTTCAACTCGATGGATATGTCTGTTTCGGAGGTCTTTCGGTGTACTGTGGCTTTTCGTGGAGGAAGTTTGAGGAAGGTGTAGATCTCGTCCCAGTCTTGTGTGGACAAAACCGCTTCCCCCTGAATTTCACCGTAGAAAATTGCCTTTGCCCCTAGGTTTTTTGCGAGCTGAATGTCCGTCATCCGGTCTCCGATGACAAATGAATTGGCAAGATCGTAGTCTTCGGATAGGTAAGCGGTCAACATGCCTGTTCGCGGCTTACGGGTAGGTGCCTGCTCGTGTTCAAAACTGCGGTCGATGTGGATGGCGGCAAAGTGCACGTTTTCCTGTTCCAAGGTTTTCAACATTTTGTACTGGGCAGGCCAAAAATCCTTTTCTGGAAAGGAGTCTGTTCCCAATCCATCTTGGTTGGTCACCAGCACGAGTTCGTAGTCACATTCCTCTGCAATCTTACGTAAGTTGGTGATGGCTTTGGGAATAAACTCTAATTTCTCCAGGCTATCTACCTGAAAATCTGTAGGGGGCTCTTTGATGATGGTCCCGTCGCGGTCTATAAATAGGACTTTCTTTTTCATGGAATCATTAAGAAATAAATCGGTTGATTGACTTAGGATTGGCAAACTTTTTCCAAGGCCTGAAGTAGAGCGATGGATTCCTCTCGGGTGCCCACCGTAATCCGGAGGCAACCAGCACAATGCAAGACGGAAGACCGGTTGCGAACAATAATCTTTTCTTTCACCAAGTCCTCATATACCTGGTTTGGATGTTCAAACTGAACCAGAAGAAAGTTGGCGTCCGAGTTGTGAACACGGAGGATGTAAGGTAATCGTTCTAGTTCCTTTTGAAGAAATTTGCGCTCCTCGAGAATTAGTTGAATAAACTCATCTACTTTCCCCTTGTTTTGAAGCGCTGAAAGGACTGTTTCCTGGGTCAATCCCGAGATATTGTAAGGAGGTTTGATTTGGTTGAGTACCCGAATCAACTCTGGGCTGGCAAAGGCCATTCCTAGTCGAAGCGAAGCTAGTCCCCAGGCTTTAGACAAGGTCTGCATGACTAGCAGGTTGGGGTGCTGATCCAGTACGGTGAGCAAACTAGCTCCTTCACTAAAGTCGATGTAGGCTTCGTCCACTACCACAATTCCAGGGAAATTCTCAAGCAGAAAAAGAATATCTTCTCGCTTGACGGCATTGCCTGAGGGATTATTTGGGGAACAGAGGAAGAGAATTTTGGAATGCGCATTCACTGCCGAAAGGATTTTTTCGGGCTGCAACTGGAAATCAGGCGTCAGGGGTACATTCCGAACTTCCACTCCATTGATGGCTGCACTGACACCATACATCCCGTAAGTTGGAGGGAGTAGGATGACATTGTCCTGTCCTGGGTTGCAAAAGGCACGAAAAAGCAAATCGATCGCCTCATCCGACCCATTACCCAGAAAAATCTGTGCAGGATTTGCGCCTTTGATTTTCGCGATTTCTTGCTTCAGGGCCGTTTGGTACGGGTCTGGATAGCGGTTAAAATCTTGACTTGTACTTGATCCAAATGGGTTTTCATTGGCGTCCAAAAATACTCCCTCAGAACCACTGTATTCGTCTCGAGCAGAGGTGTAGGGTTGTAACTGGCGCAGGTGAGGCCGTAATAAACTGGCGATGTCTATCCTCATTTTTTTTGTTGTTTGAGGTACTCGAGGCGAACACTCACAGCTTGTTTGTGGGCGTCCAGTTGTTCATTGGCGGCCATGATCTCTACAACAGGACCAAGGGCTTTAAGTCCTTTTGGGGTGATCTTTTGGTAAGTGATCTTTTTTACAAAACTATCCAAGGACACTCCGCTGTAGTTGCGTGCATAGCCGGAGGTAGGTAGGGTATGGTTGGTACCAGAGGCATAGTCTCCTGCGGCCTCTGGACTGTAGTTGCCCAAAAACACCGAACCAGCCGAGTGGATTTGTTTGGCCACTTCTTCCTCCTTTTTTACCGCTAAGATCAAGTGCTCGGGGGCATATTCGTTGATTAGAGCGATGGCACTTGCTTGATCCTCTAGGATTACCGCACAGGAGTTGGTTAGGGCTTTGGCAGCGATCTCCTTGCGAGGAAGAGTTTCTAGTTGCAGGTTTATTTCTGTCATTACCTTGTGGGCAAATTTTTCTGAAGAGGTAACAAATACAACCTGAGAATCTACTCCATGCTCGGCTTGGGAAAGGAGGTCTGCTGCCACGAATGCAGGGATGGCGGTCTCGTCTGCATAGACGAGTACTTCGGAAGGTCCTGCAGGCATGTCTATGGCTACTCCGTACTTGGTCGCTTCCTGCTTGGCCGCGGTCACGTACTGATTGCCCGGTCCAAAAATCTTATCCACCTTCGGAACCGATTCGGTTCCGAAGGTCAGTGCGGCAATGGCCTGGGCTCCTCCAATTTTTACCACTTTCGTAATTCCAACCAACTGAGCAGTATAGAGGATGGCAGGATGGATTTCACCTTTGCGGTTAGTGGGTGTACAAATTGCTACTTCAGTACAGCCAGCGAGTTGGGCAGGGATTCCCAGCATGAGCACGGTACTGAATAGGGGGGCAGTACCTCCGGGGATATACAAGCCCACGCGTTGGATGGGGACGCTCTTTCTCCTGCAGGTAACTCCTGGCATCACTTCTACCACCAATTCTGGTGTAGCTTGAGCTGCATGAAACTTTTCAAGATTGGATTTTGCTACCGCTATTGCCTGGATGAGTTCTGGGCTTAGTAGGCTGGCGGCGGTTTGGATTTCTTCGGTACTAGCAAGTAAGGAATCTAACTGTACATGGTCGTATTCTTGGGCAAACTTGCGTAGTGCCTTGTCCCCTGATTTAGCCACCTTTTCAAAGATCGGCTTGATGATTTTTTTAATTTTTTTGGTATCCATCGCTGGACGAGCCAAGTGCTTTTGCCACATTTCTGGGCTTGGATTAACGAGCAATTTCATCGTTTGGAGTCTAGTGTCTACTTAAATAACCATTTTTTCGATGGGAACGACCAAGATGCCTTCGGCGCCAGCGGCACGAAGTTCGTCCATATTTTCCCAAAACTGATCTTCACTAAGGACAGAGTGTACGGATGACCAGCCTTCTTGTGCTAGCGGCAAGATGGTAGGGCTGCGCATGCCTGGAATTAGGGAGATGATCTTTGGCAGGGCAGTATTGGGCACATTCATTAGCACGTACTTATTGCTTTTTCCCGTTTGCACAGCATTGATTCGAAAAAGAAGCTTATCAACAATATTTTTTTTCCAATCAGTTAAATTGGTGTTTCCGATCAAAACCGCTTCTGAAGTAAATACTTCTTCCACTTCTTTCAGTCCATTCATCATCAGGGTAGATCCCGAGCTAACGATATCGCAGATGCCTTCGGCAAGTCCGATGCTGGGTGCAATCTCTACGGAGCCAGAAATCTCGTGGATGGAGGCAGTAATTTTTTTGGTTTGGAGGTAATCTCCAAGGATTTTAGGGTAGGAGGTGGCAATATTCTTTCCCTCAAAATACCCGATACCCTCGTAGGGAGTACCTTTTGGGATGGCGAGAGCGAGTCTACACTTGGAAAAGCCTAGTTTCTTGAGGAGGATTACTTCTTTATCTTTTTCGGCTACCTCATTTTGGCCTACAATGCCTAGGTCCGCCACTCCATCCGCTACATAGCCAGGAATGTCATCGTCTCGAAGAAAAAGGAATTCAACTGGAAAATTAGTAGAGGTGGCCTTGAGTTTGCCTGTTCCATTGTAAAACTTGATGCCACACTCCTTGATTAAGCTTAAGGAGTCATCGGATAATCGGCCACTTTTTTGAACGGCAATACGGACAATCTGTTCCATGAGGAGTTATTTAATGCGTAACTAGTTGAGTGAAGAGTGGTGAATGGCCGAATCCCTATCATCAGCATCACCGGGGTGGGTGTAGTATCTTTCCTCTCAAGAGGAATGATGGAAATGATGCAACAGATGGGGTACCTGTGCTGGCAGAGAAAAAGTAAGATTTGCTGCTGTTGATTTCATTTCGGTAGCAAATATAGGGGTTTTGTACGAAGTACAACAATTTTGTACGAAGTACGAAGTACAAAGTACTAAGTACCAAGTATGGGTAATTGGATGTTTTTCTTCTTCGTTCGAAATTTGACATTCGACGTTCGAAATTTATTTCTATGCGTATTTATACTTTGTACCTGGTACTTAGTACAATCCCGCATTTCTACTTTGTACCTGGTACTTGGTACATTGTACAATGTACTATTTTCCAAACTCCATACTCACTGAATTGATGCAATACCGGATGCCGCCCTTATCTGAAGGGCCATCTGGGAAGCGGTGCCCTAAATGTCCTCCACAGGCAGCGCATAGAATCTCCTCGCGGATCATCATGTGGCTGTAGTCCATGTGCACTTCTATGGCCTCTGGCTGGATGGGATGGGTAAAGCTAGGCCAACCGCAGCCGCTGTCGTACTTGAAATCGGAATGGAAAATGGGATTACCACAGCCTTTGCAGGAATAAATACCCGTTTCTTTATTAAGCGTGTAGGCACCTGTAAAGGGCCTTTCTGTTCCTTTTTGACGCAAGACCTGGTAGGATAGGGGATCCAATTGTGCCTGCCATTCTTCTTCTGATTTTTGGATGGGGTAGGATTTATTTTTCATAGGTAATTAGAAAATTGTTTGTACGATGTACCAAGTACAAATTTCTGCTACTTCCTCGGAATTAACTTCAGCGTTCCTTTCGCAATACCCAATATTTCCTCCTTGTTCATCAATTGAGGACGGTACTTTCCTTCTACATAGAGTTCTTTTTGGTCAGCATAGTGCTTGCTAAAGCGATTCCCGGAGTTTCCGGTAGGCAAAACGGAAACGGATTCTTCTACATTCTCAAAATCCAACAGGATACGCATCGCAGGCCCTGAGGTTACTTTATAAATACCTGTTCCGTTTAGATCAAAGGCCAATTTATTCACTGCCTCCTCATTCGCTTCTACCGCTTCGGTACGCACGTTAAAAAGCTTATCCAAAGGCTTTTGAGAACCCAATGGGTGGGGATGTTCTACGGTTACGGCTTTTCCCCATTTCCAACTACCCTGATTCTCTCCAAACTGCTGGGTGAGTTCTTCCAAACTTACTTTTAAAGCTTCAGCCACAATTTCTTCCCGCGTTTCTTTCCCTTTCGTGGTTTTATTATTCCACCACTTGTTTGGTTCATGGGTTAAAAAATGAGAAGTACTTCGAATCATCATGAAAGTTTGGAGGTAACTTTCAAATCCCTCTTTGCCCAACTCATCTTCCATAGCGAGTCGTAAGGTGTGGTAAAGCCACTTGTAATACAGGGTAGGGGCAGTACTGGTCAAATCATGTTCCCCTTCCCAAGCCGCGAGTTCACCAAGAATATCTTCGTAATTTTCAAATTTTCCCTGTTCTACCTGCTCTAACAAGAAGGATGCATTTTTCACCGATTGCTCATTGCGTGTTTCCAATTGTAAGGAGCGAATGGATTTTTGATCCCAGTCTTTTCTAGCGGAAACAGTCTTGGAAATTCGATTCCAACGCTCACCAGGGTAATAGTAGCCAGGATAGAAGATTCCGGATTTAGTCGAATCAGGCTGGTTGTTGGCAGAGGCAACAAAGCCAGAAGCCGGATTGATACTTTGTGGGTTTTCGGTGAAAGGGTGCCAGCCTCGAGGTTGTGCTGCCAGATCTGAGCCATCGGCAAAAATTTTGGAATGCACTCCCTCTCCACGGATAGGTAGTTTTGCAGCAGCCCACCAAGCAATATTGCCTGAACTATCGCCATACATGATATTGAGACCTGGAGCATGGATGAGTGCAGCGGCATCTGCCACATCCTGCATGGTTTGTGCATGGTTGATTTGGTAAACAGCCTCCAAGGCACGGGTAGGCTCGAGTAAGTATACCCACCAAGAGGACACCGGGTTGGGAGTCAGTGCTTGGATTTCCTTGACCACCGCATTCATAATTGGTCCATGAATCGTTTCTTTGATTACTTGAGCAACTGACTCCTGTCCCTTGATCTGGATAACTTCGGTGCGTGTGGTGATCGGGAAAATGGAATCTCCAACTAGGATTTCATTGGGATTGGAAGGGTTTATTTTTTCCTCAAAAAAATCTTGATCGTCGTTTTCAAACATGGTTAGGCCAACACTGTGGTGTCTGGAATGTCCTACTAGTCCAAAAGGGATGCCTGCCAAGTGATTTCCATAAAAGCTGTAACCGGGGTATTCAAGGTGGGCTTCAAACCAAACAGAAGGGGAAGAGAATCCAATGTGGGTGTCGTTTGCAAAAAGAACTTTGCCAGACTTGGTTCGGCTGCCTGAAATCACCCAGCCATTGGAACCCTCCAAAAGCGGTGTAGGTAATTTATCGAGCAAGGCATTGAGTTTTGAATCAATCGCAGGAGCTCCTGACACTAAAGAGTCTGGGTAGTTAACAGGGATGACGAAATGCGAGGGAAGGGTGTGTACAGACAAGGAAGCCAGGTGGTCGCCTCCCCATTTACGGGCTATTTCGGTTACCAAAGGATCTGTTTTCAAGGCCATTCCAAAGGAAAAGGTCATGTAGCCCAAGATGGAATGCATGTCATCCAAGGTGTACGGACGAGGTTTGCTGCCAAGTAGTTGGTATTCTAGGGGGAGTTTGTCTTGTTCGATAAACTGGTTGACCCCTGCGATGTAGGCTTGCGCAGCACTTCTCCAAGGAGTACTTTCTTGAGCAAGCAAAGCTTTGGTGCTTTCCTTGGCATGTTTGGGGATGCCTAGGGTGTGAAAAAATTGATCGATTTCAAGCACATCGGGTCCAAGGAACTCGGCAAGAGTGCCTGACCCAACGCGGCGCATCATTTCCAACTGAAACAAGCGTTCCTGCGCATGGATGTACCCCAAAGCGCGGTAGGCATCGGTCTCATTTTGTGCATAGATATGGGGTACACCATAGTCATCGAAGTGGATGTCTACTTCTTGGCTCAATCCAGTCACCTGCACTTCCCCATCGTATTGGGGGCTATTCCAGAAAATAAAACCTAGAAGGGTTGCTAGTACTACAAATAGAAGGATACCGAGTATGCGAAGGGTTGTTTTCATCAATTTCGAACTGTTTTGAAACTCTGGAAAATTAGAATAAAAAATGGAAAAGAGTAGGTTAAATTTTTAGTGTGAGGGCCTCAAGCTTCATCGATGGCTTGTAAGATTAGCGTGCAGGCAATTCTAATCTCATCCAAACTGATCGTTAAAGGAGGGGCAATCCGCATGCTGTCGTCACAGAATAGGAACCAATCCGTGATGACACCCAATTGGATCGCTCGGTCAATGATGGGTTTGAGCACCTCAAAGGACTCAAACTCTAGCGCCATCATCAGTCCTTGGTTGCGAATGGCTTTGATTTGTGGATGGATAAGTAGTGACCTGAATAGTTTGGCTTTTTCGGCAACCTGTTCGATCAAATTCTCCTCTTGCAGTACCTGTAGGGTCGCCAAAGAAGCAGCAGCAGACACTGGATGTCCCCCAAATGTGGTGATGTGTCCCAGTAAGGGATTGGATTTGAAGACCCCCATCACTTCCTTGTTGGCGATGAAGGCCCCTATAGGCATCCCACCGCCCATACCTTTTGCACAAACAAGCACGTCAGGCACGATTCCCATCTGCTCAAAGGCCCAGAAGGTGCCTGTTCTGCCGAATCCAGCCTGAATCTCATCTAAGATAAGTAAAGCCCCCACTTCGTGACATCGTGCTTGTACGGCTTGGAAATAAGTCGTACAGGCCACGCGAATTCCCGCTTCTCCTTGGATGGTTTCAAGGACTACTCCGGCAGTTTCTTCAGTAATCTTGGACAGGTCAGAGAAACTCCCATAAAAAATTTGAGAGGTACCTGGGAGTAGGGGGCGGTAGCCGCGCTTGAATTCCTCGTTGCCTCCGATGCTGAGTGCGCCTTGGGTACTGCCGTGATAGGCATTGGTGCAGGAGATCAAGTTGCGGCGATTGGTGTAGCGCTTGGCCAACTTCATGGCGCCTTCGATGGCTTCCGAACCGCTATTGACTAAGTATACGTTATCTAAACCTGGAGGAAGTGTATCTACCAAGGCTTTTGCCAAAAGGGTTTGAGGGGATTGGATGTATTCGCCATAGACCATGACGTGGAGGTATTGATCTACTTGCTGGTGGATGGCTGCTACCACCTTGGGATGGCAATGGCCTACATTACTCACGCCAATGCCAGAGATCAGGTCCAGGTAGCGTTGGCCATTCGGGCCATAAAGATAGATTCCCTCTGCCTTTACGATTTCTATCGCTAATGGGAACTCTGTCGTTTGGGCTAGATGAGATAGGAAAAGTTGCCGATTGGTGATCATTTTGAATTATGGTCAAAAACTTGAAAACCGGTAAAAAATGCCCAGAGGAAGTTTCTTTCCTTGACTTTCTTCCAGATACAATTCCCCTTGTTCAGCATTTTCCACCCTTCCAAAATTCGTTTGAATCAAATTGGCGGCGATAAGCGAAGAAAAACTCAAGGAATACATGTTGAGCAAAAGCAAGTGATTTTTAGGATCCAAAATCTCTTTGCAGGTTTTTAGCATTTCGTTGATTTGTTCCTCCAAAATCCACTTTTCCCCTTCTGGGCCTCTTCCATAAGCGGGAGGATCGAGGACAATGGCCTGGTAGACATTGCCACGACGAGCTTCGCGCTTGATAAATTTCATTGCATCGTCCACAATCCAGCGGATGCCATCTAGGCCGGAAGATTCCATGTTGTGCTTGGTCCAAGTCACTACTTGCTTTACTGAGTCTAAGTGGGAAACTTCTGCTCCTGCGGCCCTTGCGGCTATGCTCGCCGCACCTGTATAGCCAAAAAGGTTAAGTAACTTCGGCTTTGGTGTTGGAAAAGCTTTCAATTTACGGTACAAAAAATCCCAATTGACCGCTTGCTCCGGGAACACACCGATGTGCTTGAAGGAGGTTTGGGAGAGGTTAAGGGTCATAGTCAAGCCATCAGCATTGCTGTAGGGGAGTTGCCAGTGATCCGGCATGGGCTTTACCTGCTGCCATTGCCCTTTTTCGGGATTGTTTTTTTCCTTGGCAAAGTGGGCGTGGGCCAACTTTTTCCATTCAGCATCCGGTAGGGATTTATCCCAGATCGCCTGGGGCTCAGGGCGACTCAAAATAAATTTTCCAAAACGCTCCAATTTCTCGAAGCCTCCTGTATCAATTAATTCATATTCTTTCCAAGGTCCTGGAGAAAGGGATAGGATCAAGTCTTTCATTACTGCAAAACTACAGAATTTAGTGGGCTTCTTACTGCTTGTTGGTACTCCTGTTGGCCATTACGCGTTGGATTTCTCCTTGGCTAAACTCCCAAAGTGCTTTTCCAAGTTTGGAATCCCTTGCAAGGGTGGAGGTACGGCTTAGCTTTTTATTCTTATAGTATCCCCCATTTTTAAGATTTTGTTTCGGCGAGGTAGCTAAAAAAATAGTGGTGGCAGCACCTTCTTTTGGAGAGATAAAAAAGAGCTTGGTAAACGAAATAATCCCTTTGGCCCAAGGAGAGGCTTCCGAGCCAAAGGCCGTTCGAACAGCTCCAGGATGAAGGGAATAGGTACTTAATCCTTCACTTTCATATTTATTTTTTATCTCATTTGTAAACAATATGTTATATAATTTAACTTTTGCATATGAAGTTACCGTACTTGAAGATTTACGCAGCGAAAAATCCTTGTCTGGAGGACTAGCAATGCGATGTGCTTCGGAACTTACTTGGATGACCTTTGCTTGGCCTTTGAGCAAAGCAGGTAGCAGTTCTTGAAACAAGAGGAACTGGCCCAGATGGTTGCTGCAGAAACTGAGGTCGAGTCCTTCGCTGCTTCTTTTTCCTGCTGGATACATCCCGCCAGCATTGTTGATTAGGACATGAATTTCATCGATTTGCTGGCAAATTTCCTCAGCACCCTGCTTGACCGAAGCGAGCTGGCTGAGGTCTAGGTAAATCAGAACAATCTTTTCTTTTCCTGGAAGGTGTTGAATCAGCTTCTCTGCCTTGGCAAGGTTTCTAACGGGTAGATAAACCCGATCAAATTGTGGCAATAATGCAAGGAGGGTTTCCCATCCGATACCGGAGGTGCTTCCGGTGAGAACAAGGTTCATTTTTTTAGGGGTCAATTTTAAATCAAGGTACTTGGTTTTCAGGAAACTAGAAAACCAGGGGCTTGTTCGGGGTTTGTATGCTAGATTTTTTTCTATTTTTGACTAATTAGCCCATATGTGGGGTTGTAGGAAGAAATTAACTCTTGTTTTTGATTGAGCCATGTCTCAAAAATTTATAGATATAGAAAAAGCGATTGCTTTAAAAAACCCAAGTCTCTTGAAGTGGATGCCTGGATTTTTACTTCGCTACGTGAAGCGGGTGACGCACGAGGAATGGCTTAATTCGGTGCTGAATAAGCACCTTTCCAAAAAAGGCTGGGACTTTGCCAACGCACTGATTCAGGAATTTGAGATGGATGTGACGGTGAGTGGGGAAGAAAATATCCCGAAAACTGGGGGTGTAATTTTGGCTTCCAATCATCCCCTGGGTGGTATGGATGGGATTGCCTTTGTACAAGCCATTGGTAAAATTCGTCCAGATGTGCGCATTTTGGTGAATGACCTGCTGATGACTTTCAACAACTTTGAACCTCTTTTTGTCCCCGTCAACAAGTTTGGAAAAAATTCTATGGCTGCGAACCAGCGTATCGAAGAGGTTTATTCTCAAGGTTATGTGGTTTTGATATTCCCTGCAGGCCTGGTTTCGCGGAAGCAGGAGGAGGGGATCAAAGATTTACTTTGGAAAAAGAGCTTTATTGCCAAGTCAAAACACTACCAGTTGCCGGTCATTCCAACCCATATTTCTGGGAGAAATTCTTCGTTTTTTTACAATTTGGCCAACTTTAGAAAAAAAATTGGTTTGAAGGTTAACCTGGAAATGTTCTGGTTAGTGGATGAAATGTACAAGCAGCGCAAAGGCAAAATTCACATCACACTTGGAAAGCCGTTACCCTATAGCTATTTTGACGGGAGTAAATCCGATCCGGAGTGGGCAGACCATATGAAATCAAAAGTGTATGAACTTGGAAAAACGAATGCCTGAGGTGAAAGCGCTTATTCCTGCGGTGGATCGTGAACTATTGAAGGCAGAACTTAGCCCTGATCGCTTCCTTCGTTATACCAACAATGGCGATAACATCGTATACCTGGTCAATTACCACAATGCTCCGAATGTGGTACGTGAGATTGGCAGGCTTCGTGAATTGACTTTTCGAGCAGCAGGAGGAGGTACGGGGATGGAATTGGACCTGGATGAGAATGATACGAGCCAAAATTGCTACGAACAACTGATCACCTGGAACGAGGAGGATGAACAAATTGTGGCAGGGTATCGACTTATTTGTTGCACGAATGCCTTAGGTTCTGATGAAGAAATTCAACTTTCTACCAAGCACTTGTTTGATTTTTCTGGCAAATTTATCCAGGACTTCTTGCCCTACACCATTGAGTTGGGAAGGTCATTTGTTCAACCCAGTTACCAGCCTAGTTTGGACAACCGCAAGGGAATGTTTAGTCTGGACAACCTTTGGGATGGATTGGGTGCTTTCGTACTCCTTCATCCCCATGTCAAATACTTGTTTGGAAAGGTGACCATGTACCCACATTACCATCGGGAAGGGCGCGATTTGTTGCTCTATTTTATGAATTATTATTTTCCTGATGATCAAGGGTTAGTAAAACCTAAGGAAAAGTTAAGGTTGAGCTATGAAACGGATATCCTTTCTCAGCCCAATCCCTTCGAAGGGATAGATTACAAGGAGGGCTACAAAGTACTTAATGGGAGAATTCGTGCATTGGGAGAGAACATTCCTCCGCTGATCAATGCGTACATGAACCTGTCTCCAAGTATGAAAAATTTTGGAACTGCGCTTAACGACGAGTTTGGAGAGGTAGAGGAGACCGGAATTTTACTCACGCTAGACGATATTTACGAGAGTAAAAAACACCGTCACATGGACACCTTTGAGCGGGATCGACACTATGGGCAGCGCGCCAAATAAAACTAAATTGACCCTAGTGGTGGGCGCCACGGATAATCCCGAGCGCTATGCCTACCGAGCAGCTGACTTATTGCAAGCCAAAGGAATTCCATTTATCCCTATTGGAATCAAAAAAGGGGTGGTATTTGGAAAGGGAATTGTGGACTTGCGTCAAAAGCCTACTTTAGCAGGAATCCATACGGTAACCTTGTATTTAGGGCCTCAAAACCAGGCCGAATGGATGGATTACTTGATTGGACTGGGGCCTAAGCGGATCATTTTTAACCCAGGAACAGCCAATTCTGAATTTTTCTCCAAGGCAAAAGAGTCAGGGATTGAGGCCCTAGAAGCTTGTACTTTGGTGATGTTGACTACAGGTCAATTTTGAAATTTTTCCTTCAAAAAAGTATCCATATACAGGATATGGGGGAGAGAAATCAAGGAAATCAGCACGAAAAACAATAGGTAAAGTTGGTTGGGTGCTAAGAATTCCAGTCCAGCAAATAAAATACCTGCTATGCCTATTAAACTAATTCCAGAAAAAGGAAGCAGTTGTTTTCCAAATTTCAAGGGCGAATTGAAGGCAGGGATTTTCCGCAGGTAGGTATACTCAGCAAGCATACTGGGTAGGGAGTGCCAAAACCCAAAATACACGCTAAAACTGATCAGTAGCGGGCTGAAATAGAGGATTGGGGCGAGGATCAAGTAATCCAGTCCATCGGATAGTCCAAAAGGTTTGGTACTGAAGCCCTGAGCAATCAAGGAACTCACCAACAAGAATCCCAAAATCCCCAGTCTAAATTCTTCAGAAAGATCTAAGGAGATCATGGAACTCAAGATTTCTTGGGTCATAGCCCAATCTCCAAAGAGGATAATAAATAGGAAAAATGCGCCTTTTAGCAGGTAGAGCAGCCCTTCCTTATTTTCTAATTTTCCTTGTTCCAAAAAATGCGATTGACCAAAATGGTAAGCAGACATTCCTAAAAAGGCAATCAAGGCAGCTAAGGGCAAAAACCACCACAATAGCCCATAACCAAGCATAAGTAGGAGGTAGCGTAGGATAAAGGAAGCTAGTCCCTGAGGCCGAATGTCCGGGTTGTGGATGAGGTGATCTATTCCGCCGTGTGGAATGCCTACAAGTAAAAGAATCAATGCAAAAATGAGAAATTGAATCTCTTGGGGGAGATTTGGAAGGACTAGGAATAGGGTAGCAATTCCTAATCCAATACCTTTGGCCAGGTATTCAATACGTGCCATATCGGGTAAGTCCTTTTAGGAAAATGCCAAATTTCAAACGAGATAAAAGCTTTAGTTCTTCCCAAAAGGTTGTTTTTTCAGACAAAAAGCGAAATACTAAGTCGGGAGATGAAGTCGAAAAAAGATTGATGAATACCTCAGGAAGACGTTTTGGCCAGTGGTGTGCGATGCTGAGCAGGATGTTGTCGTAGAAGATGAAACGTGATTTCCGCGGGAATCGAAGGTCTTGCGTGGCTCCCTTTTCCAAGCGAGTAACCAATTGGTTGCAGTTTTCTTGGATTTGAGCAAAGGTATAACCTGTGGAGGGCTTGGTCCAGCCTGCTGCCGTACCGATTCGCACATGGCGAGGTCCGGAAGTTTGTGGCTGAACTCGGGTAGTCATTGGAATCTGACCAGATTCTTGAAAGGTAATTTCGTATGCTAGTTCCCCATATTTTTGTTGAAGGAAATCCTTTAGTGAACTTAAAAGTGCCTCTTCTCCGCGGGTTTCGCTGGTGTAGGCGGTGTATTCAATCAAGGCCTCTTGGCTAGAGAAGGGGAGCGTATAAATAAAATCAAAGTCAGAGGATGAGGCCGTGTCGAAATCCATCAAACCCATGGAGTTGGGATCAAATACAGCCGTTTGACTTTTAATTCGTAAGCCTATAAAAACTTGATTTAAAATATTTTGATTCTCATTGCTAACAAAGTTACGGGAATCAAAAACGTAACTGCTGCTGTAAGTTTCTGAGGTATTAGTTTCTACGTAAACTTCGTTTTCAATGCAACGAATGGCACTCACTTCTGCTTTTAAAAAATGTACGTTGGGGAAGTTTTTAATCTTCTCAAGCACGTGGGCATAGAAGTCATGTGAGTTGAGGTGGTAATAAGATAATTTTTCTAACCCATGTTGGTGTTGCTGCTTTCCTTGTTGCAAGTAAAACGAATTCCAGGAAAATCGAGCCGCTTCTGGGTGAATGGGAAGTGCTGCTGTGTTCCAATAGCACCAGGTTTTGTTGGGAACCTCACCTAGTGTAGGTTCAAGGATGAGGATTTGGGAATTTTTCAAACTACTGTCTAGTAGATGGTAGACCAGGCTCAAGCCTGCGCATCCTCCTCCTGCTAGTATGTAGTCGTATTTTTTCATAGGTACAAAAAAGCTGCCTGCACTTTCGTACAGGCAGCTCTAAGTTTAATTATTTTTTGCTGCTTTCAGCAACAGCTACAGAGTATACTACCAAACCAAAACCGATTTTGTTGATTGCATCAGCAAGGTTGTAGAATAAATCAATAGAGCTTACTTCAAACATACCAGAAAGTAGGTTTCCTGGAAGAACCATGTATCCAATAGGATAGATTGACCATCCCAAAGTGATGAAGATCTTCAATAGGAACATTGCCTTTCCTAATGCAGGGCTGTTAGAGCTGCTTGCCAATTTGGCTACGTCACCAGCAAATACTTCATACACAATGTACAAGTAACCTACTGTTGAAAGAATACCCCACATAATGTTACTGTCTAGGCCGGAGGTCTCTCCAATATAACCTGTCACTAACATCAATAAGGAAGCTACAATCAGTTTGAAAAGGGTAGAACCTTTTGCACCGAAAGGCTTAGTTAATAAATAAAACTCAACGCACATCAAAGGTACAGTCAAGGTCCAGTCCACATAACGGAAAGCCGTTGGGCTAGATCCTGTTTGTAGGTAGAAATCTCTCATGTAATAGTAATGTACTGCAGCGATACCCGTGATAAGTCCGGATACCAATAGGGAAAGCTTCCACTTTCCTTCCACTGAGTTTCTTTCTGCGAAAAAGAAAACTGCAGAGGCAAACATAGCCATGTACCCAATAAAGAAGGTAATGGCTACTGGATCTGAGTTGATGATCTTGTCTAATCCAACAAGATCCGCCAATAACGTGTAATTCATAGTTGTTTGGTTTTGGTTGATGTTAACTAACTTTTACAATAGCATAAGTTTACAGAAAAAAATTTGTTTTAAAAAAATTAAAAAAAAATAAACAAAAAAAATGAAGTGTTGAAAACCAATGATATACGTGAAAAAAAAATAGATCAAAAATTACTTGGCGATATGTGAATGAAAAAAACACGAAATAAAATTTGGCAATAAATGATCGTTTTTACTCCAAAATTGGCTTAAAAGTCTTTGTAAAAACCCCAATGTAAGTCACTTTTTTTTTCTAAATTGCGCCTTATCTAAGTAGTCATTTACCCACAGTACCGACACCCCTAAATCCGGGGATTTATACCTAACCATGAGTGAAGAAACTTTAAACAATCCAGAAGAGTATGGCGCTGGTAATATTCAAGTATTAGAAGGCCTAGAAGCAGTTAGAAAACGTCCTGCTATGTATATCGGGGATGTTGGGATCAAAGGCCTACACCACCTTATCTGGGAAGTGGTCGATAACTCCATCGATGAAGCGCTTGCAGGACATTGCGATACCATTCGTGTGACTGTAAACGAAGATAACTCTGTTACCGTAGAAGATAATGGTAGGGGTATTCCTACTGACATGCATGCGAAAGAAAAGAAATCGGCATTGGAAGTAGTATTAACAGTACTTCACGCGGGAGGTAAATTCGACAAAGATACCTATAAAGTTTCTGGAGGACTCCATGGAGTTGGGGTTTCCTGCGTCAACGCATTATCTACGGATTTAAAAGCGACTGTTTACCGAAATGGGGTAATCACCGAACAGGAATTTAAAATAGGTGCTCCTCAATATCCTGCTCGGGAAATCGGCAAAACAGATAAAAGAGGGACTACCATTCATTTCAAGCCGGACGATAGTATTTTCACCATCACGGAATTCAAGTACGAAACCATAGCTACACGTTTGCGTGAGATGTCGTATTTGAACTCAGGAATCCGAATCCACCTACAGGACTTAAGGGAGATGGAGGATGGACAACCTAAGTCGGATGAGTTTTTCTCCGAAGGAGGATTGGTCGAATTTGTTCAATACTTGGATGAAACCCGCGAAAAAATCATCGAATCACCCATTTACATCGAATCTCTTAATCAAGAGGTACCTGTTCAAGTGGCGATGAACTACAATAATTCGTATACGGAGAACGTGGTTTCTTATGTGAACACGATCAATACGCACGAAGGTGGAACCCACGTCACCGGTTTTAGAAGAGCATTGACCCGAACCTTGAAGGCCTATGCCGATAAGTCGGGGATGTTGGAAAAATTGAAAATTGAGGTTTCTGGAGATGATTTCCGCGAAGGACTCACCGCAGTAATTTCCGTAAAAGTAGCGGAACCACAATTTGAAGGGCAAACAAAAACCAAATTGGGGAATTCGGATGTAGTTGGATTTGTAGACTCTGCGGTATCAGAAGTATTGCAAGCTTGGCTAGAAGAGCATCCTCGAGAGGCAAAGACCATTGTGGGCAAGGTAATCCTTGCAGCCCAAGCAAGACACGCTGCTCGCAAGGCCCGGGAAATGGTACAGCGAAAAAATATCTTAGGTGGCGGTGGTCTTCCAGGAAAATTGGCCGATTGTGCCAACTCTGATCCCACAGTTTGTGAGTTGTACCTTGTCGAAGGGGACTCCGCAGGTGGATCTGCCAAGCAGGGAAGAGATCGGGATTTTCAAGCGATACTTCCACTTAAAGGTAAAATTCTAAACGTAGAAAAGGCACACGAGCACAAGATCTACGATAACGATGAAATTAAAAACATTCTTACTGCGCTAGGGGTAAAGTTTGGAACCGTAAATGACGATAAGGAACTGGATCTAGCTGGACTCAGGTACCATAAAATCATCATCATGACGGATGCGGATATTGACGGTTCTCACATTAGAACCCTCATTTTGACACTATTCTTCCGTTACATGCGCCCGCTCATCGAGAGGGGCTATGTTTACATCGCTTTACCTCCTTTGTACTTGCTAAAGAAAGGAAAAGACGAGCGGTATTGCTGGACAGAAGAGGAGCGGAAGCAAATGATTTCTGAAATGGCAAAAGAAGGAAAAGAAGATAGCGTTGGAATTCAACGTTACAAGGGTCTTGGAGAGATGAACCCAGAGCAACTCTGGTCTACCACCATGGATCCAAATACGCGGACACTGAAGCAAGTAACTATTGATTCTGCAGCGGAAGCAGATCACTTGTTTAGTATGCTGATGGGAGATGAAGTGGCGCCAAGAAGGGATTTTATCGAAAAGAACGCAAAATACGCGAAGATCGACAGTTAATTTCTGGGGGCTTTTTAGCCCCCTTTTTTTCTTAAAAATTTAAAATACACCAACATAGATTTCGTTTACCTCGTAAGATCACCCGAAAAAACAATAAACCTGTATGAAACTGGCAGCAGATAAATACGAACCGACTATTCAAAAAAGTGACCTAATCAGCAGAGATCTGAGTTGGGTGAAATTCAATGAACGAGTCCTGGATCAATCCAAAAAAACTTTTCGAAGCATCTTTGAAAAGTTGAAGTTCCTGGCAATCACTGCATCCAATATGGATGAATTTTTTATGATTCGAGTGGGCTCCTTGTATAATTACCTGGACTATGAAAAAGAGCGGGTCGATTACTCGGGTTTGCGTGAAGAACCATTCAAGGAAAAATTGATGAAAGAATGCCAGCGGTTTCACGGTGACCAAGAGCAACATTTTATTCAGACAATTTTACCGGAATTGCATCAAGAAGGAATTTCCTTGGTCAACGTATCAAAAATCACCCCGGAAGAGCAAGAAAAAGTAAGGCAATATTTTTTAAAGGCAATCTATCCGATGCTGACGCCTATGGTGTACGATGGCTACCGCACTTTTCCCATTTTGATGAACAAGCTGCTTGTTTTTGGGGTGGTCACTACGAGCCCCGGGGAACGAAAAGACATGCGGAAGATGAGTTTTGTACAAATTCCTGCCAATATTCCTCGTTTTTTTGAGATCGAACGGGAAAACTCATTAACACTGATCCCCATCGAAGAAGTTATCCGAGAAAATTTGATTTCCCTTTTTAGAAATGTGGAAATCGAATCGGTTAGTCTTTTTAGAATTACCCGAAACGGAGACTTTACCTTAGAAGAAAGTGAGGACATGGATGCCAACTTCCTGGAGGAGGTGAAGCGTAAGTTGATGGAGCGTAAGACTGGGCGTGTGGTTCGAATTGATATTGAGGAAGGATACTCCAAATGGATGTTAAATGCCTTACTCGAACGCTGGAATTTGCGTCCTGATGCGGTATTTATAGTA
The DNA here is from genome assembly GCA_030729785.1 of Algoriphagus sp. Lineage (GTDB taxonomy): Bacteria > Bacteroidota > Bacteroidia > Cytophagales > Cyclobacteriaceae > Algoriphagus. Next base: position 11,397 of record JANQWS010000009.1, on the reverse strand, counting down.
AAAAGGGCCAGTATGATCGATTTTACAGGGCTTTGGCAGATTGTAGGCAATAAACGCTTTAAGGAACGATTGCCCCAAATACCAAATCCTGTTAAACCAATCTCGTACCAGGAGGAGGGAAGGGCGGATATTTTTGAAACGCTAAAGGAGCGAGATATTCTACTGCACCATCCATACAATAACATTGATTCAATTCTGGATCTTATAGAGAATGCAGCAGAAGATCCAGATGTAATGGCCATAAAAATGACCATTTATCGTCTTGCCAAGGATAGTAGAATCACCAAAGCCCTACTTCGAGCAGCGGAAAATGGAAAACATGTCTCTGTTTTGTTTGAAGTCAAAGCTCGTTTTGATGAAGAAAATAACATCCGGGAAGCGAAGAAACTTCAAAAAGCAGGTTGCTTTGTTATTTATGGAATCTCCAATTTGAAAACGCACACCAAACTTTTGCTCATCGTAAAAAAAGACGATCAAGAGATTACCCGCTATGTGCACTTGGGATCAGGTAACTACAATGAGGATACGGCTCGTCTATACACGGATATTGGATTACTCACCACCAACGAGACCTTAGCCAATGATGTATCCGAATTTTTCAATGTAATTACAGGTCATTCCTTACCTACTGACTACACTAACTTGATCACTGCACCCCGGGATATGCGGCATCAGCTAATTTCTTTTATCGAACAAGAAGCAGAGCATGCCAAAAACGGACTTCCTAGTGGTATTTTTATTAAGGTAAATTCCTTGGAAGATTCGGAAATCATCTATGCCCTTTACCGTGCTTCCCAACAAGGGGTGCCAGTCAAATTGATTGTTCGAGGTATTTGTTGCCTTCGCCCTGGTAGGATTGGATTGAGTGAAAATATTGAAGTTCTTTCCATTGTGGGTGATTTCTTAGAGCATAGCCGCATTTACCATTTTCACAACAACGGCGATACCCGTACCTACTCTGGTAGTGCAGACATGATGGTTCGAAGTTTTGATAAGCGATTGGAATCCTTATTTAAAGTGGAAGCACCACTTTTAGAAAAACAGTTGATTAACATTCTGTCCTACAACCTAAGAGATAATGTCAACTCTTATGCCATGCAGGAAGATGGGACCTACGTAGCAAAGTCACCAAAAGAGGGAGAATCAAAGTTTAATATTCACCAAGAGTTTTTTAAAGTGGAGGCAAGTGAGGTACTTCAAGTTAAATTAGTAGAAAACAAGGAACCTTTTGAAGCCATCGAAGATACGAGCTCATCAGAATTGAGTTGAACCCAGGTTAGACAAGCTATTTAATAGTACTTAAAAAAATGAAGTTGAAGTTTATGCTGTCAAGCAGTATCCTGGACTGAGACAAGTGTCTCGCTACCGAATTGTGAACTGCTACTAGTAAGTCGGCTGTAACGTTTCGGATGAATATTTAAACCTAAAGTAGTCAAAACTAAATAAACAGAACTTTTATAGGTATAAGTGGCATAATTATATTTTTTTATTCTGAATTGGATTATATTTTAAGTAATTCAGTTTGAAAAAATAAAAAAATTCAATTTTTTCCCTTGAATTTTGATTTAGTGAGAATTGTGCTATTTTTGAATCTATTGTGGTAGTTAAAATAATAGTTGGTTTAGTTTTCAAATAAAGGGCAGGAGATTTTCTCCTGCTTTTTTATTTTCTAACCCATGCATTTTTTTGTTGCCTAAGGAAATAAAAAAAGCCCAAACTTTCGTTTGAGCTTTTGAGTACAGACGGAAGGATTCGAACCCTCAACCCTCGGAGCCGAAATCCGATATTCTATCCAGTTGAACTACGTCTGCATACTTAATTAGAGTGCGGCTTTCACTCGCTCTGCGGCTTCCTTCAAAGTGATGGCAGAGAAAACTTTCAAGCCTGAATCGTCAATAATTTTTGCTCCTTCTGCAGCATTGGTACCTTGAAGACGAACAATGATTGGTACCCGAATGTCACCAATTGATTTGTACGCTTCTACCACGCCATTGGCGATACGGTCGCAGCGAACGATTCCACCGAATACATTGATGAGAATGGCTTTCACATTAGGGTCTTTTAAAATGATTCTGAAGCCAGCTTCTACTGTAGTGGCATTTGCTCCTCCACCTACATCTAGGAAATTGGCAGGTTCTCCTCCAGAAAGTTTGATCATGTCCATGGTAGCCATCGCAAGGCCTGCTCCATTCACCATACAGCCTACATTGCCGTCCAATTTCACATAATTGAGACCAGACTCACCTGCCTCCACTTCCAAAGGGTCTTCTTCTGCCAAGTCTCTCAATTCGGCTAGCTTTGGCTGACGATAAAGTGCGTTGTCATCCACATTTACTTTGGCGTCCACTGCTAAAATTTTGTCGTCAGACGTTTTAAGCACGGGGTTGATTTCAAATTGAGAGGAATCAGTTCCTACATAAGCAGCATAAAGCGAAGCGATAAATTTGACCATCTCTTTATGTGCAGTTCCACTCAAGCCAAGCTTAAAGGCAATTTTACGTGCTTGAAAACCTTGTAGTCCAACCTTTGGGTCTATCCATTCCTTGATGATTTTTTCGGGATGGTGCTCAGCTACTTCTTCGATATCCATTCCACCTTCAGTAGATGCCATGATTACGTTGGATCCGGTAGCTCTATCCAATAGAATAGATAAGTAATATTCTTTGGGTTCGGATGCGCCAGGATAGTACACATCCTCTGCGACCAATACCTTATTTACTTTTTTTCCTTCAGCACCTGTTTGGATGGTCACCAAGGTTCCTCCCAAGATAGCTGCTGCTTTTTCTTTTACATCTTCCAATTTCTTGGCAAGTACTACCCCTCTGGAGCCTGTTTCTTGCACTTCACCCTTGCCTCTACCTCCTGCGTGAATCTGTGCTTTGATCACGAACCAAGAAGTGCCGGTTTGCGCGTTGAGCTTTATCGCTGCTTCATGTGCTTCTTCTGGGGTGCTGGCTACAATACCCTCTTGGATACGAACTCCATATCCTTTTAAGACCTCTTTAGCCTGATATTCGTGAATATTCATCTGGGGAAATTTTTGCCCGAAGATAAGCGTGTAAGAGCAATATAGCAAACTGGAATCTTTGATTTTTTGGAAAACAGCCTGTTAATTCCTGGTTTAGAAGGATTTGTTTTACATTTAAAAAATTAAAAATTAATTGCATGCTAATTGCCAAAGGTATCCACAAATCGTACGGTTCACTGGAAGTTTTAAAAGGAGTCGATTTAGAAATTTCAAAGGGAGAAATTGTGTCTATTGTAGGTGCTTCAGGGGCAGGAAAAAGTACGCTGCTTCATATCCTCGGGACCTTAGACCGTCCAGATCAGGGTAAACTTTCCTTTCATGAACAAAATTTAATGCTATTGAAAGGAGATTCATTGGCAGAATTTCGAAATGCTAAAATTGGCTTTGTCTTTCAATTTCATAACCTCCTTCCTGAATTTACTGCACTGGAAAACATATGTATTCCTGGTTTTATTCAAGGAAAGGAGGAGAAAGCCCTGAAAAAGCGTGCGGAAGAATTGGGTGAAATTCTGGGCATCCGCCATCGTTTGGATCACAAGCCATCCGAACTATCAGGGGGAGAACAACAGCGGGTTTCCGTTGCCCGAGCACTGATCAATAATCCAGATTTTATTTTTGCAGATGAACCAAGTGGAAATCTAGATACGAGCAATGCAAAAGCGCTGCATGATCTTTTTTTTAAATTGCGAGACACGTTTCAACTTTCATTTGTCATTGTCACACACAACGAGGACTTGGCAGACATGGCTGACCGGAAGGTAGTCATGAAGGATGGGCGAATTGTCGATGCCTAATTCGCTTTTGCGATTATTAGTAGTAAGTCAACCAAATTTTAACCCACGGACATAGGGTTGGAAATAATCCAATTACTGCTTGAGTTGCCTAATCATCGCAGCCACGTGCGCTTTATTCTCAAATAATCCTTGAAAAACTCCAGCGATTTGATGGTTGCTATCCAAGAGGTAGGTCACCCGCGTGGGCATTTTGATCAAAGGAAGTAATGCATCGTAGGCTTTACACACTTTTCCCGATTCATCTGCTAAGAGTTCAAAAGGAAGTCGGTGTGTTTTTTTAAACTTCTCATGGGTAGCTAGGCTATCTCTGCTGATCCCAAAAACAGGAATATCTAGGTCTCGGAATGCAGCAAATTGATCTCGAAATTCGCAGGCCTCCGCGGTGCACCCTGGTGTGAAGTCCTTGGGGTAAAAATAAAGAATCACGGATTTACCTCCCAAGTCTTTGGAAAGTGAAATTTTACCTACTGTCGTAGCAGGAAGAGAAAAATCAGGAGCAACTACTCCAATAGATAATGCCATATTTTTTTTGTTGAAACAGTTTTAGTTGGTAGAAGGTTTTTTTAATAGCCCTACTTTTCTAAGTCAAGCTAGGAAGAATCATGTAGTTTTGTCCAATTATTACTCGTTTGACGCTTTGACCATAAAATTAAGTCCAGTTCAGTCCATGCTTTTGGCAAGCGTATTTTTTGCGCTGATGAATGTGTCGGTTAAATTTATCCCGCACATCCCAGCTATTGAAATTGTATGGTTTAGGTCTGTGTTCAGTGCCGTATTTACGGTGTTGGTTTTGCGTCAAAAAAAAATCCCTCTTTTTGGAACTCACAAACTAAGTCTAGTAGCCAGGGGCATTGTGGGGTCCATTAGTTTGATTTTATTTTTTTACACCCTCCAACGGATCCCTTTGGCTACCGCGGTGACTTTGCAGTACTTGTCTCCCATATTTACGACTATTTTGGGTATTTTTATTCTTAAAGAGAATGTCAAGGCAAGGCAGTTTGTGTATTTTGGATTAGCCTTTGCCGGGGTTTTATTGATTCAAGGAGTAGATCCACGTGTAGACGGCTTGAGTGCTGCAATGGGGTTGGTGTCCGCTTTGGCTTCGGGGATAGCTTACAATCTGATTCGAAAATTGAAAGGGATTGAACATCCTTTGGTAATTATTTTTTATTTCCCCTTGGTTACCCTGCCCATTGCAACTGTGTTGATGTATTTTGACTGGGTAACTCCTTTGGGATGGGATTGGTTGATTTTGTTGTGGATTGGGTTTTGTACGCAGAATGCGCAATATTTTATGACCTTGGCCTACCAGTCCGGAAATGTATCTCGGATTTCTAGTTTAAGTTATTTAGGAGTGGTCTATGCCTTGGTTTTTGGATTTCTTTTATTTGGAGAGACCTTCCCGATCTTGTCCTATATAGGGATGGTATTGGTATTCATAGGTATCTTATTGAATTTGCGGGTAAAATAGTTTGTAGTTTTACAATTCATAATTCTTTCTTTTTGATGAAAATCACCAAAGACCTCTACCAAAGTAACCTTGTGCTACTGACAGATTTTTACCAATTGACTATGGCCTATGCCTATTGGAAGTCAGGAAAAGGAGAGCAAGAAGCGGTATTTAACTTATTTTTCAGAAAGAATCCTTTTGAGGGAGGGTTTACGCTTGCTGCAGGACTGGATTACGTAGTGGACTTCTGTAGAAATCTTAAATTTGGCAAATCTGAATTGGCATACCTTCGACAGATGAAGCAAAAAGACGGGAGTCCTCTATTTGTGGAAGCCTTCTTGGTCTACCTGAAAGAACTTCGATTTACCTGTGATGTGGATGCGGTAGAAGAAGGGACGGTGGTATTTCCCAATGCCCCCCTGGTACAAGTGAAAGGAACATTGATCCAATGCCAACTACTCGAGACACCCCTTCTCAATATTCTCAATTTCCAAACCCTGATTGCTACGAAGGCGGCACGAATAAATTTGGCAACACAAGGCGCACCGGTATTGGAATTTGGCTTGCGAAGAGCCCAAGGGATTGATGGTGCACTTGCTGCTAGCCGGGCTTCTTATATTGGTGGCTGTAGTTCTACCAGTAATGTGATGGCGGGCAAATTATTTGGCATTCCTGTTTCGGGAACCCATGCCCACAGCTGGATTCTTTCCTTTGATTCTGAATTGGAAGCATTTTATGCGTATGCTGAAGCCTTTCCGGACCACTGTGTGTTTTTGGTAGACACCTACGACACGCTCACTGGTGTGAAAAATGCCATACAAGTGGGATTAAGTCTTCGTGAAAGAGGGAAGGAGATGCTGGGAATTCGAATTGATTCGGGTGATTTAGCCTATTTTTCAATTCAGGCTCGACAATTACTGGATGAAGCAGGCTTCCCAAATGCAAAAGTGTATGCCTCCAATGATTTGGATGAGTACATCATCTCCTCGTTAAAATCACAGGATGCTGCCATTGATGTTTGGGGGGTAGGCACCAAGTTGGTCACTGCCTTTGATCAACCTGCTTTGGGAGCAGTTTACAAGCTTTCGGCAGTAAAAAATGAAAATGGAAGCTGGGAACCGAAGGTGAAAGTGTCTCAACAATCTTTAAAAATCAATATTCCAGGCATTCATAAGGTGAGGAGATACTTCAGTAAAGGAAAGGCGGTAGCGGATATGGTGTATTTGGAGGGCCAGTCAATAAATCCCCAAGGAATAATCATCATTGACCCCAATGATGCCACCCAGCGCAAGCGGTTGATGCCTTCTTTTTACGAGGAGGAAGAACTATTAAAGCCTATTTTTAGAAAAGGGGAGTTGGTTTACACACTTCCTAGCCTGTTAGAAATTCGAGAAAGAGCTGCCCTTCAATTGGAAGCATTTGATAAAACGCACAAACGCTTGACCAATCCCCATGTGTATCCGGTGGGGTTGGAGGAGCAACTTCATCAGCTCCGTATGGAACTGGTTCTAGCTGCTAAAAATAATTGAAATGAAAAAACTGAGTCCTGATACTGCCTTGATTTTGGTGGATGTTCAACACGATTTTCTCCCAGGAGGAGCATTAGCTGTTCCTCAAGGAGACGAAATTTTGCCCATTATTGACTCCTTGCAACCCAATTTTGATACAATTGTAGCCACCCAGGATTGGCATCCAGCTCATCACGGAAGTTTTGCTGCTAATCATGCTGGCACTCAGCCAGGCGAACAAATTATTTTGGAGGGATTGTCCCAAATACTTTGGCCAAAACATTGTGTAGAAGGCACTAAAGGAGCTGATTTTCCAGATGGTCTAGATCGAAGTCGTTGGAAGTCAGTTTTTAAGAAAGGTACAAATCCCCTAGTGGATTCGTATTCTGGATTTTTTGACAATGCACGAAGAGGAGATACTGGACTTAGAAATTACCTTTTATTAGGGGGCATTCGTCGTGTTTTTATTGCTGGACTAGCACTAGATTATTGTGTAAAATTCACGGCTTTGGATGCTAGAACGTTGGGTTTTGAAACCTATTTGATCACAGATGCCACCCGAGCCGTCAATCTCCAACCGGAAGACGGGAAGCTAGCCATTGAAGAATTGAAAGCAGCAGGAATTGTTTGCTTGGAGAGCAAAAACTTAGCTAGATATGTTTAACTACGATCCCCAAAAGCAGTATCCGAAGGAAACCGAAAGTCGGGTAGTCATCCGCTTTCAAGACTGTGATCCCCTGCGTCACCTCAACAATGCGAAGTATTTTGACTACTTTTTTAATGCCCGCGAGGACCAGGTTCCAAAACTGTATGGATTGGAAATAGTAGACTTAATTCGAGTATATAAGGCGGCTTGGGTGGTGTACAATCACAACATCAGTTATGTAAAGCCGGCCATGGTTGGGGAGTGGGTGAGGATTTTTAGCCGAATCCTCTGGTACAATGACAATACCATTATGGTGGAATATTACCTGACCGATGATTCCAAGACGCAATTGAAGACTGTGCTTTGGTCTACCATGCGGTACGTAACCTTGGAGGAAGGCAAATCCAGGAATCACGAAGGGGCGGTAGTTGATTTTTTAAAGGCAACTTCACTCCATTTGGATCCTGCTACGCTGGATATTCGAGATCGAGTTAAGCAGTTGAAGCGAGAATTGGAACTAGGAGGTTAATCCTCTCCTTCGGTATTCATCCCATAATCTCGTTCTACTAGGGCTATTCGTGTTTGGTATGCGGAATACCACTTTTCACGACCGTATTTCTGGGCGAGCAGATGGTCTGAGTTTGCTTTCCAGGCTTTAATTGCGTCTAAACTATCCCAATAGGAAATGGTGATTCCTAATCCACTTCGTGCACTTTCATGGCCTAAGTAGCCCGGTTGTTTGGTTGCGAGGCGAACCATTTCATGAGCCATTTCTTCGTAACCAGCATCGATATCTGTTCGTAGGTTGGTGAAAATCACCGCGTAGTAGGGAGGAGCAGGGGTTTTAGCGAGCATGGGTATTCGTATAGGGCGTGTATTCCATATAAGTGGCTGTGGCGAGGGCCAACTCTTTGCCAAAGGTAAGTTCTACCAAGTGTATGGCCAAGTCAATCCCTGCGGAAATCCCTGCTGCCGTCCAGATGCGCGAATCGCTTTGAATGAAACGGTGCTCCGGCTTGGGGATCCCGGTAGGAACTAGGGAAGCCATGCTGTCAAAGACCTCCTGGTGGGTACAGTAGGGTTTGTGGTCTAAAAATCCTGATTTCCCTAGTATTCGAGAACCGGAGCAGACACTCATGGTCCAGGCTGTTTGGGATACAAGATTTTGGAGGGAAGCCATCAGGCTTGGGTTTTGAATCACATTTTTGCTGCCATCACCCCCAGGAAGTACGAGAAAGTCCAGTTGATTGAGTTGCTCTAAGCTTTTGTCTGGAAGTACCTGTAGCCCGTTTTTGGCGCGGATTGGACCTTGGCCATAGGCTAGTGTCTGAACCGCTAGGATCTTGTAATCCGTGAGTTGGTTGGCAACGGAAAACACTTCGAAGGGGCCTGCAAAATCCAGGACTTCTACGTCGTCAAAAATAAGGATGCCGAGTTGTTTCATGGGGATTAGTTTGGGCACTAAATGAGATATTTAAAACAAAAATAGAAATGAGGATTGGTTTTGTTTATCCGCTCCTACGAATCCCCCTTGGATAAACATTCTTGATTTATACTAAAGATAAATTAGCTAATTAATTGGGATACAAATTAAGCCCCCCAAGGGTAGATCTGATTTTGACTAGCCGTGTGATAGCCTTGAATGAACAAAGGTAAATTATTCATTCTATGGTAACTAATTCAGGAATAAGCGAGTTATATAGAGGATTCTGTGGTCTTTGATTTTAACGAAATCTTAAGAATAGGCTAAGGAACCGATAAGATAGACTGTCCTAATTTTGATTTATACGAACCACTTAGTCAAATGAACGAAAAAATGAACCGCATGGAGTTTTTGAAGAGCCTAGGGCTGAAAGGAGCTTCCCTTTTTGCAGTCTACTGCGCTGCCTCTGGATTGAGTAGCTGTGTCAACGAAAGTATGGACCCCACCAATCCAACTGGGGGTACGGGAAATGAATTATTGCTCGATTTAAACGCTACGGCCTACACCAAACTGAATACGGTGGGCAATTACGTAATAGTGAGTGGGATCGTCATCGCTCGCGTAAGTACTACGGCATTTGCTGCTGTAACACAGGTTTGTTCCCACGAAGGTAAGCGGCAAGTAGTATTTAATTCGGGCGAATTTTACTGTCCTGCACATGGTGCTCGCTTTGATACGGCAGGAAAAGGACTGAATTCAACCGGCTCAAAAGGTTTGAAAACCTACGCCACCTCGCTCGAAGGAACTACCCTAAAAGTAACTGTATGATCAGGACTTTGTACATTAAGCATTGGCTACCGGCAAGCATTCTTTTTACCCTTCTTTTTTTAGGAATTAGCCCTTGGATGGGTGTAGCAGCGCAGGATGATTTACTAAGTATGCTCGATGAAGAGCAATCCAAAGAACCTACCTACACGATAGCGACCTTCAAAGCTTCACGACTTATCAATGGGCAGACCATTGAGACCATCTCCAAAAACCACCTCAACTTTTGGATTTCTCACCGCTTTGGGGCGGTAAACTCTGGGTTTATCGCCAATTTCTTTGGGTTAGACGAAGCCAAAATTCGGCTAGGGCTTGAATATGGCCTGACGGACAGGTGGCTTGTGGGAGCGGGAAGAAGCTCCTTAGAAAAGACTTACGACCTTTATACCAAATACAAGTTGCTAAGGCAGTCCAATAAAATGCCTGTTACGGTTACAGCTATGGCGGGCTGGGGGATCAATACCATGCCTACAGGCTATGTGATGGAGTCCGGATCTTCCATGAAGTTTAACAACAATATCGAGCGCTATTCTTACTGGAGCCAAGTATTGGTGGCGCGCAAGTTTACTGAAAAACTTTCGCTGCAGGTGATGCCAACGTTGATTCACGTGAATAAGGTGGAGGATCCAAGCATCCCCAACCAGCTCTTTGCGCTTGGTGCAGGAGGTCGATACAAACTTAGCCAACGGGTTACGCTTTCCGCGGAGTACTATTACAGCCTTCGTGAGTTAGCGGATGAAGAAGATGACGATGACTACGAAGGCAGTGGGGCTTTCCCTTATCCCTATCGCAATGCACTCTCATTTGGTGTAGACATTGAAACAGGTGGACATGTCTTTCAATTTCACCTGACCAATGCCCGAGGGATGGTTGAGAAGCAATTCATCGGGCAGAATGTAGGTTCCTGGGGTAAAGGAGATATTTTTTATGGATTTAACATCGCACGAACTTTCAGTTTTGATAAAGCGGCTAGAAATACACACAAATGAAAAAATTGATTCTCTTCTTTTTCTCCTTCCTTCTGTTAGGAGCTAGTTTGTCTTTTGGTCAAACTTTGTATAGAACTTCCGCTGGTGAGGTGTCTTTTTTTTCCAAGACCCCTGCGCTCGACATTGAAGCGATCAATAAAAAGGCCGGTGCCATACTCAATGCAGACACCCGAGACTTGGCGATACAGATGAAAATCACCGACTTTCAGTTTCCCAACAAGCTGATGCAGGAGCATTTTAATGAAAACTACTTGGAAAGTGAGCGTTTTCCTACCGGCAAGTTTGTAGGGAAAATTAAGGAAGAAATAGACCTCAACAAGCCTGGTACCTATTCGGTGACGGCAGCTGGTAATCTCACCATTCATGGGGTGACCAAGCCTATTACTGTAAAGGGCTCCATTGTGGCCACGGCTAAGGAGTTAATGGTAACCTTTGATTTTACAGTACGGACTGAAGATTACAAGATTAAAGTACCAACACTTGTTTTTAATAAAATAGCAGAGGTCATTGAAGTCAGCGGGAAGCTAAATTTGGTGAAGTAGGAGAGCCATTCCTGTTTTTATTTTTAATTATTACGATTATCCGCTGCTTTACCAGTAACCAAAGAAAAATAAGGTTTGAAGTTCATTTTAATGAGCTGTGGTCCGTGGACTGCCTGTAGGCCGTGGCCTATCGTCTGCCTGCAGACTGCGGTCTGTCGACGATTATCCGCAGTAATTCAAACAATTTTTTAG
>JANQWS010000008.1 GCA_030729785.1 Algoriphagus sp. | reverse complement strand
TATGAAAATTTCTGTGGTTTGGTTGAAGCGTGATTTGAGGTTGAGTGATCACCAACCTTTGGCTGAAGCCATTGCCGCGGGTTTTCCAATCCTTATTCTGTACTGTTTCGAACCCTCCTTGCTGGCTGCTCCACAAAGCAGCGATCGGCATTGGCGCTTTGTCTGCGAAAGCCTTAAAGACATAGAGCAGCGATTAGTGCCTCTGCAGGGTAACCTGCTGATATGTAGAGCAGAAGTAAAAACGGTTTTTACTCAAATCCAGCAAGAATATTCCATTCAGGCTGTTTATTCTCATCAGGAGACGGGCATTGCAGTTACCTATGCCCGAGATCAGGACATGTTGGCTTATTTCAACGCCCAAGGAATCCCTTGGAAAGAATATCAGCAACAGGGGGTGCAGCGAAAACGAAAAAATAGAAAGGGATGGGAGTCTTTTTGGCTGGCATTCATGACTGCTCCACTCGCTCATCCAGCCCTTGACCGGGCTACCTTCCTTTCCATTCCAGAACCGCAGCAACTCAAGAACGTTTTTTCCACCTTCCCTGAAGCTTGGACCACTTCACAAGATCTCATGCAGCCTGGAGGAGAACGAAATGGGCGCAGGTATTTGAAAAGTTTTCTAGAAGAACGTGTCAAAAATTACAGCAAACAAATTAGTAAGCCCGAAGGAAGTCGTACAGGCTGTAGTCGTTTATCCCCTTATTTGGCTTGGGGATGTCTTTCCCTTCGGGAAGTGTTTCAAGCTTCTAAGGAAAAGTCAGCTACTGGTTTTCAAGTGCGTAATCTGGCTAATTTCCAGTCCCGATTGAAGTGGCATTGCCACTTTATTCAAAAATTTGAGATGGAGTCCCGTATGGAAAAAGAGCCCATCAATCGAGGATTTTTGTTCTTTCCCTACACCCCACAACCCACTTGGGTCGAGGCATGGGAAACAGGCAAAACGGGATTCCCTCTCATAGATGCATGCATGCGCTGTTTGCGGGAGACAGGCTACCTTAACTTTCGCATGCGGGCTATGGTGGTCTCTTTTCTTACCCACCACTTGGGCCAGTCTTGGAAGTCAGGTTCAGCCTTCTTAGCTCAACAATTTTTGGATTTTGAGCCGGGAATCCACTATCCCCAATTGCAAATGCAAGCAGGGGTCACGGGGATCAACACCGTGCGTATCTACAATCCTGTCAAGCAATCCCAAGAGCAGGATCCAGAGGGGGTGTTTATTCGTAAATGGGTACCTGAGCTGGCTCCTGTACCCCTGGTGTTTTTGCATACGCCCTGGGAATTGACTCCCCTGGAGTTACAAGGCCTCGATTTTGCCTATGGGGAAACGTATCCTCGCCCTATAGTAGATGTGGAAAGGGCAGCAGCTGATGCTAGGGATCGTATCTGGGCAGCTCAAAAGGCTCCCGAAGTGGTTGCGGATGCAGTCCGGGTATTGGCCAAACATACCCTTGCTAAACGTTGGTCTTAATATGAAAAAACAACACTTACCCACCAAAATCTGTGTGGTTTGCCACCGGCCCTTTACTTGGCGGAAAAAATGGGAAAAAAACTGGGAGGAAGTAAAGTATTGCTCTGACCGCTGTCGGGGAGATGCAAAAAAATTAAAGCAAACTTAGCGGAAAGAGGCAGCATAAAATGCCAGCCAAAGTAATAAGGGAAGAAAATAGGAGAGGAGTACGACGGGAATACTTTCTTGGACGCTTCGACGACTAAGTGTATGGAATCCAAGGACCCAAGCTATTCCATAGAGCAGTTCAAATACATTGATTACCGAAAGAGGGTAGTGAAATTTTTCTTCTAAATTTTCTGGCCCAATCAACCAAAGTGCGGATAGCGGTTCAAAATTTTGGATCTCAAGGTAGCTTACCGATCCAGTTGGATTCATGTACCACAGTAAGCGAAGTAGTTCTGGAAAAATAAAGATGAACTCTGCCACCAAGGCAAATTGCCAAAGCACCTTAAATTTTACTTTGTAACCGATAGTTAAGCCAATGGACCAGAAGAGAAAAGCAATCACGGTAAACTTCCAAAGTAAAGCAAAAGGAGTCCAGATGTAGTTTAGTGTATTAAAAATGTGAAAAAATAAGAGATCACCCTGAGCATCCAATCGTTCTGAATCAGGAATGGTTTCCAGGATTAGGGCATTGGTTAAGTATCTGATAATAAGAAAAATACCTATTAGCAAGATAAAAAAGAGTCGCTTATCAAAGTCGAGGGCTTCTGAAATTTTTTGGGACAAAGGGGTAGCTGCTGTTGCCATTTTCTGTTGTTAACAAAGTAAATCTAAACGTTTGTATTGAATTCACCGTAGATTTGCACCGTAAACCCTTTGTATGCTATGCGTCACCTGTTTCACAGGCTTCTTTTAATTCTTTGTTTGGTCGCATCTTCATTAGCAAATGCCCAATCTCCAGAGCAAGGTACTCCTTACCTACTTTTGGATAAAGGCTTGCAATACCGAATCACAAAGGCGATCAACAGCATGTATAATTTTGATTTTGCTACGGCAGAGCATGATTTTACTGTGATCATGTACCAGTATCCTGAGCATCCTTTACCCGATTTCTTAATGGGATTGGCTTATTGGTGGAGAATAGAGGTGAATGTTGAGAATACTAGATACGACAACATTTTTATCCAATACCTGGATCGTGCCAATGAAAAGGCAAAAAAAATGTTGGATAAAGATCCAAAAAATAAAGAAGCGGCCTTTTTTTTAGCAGCGGGCTATGGTTTTCAAGGGCGCCTATACAGTGAACGAAAAAGTTGGGCCAAGGCGACGTTTGCAGGAAAAAATGCATTGAATTACATGGAGTTGAGTAGGGGAGAACAGGAACTTAATCCGGAGTTACTGTTTGGAGATGCGTTATTTAACTATTTTTCCATATGGATTCCTGAAAATTATCCACTGTTGAAACCGGTGGTTGCTCTTTTTCCAAAAGGAAATAAAAAGTTGGGCTTGCAACAGCTGGAATCAGTTGCCTCAAATGCATTTTACACGCGCGTAGAGGCTCAATATTTTTTATTTAGATTGTACGGTTCTGAAGAAAAGAGACCACTGGATGCTTTACGTATTGTAACGTATCTACATGAAAAATTCCCAAATAATCCTTATTTCCACCGTTCGCTTGCGCGCTATTTGTATACCACAGGAAAGTGGACCGAAGCCATGCGAGAATCCTTCGTTATTCTGGATCGAATTGAAAAAAGACAAGTAGGTTACGAAGCGAATAGTGGTCGGTATGCCGCTTTTTTTCTAGGGGAATATTTTTATCGGGTGGGAAATCTACCTGAAGCTAAAAATTATTTTTCCAAAACGCTTTCCTTTGGGGAGGAGTCTGAGTCACAGGAAAGTGGGTACTATTTGTATGCGCTGATTTCGTTAGGGAAAATTGCGACTAAAGAAAAAAATAAATCTCAGGCAAGAGATTATTTCAATGCAGTAAAAAAATATGCCAAACGAAAACATCCTGCACATCAGGAAGCAAGAGAATATATCAAAAAGAATAAATTGTAAGTTTCCCAAGTCACCATTTTTTGATTTTCACAGGAGATAATTTGAAATCAAGATAATCTTTGGGTTAAATAAGTGGAATATTCGTTTAATTCATTAGAATCATTTACAATATTTTGATTTTAAGTTAAAATAATTTGGTTCAAGCTTAGAATTTTCATCAATTATTGTAAATTTGCACCACATAAAATTTTGTAAATCACAAAAAAATGGATAGCAGCATTCGAATTAAATTTGATAAGATTGACCGTAGTATTTTGGAAATACTACAAAGCAATGCAAAGATTACCAATGCACAGCTTTCAAAAGATATAGGGCTATCACCAGCTCCCACTTTGGAGCGAGTAAAGAAATTAGAGCAATCTGGAATCATCAAAAGCTATCATGCGAAGCTGGACCCAGAAAAGATTGGCTTGGGGGTTAGCACCTTTGTTTTGGTCAGTTTGATAGGACACAATAAAGGCAATATTGATGCTTTTATGAAAGAAATAAACCAAATCCCAGAAGTAATTGAATGTCATCACATCACGGGTACTGGTGATTTCATTTTGAAAATTATTGCCAAGGATATTATGGCATATCAAAAACTAATGCTTGAGAAGGTTTCAGAAATTAAGGAGGTGGATTCCATGCAGTCGATGGTAATTCTTTCTACTTTTAAGGATTCTAAAGTGCTCCCAATACCTGCTTAATACATAGCATAGAACTAAGTAGGGTGGCTTGCCACCCTTTTTTTTTGAATACGATGACTGAGAACCCCTGGAAAACCAAGTCTATTACCACAGCCTACGAAAATTCATGGATTCGCGTGGAGCATCATGAAGTGCTTACGCCTTCAGGGAAGGATGGTATTTATGGTAAAACCCATTTCAAAAACAAAGCAATTGCTATTTTACCCCTGGATGAAGAAGGAAATACCTGGCTCGTAGGTCAATACCGCTATGCCTTGGACAGCTATTCTTGGGAAGTACCTATGGGGGGTGGTCCTTTGGAATTAGATACCCTTGCATCTGCCCAGCGAGAACTCAAAGAAGAAACTGGTTTAAGCGCTAATCGTTGGACCGAATTACAATTGATTCATACTTCCAATTCTGTAACCGATGAGGTAGGCTATATTTTTCTAGCTCAGGAACTCACGGAAGGGAAGCCAGAGTTTGAAGATACCGAAGACATTACCATCCAAAAACTCCCTTTCAAAGAGGCTTTGGATTGGGTTATGCAAGGTAAAATAACCGACTCTTTGTCCGTCATCGCTATTTTTCGTGTGGCAAGAGCTTTAGGATATTAAATTATGGCGGTACGGGAACAAGTAAAAACCACCTTTCTTTTGGCGTATCCGGTGATGCTTAGCCAATTGGGGCAAGTGGCTGTGGGCGTGGCTGATTCCATGATGGTGGGACGTTTGGGCGCATTGGAATTAGCAGCCTCATCGCTTGCTAATAGTATTTTTTTTGTAATCCTGATGTTTGGTATTGGGATTTCAATGGGGCTGACTCCTTTAGTCTCAAAGGCCTTCGGAAAGGGAAAGACCCATCAAATTTCTAGGTTATTTAGTAATAGCCTTTTGATCAATTTTTTTTCCAGTCTTGTTTTGTTTGGTTTAGTACTTTGGTTTTCCCGTAACCTGGGCCTACTGAATCAACCCAAAGAAATAGAAGTACTTGCTTTGCCCTTTTTATTGATTATTACGGTTTCCTTGATTCCATTGATGGCCTTTCAAACCTTCAAGCAATTTGTGGAGGGACTTTCCCAAACCAAGCAAGCCATGTTTATTACAGTTACCGCCAACTTAGTCAATGTGTTACTTAATTGGTTGTTGATATGGGGTAATTGGGGATTTCCTGAATTGGGATTTTTAGGAGCTGCTTGGGCCACCTTAATTTCACGGATTTTGATGATGGTACTCATGGGGGCCTACGTCCTCAACTCCAAACGCTATGCGGATTATGCCCTTCGAATTATTGGATTTAAGCCCAAATGGACACTTTGTAAGCGGATCTTAAAAATAGGAATCCCCACTGGATTTCAATTTATTTTTGAGGTATCCGCATTTAGTGCTGCAGCGATCATGATGGGGTGGATAGGCGTGAATGCCCTTGCAGGGCACCAAATTGCCTTAAACCTTGCTTCCATTAGTTACATGATGGCAACAGGATTGGCAACAGCCGGGATGATTCGTGTCAGTCATTACATAGGCAAAGAAGACTACAAAGGAATGCGGGAAGCTGGAATGGTAGCTTTTGGAATGGTGGCGACCTTTATGTTTGTCTGTGCGCTTCTATTTTTCTTGTTTCGCTTTTTTCTTCCTACGCTGTACATTGATGACCCGCAGGTCATTTCTTTGGCTGCCTCGCTTTTGGTTTTAGCAGGATTATTCCAGCTTTCGGATGGGATTCAAGTGGTAGGCTTAGGAGTACTTCGTGGTTTAGAAGATGTCAAAGTACCAACAATAGTCACTTTTTTGGCCTATTGGGGACTTGGACTTCCGCTCGGGTATTTTCTTGCCTTTAAAATGGATTTTGCGGAAAAGGGAATTTGGATTGGATTGTTAATAGGGCTTACACTTACTGCAGGGATGTTATTGTATCGGTTTGATCAGCTAAGTAAAAAAAAGGTAAAATCTGAAATTCAGTTACCCACTACCTCCTAATTTTATAAGGAGACTGTGAAATTTAGGAGGGAAGAAGTATCTTGACGTTTCAAAATTTTGTTCGTATGAATCGACTTCTGCTTTCTATCGCCTTTTCCTTACTTCTTTATCCTGTTTTTGCCCAAGGCCCAGCAGTGCTCTCTGTTCGGGAGCAAGCAGCAGTAGTCGACGGATGGTTAGAAGACCGCATCCAGCAGGTATTGCCCGCCTTGATGACCGAGACGGACATCGATATGTGGATAGTAGTTTCCCGCGAATACAATGAGGATCCAGTGATCCGTACGCTTTTGCCCGCTACTTGGCATGCTGCTCGAAGACGTACCATCCTAGTAATGTACCAACCAAGTCCAAACGCTCCCGTTGAAACCTATGCTGTTGCGCGTTACGATGTGGGCAAATCCTTTAAGAAAGCTTGGGATCCCGAAACCCAACCAGATCAGTGGAAGGCACTACTTGAGATTATTGAGGCCAAGAAGCCAAAGAAAATTGGGGTTAATTTTTCCAAAGATTATGGTCATGCGGACGGGTTGACCCATTTTGATTACGAAGAATTGATGCGGATTCTTCCTTCAGAAGAACAAGCTAAGGTGGTTTCTGCCCAAACGCTTGCTGTACGCTGGTTGGAAACCCGTACTGCTGCTGAAATGGCTGCCTACAAGCACATTCAAGAGCTGGCGCACTACATCATTGCGGAAGGACTTTCAGATAGAGTCATCACACCTGGAGTCACGACTACAGAGGATGTAGTTTGGTTTTACAGAGAGAAAATTAAAGAGATGAAGCTTGATACCTGGTTTCATCCCACAGTGGACATACAGCGAGCTGATCCTAGTTCCCAAGAGGCTTCCCGTTCTTTTGCAATTCGTCCCACAGAGCAGGTGATTTTACCTGGTGATTTATTACATATTGATTTTGGAATTACCTATTTGCGTTTGAATACAGATACCCAGGAATTGGCCTATGTGCTCAAGGCTGGGGAAACTGAGGTTCCAAGTTACTTGCAAGAGGCGTTGAAGGTAGGGAACCGTTTGCAGGATATATTGACTATGAATTTTTCGACCGGCAAAACAGGCAACCAAATTTTGAAAGGGGCTCGAATGCAAATGGAGAAAGAAGGAATCAAAGGAAGTATTTACACCCATCCCCTGGGCTTCTATGGGCATTCTGCTGGTCCTACTATCGGCATGTGGGATAATCAGGGAGATACCCCTGGTGCAGGAGATTTTCCAATGCACGCACATACAGGGTATGCGATTGAGTTGAATGCTGTCGTTTTCGTCAATGAATGGAACAAAGACGTTCGTGTGATGCTCGAAGAAGGGGCTTATTTTGATGGGCAAAAAGTGACCTACTACAACGGTCGTCAAAAATCTATTCTTGCCATTCCACGAAAAAGCGACTACTTAGGCTACTGATGGCGGATCCAGATTTCGATCGCTTTTGATGAAAAGCAAAATGATCAAACCGGTACTTGCTACTGCCGCAGAAAAAAGGAAGGCCAGTTGAAAATTTGAAGATTGGTTGCCATATAGCCAGCCTGATACGAGAGCGCCAAGTCCAATTCCCAATTCGAGGAAAATGTACATGGTTGCCAATGCCCTTCCTCGAAATTGTTGCAAGGATCGATCTACTACCCAAGCAGTGGTGGTGGGGCTATACATGCCTACAGCAGCACCAAATAGCACAGCAGCACCCAATAGCATGGCTTTGCTGGAAGCAAAAGCTATAGCAACCATAGCTATGACCATGACCGTAGCGGCCACGCGCATGACGCGCACCCGACCAATACGATCGGAGGTTCGGCCTGCGATCAGACGGATACCTAGTGAGGAAATTGTAAATACCGCAAAGAATAGGCCCTTGTTTTGGATGCCTAGGTGACTGGAAAGGTCTGGAACTAAGGTCAGTACTACTCCAAAGGAAAAAACAGATAGAAAAAGTATAGAGGAAGGGAGTAAAACGCGCTTTTCAAGGATTTCGTTTTTGTCCAATTTGAATAGTTGCCACCGAAGTGTTTCCTTTTTCGGTAGGGTTTCCTTTAAGCGGCTTAAAATTAAGATTGAAAAAATAGCGGTGCAGGCCGCTGAATAGAACAAAACTTCAATAGGCCAAACACCAGCTATCCAGCCTCCAAGGGCCGGTCCAGCGGCCATTCCTAGCGAACCAAAAAGAGATTGGATTCCGAGTGCTTCCCCTCGCTGCGCAAAAGGAACAATATCGGCCACATAAGCAGAAGTACCAGTTGGGGTAAACCCGGCTGAGAATCCATGAGCAAATCTGAGAAATAAAAATCCCCCTACAAACTGGAGTATGGGATAGCTTAATCCCACGATAAAACAGACACTTGCTCCAAAAACCATCACCGGTATTCGCCCAATTTTGTCGGCTAATTTGCCACTAAATGGCCTAGATAGGCCTGCGGAAAGGGTAAATAAAGCAATTATCCATCCTTTGTAATTTTCTCCTCCCAAGGAAGTAAGGTAAGCTGGGAGTTCCGGGATGATCATGTTGAAGCTTGAAAAAAATAGAAAACTACTCAAGCAGAGTAGAAAAAAATTGAGCGTAAAGAAGGAGGGAAGTAGCCTCATGGAATGCAGTGGTACTAAAAAGGCCGAAGAAAATCCTCGGCCTAGATACTTAATCTTTGTTTGCACTTTCCTCACTTTGAGCGAGAAGGAATGCTTTCATAAATTCATTTAATCCTCCATCGAGCACGCCTTGTGCATCGGAGGTTTCGTGGCTAGTGCGGTTGTCCTTCACCAACTTATAGGGGTGTAGGACATAGTTTCGGATTTGTGATCCAAAATCTACTCGCAATTTGGAGGATTCAATTTTGGCGATTTCCGCATTTCTTTTTTCCAACTCCAATTGATAAAGCCTAGATTTCAACATCTGCATGGCCAATTCCCGATTGGCAAGCTGAGAGCGCTCTACTTGGCATACGACTACGATGCCGGTTGGCTTGTGCGTCAATTGTACCTTGGTTTCTACCTTGTTTACATTCTGACCACCGGCACCTCCAGATCTGGAGGTATGCAATTCAACATCCCCTGGATTGATGTCGATTTCGATTGAATCGTCTACTTCAGGGTACGCATATACGGAAGCAAAGGAAGTGTGTCTTCGGCCTCCAGAGTCAAATGGAGAGATTCGTACTAATCGGTGTACGCCTGTTTCTGATTTTAGGAAGCCATAGGCGAGTGGGCCTTCAAATAGGAGTGTAGCTGATTTTATTCCTGCCACTTCTCCTGGCTGCATGTCTAATTCACGCACCTTGTA
This sequence comes from Algoriphagus sp., assembly GCA_030729785.1. Lineage (GTDB taxonomy): Bacteria > Bacteroidota > Bacteroidia > Cytophagales > Cyclobacteriaceae > Algoriphagus. Next base: position 495 of record JANQWS010000008.1, on the reverse strand, counting down.
GCCATTTTTTTCTCCCCACATGATGTACATGCGCATGAGAATGGATGCCCAATCGTTGCTTTCTGTTCCTCCAGCTCCTGGATTGATTTCAAGAACTGCATTGAGTTGGTCTTCCTCTGCCGAGAGCATTTTTTTGAGTTCCAATTCTTCTACTGCGTCCTTGCTGAGAAGGTAGTCTTTTTTGAGCTCTTCTTCGGAAACTTCGCCAGCAGTGAAAAATTCAAACAACACATCCAAATCCTGAATTTTTGTGTCCAGGCTTTCAAAAGAGGAGGTCCAGCCTTTTCTGGCTTGGATTTGCTTCATTGTTTTTTCAGCTTCGTCTGGATTGTTCCAGAAATCAGCTTGGGCCGACACGGCCTCTAGGTCTTGGATTTCTACTTTCTTACGATCGTAGTCAAAGATACCTCCTCAAAGCCGATGTGCGGGCTTTCAAGTCTTTCAGTTGGTCTGAAGTCATCTGTCTAAATTAAAAATGTGTTGCAAAAATCGGAA
>JANQWS010000007.1 GCA_030729785.1 Algoriphagus sp. | reverse complement strand
CTCCCAAATCCATACACCCTGCGTACATCCTCCATGGCCTCGTGGAGCTGCTGTATCCAGCCAGGCACTTGGTCAAGTTCCTCCCGACGCACAGGGGGACATACTTCATAGAGTCTAGGATCACCTAGTTTGAGGATATCGTGGATGGTTTTCATCTTTTAGGGAAATAGGATTGAAATATAGTAGAAATAGACTTCGCTTCGCTCCGTGAAATAGTTATTGCTTTTTCTATTTCACCGAGCGTGCTCGGTTTATTTCTACTGTATTTCCACTGTGTTTCAAGACTCTTGCTTCCGAGCCTACTTGGGACTTTGCCTGCCTGCCGCATTCAGGTAATTCCTACAGCCTTTCTTGCATTCTTTCATTTGCACAAAAATCACTTCTTAGCACATTTCATTTTCAATAGAAAGGACCCTTACAAATTCTTCTTAATCCACTCGGTAGGAGTCATTCCATGCTCCTCTCTGAAGGCCGAATAGAAGATGGACATGCTCTTGAATCCAGATAAAACCGCAATGCCTTCAATGGAGTTAGTTAAGTGAGCACCATCGTAAATCAGTGAGATGGTATGAGCCAGGCGCAATTTATTTCGGTAAACAGGGAAGGAGGTATTCAATTGCTGGTTGAAGGCATTGGAAATCCGGATGTGTGGGATATTGAGCACTTGAGAGATGTTATGTAGGGAGAAGTTTACCTGTAGATAGGGCTTTTCTTTTTCTATGTAGGTTATGATGCGCTCCATATCCGATAAGTTTTCATTCGTAGGAGCCACTAGAGATCCTGCTACTGGTTGCTTGAATCTTGTGAGGAAGAGTCGAATAGTATCGAAAACATTCAATCTCTGCTGTTCATTGTACAACCAGCTTGGTGTCAGGAAGAAGAATAGTGGGAGCACTAGGGCCATAAAAAATAAATACCCACCTCCTTTAAATGCAAGTTGTCGATAGCTCAAATCACCTATTTGCGGGGAATTCACCACAATAAAAATCATTAAAATAAAATTGTTGGCTATGGTTGTAAGTATGAATGCAAAAGTGTGTTGAAGTAAAACCGAAAGTTTTTTCTTCTGGTAATTTGGGCCATTTTTTCTCAACCCAATTATATAAGCAATGCAAAAAAGTGCATATGAGGTATTAAAAATGATCAAGCCTATTCCTTGGTATTTTAAAGGAAGGATTAGGTAAGGAAAGTGCCAGGGATCAAAAAAGTAAATTTCTTGTGCTTGGCTAATATAAGCGACTTTACTTTCAAACGGATAACTGTAATAGGGAAGGGTATTAACAAAGGCAAGAAGTGCTGGCACCGCATGAAGGAGGAAGTACTTATCAAACACAATTTTTCCTTGGACTTGGCTTTTGAGGTAATAAAGTAAGAAAGGCCCCATCAAAAAAATTAAGGGATCAAAATGGATGTGCAGGATAGCTACAAGTGTCTCGTAACCATCACTATTGGCTAAGAGGATTGTGGTTTGCCTGAGGTTTAAAAAAAAAATAATCGCTACGAGGTAGACAATGCCCTTGTTTTGTGACCAATGGTTGACCAGCAAAATAATTGAAACAAGGAGGACAAGGATTATGGAAGTGAACAACATGCCTCTCAAAACTAGTTAAAATATAGTCCGAAAAATTATTTATCGAACAATTAGCTTTTGAGGAGTTGTTCACAAAAAAAATAATAGAATAACATTCAACTCAAACTGGTGTTTTTTAATCTTTTTAATAAGTTGGTTTACACGTCAGTTCAAATCAAACTGCTTTTATTTTATGTGTAAACCTCTTAAGGCCCTTTTTTTTAGTTTGATTTTTTCTCCCTTATTCGTTCATGCCCAACAATCGGCCCACTCCAGTGGCGGTGATGGAACAACAACTAAGGGTTCGGTCGCCTTCAGTATTGGCCAAGTGGTCTTTAGTGCCTACACCGCTGCGGCGGGGACTGAAGGGCAAGGGGTGCAGCAGCGCTATGAACTTGTTCAAGTAAAATCTGCCACGGAATCCCCGCTAG
>JANQWS010000006.1 GCA_030729785.1 Algoriphagus sp. | reverse complement strand
GAGAACAAACCGATGTAATCAAAGGTGTTGGGGTAGTAGCGGGAGATGTGGAGCGTATGAAAACCGCCCATGGATAGCCCTGCGACAGCCCGCTGCTGCTTTTCTGCATTCACCCGATAGTTGCTCTCTACAAAGCGGATGATGTCTTCAAAGGCTCCTTCGTAGGTGCCATCCATCGTTTTAGGGATCATAAACTGGGGCTTGTAGAAGTTTTTGCTTCCTTCTCCAGGCGCGCCATCTTGGATGACGTTGCCATTGGGCATCACCACGAGCATGGGTTTGGTCTTTCCTTCTGCAATCAAGTTGTCCATGATCTGAGCCGTACGACCCAAGTTGATCCAGGCCTCCTCGTCTCCTCCAGCACCATGCAAGAGGTAAAGAACAGGGTAACTTTCTTTGCTCGTTTCGTATCCTGGAGGGGTGTAGATAGTGATGCGTCGATCCATGCCTAGACCTGGAGAATCGTACCAGCGTCTGCTGACCGTGCCGTGTGGAATATCGTTGGTCTTGTAAAGGTCACCCTGACCTCCACCGATCAAAAAGAAGTTGGTGGCAGAGGCGACGTCACGAATCAAGAAAGGATTGCTCGGATCGGTCATGGTAAGGCCATCCACCACAAAGGAGTAGGCGTAAAGTTCTGGGTTGAGGGTGTTGGTTTTATAGGACCATACTCCGTTGGCATCTTTGGTAAGGGCCACTTTTCCAGGTCCGTCCATTTGGCCCATGGGGGTATCCATTTTTACAGGAGGGAGAAAATCCCCGGTCACTTGCACCTCCTGTGCATTGGGGGCGAAGAGACGGAAGGTGACGCTATTGTCATCATGAACTTCCGGTGACTGGATATTTTGTGCTTGGAAAAGGGCTTCTTGCGCGGAAGCGGCAAATCCGAAAAGTAGGCTACTCATTAGCAGGGTAATAATTTTTTTCATAATAGGTTTGAATTTGAGATGGGTTCAAGGTAACTAATGCTGGAGGAAGTGCAAGGGGATTTTTTTTGAGTGGTTTTTAAAGAGATATTTTTAAAAATGAAGTTGGTAGATAAGTAATACCCCCTTATTATGCGTATCTTGAATTAAACGGCTTACTGCGCTAAAATTAAACTAATGAAAACATTAACCTTAAAGTTACCCCCGCTTCTCTATAAGGGAATCAAGGAGAATGCGGCCGAAAAAGGGATTTCGATGGAAAGGTATAGCATTGAAGCCTTGGAGATTCACAACCGCACCCACAATCGAAAAAAGTTGGCAAAAGCCTTTTCGCGAGCGAGTTTTCTTGTGCGAGAATCCTCCATGGAAATCAATGCCGAATGGGATCAACTTTTAGATGATTAGTTGAGTTAGTTGGGGGCGTCTGGTTTTTCAATCTAAAAAACAGGGCGTTTTATCGACTAGGTTTAGTAAAGAACTACCCGTATTAATCTTTTCCAGAATTTTTTGGCTTGAGAAACGCTAGCCTTGATAACAAATTGGCAGGGTTTTCAGCTTCTTCCAATGCTAAAAAAATGGCTTCTTGATTTTCCTTGGGTAATTCATTCCAAAGTTTGCCAGGAGAATTTGCTTTCTTGAATTGGAGAAAATCTCGGAGCGCTATCAGGAACTCCTCATCCTCAATTTCTGCAATGAGTTTGTTCAGGGAAGATTTTAACGAATTATGCATAATTAAATTGGCTTAGCTAAAAAGGTATAAACGCAGATGGTTTGAAAAAGGCCAACCCATAAATTAAAAGATCGACTTGATTTAGTCAATCAAAAACTTCATTTGTCAATCCCCACTGTCCACGGTATCTTTGCAGTTCAAGCAAAATTTGAAGCCGTGGCAACAAAAACCGTCAACGTAGGTTTGGTCCAACTATCATGCACTGGTAATGTGACCGAAAACATGCAAAAAACACTAGCAGGCATACGCGAAGCCGCCCAAAAAGGTGCACAGGTCGTGGTGCTGCAGGAACTATTTCGCTCGCTCTACTTTTGTGATGTGGAGGAGTACGACAACTTCCTGCTTGCCGAGGCGATTCCTGGGCCATCAACAGAAACCCTTGGCGTACTTGCCAAGGAGTTAGGCGTAGTCATCGTCGCTTCACTTTTTGAAAAACGAGCCGAAGGCTTGTATCATAATACCACCGCTGTACTCGATGCAGACGGTACCTACCTCGGGAAGTACCGCAAAATGCATATTCCGGACGACCCAGGTTACTACGAGAAATTCTACTTTACCCCAGGAGACCTGGGCTATAAGGTGTTTGCCACCCGATTTGGAAAGATCGGCGTACTCATCTGCTGGGACCAGTGGTATCCAGAAGCGGCGCGCATCACGACCCTCATGGGAGCAGACTTCTTGGTTTACCCAACTGCCATTGGCTGGGCCAAATCCCAAGATGCCGCCACCAACGAGGAGCAATACGGCGCTTGGCAGACCATTCAGCGTTCGCATGCTGTGGCGAATGGCATCCCCGTAGTGTCGGTCAACCGTACCGGCGAGGAGGGAGAAATGCAGTTTTGGGGTGGTTCCTTCGTGGCCAATCCCTTTGGTCGCGTCACCTACCAAGCGCCGCATTTGACAGAGGAAGTTCACGTGGAAACCTTGGATTTGAGTGGTTCGGATCGCTACCGCACCCATTGGCCATTTTTGAGAGATCGTCGAATTGATTCCTATGCGCCGATTACCAAGCGTTTCCTTGACGAAGAATAAGCCATGCAGCATTCGATAGATTTATCTAAGGGAGGACTTCTGACTCCCGCGGAACTCGGGTATTATTTTCCGGCTGAGTTTGCTCCGCAAAAAGCGATGTGGCTCAGTTGGCCCCACAAAGAGGAGAGCTGGCCAGGTAAAATCCAGACTATATACGCACCCTATGCGCAATTTGTTAAGGAAGTTGCCATGGGGCAAGAAGTGCATATCAACGTAGCCGATTTGGCCATGCAAGCCTTTGCTGTACAACAATTGGAGCAGGCAGGAGTACGCATGGATCGGATCTTCTTTCACTTTTTTCCGACCAACGATGCTTGGTGCCGTGACCATGGTCCAGCCTTCTTGATCAATCCTGCAGCCGCTATCCCAAAGGTGCTTGTGAAGTGGAATTACAATGCCTGGGGAGAAAAATACCCGCCCCATGACTTGGATAATCAAATTCCGATACGCATCGCCAAGGCCTTAGAAATGCCCTACTTTAGCCCCGGTATTGTAATGGAAGGAGGCTCAGTAGAGTTCAATGGAAAAGGTACCTTACTTACTTCCAAGGCTTGCCTATTGAACCCCAATCGAAATCCGCACCTCAATCAAGAACAAATTGAGAAATACCTCTGCGACTATTACGGGGTGAAACACATCCTCTGGGTTGGGGACGGCATCCTGGGAGACGATACCGATGGGCATATCGATGACATCACGCGCTTTGTGAATGCCGATACCGTAGTGACGGTAGTTGAAGAAAATAAGGCGGATGGGAATTACGATATCCTACAGGAAAATCTCCACCTCCTAAAGCAAATGCGGGTAGAAGATGGAAAGCAACTGAATGTGGTGGAACTCCCCATGCCGAGTCCAGTAATCTGGGAGGAGCAGCGACTGCCTGCTTCCTATGCCAACTTCTACATTGCCAACGAAGTGGTGGTGGTGCCTACGTTCCGCGACAAAAACGACCAGCGTGCTTTGGATATCTTATCCGGTTGTTTCCCTACCCGTCGGGTAGTAGGTATCGACAGTACCGACATCATTTGGGGATTAGGATCCTTTCACTGCCTGAGCCAGCAGGAACCTGCAGTGTAAGTTTTTCCCTTGTTTTTGATTTAATCTTGCGTTCTCATGCAGGATTTTCATTTTTGAAGAGGTTAGTAAAACAAACAACCTTCATTTTTGATTTTATAGAAAACAAACACTCATGAAACAGTCTTTTTTCTTTCTTTTGGTCTTGGCGATGGCTTCCTCTTGTGGGGTATTGCGAACGGACAGAACCAAAAACATCACGTATATGGAGGCTACTGCTTCGCTTCCACAAAAGAGCTTAAACGTGTTTGCTCCAAAGAAGGCGAAAAATGCACCTGTCTTGATTTTTATTCATGGGGGAAGCTGGCACAGTGGTAGAAAGGAGATTTATGATTTTATGGGCAATCGCCTTGCGGCAAAAGGGGTGGTGTCGGTCATCATTGACTATCCTTTGGCACCTGCTTACCAACTCCCAGCCATGGAGAAGGCCAGTGCGCTGGCCGTCCAATGGGTGAAGGAAAACATAGCTTCCTATGGAGGGGATCCTACAAATATGTATGTGTCGGGCCACTCTGCTGGAGGGCATTTGGCAGCTTTGGTAGCCATCAAGGACGAACCTTGGAAGGAGTTGGGTACCACAAATCCTTTGAAAGGGGCTATTTTGAACGATCCTGCTGGCCTAGATTGGTACTGGTTCTTGACCGAACTCAAGGAGAAATACAATAAGGAAGACAATTACGATGCTTTTACCGCCGATCCTACCATTTGGAAAACCTATTCCCCCATTTATTTCTTAGAAGAAAAAGAAATTCCCCTATTGGTATTGGAAGGGGAGCGTACCTATCCAGGGATCAAGTTGACCGTGGAGCGTTTCCGCAAGGCAGCCGAAGAAAAAGGCCTGGAACTGGACTATTCCTTCTATCCCAAAACCAAGCACATTCCCATGGTCACTCAGTTTTACTTCCCGTGGAGTAAGGGGTACAAAGACGTGTTGAAGTTTATGGAGGTAGGGCAGTAGGGCATTAGGTTAAATTGTAGGCTTCATTTGATTGGCTATCCATGTATTTTTGAAATTTATAGGCTAGTTTTATAGGGGATTCGCCCTCCTCTTTTAGCTCACTTGCCCTTTTCTATGATGCGATTGGTGCACACCCTCGGTTTTGTGTTGGTTTTTGCATGCAGTTCCTGTGCCCAAGAAGAGCAGGAATCACGGGTTGCTGCTCGGCAGGTAGACTACACCCCAGCAGGGGACCAAGGGTATTTAATTGAACACAGTTACTACACCTTATCGTATTCCAGTACGCACCGGCAGGCGGAGTATGTTTACTACTACCTGAGCCCAGAGAGTATTCTTGGGGGACAAGCGCGTACAGATGATTTCCGAGTGGATCCGAAGGTGCTGGCCAACCCAGTTAAAAGTACCGATTACCAAGGTTCGGGCTACGATCGGGGTCATCTCTGTCCTGCTGCCGATATGGCTTTGAATTTGACGGCCATGTCCGAGACTTTTTTTATGTCCAATATGTCGCCGATGTATCCGGCGTTTAATCGGGGGATTTGGTCCAAGTTGGAGGACTGGGTTCGATTGGTAGCTTTGGAGGAAGGAGGGATTTATGTGGCCACAGGTCCAGTATTGGCGGATCGCTGTGGTGTAGTCCAAGATTCTATTTCAGTTCCTTGTTCCTTTTACAAGATTGTTTTTGTGGATGGGAAACAGCCTAGGATGTTGGGGTTTTTACTTTCCAATGCAGGAGCATCGGGTTCAATTCAGGAATTTGTAATCACCATCGATGCCCTCGAACAGCAAACAGGCATTGATTTTTTTTGGCAGCTTGATGATGCCCTCGAGCAAAGCCTGGAAAGTAAGGTGAGTTTGGCGGGTTGGAGGTTTTGATTTTTTATATCAAACCAAGTTAAGCTTGTGTTTCGTATTTTTTACGGCTGAAATAGATTAGAAAAACCCGCCGCGGCCTACCTTCTGTAGGCAGGCTTCGTGAAATAGGTGAAAATACGCCTTTGATAATATTTCATTGAGCTTGCTCGGTTTATTTCTAGCGTATTTCCACAATATTTCAAATCGTTTGCCCTCAGCAGACCTACCTACCCCCGTCAGCCTCTTTCTTACATCCACTCGCCAGTCCCGATCAAAAAAATAAAGGATTGTATCCTATTCAGAATACAATCCTTCTCAATACCTCAATTAATCTTCTCCAAATTTGGTGGATTCAGCAGCCAACTGTTCTTCGCTGGGGTTTTCTCCGGAATACACCAAAATTCGGTACTTGAAGGTGGTCGATTCCCCAGCACCAAGTTTGAAATTCAAGACCTCCTTGCCTCCACTAAATTCTTTTTGGCCCAAGGGATTTGCAGCAAACAGCCCATAGCCTCGCGCATGCCAAAACGTGGGATAACCAGGATTCTGAGGGTTATCCAAAATGACCACGGATATTTTCTTTTGACCAACGATTCCATCTAGAGAAACCCAAGTACCTCGAGTGCCCCAAACCGCATCGCCTTCCTTACCATTGCTACTGCGGTAATTTCCACTGACCCCCTCGTTGTTTAAACTCGCTACCGTAGTAGGGATGCCGTTGGAGTCTGTAAACAACTCTGGCTTATTGGAAGGGTGTTCCAGTTCCCTCGCCATCCGGATTGCAAATACTCCCTCTTTATTGTCCTTAAAATTGACCTCGCTATCCTGGGCCTCCAAGGTGGTGATGCGATCGATGATTCGCTTATCGCCTTCTTGACTAAATACAAACTGTGTTTTTTCCTTGACCAATACCTGGCCAGTGGGTGCTAGCCAGTCCATGGTCACTTCCAGTATTCCCTGCTTTTTACCCTCTTTCAATGTGGTGATGCCAGTATGGCGAATCGTGCCATACTTACTCTTTTTGTCCGCTGGAATTGCCGATGAATTGTTCCAAAAATCCAATCCATTGACATCTCCATAATTCATCCAATGGCCAATATGGTGCGGATGGTCAATGCGCTCTCCTGGCCTTGGAGCTAAGGGGAATCCGCGTGTGATCTCAATTCCGCCAGAGGCATTGATGGGGTATAAAACAGGCTTTTCAATGGTTTCTGGGTAATAGTAAGCTGTAAATAGTTCCTCTCCAAAATACACTTCTACTTTTTTCTCCCCCTCCTTTTGAAGGAGTCGTACGCCATTTTTTTGTGCCTGAACAGGCAGCTGCACTACAGCTAGTAAAGACAGCAGGCAACCTGCCGTCTTTGCTAGCCTAGATGGATTAGTGATCATGACTTAGTATTGAAATGGTTTACCCCCTGCCAATACTTCTTGATTCACTTCATCAAAGGTCACGAATTGACCTGTTCGAAGTGCCGCAGTAGTCATGATATTGGCAATGGAGTGGTTGTATCCTGCCATGACATCGGCATTTGGCTTTTGACGGGAACGAACGCATTCCATCCAATTGCGCATGTGTGCAGATGTAAGGGAATCAACCCCTGTATTTGCCCCTGTTTCTGTAGCAGCAGCTTCCGCCAAAGTGAGCTCAGGAAGTAAGTTCTCCTGCATCCCCATCGCTCGAGCATGATTTTGGCGAAGTCCTCCATTGGGAGTGATTTTATTGGTGTCCAGATTTAGTTCGCCCGAATTTGAGAAATAAATTTCTTTGGTACCCCCGGCTGAATTTGTAAATCGGGAAGAATAAATAACCTGGAATCCTTTATTTGGATCGTTTAATGGCCCATAATCGAATACTGCGGTCATGGTATCAAAATTTTCCCGACCATCTTTCCAAAGGTAAATTCCTCCATTGGCTGCAACACTACGTGGATGTGGCAAATCAGTAAACCAGTGGACCGTATCTATTTGATGCGCCATCCACTGCCCCGGGATACCTGAGGAGAATGGCCAAAACAACCTGAATTCAAGGTATTTGCGTGGGTCCCAAGCCACTTTTGGGCGATTCATCAGGAATCGGTCCCAGTCGGTATCTTCTTTTCGTATTTCTTGGGTCAACTTAGGGAGTCTCCAACGACCGGGTTGGTTTACGTTCCAAGTCATTTCTACAGCCACAATGTCTCCGAATTTCCCGTCTTTGATAAACTTATTTGCAGCATGGTAATTGGATCCACTGCGTCGTTGCGAACCTACCTGGACGATTTTTCCTGTTCGAAGCACTGCCTCCTTGGCAGCTCTATTATCCGCCATGGTCTCTGCAAAAGGTTTTTCTACATAGACATCTCTTCCTGCTTCCACTGCTTCTTTGCAATGCAAGGCATGTTGAAAGTCTGCGGTACTGATGATGACGGCATCTACATCCTTTCGGTCATACAATTCATCGTTGTTGCGGCAAGCAGCTATAGCTAAGCCAGACTTTCCTTGAACATAGGCTTGGCATTCGTCTCTTCTGCGGCTCCAAATGTCCGAAACAGCGGTAAACTGGTAGTTTAACTCTTTGGCATGTCCAAGCATTGCAGGGATCAGTGCGCCTTTGGCACGGTCCGAAAAACCGACGATGCCTACATTGACACGGTCATTGGCGCCGATAATTCTTCCATAGCTTTTTGGAGAAAAGGCCATGGCGCCAAGTCCAATTCCAGCGGTGGTCAAGGCGGATTTTTTGATAAATTCTCTTCTGGATTGATCGTTCATTAGTTGATGGGTTAGTGTTAATTTTTTTAATTGTTTTTTCAAGTAGCGGTAGCTTGGTTCACCAAGTCTTGGAATAATTCCAGCTGCTCGCGAAGGGCAGCAATTTTATCTGTAGGGTTTGTTCTTGCCTCCAATAAAATCCATCCATTGTAGTTCATGGAGGTAAATAGTTTAAACAACTCTGGATAGGGATAATTGCCTGAATTAAACTCGCGAACATGCACGGTATCCCCAAACCATTTTTTCACAGAATCAAAGTTCTGAGTTAATCCAGGTGGAAGTAGGTCTTCGTTGTTGCAATTCCAACAGATTTTCACATTGGATTCCGTCACCTGGTCAAAAATCTCCTTCATAACAGGTAGTTCTTGGGTGTGTTGTCCGTGAACTTCCACGCGAATTTGCTGCCCAAAATCTTGGGCAAATTTCCCAACTTCATTTAGGGACTCCGCTATTTGAGCAGTTGTCTTGGAACGGGACACCTCTGGAGGAAGGTAATTGGGCTTGACCTTAATTCCTGTGGCACCAATCTCATGGCATAGTTGAATGTACGCCTTGGTTTGGGCTATATTTTCTTGGAGTACCGCAGGATCTGGACTATGGTATTCAAAATTACTTCCATACCCTAAACAGGTTACTGGGCTGTCTTGGAAGCGTTTTTTTACTTCTTCTCGTTGGGCCTTGGTGAGAGACACTTCGACCCCATGCTGGTGCTGTGTACGAAGTTCTACCCCAAGGACATTGGTTTTTTCACAATTGGCAATTAGCGTAGGAAGGTCCCAGCTTTTTGCCCATTCGTAGGTGACGAGACCAAATTTAAGGGAACCTACTTCGTGGTGCCGAAAAGCTAAGCTGGGGAGTAGGGAAGTACCCACACCTGCCCAGGCGGCTTGTTGTAAAAATGTTCTTCGTGAGATTCCCGGCAATTTCATCGGATTAATTTAGAGAGAAATCTGAAGTTAACTTCTGAAGTAGTACGGGGAAATTACGGAATCGATTGTGTAGAAAGGAATTGAATTGTACTAGTGGGAGGGCTTTTTAAACTTTTTGAGTATCCGTAATAATTCCAGTATGTTTTAGGCTCCAGGTGAGATTGTGGATATTCCTAGTAAACTTTTTCTTTCTTGTACTGGTTTTGATTGCATGAAAACAATTATTTGGATTGCAGGAAGCGTACTTCTTTTGGGTGGGGTGGTTTCTTTTTTCTCATTTCGGTTTAAAGGCATCGAGACGCCCAACTATAAAGTCATCAAGACCTTGGGTGATGTGGAGATCAGAGAGTATCCCCAACTCATTCTGGCACAAACCAAATTAGGAAGCAGCAGGTATGATTCCAATGGAAATAAAGGCTTCGGGGTAGTGGCCAACTATATTTTTGGTGGGAATGAACAAAAACAGAAGATAGCCATGACTTCACCCGTGATCATGAACATGTCAGACACGGAGGCATCCATGTCTTTTGTGATGCCCAGCCAGTACCAACTGTCTGAACTTCCTACTCCCAATTCCAATGCCGTTGCACTGGTCAGTCAAGATTCCATGAAATTAGCCGTCTTGCGATTTGGAGGGTACAGCTCAGACGAGAAAATAGCCAAGCATGCCCAACTCCTAACCCAAGTTCTGAAAGAAAATAACATCCAAACAAAGGGATCACTTTTGTTTATGGGCTACAATGCTCCTTGGGATGTGATCAACCGCCGAAATGAGGTGGCTTTTCAGATTGATTGACTTGTAGGCTAACTCTATTTTTTAGATTTTTTTTAGCTGGTAGGAAAGAGTTCTATTACATCCAGTACCCTCCAACTTGTATCGTCCCCAATCTGATTGAGGGTAGATGTCCTATTTTTTATTTCCAAAGTAGTAGTGTTTAACTTTTATAAAAGGAATAGTTACAGGGGAGAGTCA
>JANQWS010000005.1 GCA_030729785.1 Algoriphagus sp. | reverse complement strand
TGAAAAAGCAAAACCTCTAATCCGACACGAACATGACCTTAATGAATAGAAGAGATGCGCTAAAATCAGTGGTACTCCTGATGGGAGGAACCGTAATCGGTTCCACTGCCATTCTAACCGGATGTGCACCCGATTCTCAGTTGAAAAACTTGAACTTTAGTCCTGAAGATTTGGCATTTTTGGATGAGATTGGAGAGACAATCATTCCAACTACGGATACCCCAGGAGCAAAAGCAACCAAAATCGGTGAGTTTATGCAAATGATGGTGAAGGAATGCTACGATGCAGAGCAGCAAACCGCCTTCATTTCTGGATTGAATAGCATACGTACCGATTTCAAAGCGGAAAAGAGCGTAGAATTTATGGAAGGTACTTCGGAAGATCGCTTGGCATTCCTCAATGCACTTCACCAAAAGTACCGGGCTAGTGGAGAGGAAAAGCAACCCGCAATCATCCATATGCTTCGTGATCTGACCGTACTGGGCTACTTTAGCTCAGAAATAGGCGCAACCCAAGCACTTCGATACCAAGAAACACCAGGACGTTTTGATCCCTGTGTGGAATACAAAAAGGGAGATCGAGCCTGGGCTTAAAACGAAATATAAATTTCAATCTGCTGCCTGCCTTTCTAAAAAGGGTAGGCAGCTTTTTTTAAAAGTAGGTCAATCGACAAACTCCTCCTGCACAGGAATTTTAAAGATGTAAACGTAAATGACGACTACTAAAATAAAAAGTAAAGCCAACTCAAATTGTGACCAGATTTGGGATCGATTGATCAACTTTTTTGCTTTGGCAACCAACCTTTCACCTTCTGTCAATTGAATTGCACTTAACTTTTCTAAATCCCGTTGTGCACGGGCAATTTTTTCGTCATAAATTTTTACCTGCGCTACATTAATCCCTGAGGAATCGTTGTAAAGCAATTGATAGCTTTTAATACTCAACTCCTTATCAAGGATAGTTTTGAAGTCTGCAAGATGATTGGCTTCTTCTTCAGTAAGTTGAGTGGCTTCAAATGCGACTAGTAACTCCGCAATCTTTTGTTCCTCTGAAGAGATCTCCTCAATCACCTTCGAGTAATCGTAATTAATGTTGCAGTGGTCTACTAATTTTTGGATTGAAAACAAACTTTCGGAAATCTGAAAAATATAACTTTCTACCAACAAACGGTCTTCATACACTTCAGTAAATGTCCCGCTTATACTTCGAAAAGATTGACGCTCCAACAGATTTTTACCATAGAGTAGCACCAAAAGCATCCCGATAATCAGGAAGGCACTTATTTTTCTTTTTTTATAGGAGATTGCCATAGCAGTAAGTAATTCTAACTAAAACTTACTGGTTAAGTAAAGGAGATTCGAGAGAATTCCTAATAAATACACCTTTGATTTTTATACTTACGGCAGCTTGTTTGGGTTTTGCTGGTACACTCGCACATAGTCCACTTCCATCCGCTGGGGCCATATCTGAGGATCCACCCCTTCCTTACCCCCCCAGTTACCCCCTACAGCTAGGTTCAAAATCAAATAAAAAGGTTGGTCAAATGGCCATTCCTTGTAGTCTTTGCCCGTATTATTGAAAGAAAAATAGTGTTCGCCATCCACGTAAAAGTCAATTTGTTCTTTCTTCCAGTCGATGGCATAGGTATGAAATTCAGATGCAAAATCGGGCACCATGAGCTGACCCCCTTTTTGTGTTCCAATCATGTGGTTAAACGCTTCAGTATGCACCGTACCATGCACGGTTCCCGGATCAAAGCCCACATGTTCCATGATGTCGATTTCTCCATTCTTGGGCCATCCACCAAATCGATTCTCTTCTGGAAGCATCCAAATTGCTGGCCAAGTACCTCTTCCTTGTGGCAATTTGGCACGAATCTCAAAGTAGCCATACTGCCAAGATCCCTTTCCTTTAGAAACTAGTTTGGCAGAAGTATAGCCCTTTGGTTGGCTGGAATCTGCAAGCGCTTCCACAATCAGAACCCCAGCTTGTACCCGTGCATTGGTCAGCTTATTGGCCGTATACATTTGGAGCTCGTTGTTGCCCCAGCCGTGATCCCCAACCTCAAAACTCCATTTCTT
>JANQWS010000004.1 GCA_030729785.1 Algoriphagus sp. | reverse complement strand
TTGGCTTTGACACTTCGAAAAGAACTTCTTATCCCAATTCTTTGCGGGATATTCTTGATAGAAAACCTGAGTGTCATGATTCAGGTAGCCTATTTCAAATACACAAAGAGAAAATATGGAGAAGGACGTCGGGTATTTCTGATGTCCCCACTTCACCACCATTACCAGAAAAAAGGAATTCACGAATCCAAGATCGTAACCCGTTTTTGGATCGTAGGAATCCTTCTTGCAGTAGTCACATTAGCCACCCTCAAACTAAGGTAAGCACATGAATCGCCTAGTGGTCCTCGGAGCCGGAGAAAGTGGGTTGGGAGCAGCAATGCTCGCCAAGCGGGAGGGCTATGCCGTTTTTGTTTCGGATGGTGGCCCCATTGGGGAGGCACGTAAAGCGCAACTTCAGGCTGCAGGAATTGAATTTGAAGAAGGCAAACACAACGAGGGGCGCATTTTAGATGCCGACTTGATCATTAAAAGTCCAGGGATATCTCCAACAGTTTCAATCGTGCAACAGGCGATTAGTCGAGGGATTTCTGTAGTAGATGAACTTGAATTTGCCAGCCGTTACAGCAAAGGGAAGGTGATTGCAATTACCGGCACCAATGGAAAGACCACCACCACCTTATTGACTTACCACCTTTTGAAGGAAGCTGGATGGGATGTAGGGCTTGCTGGAAATGTAGGGAAAAGTTGGGCGGGACAATTGGTAGAACAAGATCGTGCCTGGTGGGTCATCGAGATTTCCAGTTTCCAGATTGATGGTTTGGTGCATTTGAAGCCACATATCGCGCTCTTGACTAACATTACTCCAGATCACTTGGATCGCTACAATTACCAAATGGAGCGCTACATCGATTCCAAGATGGCCTTGTTCAAAAACATGACTCAGGCCAATGCTGCAATTCTCAATTTGGAAGATCCTTTTTCAAAAACAGGGCTAGACCGAGCAGCTATTCAGGCCTCGAAATATGAGATTTCTTTGGACAAATCCCCTGGTCAAGGTGGGTTTAGTGACGGAGAGGTATTGGTTTTCCAAGTGGCTGGTGTTCAGGCAACGATCTCTGTTGCTGCTTTGACGATTCAAGGCAAACACAACCTACTTAATGCTCTAGGTGCTGGAGTGGCTGCTCTCCTGGCGGGAATATCTGAAAATCAGTTGCTTAGCGGCTACCAATCTTTTAAAAATGCGGCCCACCGGATGGAGCAGGTTCGTGTTTTGGATGGCGTACGTTATATCAATGATAGCAAAGGCACCAATGTGGAAGCCACCTTTTATGCCTTGGGCAGCTTCAAAGAGCCAATTGTTTGGATTGCTGGAGGGGTGGATAAGGGCAATGATTACACCGTTTTGATTCCATTAGTAAAAGGAGGAAAGGTAAAGACATTGATTTGTTTAGGTAAAGACAACGAAAAGTTGAAAACCGTATTTGGACCCCATATAGGTCAGATTTTAGAGACCCAAGATTTGCATGAAGCAGTCGTATGGGCGCAGGAAATAGCCGAAGTGCAGGAGGTGGTTCTTTTATCTCCAGCCTGTGCAAGTTTCGACCTCTTCAAAAATTACGAAGACCGTGGAGAACAGTTTAAAGTAGCCGTAACCGGATTACCCCAAAAGCAAAGCGCATGAATCAGGTAAAAGCATGGATAGATGAACACTTTAAAGGAGATCCGATCATTTGGGCGATCGTGATTTTACTTTCCATGTTCAGTATTCTGGTAGTGTATTCTGCCACGGGCACCCTCGTGTACAAAGCCAAAGAAGTGAATACTGAGCAATACCTCCTTCGTCATTCCATGCTTGTGATTGCTTCTTTGGTGGTCATGTGGCTGGCCCATAAAATGCCCTACCGCAAGTATGCCCTTTATGCACGGCTATTTATGTTTCTATCCATCCCCTTGCTGGTGGTGACCTATCTCTTTGGATCTAATATCAATGAAGCCAATCGCTGGTTGATGATTCCCGTTATCAATCAAGCATTCCAGCCTTCTGATTTGGCTAAACTTTCCTTGATTGCCGCCTTGGCGGCGATGCTAGCCAAGCGTCAGAATAATATTAAGGATGTGACCCGCACCCTCCTCCCCATCACGATTTCTATTGGGATAATTTGTGCTTTGATTGGTATGGCTAATATGTCTACCGCGATCTTGCTGCTGATTACGTGCTTGTTAATCATGTTTATTGGTCGGGTACCTCTCAAGCAACTGGCACTTGTGGTGACGGTGGGTTTGATTGGTTTATCTATCGCCATGATGACTGGTCAACGCAGAGGTACATTCTTTACTCGAATAGAGGCTTTTATGGCCTCTAAAAATGACGACAGTAAGGTGCCTTTTCAAGCAGAACAATCCTACATCGCCATTGCTACTGGAGGAATTACAGGGAAAGGTCCTGGAAATAGTGAGCAACGAAATACCCTTCCTCACCCGTATTCTGATTTTATCTATGCCATAATTATTGAAGAATATGGCATGGTAGGAGGCGTTTCTGTACTCTTCCTGTATTTGGCCTTGCTTTACCGCGGGATGCGGATTGTAGCCAATTCCAACAAGGCTTTTGGTGGACTACTTTCTGCCGGTTTAAGCTTTGCCCTGGTCATTCAGGCTTTGGTCAACATGGCAGTAGCCGTGGGGCTTGGACCGATTACAGGGCTTCCCCTTCCTCTATTGAGTATGGGAGGAACCTCTTTGATATTTACTGGCACCGCATTAGGGATTATTCTTAGTGTCAGCCGTGGGGATCATCAGGATGAGGCATCGGCTTCGGCAGATGAATCAAAAAAAATAAATCGATTACAAACTGCTTAACTAAATTTCTATCAACGCGAAATCTACATATCGAATTCTTATCAGTGGCGGAGGTACCGGTGGACATATCTATCCAGCTTTAGCCATTGCCAATGCTTGGATGGAAAAGCATCCCAACACGGAGATTCTATTTGTAGGTGCTCAAGGAAAAATGGAAATGCAGAAAGTGCCAGAGGCTGGATATTCCATCAAAGGGCTACCGGTGGCCGGGCTTCAACGAAAATTGACATTCGCCAATTTAAGTTTCCCAATCAAACTCTGGAGAAGCCTTCGCATGGCGTCAAATATCGTCAAGGAATTTCAGCCTCAAGTGGTGGTGGGTGTAGGAGGATATGCCAGCGGCCCTGTGCTGTATGTGGCACAATCCAAAGGGATACCTACCCTCTTGCAGGAGCAAAATTCTTACGCTGGCTTGACCAATAAAATCTTGGCAAAGAAGGCAGGTAAAATTTGTGTAGCCTATCCCGAGATGGAACGCTATTTCCCCAAAGGAAAATTAAAACTAACAGGAAATCCTGTTCGAAAGGATTTGCTAAACCTATCTGGAAAAAAGGAACTAGGTATTCAAAAATTTGGATTGGATTCACATCGGAAGACTGTGTTGGTTTTGGGAGGGTCCTTGGGTGCTCGGACGCTCAATCTTGCGATGCTACACCATATGGTAAACTTGGAAAAAGAAGGGTATCAAGTGCTCTGGCAAAGTGGAAAATTTTATTTCAAGGAGATGGAGTTGGCACTTGCCACGGCAGGATTACCGCATATTCACTTACGAGAATTTATCCGCGAGATGGATTTGGCCTATGCCGCAGCAGATGTGATCGTCTCCCGTGCTGGAGCACTTTCTGTTTCTGAACTCTGCTTGGTGGGTAAGCCAGTCATCTTTGTTCCTTCACCGAATGTAGCTGAGGACCATCAAACCAAAAATGCAAATGCTTGTGTGAAGCAAGGTGCGGCAGTGCTCCTAGCAGATGCAGATGCGGTCGCTAAGTTTAAGGAATACATTGATGATTTGCTTCAGCAGGAGGATAAAGCGAATGCCTTGGCAGAAGCACTAAAAAAGTTGGCAATGCCGGATGCGGCAAACGCCTTGGTACATGAACTAGAACTGCTTCTAAAATGATAGCAAAAGGGATAAATAGCATATTTTTTCTTGGAATCGGCGGCATCGGCATGAGTGCCTTGGCTCGCTGGTTTAAGCAGGAAGGCTATGCCGTTGGAGGGTACGACAAAACCCCTTCACCCTTGACAGATGCATTGGTGGAGGAAGGGATGCAGGTCATTTTTGCGGACGAGGTAGCTGCTGTTCCTGCTCAATTTAAGACAAACCCGGATGAGGTTTTGGTGGTCTGGACTCCAGCGATTCCAAAGGACTCCATGCTACTTCATTTTTTCCAGCAGCGCTTTCTTCTTAAGAAAAGAGCGGAGGTATTGGGTATGATTACCAAGGATCAGTACACCATTGCTGTGGCTGGGACGCATGGGAAGACCAGTACCTCTTCTTTAGTAGCCCATTTGTTGAAGGTTGCTGGCAAACCTGTTACTGCTTTCTTGGGAGGAATTACACAGAATTACAACAGCAATCTCATCCTTTCTGGCACATCCAAGGAAGCGCTAGTAGTGGTGGAAGCAGATGAATTCGATCGATCCTTTTTACAATTGCACCCGAATGAAGCGGTGCTGACCAGTGCAGATCCTGATCATCTCGATATTTATGGGGACGAACAAACTATCCTAGCAGGGTTCAGACAGTTTTTAAACTTAGTGGATAAAAAGGGAAGGATCTACCTTCAGAGTCATGCTTATTACCGACTAGGTGAATCGGGTATTCCTACCTCCAACCTACGGGAATATGGTCTTCGTTCAGATGGGATTCACGCAGAGAACATTATAGCACGACCCAATTCATTTGTGTTTGATTATTTCGAAGGAAAGCATCAAATCAAAGGCTTGGAGCTGGCAATTCCGGGCTTCCATAATGTGGAAAATGCACTTGCTGCCATCGCCATTGCATTGAACCATGGAGCTACTGAGTTACAAATTCGTGAAGGGATAAAGTCCTTTCGTGGGGTAAAGCGCCGTTTTGAAATACATTCCTCGGTGCCTGGCAAAATTTACATCGATGATTATGCCCATCATCCAGAAGAAATAAAGGCTTGTCTAAGCTCGGTAAGAGCCATGTTTCCTTCTCAGCGAATAACGGTGATTTTTCAACCGCATTTGTATTCACGTACCCTTGATTTTGCATCGGGATTTTCGGATAGTCTTTCGTTAGCGGATGTGGTAGTGCTTTTACCGATTTATCCTGCTCGTGAGCTACCTATTCCGGGCGTGGAATCTGAAATGCTTTTGGAAGGCATACAGGCCAGCAAGAAAGTATGTATTCAAAAATCCGATGTGCTGGAATTCCTTCAAACAAGTTCCCCAGAGGTAGTAATGACCTTAGGTGCAGGGGACATTGATCGGCTTGTACCGGGTATTGTAGCATGGATCAATTCTAGACCTAACTCCCAAGATCATGAATAAGGCAAAAATCAAGAAGGTGCTTGGGATTGTACTAGGCTGCATGCTGGCAGTAGGATACATTGGGTTTGTAGAAAAGCAAAACTTGGTCAAGACCTATTCGAAAGTAGAAGTGGATTTGGAGGCTGTAAGTGGGGTTTATTTTGTGGAAGAAGCGGAAATACGAAGCTTGATAGCTTCATCATTTCCAGAATTGAAACCGGGATTACTCTTGCAAGAAATCCCTTTAAAAGCACTAGAGGATCGCTTGCTTGGGCATCCATTTATTCGTTCGGTGGAGGCTTATGTAGATCAGCAAGGGATTGTAAAGTTGAGTTTAACCCAGCATGAACCGATTGCGCGGATAGCAAGGCCTCTGGGAGCAGATGGTTACCTGACGAAGGAAGGCTTGCTAATCGCCACTTCGCCAACGTATACGAGTAGGGTACTCATCCTTCAGGGAGAATACATTGGCTTACTCATGGACCAAGGCAAGTTGGATGAAATGCCTGAATTAATGCCTTTGGTTCGGTTTATTACGCAGGATAAATTTTGGAATGCACAAGTAACAGAGCTAGAAATCAATGCAAGAAATGACATTCGAATTCACCAGCAAGTAGGCGAACAGGTGATAGAGTTTGGGGATGCGCTAGATTTTGAAAGCAAGTTTGACCGCTTAAAGGTGCTCTATCAAGAGATATTACCACGAAAGGGCTGGGATGCCTACCAGCGAATCAGTTTAAAATATAAAAATCAAATCGTTTGTGAATAAAGCTTGGATATGGAAAACGACAAACTAATTGTAGGTCTAGACATTGGGACCACCAAAATTTGCGCCATCATAGGTCGTAAAAATGAATTTGGTAAACTGGAAGTTCTTGGAATGGGCAAATCTGTTTCAGATGGGGTGGAGCGTGGGATAGTGACCAATATTGAAAAAACAGTTCACGCCATTGAAAAGGCTGTGGAAGAGTGTGCCAACATGGCGGAGGTGGACATTGCCGAAGTTATTGTTGGAATTGCTGGTCAGCATATTCAAAGCAAAATCATGCATGGAAGCATCATGCGACAGCCCACAGAAGATGAAATAACGGTGGAGGATGTGCAGCGCCTCACTGCTGACATGCACAATATTGTCGTTCCTCCAGGGAACAGCATCATCCACGTAATGCCTCAAGATTATACCGTCGATTACGAAGGAGGAATTAAGGATCCTGTAGGCATGTCAGGAAACAAGCTAGAAGCCGATTTCCACATTATTACTGCCCAGACTACCGCCATCAACAACATCAATAAATGTGTCAAGCGAGCGAATCTATCTTCCAAGCAGTTGATTCTTGAGCCCTTGGCAAGTTCCCTATCCGTCTTGAGTGAAGAAGAAAAGGAAGCTGGGGTTTGTTTGATCGATATCGGGGGAGGGACTACAGACATTGCCATATTTTACGAAAACATCATCCGCCATACAGCAGTGATCCCTCTGGGAGGCAACATCATTACTTCAGATATAAAGGAAGGATGTATGCTGATGCAAAACCAAGCAGAATTGTTAAAAACCCGTTTTGGGAAGGCGATTGCGGCCGAAGCCAATCCAAATGAAATTGTATCTATTCCAGGATTGCGGAATAGGGCTCCAAAAGAAATCTCTATTCGCAACCTCGCCTCCATCATTCAAGCACGGATGGAGGAAATCATTGAAATCGTTCAGAATGAAATCATTCAAAGCGGCTATTACAAAAAATTAGCAGGAGGAATAGTCCTCACAGGAGGAGGTTCACAGATGCAATTTATTTCCCAGTTATTTGAGTACATGACGGGTTTGGATACCCGGATTGGCTATCCCAATGAACATCTAGGTAAGTCTGTCCTAGAGGAAGTCAAAAGTCCTATGTATGCCACTACGGTAGGATTGGTGCTAGCAGGATTCAAGTCCCTAGATACACGGGAAGAGATGTATCAAAATCGCCGAGCAAATACAGGTGTTAAGCCCAAGCAAGTCCAAGGAAGAGAAGGTTTGTCCAAAGATTTCTTTAAAAGTATCGGAGAGCGCTTGAAAGGGATTATTTCAGATGACATCGGAGACGATTCTACCTACGGATAATCAGCCTTCAATAAAATAATTAATAAAGTACCCCAGCAAAAAAATAATTCACCAATTATAACTATGTCAGATAACATGAAAGATTACAGATTTGATCTCCCCAAGAATCAAAAGTCCATCATCAAGGTCATTGGTGTGGGTGGTGGCGGTAGTAATGCCGTCAATCACATGTATGGCCTAGGAATTAAGGATGTGGAGTTTGTCGTGGTCAACACCGATGCCCAGGCCTTAAAATCTAGCCCCGTACCTTTGAGGCTTCAATTAGGAGCTAACTTAACCGAAGGTCTTGGTGCAGGAGCAAACCCAGAACAAGGAAGAAGTGCAGCCTTGGAATCTGAGGGAGAAATTCGCGAACTGCTTGCAGACAACACTAAAATGGTCTTTATCACTGCCGGTATGGGCGGTGGTACTGGTACGGGTGCTGCCCCGATTGTAGCTCGAATTGCCAAAGAGTTAAATATCCTTACTGTGGGTATAGTAACGGCCCCCTTTATGTTTGAAGGGAAAAAGAAAATGGCTGTTGCACAGGCAGGTATCGAATCCCTTCGGGAAAATTGCGATACGGTCTTAGTAATACTCAACGACAAGCTTCGTGAGATTTATGGCAATTTGGCCATCCGTACGGCATTCAGTAAAGCGGATGATATTTTAAGTACTGCAGCACGCTCTATTGCAGAAATCATCACCATCCACCAGGATGTAAACGTAGATTTTGAGGACGTGAAAACTGTGATGAAGGATGCAGGTGCCGCAGTAATGGGATCTGCTACTGAAGAGGGTGAAGGACGAGCTATACGTGCAGCTGGAGCAGCAATCTCTTCTCCTTTACTCAATAACGTGGATATCAAAGGAGCTCAAAAAATCTTGCTTTCCATTATGTCTGGTGAAGACGAGGAACTATCGATGGACGAGCTAAGCGACATCACGGAATACATCCAAGAAAAAGCTGGTGATAATGCAGAAGTAATTTTTGGTCAGGGAATTGATCCTGAATTGGGAAGTGCGATTCGTGTAACAGTCATTGCGACAGGATTTGAAATGGACCGTCTTTCTGTGGCTCCAAGAACGAGTTCTAATGCAGCTCCAGTTTCTGCTTTTGCTTCTCCAGCTCCAGTGGCACCTGTAGCCCCAGCTCCCTCTCCAGAACAAATCAAAACAGTCATTAATCTTGACTCAGGAAAATCTGAGCAAGTAAGAGAGGAACCAATTTCTGGAGGAGCTTCCTTTTCCTTTTCCTTTCCAAAAGCTCCAGCTAAAGTGACGACTCCGACAAGTGAAGAGGAAAAAATAGAGGAGGAAGAGTTTTCTTTCGAAATTCAACCTGTAATGGAGGCGTCAATTCCTGTGGCAGCAGCTCCAATTGTGGAGGATGAAACCGTAGAGGAAGAAAAAATCGTGCATAACCTCTACCAGGAGCATGAAGTGCCAGCCACTTCGAATACGTTGGTTCAAGAACAGCCTGTTACTCCCGTTTTTGGAAATGACTACTACGAGCAAATGAAGTTACGAGCAATTCAACGTGCTCACGAGCGTTTTGAGAAATTGAAAGGAGGGCGTTCGTTGCCTTCTACTTCAGATGATTTAACTGAAAAAATGGAGGTGCCTGCCTACCAGCGCAAGAACGTAGTACTCAATGAGCCACAGCATAGTTCAGAATCAACGCTAAGCAGATTCAACCTCAATGAGGAGAACGAGATTTTGGGAAATAATCGATTCTTGCACGACAACGTGGACTAAGTCCTAAAAGTCGAGCAGCATGTCTGCCTGGGTATGTAGTAGTTCTACATACAGCCTGTTGGTGAGCAGGTTATCTGACATATTTTGCTCTATTTTAGCCAATTTAGGCTTTAGAGCAAGAACATGCATACCCAAGTAATGGAAGATGTCGGTGAGGTGGCTCATTGCGATGCCACCCCCGCCAATTCCTGACGAAAGCCCTACCAAGGCACACTTTTTATTTAAGAACGAATTGGGATAGGACATCCCATCAATGAATGTTTTGAGAATCCCCGGAAAGGAGCCATTGTATTCCGGTACGATAAATACATACTTTTTCCCTTCCTTTACCCGATCATGAAAGGCATTGAACTCTGGATTTTTTCCATTATTTTCAAATAAGGCAGTTGCCGTAAAATCTGCAGGCAAATCCGAGATATAAAGAATTTCAGCGTCTACTCCCTTTTCTTTTAAGATAGTCTGGTAAAGGGAAGCGAGCGTACTCGAAACTGAATTTTTACGGTTGGTGCTGACAATAATTTTAATCATTGGGGGGATTTTATTTCCTCTATACACACAAGTACCCTTAAAAGTTCGAACAAATCGCTAAAAAACTATCTTTGAATTAGTGAACAAAATTTTAAATGGACTACAAAGAGCAAGTAGAACTGGCTACGGCCTACATACAAGGAATCCATTCCGACCAAGTAGCAATCGGAATTATTTTAGGTACTGGACTCGGAAATTTGGCTTCCCAGATCGAAGTGGACTTGGAAATCCCCTATCAGGAGATTCCTCATTTTCCGCTTTCTACCGTAGAAAGTCACAGCGGCACCTTACTTTTTGGCCGTTTGGGAGGGAAAAAAGTGGTGGCCATGAAGGGGCGCTTCCATTATTACGAAGGGTATTCCATGAAGGAAGTTACCTTTCCTATTCGAGTGATGCGTTTGCTAGGTGTACAAACCCTATTCGTATCAAATGCTTCTGGAGGACTAAATCCCAACCAGGAGGTTGGCGAGGTGATGGTGATTGCGGATCACATCAATTTATTTCCTGAAAATCCCCTTCGAGGAAAAAACTACGAAGCTTGGGGGCCACGATTCCCGGACATGAGTGTGCCCTATTCCCCACGATTGATTGACTTGGCCTTGCGGATTGCGCATGATAAAGGCCTCAAGCTGCACACAGGAGTCTATTGTGGGGTGGAGGGTCCAAACTTGGAAACACCTGCTGAATACAATTACCTACGCACCATCGGTGGAGATGCAGTAGGTATGAGCACCGTGCCTGAGGTACTGGTAGCTTGTCACGCTGGGATGGAAGTGTTTGGCATTTCGGCGATTACCGATTTGGGTGTTGCGGGGAAGATTCATCAGGTAACCTTAGATGACGTGCTCGCAGCCGCTGCCAAGGCAGAACCGATCATGAGTCAAATTTTAGCCGAATTGCTGCGTAGGATGTAGG
>JANQWS010000003.1 GCA_030729785.1 Algoriphagus sp. | reverse complement strand
CAAAATTCTTTACCTCATAGGCACTTCCTAGGATTTGACCTACTTGTAGGGGAAAAGATCCAGGATTTTCTCTTCCAGGACCTTGGGTGATGCTGTTGCCTACAAAGGCTATTTTGATAGGTTCTTGAGCAATGGTGAGAAGCGGAAGAAGTAGCAGGGCAAGAAGTGATAGGTAGGTTTTCATGGGTTTGAGTTAACGATTAAATGTTTAATGGTTCTTTATCAGTTGAGCTAAATGTATAAAAACTTACTTAAAAATGCAGCAATCCTTGGGCACTCTCCTTACTAGGTTTTAAATTTAAGCGATGAGGCCTATCCCACGATTCTTTCAACTCTTTTCAGGACTTTCTTTAGACGTGGTAGTTGGAGCAATGGCAAGCCTTTATTTTTTTCAAGAGCTACTCCATTTGTCCTTAGAATGGCCTGTCTTTGGATTGTTAGGGCTTGCGGTATGGACGATTTACAGCCTAGATCATTTGTTGGACACGAAAAAAATGAGCCATACTAGTTCAGCCCGAAGAACCTTCCACCTAAAGTATAGAACCTTTCTTGGTTGGGGTATCCTTGTTGCGGTGGGCGCTGGACTTGGAGGTGCGTGGTTTTGGATGGGATGGGGGAAAGAGTTTCAATTAACCTTGATTTTGGCATTTTCAATGGCAGGATGCCGATGGGCGATACAGAAATTTGGACCAATCTTACTTAAAGAAGTGTCTATCGCGTTATTTTATTTAGTAGGAACGATTTGGCTTCCCTTGCTTCGTGTAAAAGCCGTAGACTTGAGCTGGGAGGTGCTGATTTTTGCAGTGCTATTTTTTGTAGTAGCCTTACTCAATCTCTGGATGCTCTCCTTGTTGGATCGGGAAGAAGACCGGCATGATGGGTTTGTTTCCCTCGCGCATGTGTATCCGCCTCAGCAACTTATTCAATGGATTCAGAGGCTTTCCTTTGTCGGTATTTTTACTTCACTAGCTGCATTTATTCTGCTACCTTCCTTTTACCGCCCATTTTCTTGTATCCTACTCCTGATGTTTTTGGTCCATTACCTTACCTTTTTCCAATCACAACTTCCGGTAACACAAAAAAGGCAACGGATGGAACTTGCTTTTTGGATTCCGTGGTTGCTCCTTTGGATTTAGGAATGAGGGGTATTCCCTGCCTCCGGGTCAAAGCGAACGAACAAAGCCAACCAAATCGATCGACTCAAGCGGAAGCTGAGTGGCAAACTCAAAATCACTACCGCAGTAAGGATGCCTAGAAGCATGGACAAGGTGTAGTCTGGATAAATTAGCAGTAAGCCCACCCAAGACCCAATAAATAGTGCGGTATTGATGGCGTAACTGATAAACATTGCTCCAAAATAAAAGCCTGGTTCCGGTTCGAAGGATTGTTTGCAATGAGGACAAGCCGAATGCATGGTAAATAGCGTTCCAGGCCTTAAAATTTTACCGGTTTGAAATAGGCTTCCTGTTCTACATTTTGGACAGCAAAGTCTAAGGATACTAGAGAGTCCGCTTCGTTGGGACATGTGGTAGTTAATTTACTTTTCTGCTTTGTGAATGACTGCTTGGATGAGTTGGTCAAAATAATGCCCATTTCCTGGTCCAAACCAGTTCATCTCTCGCACCTCGTGGTAATGGGCATCGTATAGCTCGTCAGGTGTAATGTAGCCGATATAGCTTCCATTAAATACTGTGACTACCAACTCCAAGCCTTTCTCTTTCGCCAGAATATCCCAAGCCTCGTAAAAGACGCCAGATAGTTCCCCACTACTGGAGATGAAAAGGATATTTCCCACTTGGGTAATGTCTAGGTAGGCAGGTACATCTCCAAGTAGGGATCGAAATAGCCAGGGGCGAAGACGTAAGTTGGTGCTAACACGAAGCTGGGGCTCTCCCAATTGAATATCCACCTTAGATCGACGGAGTAGGGCCTCTCCTTGAAGGTTAACAGAACTCGTATCGGCACTGATCCGCTCATCTATGGCTTGGGCATAGGCATTGACCTCTTTGGGCGTATTGCCTTGCGGAAGCGGACGGTGGCTTCCCACGGTACCTGCTGCAAATAGAGCGAAATCCATTTCTTCCTCCAAGTGCTGGGTCAGAAAAGCCGGGTAATCCCCAGAGAGCCCCATGAATTTGGAGCTCAAGGCAGTGGCATGTGCTGAATAGGTCAAGAAGGTGGCCTTCTGTCCATCCTTTCGTTGAAAAAGTAGTTGACGCACGAAGGGGTCAGTAGCGCCTCCTTTGACAAACCTATTGGAGACAAGATCTGGGACGCTTGTTTTTTTGTAGGAAAGAGTGACCAAGCCTTGGCTGGCAAGGGCCGTTTGTAATGCACGCACGGAACCTGCTACCAGTTGTGCTACTACCTCCTCATCGTAGCCCCCAAAGGCAAGTGAGCCTACCAACCCAGGCATGTATCCCCCCATGCCGGAATGGGTGTGTGTAGCAGTGAAAATGAGTTGGTCCATAGGAATCCCCGCTTCTTGAACTGCTGCGCGTACCTGATTGGCAAGTTGGGGGTGTACAATGAGTAACTCGTAATTGAGCCAAGCGATGCTGGTCTTTCCATTGCTAAGGGTCAAGGCCTTGACATAGCTGGAGTCCTGAACAAAAGCGTAGGGGCCTCGAGGGGAATAGCCGACTAGTTCTGCAGGTTGGTCTGGGGTAACATTGATGGTAGCCCATCCTCCTAGCCAGTATGAACTGCTGCTACTACTCCAGGTACTGCTAGCTAGTTGACTGAAGGTGCTCTTGTAAAAATCTTGCTCCTCCAGCGGACTTCGATCTACTGTGGTGAGCGTAGCTACGCCCAAGAGCAGGATTCCTGCCACTACCCAAGCAAATACACGTAGCATCCGAAGCATAGCAATTGGGAGAGAAGTCTGAATGAGGAGGTAATCCTCTTTTTAGTATTCAAAGGTACCGTAAGGACCTTGAATGGTTACTTTTTTGCCTTTGTGGGGCTCCACGCGTCCGATAAGTTGTGCTTCCACCCCATATGACTCTGCGATATCGATGACTTCTTCCGCATGCCGCTCGTCGAGATAGACCTCCATGCGATGGCCCATGTTAAAGACTTTGTACATTTCTTTCCAGTCGGTCCCACTTTCTTCCTGGATAATATGAAATAAGGGAGGGGTTTCAAATAAATTATCCTTGATGATGTGCACGTCGTCTACAAAGTGAAGGACCTTCGTTTGGGCACCTCCTGAGCAATGCACGAGTCCGTGGATTTGAGGCCGCATGTAGTTTAGAACATCCGCCAATATGGGAGCATAAGTTCGGGTAGGAGAAAGCACCAATTTACCCATGTTCAGCGAAGTGCCAGGAGCAGGGTCTGTGAGTTGGTATTTACCTGCATACACCAATTGATCTGGGACTGCAGGGTCAAAGCTTTCTGGATAGCGAGATTTTAAAACTTTGTGAAACACATCATGGCGTGCTGAGGTCAGTCCATTGCTCCCCATGCCTCCATTGTATTCACTTTCGTAATTGGCCTGTCCAAAGGAGGAGAGGCCAACAATGACATCTCCTGCTTGGATACGGTCGTTGGAGATGATGTCTTCTCTACGCATGCGGCAGGTTACCGTACTGTCCACAATGACGGTGCGTACCAAGTCCCCCACATCGGCAGTTTCCCCACCTGTGAGGACTGCATGGACGCCATGATCCCGGAGCAATTGCAGTACTTCTTCTGTTCCTTCAATGATGGCAGCAATCACCTCACCAGGAATCAGGTTTTTATTTCTTCCAATGGTAGATGAGACGAGAATATTGGTTGTGGCACCCACGCAAAGTAGGTCATCTGTATTCATGATAATGGCA
The DNA here is from genome assembly GCA_030729785.1 of Algoriphagus sp. GTDB lineage: Bacteria > Bacteroidota > Bacteroidia > Cytophagales > Cyclobacteriaceae > Algoriphagus. Next base: position 6,840 of record JANQWS010000003.1, on the reverse strand, counting down.
TCCTGCGCGATTCCCTTCCAAACGCTCAAGTCGCCGGTTTCTTTCCAGTATGAGTAGGCAAGAGAGGATTTGGTACCTGCTCCATCTGCATGCATGATGTTGCAGTAGTTGGGGTCGTTACCAAGTGTGTCTTCCACTATTTTGCAGAAGGCTTTAGGGAAGAGTCCCTTGTCCAACTTGGAGATGGCTTGGTGTACGTCTTCTTTGGATGCGGAAACTCCGCGCTGTAGGTAGCGCTCGTTCATGGAAGGTGAAGATTTTGGTTGTTCAAAGGTAACCAATTGCAAAATTGAATGATTGAAAAAGTTAAAATTTGTCGTTAGCCTTGGCGACAAGGAATCATTTTATTGTTGGTGTTGCTATGGAGTTAGAAAAAAAAGAAAAGTCGAAAGCTAGGTTTTCTCAGCTTTCGACTTCATTTGCTGCGGTAAACTTATTTTTTCCCAACCAAAATCAGGTCTTCTTGGGGACTGATTAGGTAGGTGGCTCCATTTTCATTGACTACAGCCATTTCTTCCACGGAGATGGTTTTCTCTGTACCATCTGCTTGCTTCCAGCAATGGAAGCCATCAAAGGCAAAGACCATCCCTTTCTTCAAAAGTTTTTGGGCTGCAGGTCGGGGTTGAGTCAATCGGGCACCTCCCAAATTAGGTCCCACATCGTGGGCCACATAGCCGACCGGATGACCGGTACTCCAGGGCACATAGAGCGATCCATTGGCGTCCATTAAGTCCCGTTGAGCACGATCCACATCCTCTCCCTTTATGCCTGGTTTCATGGCTGCCAGCGCAATTCGGCTACCTGCTTTTCCATTTTCCCAGTACTGTTGAATTTCTTTGGGAGCACTCGATTCCCCTTCCTTGAGGACATAGGCAAATCGTTGGATATCGCTCACCCAAATCCCATATAATTTCACTCCAAAGTCGGTTTGAATGACATCACCAGGCTGTATAATCTTGTCTGTAGCATGGGAGTGTCCTCGGTCAGGACCAGAATTAACATTTGGGTTCTGGTCAGGATGCCAGGCATCGGTGACACCGTATTCTGCCATTTTGGCTTTTAGGAATTTGGCAACTTCGGCATCGGTAGTTTTTCCGGGAATAATCTTGGCATAGGCCTCTTCTTGAAAATCAGACGCTAGCTGGGCGGCCTTCTTTAGAATTTCTACCTCCTCAGCAAGTTTGATAGAAAGCCACTCGTAGACCAATTTCTCGGAAGAAACCAGTTTATTTACGTCGCTTCCCATCAAGGAAGCTAGTTCTTGGTGCTGGCTATGGGTTAGTCCGTCTGCCATCTCGTTACTTGCAGATGTGTTGATGGCTATGGTAGAAAATCCTTTTTCTTTGATAAAAGCTACCGCTCTAGCCACAGCAGATTCTCCGCGCGGGATGCGTTCTACTTTTTCATGGATGGCGAGGTCTTCCAAGGCCTTTGCTTCTCCTTCTGGGGAAAAAGCTAGGGAATGAAATCCTGTTTCATCTGTGTAAAAAAGAAAGGCTGCCGTACCGCTGGCGTTTTCACCGCCCACATGTGTGGCGATAGGGTCGTTGTAGTTTTCACGGCAGACTACCAGCCAACTTGCAACATCTGCATTTTTTAATGCTTCAGGGAGCAATTGGTTGATCCGTTTTTTACGGATTTCAGGCCAGGGGTTTTCGCCCCAATAGGTAATGGGATCAATTTTTTCCTGAGCCGACTCTGTAGTAGGGGAAGGGGTACAAGCCCAACTAAGTAGGACGATGCCTAATAAAAGAATAGAAAGTCTCATAAGTATCTACGTTTACTTTGGAAAATTAATCAGATTTTTGTGGAGTTGTGTGCAAGTTTTTTCTTTCTATTCACATGTTGGGTGAAAAAAGGATGCATAAAAATCTTTTATTTTGAACAAAAGTACAGTTGTAACGTGTTATCAGCACGTTAGTAAAGGCCTGATCGACTAGATGAAAATAGGAATTGTTTGTTACCCTACCTTTGGAGGTAGCGGAGTTGTTGCCACCGAATTAGGCAAAGGTCTTGCGAAAGTGGGTCATGAGGTTCACTTTATTACTTACAAGCAACCGATGCGGCTCGATTTTTTTAGTGAAAACCTTTTTTACCATGAGGTAGACATCAAGAGTTATCCCTTGTTTGAGTTTGCACCCTATGAGCTTGCCCTCGCAAGCAAAATGGTGAGTGTGGTCAAGTACGAAAACCTAGATCTACTCCACGTACATTATGCCATTCCACATGCTTCAGCAGCGTACATGGCAAAGCAGATATTGAAATCAGAAGGAATTTCCATTCCTGTAGTAACAACGCTTCATGGAACCGACATTACCTTGGTAGGGAAGGATCCAAGTTACGAACCGGTGGTTACCTTTTCCATCAACCAATCGGATGGGGTGACTGCGGTTTCCGAGGATTTGAGAAAGGAGACTTACGATTATTTTGATATCAAGCGAGACATTGAAGTGATTCCGAATTTTATTGATTTGGATCGGTTTAAGAAGCAACGAAAAGAGCACTTTAAGCTGGCCATCTGTCCCAATGGGGAAATGTTACTCGTCCATACCTCTAATTTCCGGAAGGTTAAACGGGTAGAAGATGTAATTCATGTCTTTTACAATGTCCGAAAAGAAATACCTGCGAAATTACTACTAGTGGGAGATGGGCCCGAGCGAGATCGAATGGAGCGCCTATGTCGTACCCTCGGTACCTGTGAGGATATTCGATTTTTAGGGAAGCTTGAGGCAGTAGAAGAAGTGTTGTCTGTAGCAGATTTATTTTTGATGCCTTCCGAAAAGGAAAGTTTTGGACTTGCCGCCCTAGAAGCCATGGCGTGCGAGGTGCCCGTCTTGTCATCCAATGCAGGAGGGATACCCGAACTCAATTTGGACGGGGTGACAGGATTTGCATGCGAAGTAGGCGATGTGGAAGACATGACCAAAAAAGCATTATTTATTTTAGATGCGGCCAACTTGCAAGGATTTAAGGAGCGGGCATTGGCTCGGGCCAAGGAATTTGACATTGATCAGATTCTCCCCTTGTATGAAAATTATTACCGAAAGACCATTGCCTTGACCCTTGAATTACAAAAAATATGAGTTAAGTCAGGAAAGTGAAAAAAATTTTAAGAAAATAGAAACCCTTATTTTTGTAGGATAGTTAAAACCTCTAGTACCATCTAATTTTTAAGAACTACTACCTAAACCATTAGTTGCCATGAAAAAGATTGGGAGATTAGATCGGCCTGACAATTTTGGATCGGCTACCCTGTTTTCTAATCCTGTACTTGAACGAATTTCAAGAACACACATTTCCATTCCTATTTCCTTATTTTTGGCTATCGCTTCCGTTTCTTTGTATTATGGGTTGGTAGCTACTTCCATCCCGATTGGATTGGGATTGGGATTTTTTCTTTTTGGTACGTTGACTTTTACTTTTGTAGAATACATGATGCATAAGTATTTTTTTCACATGGAGCCTGATACACCTCTCAAGGACAAGTTGCAGTACAATGTGCATGGGGTACACCACGATTACCCCAAGGACAAGGACCGCTTGGCCATGCCTCCTTTTGTCAGTGCAGCTTATGCAGCGATTTTGTACTTGTTGTTTTCACTATTGATGGGTGATTTTGCGCTCTATTTCTTACCCGGATTCCTGCTAGGGTATGCTGGGTATTTGGGGGTCCATTACGTGGTGCACGTTTACAATCCACCGAAGAATTTTCTAAAAGTGCTGTGGGTCAACCATGCCATCCACCACTACAAAGATCCTGATGCTGCTTTTGGAGTGAGTTCTCCACTTTGGGATTACTTCTTTGGCACCCTTCCTAAAAAAGAATAATCAAACTTCCGGAATGAAGGGTTTTCTTTGATTTTTTATACTAGGAGCGGTTCCTTACAAAGAATATTTTACATCTTGTACCCTTCTTTTCAAGGATATGAAGCAAGTTTCAATTATTGGTTTGGGATGGCTCGGTGAGGCAGCTGGCTTGCTTTTGCAAAAACAGGGGTATTCGGTACTCGGCTCTACCACTCGTCTAGAAAAAGTAGGACTCCTTCGCAACAAGGGACTGGATGCTGTTTACTTTGCCCTAGATCCCAATCCGAAAGGAACAGCTTACGCACAACTTTTTGATTCCGAGATTTTGGTGGTGACGCTACCCCCTCGAAGTCGGAAGGGAGATGGGGAAGTTTACTTGCAGCAACTCGTTTCCTTACGCGGGTTGGTTGAAAAATCAGCAGTAAGGCAGGTCATCTTTATTTCCAGCACCGGAATTTACCCCAATATAAGTAAGGCGGAACCTTATACCGAAGAGGAGGAAATTTCTGAGAGTAAGGCGGGCAATGCCATTTTACTACAAGCAGAAGCCTTGATGGGGAATTCATCCAAGTATGACTTGACGATTTTGCGGATGGGAGGATTGATGGGGGTGGATCGCATTCCCGGGGTCTATTTTTCCGGAAAGGAGCAGGTAGTGGGGCATACGCGGGTCAACTTTATCCATCAAGTGGATGCAGCAGGAATAATTGTCTGGGCAATCAATCAGGGACTTTGGAATCAAACCTTTAATGGAGTTGCTCCCGAGCATCCCCTACGGCGAGAGGTGTATCAGCACAATGCAAGTACTTTGGGAATTCCCCTGCCGGCAAGTTTCCAGAATGCTGCAGATGAAGAGGTAGGGAGGTTGATTAGTTCGGAGAAAATCATCTCCACCGGATTTACCTTTGAATATCCAGACCCACTGACTTTTTCCTACGCGACAAGGTTATAAATTTCTATGAGGTTCTTATTGAGTGGCAATGAAGGGGAGTGCTTTTTTCTGACATCTTGTCATTTTTTTACACTTGGAATAGGCCTTGCAGAGGGTAGTTAGATTCATTTTATACGTAACTAAACCGATGTAAGCCCATGCAGGAAAAAGGCACGATCTCGATTCATACCGAGAACATTTTCCCAATCATTAAAAAATTCCTCTATTCTGATCATGAGATTTTCCTTCGGGAATTGGTCTCTAATGCGGTCGATGCTACACAAAAAATTAAGCGACTTGCGACATTAGGTCAGTATACTGGGGAACTAGGCGATCTCACGGTGGAGGTTTCTTTTGATGAAAAGAAGAAGACCATCACCATCTCCGACAAAGGACTCGGCATGACTGCTGAGGAAATCAAAAAATACATCAACCAGATTGCTTTTTCTGGAGCCACGGAGTTTGTGGAGAAATTCAAGGATGCCAAAGATGCCAATGAGATCATTGGAAAGTTTGGTTTGGGTTTTTATTCTGCTTTTATGGTGGCAAAGAACGTGGAAATCCATACCCTGTCCTACCAGGAAGGTTCTGAACCTGCGATTTGGACCTGTGATGGAAGTACGGAGTTTGAAATCAAAAAAGGTAAAAAGAAAAGCCGCGGAACAGACATTATTCTTCATGTCAACGAGGATTCAGTCGAATTCTTAGACAAGTGGAAGTTGCAGGGCATCTTGGATAAGTATTGCAAATTTTTGCCTGTTCCAATCAAATTTGGAACTAAAACCGAATCCATTGAAGATGGCGTAGACGATAAGGGAGAGAAGAAATGGAAGTCCGTGGAGGTGGACAACATCCTGAACACTACCGCTCCGATCTGGACCAAATCTCCGAGTGACCTCCAAGATGAGGATTACTTGGCCTTCTACAAGAGCCTGTATCCAATGGGCGAGGATCCTTTATTTTGGATTCACCTGAATGTGGACTATCCGTTTAACCTTACCGGTGTGCTTTATTTTCCAAAGGTCAAAAACGACTTTGAAATGCAGCGCAATAAGATCAAACTCTTTAGCCGTCAGGTCTTCATTACCGATGAGGTGAAAGACATTGTGCCTGAGTTTTTGATGCTACTTCATGGGGTGATTGACTCCCCGGATATTCCACTTAACGTGTCCAGAAGTTTCTTGCAGGCAGATGGCAATGTGAAGAAGATCAACAACTACATCACGAAAAAAGTTGCCGATAAACTTTCTGAACTCTTCAAGAAAGATCGTAAAGTCTACGAGGAAAAGTGGAATGACATTGGCTTGTTTGTGAAATATGGAATGATCTCCGAGGAGAAGTTTTACGAGAAAGGAAAGGAATTTACCCTCCTCAAAAACACGAAGGAAGCGTATTTTACACTAGACGAATACCGTGAAAAGGTATTGGCTACACAAACTGACAAAAATGAGCAAGTCATCTACTTGTATGCCACTGACCTCAAGAAGCAGGACAGCTTTATTGATTCGGCATTAAACAAAGAGTACGATGTATTGGTGCTCGATTCCCCAATTGACAGCCATTTCATTCAGCATATGGAGTCCAAGTTGGAAAAGACCCAACTCAAGCGTGTGGATGCCGATGTGGTGGAAAAATTGATTCAGAAGGATGCTGCGTATGCCAACTTGCTGACAGAAGATCAGAGTAAGTCAGTAAAGGAGATCTTTGATAAGGCGATTCAGAACAAAACCTACACCGTAGAGATTGAAGGCCTAAGTCCCGAGGAGTTCCCCGTGACCATTACGATGGAGGAATGGATGCGTCGAATGAAAGAAATGGCACAAACAGGTGGTGGACCGATGAGTTTCTACGGAAGCTTGCCCGATAGCTACAAGGTAGCCATCAATGGAAATCACCCGCTTGTGGACAAGATCTTGAAGGCTGACTCGGAAGAGGCGCAGGTAAGCCTTGCTAAGCAAGCCTTTGATCTGGCATTACTTTCACAGGGCTTGCTGACAGGCAAGGACTTGACTGCCTTCGTGAAGCGTAGTGTGGAAATGATTTGATAACCTTTGGGGTTTCTAAAACCCCAAGCGCTTAATTTTTAAAACCATTGAGACTTT
>JANQWS010000002.1:2725-10768 GCA_030729785.1 Algoriphagus sp. | reverse complement strand
GGTACAATCTTGTGAATGCCTAAAAAACGTGGACCGTTAGCAGTTGACCAAAAATTAACTCTTTAACCGTGCTATTGGCGTCCGTGCTCCTTTCGTCACCTGTCCGATCTCACAAAGGACCTCAGCATCGAGCGGAAGGTACAGGTCCACTCGGGAACCGAATTTGATAAAGCCAAACTCTTCCCCTTGTTGAAGTTCAGCCCCTTTGTCCACATACCATTTGATCCTCCGTGCCAAAGCCCCAGCAATTTGTCGAATCATCATGGTATTGCCCTTGGCATCACGAAGCACCATAGACGTGCGTTCGTTTTCTGTACTAGACTTGGGATGCCAGGCCACTAAGTACTTGCCAGGGTGGTATTTAAAATAGTCGACAGTACCTTGTATTGGGGATCGATTTACATGCACATTGATTGGAGACATAAATATGGACACCTGCATCCGCTTTTCTTTTAAGTACTCCCCTTCTACCGCTTCCTCTATGACCACTACTTTTCCATCAGCAGGAGCAAAAACCAATCCATCCTCCTGAGGAATTTTGAAAATAGGATTTCTAAAAAATTGAAGTACAATCAGGTACAGGAGAATACTTACACCTAAGGCAAGGTTAAAGAGCAGCTTTTCTTCTGGCAAAAAGTAGTACAACAAATAATTTGCTAGAGAAAGGAGCAGTAGCATCCAAAACAAGAGTGTTCTTCCTTCTTTATGTATCGTCATCATATCCAACTGGTTAAAACGTCAGCACTATCCTAAATTAGTGCGTGGACGCGTATCCCTTGCATGAAAAAGGGCGTGGAAAATTCATTCCACGCCCAAAGGTATTATTTTTTAGGAAATTAATCCGCTTAGAAGCCTCCTCGGAACGTATAGGTTTGCGCCACTTTATCAATGGCTACAATGTAGGCAGCAATTCGCATCGGCACCTTGTATTTTAGGGATGCTTGGTATACCGTATCAAAGGCGTCTTTCATGATCCGATCCGATCGCCGATTGACCCGATCGGCAGTCCACTTGTAGCCCAATCGATTTTGAACCCATTCAAAATAAGATACCGTCACGCCACCAGCATTGGCCAAAATATCAGGTACCGCCATGATTCCTTTTTCATTTAAGATGGCATCTGCTTTGGCAGAAGTGGGACCATTCGCTCCTTCTACAATCAATTTGGCTTTGATTTGGTCTGCATTGGCAATAGTAATCACATCCTCTACTGCTGCAGGGACCAAAACATCAACGGGTAGTGTCAATAAATCTCCTGCATTTTCCATTTTTTCACCTCCAGCAAATCCTTCTAAAGTACCGTTATTGCTATCCCTGTAGGCAATCGCTTCCACAATGTTGATTCCTTTTTCATTGTAAAATGCGCCCGTATGATCGGATATTGCTACAATTTTTAGTCCCCTCTCTTCCAATAATCGTGCTGCCCAGCTGCCTACATTTCCAAAACCTTGGACTGCACAAGTAGCTTGGAAGGGGTTGATTTTTAATTTTTGCATGGCTGCCAGTGCAGAGACCATCACTCCACGTCCTGTCGCTTCAGTGCGTCCCAAAGAACCACCCAAAACCAAAGGTTTGCCGGTAACTACTGCAGGGATGGTCATCCCATGTGCTTTGGAGTATTCATCCATCAACCAAGCCATCTCACGGGGCCCTGTACCCATATCAGGCGCGGGGATATCCTTGTCTGGACCAAACACATCAATCATCGCCATGGTGTAGGCACGTACCAAGCGTTCGATTTCACCTTTTGACATTTCTCGGGGATTGCAGCGCACTCCTCCCTTACCACCTCCATAAGGAATATCTACCACTGCACACTTCCAGGTCATCCAAGCAGCAAGAGCGCGGACCTCATCCAAATGCACGTCTGGTGCAAATCGAATTCCGCCTTTGGCAGGGCCTAAAATATTGGAATGAATTACTCGAATACCCTCAAAAACTTGGATCTTTCCATTATCCATGGTGATGGGTAGGGAAACAATCACTTGTTTGGCAGGATTCTTTAGGACATTGTACACTTCATCGGAAAGTCCGAGTTTTTCGGCTGCGATGTTAAATCTCTCCATCATGGACTCCAAAGGATTCTCTTTATCCTTTATCGGTGCCGGTTCTATGTAAGCCATATTGGGTTTTTAGGTAATATATTACAGGGTGAATTTAAGCAGATTTTTAATTGCCAAGCTTAGAATTAACAGATTTTCAAGAAAGCCGTAATAAAGGGCGCGGAAAGTAGCAATCCATCAAATCGATCCATAAACCCTCCATGTCCGGGGAGCACAGAACCTGAATCTTTAATTTCTATGGACCGCTTAAATAGGGACTCGATCAAATCTCCATAGGTCCCGGCAATGATGATGATACCGGCAATAACGAGCCATTTCCAATCTTCCAAAACCAAAAAATAGTTGGAAATTACAAAAGCAACAATAAGTGCGGAAAATGCCCCACCAATAAACCCTTCCCAGGATTTTTTGGGAGACACCCGTTCAAAAAGCTTTGTCTTCCCGAAGCGGGTTCCCGCAAAATATGCTCCCGTATCACTTGCCCATAAAATAAGAATGCAGCCAACCAAAATTTCGTAGTGGTACACCGCATCTACGGAAAACACCGCCAAATTCAAGAGGGAAAAGGGTACGGCAACGTAAAAAATACCGAGATAGGTATATGCAACACCAGTAAAGGGTTTTTTATCTGTTTTCTTATATAATTTGATGAAGAAGGTCAGGGAGACCAAAGGGAAAATCAGGTAGAGGTATTCGTGAGGCAATCGCTCTTTTTCTACCATAAACGTAAGCGCAAAGATCAATAACCCTAGCATGGTACCAAAACTCTTCAAAGGAAGCATGCCATCCAATCCTGATAGTTTGTAAAACTCCATTTGTGAGGCCCCTAAAATGAGCGCAAAAATCAAAAAATAAGTCCAATCTGAATAGACTAAGGCGGTTAAAATCACTCCTGCCCCCACCACAGAGGTAATGGCCCGCTGACCTAAATTACTGTATTTATTGATATTAAAACGTGATTTCATGCTGAATCAATTGAAGTGCATTGATCGATTCATCCCTAGGAACGAGCACCTCAAAGGTTCCATTCAATTGATAGACCGTCTCTTTTTTATTTAAGATAAACGCGGCAATCCCCTTGTCTTCCAAGACCCCCCTTACAATTTCTACGCGTATTTGGTTTTGATCCTCAAATACTTTGGTCCAATTTTTCATCTCTGGTCTGATTGACTTTTTTAAAATAAAGGAATCCAAGGATAAGAACCAAAAGTCCAATACCAGCGCCTGGGTAAGATACTGTATCCGTAGCTTGTACATCTAGATCCAAGATGCCTTGATTGGCCGCATATACGAGCAAAACAGTAAGCGCGTTGTTCAAAATATGGCCTAAGATAGGGTAAAACAAGCTTCCTGTATAATGGTACAGGTACCCAAACAAAGCCCCTAAAAATAAACGGGGCAAGAATCCGAAAAACTGTACATGGATTGCTGAAAAGATAAATGCAGTGAGCCATATCCCCCAATGGGGAGAGCGTAAATATCCCTGAAGCTTGGGTTGAAGGAGCCCTCTAAAAAACAGTTCCTCCCCCACACCAGCAAAAACACCAATCACTAAAATTCCAGTAAGGAGTTCTGGGATAGATTGAAAGTCGGTCAGGTATTGCGTCAATTCCATGAGTTGGGTTTCCATCTCTCGCATCCAGGTTTCGAGTTCAGCTAAGGAGGCTGGAAGTATTAAATGGGAATTCCAATACACCAAGAGCCCATTGAAAAGCATCCCTCCAAGGGTAATTACCGTGACCAAGGTCAGATTTTTCAAATTCACCCTACTTCGCTGACTTGCCCAGTGGAGCTCTGCTTTTTCTAAAAAACGAATACAGATCCAAGTAGCAACCCAAAATCCTAGACCAGAACCAATCCCTTGGGTAAATAGCAAGGCCATTCGGCCATTGGGAATATCGTATTCGCCATTGACCAAGGCAATTAGCTCTTCCAGGGATACCTGAAATAAAGTAGGAATAAGTGCCATAGCAACCCCTTGGAGTACTACCAAGGTTCCAAAAGTCACTAACGTAATGACTACCAAGGACAAAAACCAGTTCTTCCGAGAGGCTATTTCAGCCCGAGTATCGTAAATCTCCATAATTGGGCTAAATTTACACGAAATTTAGAATGTCACGTGGTAAAGATTGGAAATATAGCGTTGGGAGATTTCCCGCTTTTGCTAGCCCCGATGGAGGATGTAAGTGACCCTCCCTTTCGAGCGGTTTGCAAGCAAAACGGTGCTGATTTAATGTATACCGAGTTTATCAGCTCCGAAGGACTTATTCGCGACGCTGCCAAAAGCGTTCAAAAATTGGATGTATACGATTACGAGCGCCCAGTTGGTATTCAAATTTTTGGGGCTGAAATTGAATCTATGCGGGAAGCTGCTGCCATCGCTGAGGCTGCAGGGCCAGATATTTTGGATATAAATTATGGCTGCCCCGTACACAAAGTGGCCTGCAAGGGTGCTGGTGCTGGAATCTTACTGGACATCGACAAGATGGTCGCCATGACAGCAGAAATTGTCAAACGTGTCAATCTGCCCGTTACTGTCAAAACTAGACTGGGCTGGAGTCAGGATACCATTCGGATTGTAGAGGTAGCTGAGCGCCTTCAAGATGTGGGTATTCAAGCGATATCCATCCACGCCCGTACCCGTCAACAAATGTATAAGGGAGAGGCCGACTGGTCTTGGCTCAACTTAGTCAAGGATAATCCCAGGCTCCACATCCCTGTTTTCGGGAATGGAGATATAGATAGCCCAGAAAAAGCAGCCGAATACCGTGCCAAATACAACGTCGATGGCATCATGATCGGAAGAGCATCTATTGGATATCCGTGGATTTTTAATGAAATCAAGCACTTTTTTGCTACGGGTGAAAAACTTATTGCCCCAGATTTAAACGAGCGTCTTGCAGTCACCAAAAAGCACTTGGATTTTTCGATCGAGTGGAAAGGCGAAAAGCAAGGGATCCTGGAAATGCGCAGACACTACACGAATTACTTCAGAGGCATGCCCAACTTTAAACCATTCCGCACCGAAATGGTTACGGCAGAGCACTATTCGGAAGTTTTGTCGATTTTGGATCGGGTACAAGAAACCTACGCGGATTACGAATTTCTATCGCTTTAACCTATGCTTGCAGCTCTCTAGGAAATTAAACCATCCTGCCCTAGAATTTGACTTTCTTTGCCTTCACTTATCCACTCATGACCTCCATTTCCTCAGAAAATAGTTTAAAAAATTGGACGCTCCTTGTGGTGTTAACCTTGATCTGGGGTAGTTCCTTTATTTTGATCAAAAGAGGATTGGAAGTGTTTTCTCCGGGAGAGGTCGGTGCTTACCGAATGGTAGCAGCAGCAAGTTTACTGCTCCCTTTATCCCTTCCAAGGATCAAACAACTCAGTAAAACCCAAGTAAAAAACTTACTTGTAACTGGCTTATTGGGCAGTTTTATCCCTGCTTTCCTATTTCCCATTGCACAAACGCAGCTGAGTAGTTCACTTACAGGCGTATTGAATGCACTGACTCCACTTTTCGTAGTCCTGGTGGGAGCCTTATTTTTTAATACCTCCATCACCAAAAGAAATGGAGTAGGCCTAGTAATCGCATTTTTGGGCGTTATTATCCTAGTTACTTTTAAAGAGGGAGGAGGATGGGATTCCTTATCCAACATCAATGCCTATGCCTTGTATGTCATCGCAGCTTGCATCTGCTACAGCATCAACTTACACTTTATCAAAACCAGATTTACCAAACTCAAGTCCATCGAGATTTCCTCTATTTCCTTGCTGATGATTCTTCCGATGGCCCTGATTTATTTATTTGCAGGAACCAACTTTTCCTACAAAATGGCGACCCACCCCGACGCTTGGGAGGCCTTGGGCTACGTGACCTTGCTAGGCATGGTAGGTACTGCTACTGCTTTGATTCTATTCAATATCATGATCAAAAGTGCAAGTCCTTTCTTTGCAAGTCTAGTTACTTACACCATCCCAATTGTAGCCATCCTTTGGGGAGTTTTGGATGGGGAAGTACTACTTTTAGGCCATTACTTGGGGATAGCTGCAGTAATTATTGGCGTCTGGGTAGGAAATAGAAAATAACGATAGTTACTACATCCCCACATCTAAGCCCTAAGCTTCATCAAGACAGTCCAGTTCATTCAAAATTAACTCCCTCTCCATTTTTTGCAATCTTCTTGTGCCATGCAAAAGCAAGCATGGGCAATTGTTGGTAGGACTGGATTCCCGCTTTTACTCCCTGCGACTTTAAAAATAGATCGTTGGAGGCTCGACTCAAGGCAAGCCAAATCGGAGGATAGGCTTCTCCGGCCTCTCGAATGGAAATTAGATCTTGAATAATACCCCTCGGAAGTGTTTCCATCCAGCATAAAGCGCCATCTGGGTCCATCTCAAAGTAATCTCGAAGTTGGTATCGAAGCAATACAAGGTGTGCTGCATACTGCAATACCGGATTTTCCGCCCGAGTGCAAACTACCCAAGCAATAAAACTGGCCTCCCCCTCATTAGTCACGCCCAGGCTATGTGCCATCTCGTGGGCTATGGTAAAGGGTTTTTCTAAGACATGCAAAGCTGGATCGAGATAACTTTCGCCCGTGAATGGGAAGTATATTCCAAGGATACCCATTCTCCGCATCATTCCTTGAGGAGGAAACTGTTTGGTACGGGGTCGACCCGCAAAATTCAAGGCTAAAACTCCCGAATTTTGGGCTAGGGTCGCCCGAACTTCAGATTCCATAGCAGCGTAGTCCATCACCTCGCTCAAGGCCATGGTATCTTGTGTGATTTGCCCACGACTCAGGACAGCCAAGTGCTGCGATCGATTTATTTCTTCAGTCAATTGCGACAAGCTGAGTGGTTTGGGTTGTAGGGACAGGCGCTCGATGATGGGAGTGCGCTGGTAATTGTAACCCCAAAGAAGCAAAAACAAGAAAATCAGTGCTCCCAAACCATTAGCGGCTGTTTGCATCAAATACTTCCACCGGTTTTTTACTCCTTTAACTCGAAAAAATCGACGTAATACTAGGCCAAAAAGCCAAAAAATCAATCCAAAAAACAAGTAAGCAGTAGGAAATGGCAAGGACCCCAAACTGTAGTCAATTCCAATTCGAATAATTGGAAAGATGCTTCGCGAATAGACTTGATCCGTGAGGTCAGGAAAGAATCCAGCAAGCAGTCGAAGTCCAAGTGCAAGAAGTCCTAGGAATGCCCAGATCCAATTGGATTTAACCATGTAAAAAAGCTTACACTCCCTCCGCCTGCACTTCCTTCACCTCAGGAAGCATGCGGGTAAGCAGATTTTGAATACCTGCCTTCAAGGTAACTGTACTCGAAGGACAGCCCGAACAAGATCCTTGCAAAAGTACCTTCACCACCCCATCTACAAAGGAATGAAATACAATGGCCCCACCGTCCTGCTCCACGGCAGGTCGGATGTATTCGTCTAGTATGCCTTTGATTTTTTTAACGATCTCTGAATCGTTTTCATCAAACAAGGGATCCTTCTCAATTAGCACCTGCACTGCCTTTTGGCCAGACTCTAGGTACTGGCGAATATGGTCCCGAAAAATGGTCTGGACCTCAGTCCATTCTACCTCTTCCGACTTGGTGATGGTCACAAAATTGGAAGCAATAAAGACGCGTTGTACAGCGGCAAAATTGAATAGCTCCTGAGCCAACTGACTTGCTCCAGCACTTGCTGCATCCGGAAAATCATAACTTACACCCTCCTCCACCAACATAAAGTTGGCCACAAACTTTAAAGAGTTGGGATTGGGATTGGCCTCCATGTAGAGGTGAACGGGTCTAGCTTGCGCTTTTAACATGTCAGAAAAAGGATTTTAGTATGAGAAACCAAATTTTGACTTAGAAGTTCCGAGCTCCTCGCTTTTTATTTAATTTTTTGTAAAAACATCAACTTATCTGTAGCCAAGGAAAATAAGGTTTGAAGTTCATTTTAATAAGCTGTAGA
>JANQWS010000002.1:0-2625 GCA_030729785.1 Algoriphagus sp. | reverse complement strand
TAGACAGTCATCCGTAGACAATCATCAGTAATTCAAAGTTGAGCTAAGCCAAAATTAGAATCGCGACTAAACCATTACTTTTTTGGAAGTTTTCCTTTGGCAGCATACCAAATCCCTCCGTACAAGTGCTTTAAGAAGTCAGCATCTTCCCAAACTGCATCCACATGGCCAAGAGCAGTGTAAAAAACTCGCCCTCCATCGAATTCATGGTACCAAGCCATTGGATGGTTGGCCCCCATGGCTTTTGCAGGCTGGTAAGTGGTCTCATCTGCCTGGATCAAGACCTTGATGGCTGGATTCATGCTCCTAAACTCATACAGCTCGTCGGTCCAAAGCAAGTTTTCAGGCAAATGCCAGGTGGAAGGATGGGTACGGTCCACCACGTGCAAGCGTAAGGTTTGCTGACGAGGATGGGCAAGAAAGTAGCCTCCAATCATCTGGTTGTACCAAGGCCATTCGTATTCCGTATCGGTGGCAGAGTGAATTCCAACCACTCCTTTACCTGATTGGACAAATTTTTGAAAAGCAGCTTTCTGAGCTTCATTAAATATCGTCCCAGTGGTACTCATCAGCACCACTGCATCGTATTTAGCAAGATTCTCGTCAGAGAATTGTGTAGCATCCTCAGTGGTGTACACTGAAAACACGTGCTTTTCACTCATTTTTTTCAAGGCCATCACTCCATTGGGGATGGACTGGTGTCTAAATCCTGTTGTTTTTGAAAAAACTAAAACACGAAACTGTCCCCCTTGCTGCGCATAGGAAGCGACGTTTAGCAAGAAGAATAGCACAAAGGTCAAGGCAATAGCGCTGCGGGTTTTCATGGGTCTTTTTAGATTATGGGATTGAGTTAATTTATCAAGGAAAATTTTTCTTTAGCTTCTTTACGTGAAAATGCATTGAAATGCCACCATTCACTACCTATTCCTGTAAATCCTGCGCCTTTCATCACCTTTCTGAGGATTTCCCGATTTGCTACCTGCGCTTTGGTGATTTTTTCTTCTGCCAGCATCTGCAATTCACGATCGGGATATGCCGGGTAGCCAAAGTAATCAAAAGGGGTACCCATATCAAGAGGTTTGCCTGACTTTAGATCAAAAATAGTTAGGTCTACGGCCAGCCCATAATTGTGAAGTCCTCCAATTTTAGGATCCGAAACATACAAAGGCTTGATGCTGTCCGGCTTGTCCAAGCTATCCCACAAAATCTGCTGAACACGTAGCGGGCGCACGCCATCGTATACCAAAAGACTCAAATTAGGGTACTCTTTTTGCAAGGATGCTTGTGCTTTTCCTAGCATCTCAGCAGCAACAGGCTGTAAGTAGCACTGCGTAAGATCACCATACACGTCCTGTTGGAAAAAATTATCTACCGTAGAATATTTCAATTCCACTTGGATTCCAGAAATCTCCTTCTGGATGTTTACCAAGCCTTGCTCTTGTAGTGATTTTTCGAGACCTGTACCAGTCAATTCCTCTTTGCTACTCGCTACATCATTCTGGAAAAGGGAGTCCCGCTGTGCGGTAGAAAAAGATTGCTGGTCACTTTTTGGAGTGGAGCAGGCCAAAGTCAAGCTTAAAAATAGGTAGCCACACTTTCTCATGGATTTAGTTTTTTCTTAATCACCGTAGCGGAAGCTTGCGCGGTAGGAAGTACCACTACATCGGCAAGCACCACATGAGGCGGCCGAGTAAGTGCAAACTCGACAATATCGGCAATATCTTGAGCCACTAAGGGCTGGTAACCTTGGTAAATTGTAGAGGCGCGCTGGGAATCCCCTTTGAAGCGAACCAGTGAAAATTCTGTTTCCACCAAGCCTGGATGTATTCCCATCACTTTGATGCCAAAGGGATTCAAATCGATGCGCATGCCATTTGTCAACGCATCAACTGCATGCTTGGAAGCACAATACACATTCCCATTTGGATAAATTTCCTTACCGGCGATGGAACCGATATTGATAATATGGCCAGAGTTTCGCTCCGTCATGCCCGAAATAATGGCCTTAGAAACGTAAAGCAACCCTTTTACATTGATGTCAAGCATGGCATCCCAGTCGTCTACATTTCCCGTCTGTATAGGATCCAAACCATGAGCGTTGCCCGCATTATTGATCAACACATCAATGGATGCCCATTCTGATGGAAGATTAGCCAAATACCGCTCTACTTCTTCGCGAGCACGCACATCAAAAACAAGGGGCAAAAAGCGTATTCCATCAGGAAGTTCCTGCCGTAACTCCTCCAAACGGTCGGCTCTTCGTCCTGTTGCAATAAGGTCATACCCCAATTTGGCCACAGTAAGGGCACAAGCCCAGCCGATTCCGGAGGTCGCTCCAGTAACCAATGCAATTTTATTTTTCATGTGTACAAGATACTAGGAATGGGAAAATTTGTTGGCTTCTGCTCCTGAAAAAATAAAGGTCATTTTGCTAACAGTCAACGGTCCACTGTTGGCAGCCGAGTCTGGTGTGATTGTGATTTGAATCTATATTTAGGCACATTTTTTAGTAGCAGAAGCATGTACTAGGTACCCTACCTGGCAGACAGGCAAGTAAGAAGTATAATTTGTACACAAATGTTACTTATGTAAGTACTTGGTACATGGTACTTCGTACTTTGTACA
>JANQWS010000001.1 GCA_030729785.1 Algoriphagus sp. | reverse complement strand
AACTGACTCATAATCAGTAGGTGCTTGGTTCGATTCCAAGTGGGCCCACTTCAGAGTCCCCTTCAGAAGAGATTTTGAAGGGGATTTTTTTTATCTCGTAAAGCTGCAGAGACCTACCTGAAGGCAGGCGCAAAGTTAAAGACCTTTAGCATCTTACTTTCTCTGGGGAGCCGCAAAGTTGAACACCCTTGGCGTCTTCGC
Organism: Algoriphagus sp.; assembly: GCA_030729785.1. Lineage (GTDB taxonomy): Bacteria > Bacteroidota > Bacteroidia > Cytophagales > Cyclobacteriaceae > Algoriphagus. Next base: position 1,936 of record JANQWS010000001.1, on the reverse strand, counting down.
GACTTTGCGTGAGACTTAACTTTTTTTGAAAACTCAAGGAATCTTATTTCTCCCCAAGAAACGTGGCGACGGGGTAGATAGGCGGAAGTCAAGCCTCTCGACTTCGCGAGATTCCGAGTCAACGAGTCGTTCATCCTAAACAAAAAAATAAATTCTCATAAAACTCAAAGGAGAATTTAGTAGGGTTTCTTTCTATCAGTTGGATTTCATTCAACTATTGATTTAACCTAAAAAGTGATAACTTAAGGTTCAATGTTTCAAAAATAAAAAAACATGAACAAATCCTGTCGTAGTTATAAGATTCTTCTCCTTATAGTTTTGCCTTTCTTATCAATAAAAGGTCTTTTTGCTCAACAAACAGCCCAACCCACCCCTCCAAATATAGTATGGATTGTATGCGAGGATCTATCCCCCCAGCACCTGGAGACCTATGGAGGAACAGGAGGTAAAACCCCCTTTCTCAATGCACTTGCAGCTGAATCAGTTCAATACAACCACGTATTTGCCACTGCAGGGGTATGCGCTCCAAGCCGGGCAGCAATAATTACTGGAGCTTACCAGACCTCCATCGGCGCGATGCATATGCGTACTTTAGCTGCTTCTGCAGCTGCTCTGGATGCCTATCCACCCGAATTCAAAGGTTATTCCACCGTCCTACCTGAAGGAATGAGGACTTATCCCGAGCTACTTCGTAGCGCAGGTTATTACACCAGCAACAACTCAAAAGAAGATTACCAATTTGAGAGCCCAGTAACCATGTGGGATGAAAGTGGTAGGAAAGCACACTACAGAAATAGACCCGATTCGACACAGCCCTTTTTCTCCATATTTAACTTCACGGTTAGCCATGAATCTCAAGTTTGGATGCGAGAACACGAGGAATTATTAGTTCGCCCGGAAGAAGTGTCCCTTCCACCAGTATATCCTGACGATTCCCTTTCACGCAGAGTTTTGGCACGATTTATTACAAATGCCATGCGAATGGATCAGCAAGTAGGTGAGGTAATTGCGCAACTAAAGGAAGATGGGCTCTATGAAAATACCATTATCTTCTTTTTCTCAGATCATGGTGACGGCATGCCCTATTTCAAACGTGAACTTTATGATCGAGGTTTGAGAGCTCCTTTATTCGTAAAAGCTCCATTTCTTGAAGCCGGAAGCCAATCCAATGAGCTTATTAGCTTTGTGGATTTTGCACCCACCTTACTTTCCCTAGCTGGAGTATCCATTCCTGAATCCATGCAAGGGCAAGCATTTTTAGGTCAACAAAAACCAGAAACTCCAAGAAAATATAGTTTTGCCGCCCGAGATCGCATAGACTCCGAATACGATCGAGTAAGAGCTGTTACCGATGGGGAATTTAAATACATTCGAAACTACATGCCCGAAAAGCCAAACTACCAAAATATAAAATATAGACTTCAGAATCCACTGATGGTTCATCTGCTAGAGTTGAATTCAAAAGGATTACTCAATGCCGATCAAGCCCGCTGGTTTGCTTCCACAAAACCTACAGAAGAGCTATACGATACCAAAGCTGATCCTTGGGAATTTAAAAATCTGGTTGGAAACCCTCTTTATGAGGAGAAATTGGATGAACTCCGAAAAGCTCACGAAGAATGGGTACTCAACTATGGAGATTTGGGTGCATTGGACGAAATGCAGATGGTACGCAATTGGTGGGGAGGAAAGGATAGTCCACCAATAACCTCCCCAGCTGAATCAACCTATGAAGACGGAAAAATAAGTTTGAAATCTCCCACTCCTGGTGCCTCGTTTGGGTATCGGAAATCAACAGATGAACCATGGAAGATTTATTCCAAGCCCTTCGCTGCCGTACCTGGAGAAACAATACTTGTAAATACCTATAGAATTGGGTTTAAAGCAAGTGAAACAACAATTCTTGTGAAGTAATTATTTGATTATCCGCAATCTG